>PACL01000059.1:224297-356497 GCA_002700095.1 Fulvimarina sp. | reverse complement strand
TACCAGAAGAACAGCATCACCCTGTCGGGGGCTGTGGCCATGGGCACCGGTGTGATGATTGGGGCCGGTATCTTTGCGCTGACGGGCCAGATTGCCGAACTCGCCGGTCCGCTCTTCCCGCTCTCGTTCGTTGTCGGTGCGATCGTGACCGCGTTCAGCGCCTACACTTACATCAAGATGTCGAATGCGTTTCCGTCTGCGGGCGGCGTCGCCATGATCCTGAAGAAAGCTTACGGGCCGACGACGGTCGCGGCAGGCGCCTCTCTGCTGATGGCGCTGTCAATGGTTATCAGCGAAAGTCTTGTCGCGCGCACCTTCGGCACATATTCCCTTCAGGCCTTCGGAGGCGATCCGGATAGTGTTCTCGTGCCGATCCTCGGCGTAGGGCTGATTGTATTCGCCTTTCTTCTGAATGCCTCGGGCACGCGGTCGGTTGGGATGTTCTCCATCGTCATGGCGGTGCTCAAGGTGGGCGGGATCGCGCTGTTCGGAGTTGCGGGACTCTGGGCGAGCGGCATCACCTTCGAGGCCACCGGCGGCGAGATGGGCGCGGGCGGTTTCATCGCCTCGGTCGCGCTGTCGATACTCGCCTTTAAGGGCTTCACTACCATCACGAACAGCGGCGCCGAGATCACCGACCCGCATCGCAATGTTGGCCGGGCCATCGTCTGGTCGATCGCGATCTGCATCGTCGTCTATCTCCTGGTCGCCTTTGCGGTCAGCTCCAGCCTTTCGCTCGACCGCATCGTGGCAGCAAAGGACTACGCGCTGGCCGAAGCTGCCCAGCCCGCCCTTGGTCAGACCGGCTTCTACCTGACCGCGGCACTCGCGTTGATCGCGACAGCATCGGGTCTGATCGCGAGCGTTTTCGCGGTCTCGCGGATGCTGGCGATGCTGACCAACATGAAAATGATCCCGCACAGTCATTTCGGAATGTCGGGCACAATCAAGGACCACACGCTCATCTACACAGTCGTGATCGCTGGCTTTCTCACAGTATTCTTCGACCTCAGCCGGATCGCCTCGCTTGGCGCCTTCTTTTACCTGGTGATGGACATCATCATTCACTGGGGCGTGTTCCGGCACTTACGCCAAGAGATCGGCGCGCATGGCTGGATGCTGCTGACGGCCATCGCGCTCGATGCCGGGGTACTGGCTGCATTCACCGGGATGAAGTGGCAGTCAGATCCGATGATCGTCGTGATCGGCATTGTCGGCATGGCATTGGTGTTCCTATTTGTGGGAATTTTCTTGGCACGAGGCCAAGTTAGCAGAGGCGGCCACGAGCATAGTTGAAAACGGCTCAGCCATTAACTCCTTCTGCTGTCTTTTCTCAACCCGACCATTCTATACTCATCGGACAGTTGTTGGAGACCGATACTCATATCAGTTCTGGGTTGACCGTCCCAGCTACAGGACCCCTCATTCGATCCAGAGAGCAACGGTTTGCGACGAGCGTGATTGTCGTTGCGCTCCCCATAGACAGGAGGTTCTCATGAGTGCGGTACTGCCATCATCCCCAGAAAAGAAGGCCGTCCTCTACCGGATGGTCATGGAGGAGCATGTCTGTCCCTACGGGCTGAAGTCGAAGGACCTTCTCGAGCGCGAAGGGTTCGCGGTCGACGACAACTGGCTGACGACCCGCGACGAGACCGACGCCTTCAAGGCAAAGCATGGCGTCGAGACGACGCCGCAGACCTTCATCGGCGGCGATCGCGTCGGCGGCTACACCGATCTGCGCGAACATTTCGGCAAGTCGGTCCAGTCTAAGGACGAGACCACCTACCAGCCGGTGATCGCCATCTTCTCGGTTGCCTTCCTGATGGCGCTGGCGGTCTCCTTTGCCGCCTATGAGACGATCTTCACCGTGCGGGCGATCGAGTGGTTCTTCGCCATCTCCATGTGCCTGCTCGGCATTCAGAAGCTGCAGGACGTCGAGAGCTTCTCGACCATGTTCCTGAACTACGACCTTCTGGCGAAGCGATGGGTGCGCTACGGCAAGATCTACCCGTTCGGCGAGACGCTGGCCGGCGTGCTGATGATTGCCGGCACCCTCACCTGGCTGTCGGCGCCGATCGCGCTGGTCATCGGGACGATCGGCGCCGTGTCGGTCTTCTATGCGGTCTATGTGCAGAAGCGCGAACTCAAATGCGCCTGCGTCGGCGGCGGCTCGAACGTGCCGCTGGGCTTCGTGTCGCTGACCGAGAACCTTGTCATGATCGGCATGGGTCTGTGGATGCCCCTTCGCATGATCGGGGGAGGCTGAAGCCTCCTCGTTCCAACCATGTGCCAACACTGCGGACCGGGATCGGGGACGCTCCTCGTCTTCGACAAGAACTCCGCCGTTGGCTTTCAAGACTACCCGACGGAAAAGCCACCTTCAGCAGGGAGAACAACGATGATGGGCGAACACTCTGGCGATATGGGATGGATGCCTTTTGGCATGGGACTCTGGGGCATTTTCGTCCTTGTAGTCTTCGTGCTGGTGATCGCGGCGCTGGTGAAATACCTGCGACGGTGATCGTGGCGGGTTCAGAAGATGCCGTTGGCCTTCTGGACCTCGCGAATATAGGCGACGATGTCGACGACTTGGCGCTCACTCACGCCCTCAACCGGCGGCATGTTTCCGAAGCCCCAGTGGTGGGCACGGGCGCCTTGCGTCGCCGCGATCAGGAATGCCTGATCGCCATGGTGGCTCGGCTCGTAGATCCGATGGATCAGCGGCGGCCCCTGTTCGGTGCCGCCGGCGTTATCCCCGTGGCAGGCAGCACAGTTCGCGGCGAAGAGTTCCTGTCCACGCTCCGCCCGGACGGAGAGCTGTGGGACTGTCACGGCCACGATATGCTCGTCGGATGCCGGTCCTCCGGACGGGGTCCACCAGAGAAGGAACGCGCCGATTGCGAGCGCGCCGGCGATGGCTGAGATGGTCGCTTTCGATGCCGTCATCGGCGTCTCCTCATGTCACTTCGAACCAGGTCATCATTCCGCCGGCGGCATGCTCCAGCATGTGGCAATGGCGCACCCGGACCCACTCGTTCGGCCGGACCGCGATCTTTGAGCCCAGGCGTCCATTAACCGTCGGCGTGTTGCCGATGCGGCCGCCATGTGCCCACTCCATCATCTGGCCGAAGCCGTCTGCGATGGAGCCGTCCTGGACGAGACGCCAGTCGTCGAGGACCAGAACGAGGTCGCGGTCGGCACCCCGCCACGGCTCAGGCTCGTCGACGATCAGCGCCCCGTGAAGCCCGCGGGCATTCTGCTCCCAGGATCGATTGTGGGAGTGGTACCAGTAGGTCCCCGGATCCGGCGCGACGAAATCGTAGGAGAATTGCTCACCGGGCGCGATCGCCGCCTGCGTGAGGCCAGGCACGCCATCCATCGCGTTGTCGATCCGGATGCCGTGCCAGTGCACGCTGGTCGGCTGATCGAGGCCGTTCTCGACATCGACGGCCAGACGTTCGCCTGCACGCACCCGCACCACCGGCCCTGGCGCGGTACCGTTGAATGCCCAGACAGGCGTGGGGCCTGCGAATGTCTCGGGCACGATCTGCGCCTGGCCTACGGCAGCGACGAGAAGGTGCTGTGTGGCGGCGGATGCCCTCGATATTCCAGTCGTTGCAAGCATCGCGCTCGATCCGAGCAGGAAGCTCCGGCGACTGATCGAACATGTCATCGTGCTGGCCCTCCCCAGCCGCAGAAGCCTTCATCGCGCGCCGGTGCGACCGTCTGGCTCGGATTGATTGCCGCAGCGGCGGCAGATGTCATGAAACCTTTCCCCTGCCCGCCATTTCAGGCACTGCGGGACGTGCTCGACTAGATGGAAGGTAGACGACATCCGACATTCCAGTCCGACCAGGGATCCTTGCACGGGACTTCACGGTCCAGCGTTCGTCCAACCGGTGCTCATGCAACCGCTCGGCCATGGCTCGCGACATCACGATATCCGCGTCGAGGCTTCGACACATCGCCTGAAGCCGGCTCGCAAGGTTTACGGCGTCGCCGAGTACAGTGCATTCGTTATGAGCCCCGGCGGCGATCACGCCTCCGATGACGCTCCCGTGATGCAGACCTATACCAAAAGACAGCGCAGCTTCACCGGAGCCGACACGTCGGTCACTCCACGCGTCAAGCTGCTGAATCAACTGCTGGGAACAGTCGAATGCATTCGCGGTGTCCTGCTGGCTGGATGCGGGAAAGCCAAATACGACCATGACCCCATCGCCGATGAACTTGTCGATGGTGCCACCGTATTCAGAGACCATCGCGACGACGCGGTACCTGAAGTCCGATAGCAGTGATGCGACCTCCTCAAGGGGCATCTTCTCTGCGAGGCTGGTGAACCCGCGGATATCCAGGAACATGACGGCCGCCTCGTGGCGTCCCAGGCCAACGCCCAACCCTTTCGAAGCGAGGAGTTCGGCTGTCCCTGGAGAAAAGAAGCGAGCGAGGTTGGCACGTTCACTCGACTTCGACAGAGTTGATCTCACCAAGCGTTTGATGTCCACGACCAGCATGATCTGGATGGCCGCAACAGCGGCGAATGCCAGAAGCCGAACACTCGCCGCCTGAAGATCTTCCTGCGCGAGGCCCAATCGGTAGGGGTCAGCGAAGAGTGACATCGCCCCAGTTACGATGGACCCGAGCGACACGATCGCTGCGAAGAAGAGGACGGGTCCGACACGCATTCGCATGCTGGCATGCGCCAGGAGGACGAACGCGATGGCGAGACTTGGCGTGGCCAGCGCATCGGAGACCGAGATTCCCGGGATGAACATGTGCTCTGCCGCGAGGTAGACGACAAGCACCGCGTCGATGAACACGTAAACCCAGTTGAAACTCGCTCGGAACGCGCCTGTCGCGACGAGAAGCACTGCGGTGAAGGACGTGCCGGTGTAAGCGGCGAGCAGTATCAGATGGATCCCATGGCTTTCGATGTCCGGTTCCAAAGCCACCGAAATCGCAAAGACCGCCAATGCGAAGAACCGCCAGATGACGGTCCGCATCTCATTGCGGGATTCCACCCGGATGATCGTCCGATCAAGTTCCTCCCCTGCAAAGTCAACTACTGCCATCGGTGTGAATTGCGCTCCGCCGCAAACGATTCCCGTTTTCGATCTTGAAGGTCACTCAGCGAATCAGTCCTGGCCCTCGAGATCGGCAATCAGAGCCTTCATCTCGCCGATCTCCCGGCGCTGCGCCTCGATGATCTCGTCGGCGAGCTTGCGGACGCGCGGATCGGAGATGTTGGCACGCTCGCTGGTCAGTATGGCGATCGAATGATGCGGGATCATCGCCTTCATCCAGGCGACGTCCGCGATCGTGTCCTGGCTGCGCACGAGATAGAGCGAGCCGGCGAAGGCGATGATTGCAGCGGCGAAGATCGCGACATTGGCCGTTCGGTTTCGGTACATGCCGAGCATGAAGGCAAGCATGATGACGGCCATTGTCGCCCCCATGACGATCGCCATCCATGCCCGGGTTTCGCTGAAGAGGATGTGATCGAGGCTGTAGGTGTTCAGATACATCAGTCCGAACATCACGATGGTGGAGGTCGCGATCATCGCGCCGAAGGTCGAGTATTTCATGAGGCGGGTCTCTGGATGGTGGGACTTGGGACGTGGTCCCGCTGGGCGGTTGGCGCCGCCCGGCGGGAATGTTGCTTATTTCATCTCAACGACGGTCAACTTGCCGCGAACTCGTTCCGCAACGAACTCGATCGCCTGACCTTCCTTTGCCGTTTCCAGCATCGCGGGATCGGCGACGACGAACACCATCGTCATTGCCGGCATGTCGAGATTGACCAGTTCCTCATGCCTGATCGTCAGCTTCTTGGCCTTGGCGTCGACCTTCTGCACGGTTCCTTTGGTGAATTCAGCGGCTATCGAAGGACTCGCCACAGAGAACGAAAGGAACGCGAATGTCGCGATTTTGGTCAATTTCATCGTATTTTTCCTTCATAAGATTTGATTTGTTTGGTCGCGAGTGTCGCTAGCCAGACGCTCTTCCATCTGGCCAACGATAACCAGCATTACAGCAGGCCATACTCGGATCCGGGAACGAGGAAGTTCCAGCCGAGAGGGGTCGGGGCAGTTGCCTTCCCGGTCGCGAAACTCCCAGACTGCACCTGATCTCTTCTGGTCTCCTCCAGCTTCTCAATCCCATATTCAGAGCCGGGAATGATGTTGTGGTTGCTTACGCCTGCATCTGGAACGCTGTAGCCGAACGTCTGAGGCGGATGACTAAATATGGTATGATCCACCGAATTTGCCGGGATATGCCCTCCTCCTTTCGCTATCGCAAGGCGTTCGGCAGTCTCATGACTTTCGATTCCAGCTTCCGATCCGGGCACTAGCCCGCCGGCGAAGGCAGATGAGGTGATCAGCGTGCTCGCAATAGCCGCGATGATAATCTTTTTCATTTGTTACATTCCTCGTATTCAGTGTTTGAGATTACTTGGCGGCCACGTCTAGCGGACCGTGCATGCCGGATTCGTAGTGGCCGGGGATCAGACAGGCGAACTCGAAGCTGCCGTCATTCGTGAAGGTCCAGGCGATCTGGCCACTCTCGCCGGGCTCCAGACGCACGGAGTTCGGATCGGCGTGCTCCATCTCCGGGAACTTCTCCATGAGCGCCTTGTGCTCCTGGATCGCCTCCTGCCCGTCCATGACGAACTCGTGCTCAAGCTCGCCATCGTTGCGGATGTCGAGAAGCACGGTCTCGCCCCGCTTGACCGCGATCGATGATGGCTCGAACAGCATCTCGCCGTCGTCGGTCTCCAGCATCCGCACGGCGATGGTCCGCTCCGNTTGCGCGGGCTCCGCCGGCTTGCCGAGCATCATCTCGTCGTGGTGCCCGCCCGAATGGCTCCCGGCCGCCAAGGCGGCGGCAGGAGCCAGTGGCAACATGGCGGCGAGCAGCAGCGTCGTAAGTTTGCGCATGAATGGTCCTCTTTGGTTGTGGTTGATGTCCCTTGCGTCCCGGCCTCAATGGCCGGAATGATCGCCGCCGGCCGGCATGACGCGTCTGGCGGATGGCGTGTGGGGTAGTGCGGCACCGTCGGCGCTGCCTGCCGGCGCGACAGGCGCTTCAGGGAGCGATCCGGTCCATTCGTAGGCCACCGTTCCGGCGGGAAATTCGTAATCGCCCGGATCGGCGTAATCGTCGGCCGCAAGCCCGTCCCGAACCTTCATCACGGTGAACATGCCGCCCATCTCGAGGGCGCCGAACTGCCCCCAGCCGGCCATCATCGGGATCGTGTTGTCTGGCAACGGCATCGCCATCTCGGCCATTTCGGCCATCCCGGTTTCGCCCATCGGCATGTAGTCCGGTTGGATCTGGCGTATCTTCGCCGCAATCCTGGCCTTGTCGGCATTCATCGGCGTCGGGATATCGTGTCCCATCGCGTTCATCGTGTGGTGCGACTTGTGGCAGTGCAGGGCCCAGTCGCCCGGATAGACCGCGTCGAACTCGTAGGCCCGCATTGCCCCCACGGGAATGTCGATCGAGACCTCCGGCCAGCGTGCCTCGGGCCTCACCCATCCTCCGTCCGTGCAGGTCACCTCGAAGTCGTAACCGTGCATGTGGATCGGATGATTGGTCATCGTTAGGTTTCCGACCCGCACCCGCACCCGGTCGCCGGTGGCCGCGACGAGAGGTGCGACATCCGGGAAAACCCGGGCATTGATCGCCCACAGATTGAAATCGGTCATCTCCATGACCTTCGGCAAATACGCACCGGGATCGATGTCGTAGGCCGACAGCATGAAAACGAAGTCGCGATCGACCGGCATGAAGGTTGGATCCTTCGGATGGATGATGAACATGCCCATCATCCCCATGGCCATCTGGACCATCTCGTCGCCATGCGGATGGTACATGAAGGTCCCGCTCTTCACGGCGTCGAACTCGTAGACGAACGTCTTGCCCGGCGGGATTCCCGGCTGGGTCAGTCCGGTCACGCCGTCCATGCCGCAGGGCAGGATCACGCCGTGCCAGTGAACGGTCGTGTGCTCCCTCAATCTGTTCGATACGAAGATCCGCACCCGGTCGCCTTCGACGCATTCGATGGTCGGTCCCGGCGCCTGGCCGTTGTAGCCCCACAGATAGGCGGTCATGCCCTCGCCCATCTCCCGCTCCACCGGTTCGGCAACGAGGTGGAACTCCTTGACGCCGTTGTTCATGCGAAAGGGCAGCGACCAGCCGTTCAGCGTGACCACGGGATTGTAGTCCGGCCCGGCCGTCGGCATCACCGGCGGCTGGGTGGCCGCGGTTTCCATGATCGGCGCTTCCGGAAGCCCCATGGCCGACGTCTTCGACCAGGCAGCGACACCTGCAAGAGCCGCTCCGGCCCCGATGAATTGTCGTCTCGAAACCATCGTTCGGATCCTTTCGATCAATCGTCGCCGGAGGCGGACGCCATCTCGGCGTCACCAGCGGCTTCGGGCGCATCTTCGCCACCGCCGTAGACGGCCGCGGTGAGAGCGGCGTCGGCGAGGTGGAATTCGCGCTTTGCGTTGAGGGAGAGCAGGATCGCGTCGAGCTTCGCCCGCGTATCGGCGAGGAGATCGAAGGTGCTCGTGATCATCCCGTTGTAGGTGAGAAGAGCTTCCTTCTCGACCGTCGTCCGCAATGGCACGACGCGAGAACGGTAGTGTCGGGCGATCTCGCTGCGGCCGCGATAGGCCTTGTAGGCAGCGCGTGCCTGCGACCGGATATCGACGGCTTTGGCTGCCAACTGGTTGGCGGCCTTCAGGTACTGGAATTCCGCCTTTCGAAGCCGGGCCTGCCCGCTGTCGAAGATCGGGATTTCGAGCCCAACTTCGATGACACCCGAAACAACGTTATTCGTTTCTTCAGTTCCGTCCTCCTGCTCTTCGACTTCCTTCTCCACTTCCAGGCCGGCAGCCAGTTCCAGGTCCGACACGTATCGCGTGGCCTCGGTCAGGCCGTAGGACCGCGCCAGCGCCTCGAGTTCGAGACGCGCGACCTGAAGGTCGACCCGGTTGCGAAGAGCCTCCGCCTCGATCGCCTTGAAGGCCTTCAGCTTGCCGGGCAGTGCGGGCAATGCGTTCGGAACCTCGAAATCGAGATTCTTCCCCCATACGCCCATCACCCGGAAGAGCTTTTCCTTCGCCAGTTGCGCGGCCAATCGCGCTTCGGCTGTCCGCCCGGTCAGCTCGGCATAGAAGGCCTGTTCGCGGGCCTGCTCGACCTTCGGCATCGCTCCGGTCCGGCCCAGTTCGCTGGCCAGTTCCGCGGCAGCGTCCGCGGCGACCTTCGCACGGTTCAGATAGGCGACCGTCTCCCAGGCCGCGACAGCCTCGATCCAAGCCTCACGCGTTCTGGCCGCAAGCGCCAGCGTTGCATCGACGGCCCGCAATTGCGCTTGGAGGACCCGGACCTCGGCGACGTCGAGGCGCCGTTCCCGGGTCATCATCCGGATGATGTTGGCGGCGATCAGCCCCTCGATCGTCCGTCCGACGCCAATCCCGCTGTAGGAGAGCGAAAGCCTCGGATTGACGGCGAGCCCTTCCTGCCAGAGTTCGGCAACCGACAATCCGACCTCTGCATAGTCCGCCTGCAACGCCTTGTTGCTGAGAAGGGCGACCTGCACGGCCGCGTCGGCGCCGATATATTTTGCCGCGAGCAGGTTCCGGACCCGCTCGTTGGCCGCCGCAGCCTGCGCCTGATCCTGGACCCAGACCGTCTGCTTTCCCAGACGGCGTCCGGCGTCTGCCGACACGACACTGAAGCCGAGATCCGGCTCGAATGTCTCCGAAGCCGCGACGCAGCCGGACATGATCAGCGGCAGGAGAAGGACGCTGCTCACCTTGAACAGCGGCCTCATAGTGCCGGCTCCCGGCCGGCAACGGGCGCCATATCTACGCCCGTACCGCGAAAGCCTGCCGGCTCGCGGACAATGCGATGGGTATAGGCACCGACGACGGAAGCTTGGCCAAGTGTTCCGCCGGGAATGCTCGGGTCCTCAGGCGACGGGAATACGGTTGTTTCGGGCAGACCCCGAGCAGCGTCCGCACAGCCCGCCAGAAGCAGGCCGGGCCGGATGCCGGCAATGATGGAGAATCTCATTGTTGAACCTGAACGCCATACCGTTCGCCGCGAGATGCGCCTCGCGGAACCGGTCATGGAGGAAGAGGATCAGGCTTCGCCGTGGGCGAATTCCTGACGTCCACGCTTCTTGCGACCAAGGAATGGCCGGAAGACGCAATAAGGCTGAGAAAAGCCCTGGACGATCAGATTCGAGGAGGACGCTCGGTGGTGGGTCCGGACTGTCCGGTCAGATCCGCCGAGAGGAGCGGGTAGGACAGACTGCGGCTGACCGGCACGGCGTCGGTCGGCCCGACGGCCTGCGGGACGGCCGTAACGCAGTGCGTCGCACAGTCACTTCCGCCGACAGCCTTGTGGTCATGAGCCTTGGACGGAGCATGGTCGCCATCGCGCACATGCTCCCTCATCCCACTGACATCCAATTGAGCGGACATCGACAAGGCAGGAGGCTGCGTGGACATTGTGGGGATATCCGCCCCAACCGATCCGACTGACGCAAACAGCATGCTCAGCACAACCGCAAAAGCGGTCAGCAGCCGAGCTGGCATCCAAGCATGGGATCGGTGCAACGTCATTGAGGTATCGATATCATGATCTCAGAGAGACGTCCATACTCGAGTCCGGTATCCTGGTTTGATGCGACGTACCCGGAAGGCATGGCGGCAATGAAATCGGAAAATTTTTCCGATGGGCGCACCGTCCACTCAAGAAAGGCGTCACCTTGCTCTTGGATGCAAACGGATCAGCGTTCTCGCTCGTCACGCTACCCTCGAGCTGCCGGCCAAGACACTTCGGGATGCGCGAGCGCGCGGCGGAGATGCCAAAGGAAGCGGGCCTTCTCAATCTCATCCCCAGAATACGGACCGGAAAACTCAAGAAAGTCGTCATCTCACGCTCCGCTTCCTAGACGCCACCCTACTTAGGCCTTAGTCAGCCACTAGGGGTTTGCTCCTCACCCATATTTTCACAGCAAGTCGTGAATGCTCAGGCCGGAGTGGCTGAACAACGACGCGTTTGGGATCGACCGACATGGCAAAGTTTCTTGCGAAATTCACTGCGATCGCAATCTTGATCGCGGCCTTTGCCGGTTGCTCATCAACTTCTTCGAATTCGAACATGACGGTCGGTGCTCCTGCCACGAGCTTCGCCGGGACCGATCAGCAGGTTCGGTTCACACCCTGGTCGGGGCAAAGCGCCGTTGGCCAGTTGGCGAAGCCCTATTTCATCTCTTTCCGTGCCCGTAATGCTGAAAGCTACGGCCATTCGTTCGTCGCCTTCGGCGAACTCGATTCGCGCGGTAACGTCCCCTACGACAATGGGGGAGTCCTCATCTCGAACATGACCGAGATCGCCGGTCTTCACCCCGCAGGCGGCAACGCTGTCTATACCATGGGCCATATCGCCCCGGTCCCATCCGAGACCGGCTTCTCGGACGGCGACACCGAGATTAGATATCTTCAGAACGAGATGACCATTGCACTCACACCGGAAGAGTATCAGCGTATCCTTGGCCGGATCCGGCAGCTTCAGGGCAACAGCCCGCTCTGGCACGCCGTCGCCTATAACTGCTCGACTTTCACGAACAAGATCGCTGACTTTATGGGCATGGAAACGGTCAACCACTTGCTCTTCCCGCGTAATTACATTGCGGCGCTGAAGGACGCCAATTCCGGCGTCGAGACGCTTAGCGGGAGTGTTGATACCTTAGGGTGAACTTTCCCGCCGGATAGGCCGCGACAGCCCCGCCCCCTCGACGTCTATAGCATGGATCCAATATCGGACGCCCCGCTGGGATAGGCGAACATGGTCGACTTGAGCTTCTCGGCCGTGATCCCGTGGCGGATCGCAAGTGCGAAGATATTGATGACCTCATCGGCATGCGGACCGACCAAGTGCGCCCCGAGGACGAGGTCGGTCTCTTTGTCCACCAGCACCTTGAAGCCGTAGATCTTCTCCGCCGCCTGACGCGCCGTGAACCACCCCTCAGCGCGGGCGCTCTTCATCCCGAACTTCATGCCCTTATCCCGCGCTTCGGCCTCGGTGAGCCCCACAGCGGCGATCGGCGGAATCGTGAAGGCGACGCTCGGCACGCCGTCGTAGTTTGGCCTCTGCTTGTTGCCTTCGAGCAGATTGGCGGCAGCGACCTTGGCGTCATGGCTCGAAACAGGGGTGAGCGGCGGTCCCATCTGAGCGGCGTCGCCGGCGGCGTAGACCGTCGGATTGGATACGCTTTGAAGGTGCGCGTTCAGGACGAGCCGCCCGTTCTCGTGCTTGATCCCGGCGGCGGCGAGATCGAGGTCGGTGAGAGCCGGCTTGCGCCCGGCGGCGTGCACGACGAGATCGGCCTCTACGGTCAGTTCGCCGTCAAGGTCCATCGCCGAAACTCGATAGCCTTCTCCGGATTTCTCGATCGCGGTCACCTCTGCATCTGTCCGAACGTCGATGCCAAGGTCGCGAAACTTGTCCATCAGCCAGCCGACGAGGTCCGGATCGAAGTGCTTCAGCATGCGCTCGCCATGCTGGAAGATCGTCACCTTGGCGCCGGCGCGGGCGGCGATGTGGGAGAACTCCGCAGCGATGTAGCCGCCGCCGACGAGCACGATCCGCTTGGGCAGCCTCTCGAGCTCCAGAAAACCCTCGTTGTCGATGAGGTGCTCCTCGCCCGGGATTCCGAGCCGCAGCGGCTCCGCACCGGCAGCGATCAGGACGTGTCGCGCTTCGACCGGCGTGCCTCCGATGTCGAGCGTGTTCGGTCCGGTAAACCGCGCCCGTCCGTGAAAGGTGTCGATGCCCTTCTCTTCGTAACGCTGCTCGTGCTTGTCCGGAATCGGAACGGTGAAGCTGCGCTTGAAGGCGAGGAGACCTGGCCACTCGAGATGGGTATCTCCTTCCACGCCATGGCCCTGCATGCGCCAGGCGTGGTCGGCCGCATCGGTGCCGCCGATCATCATCTTCTTGGGGTCGCAGCCTCTCAAGGCACAGGTGCCGCCGAAGGAGCGGAAATCCGCCACCGCCACGCTCCACCCCGCCGCGCGCACACGCATCGCGGCAACCATCGCTGCCGTCCCGGTGCCGATAATCAGAAGATCGTAGCTGATAGCCATGGTTCATTCCTTTCCTTGAAGTTGGCGGACGCGCCGCCGCGAGGCTGTCCAGCCGAACGGAGCGCCCATGTCGCAGAGGACGTCGGCTCCGCCCAGCGTCGGGAGCGGCATTCCTGGGCGACTATCCGTCATCCGATCGCCGTCTCGATGAGCGTCCCAGAGTTCTCCGGCTTCGGGACGTCGGTCTGAACCGGCCCGGCGCAGCCGCCATTCTCCCGGAATCTCGGGAACGATTTGCTCGGCCGACTCCTCGTCAGAGCGGAAATTGACAATGGCCGATGCCACCGCCGCGGCGAAAGTCCATGCGAGGCCGTCGCCAATCCCGGAGCTCGCGCCCCCTTTCCGGCGGGCTGAGACCGAGAGCGTCGGTCATTGACCCCTGCAGGATGACGGACATTCTCACGCCGCCGGCGGCAACCGCTCCGAGCGAGTCCATCCCGGCCGTCCGGCGCATCACGCAGTAGACCGGTCCCCTGCCAACGCTGGAGGTGTAGTGGAGGGCCATGCCTGCGGCTATCGTCTCCGGTTCGTCGACATCGAGACCTGCGTAGTCGGCGAATATCTCGGCCCGGAAGGGCGGGTCCGGTCGGACACGCTGCTCCCTCTGTTCCGTATCGTCGGGCGAGACCGCCCAGGGCGCGTGCTGGGCGGTCATGAGGCATTGCATTTCGCTGCGTCGCAAACGTCTTGGGCGGCGCGATGTTTCAACCGGCGCAACAGGATAGCTTAGCCACATCCTTGCCGAATCCCTGTGCGGCGAGCTTCAGGCCCTCCACTGTGGTGAGATATGGGAAGATGGTTTCACCGAGCGCCCGCGTCGTCATGCCGACCTGCAACGCCATCGAAAGTGTCTGGATGCTGTCGGCGCCCTCGGGCGCGAGGATCTGGCCACCGAGCAGCCGGTCGGTCCTGGCGTCGGCCACGAGCTTGATCAGCCCGCGCGTATCTCTGGCGACCAGTGCCCGCGGCACCTGATCAAGCGGGACGACCGAGGTCTTTGGGTCACATCCCGCGGCGCGTGCACCGGCCTCGGTCAGCCCTACGCCCGCCACCTGAGGATCCGTGAACACGACCCAAGGCATGGCTCCATTGTCGTAGACCAGGCTGTCGCCGTTCAGCGCATTCTTCGCCGCAAGTTTCGCGCCGTAGGCCGCCATGTAGACGAACTGGTCGCGCCCGGTGACGTCGCCCGCGGCATAGACGCCGGGCCGGGTGGTCCGCATGCGGTTGTCGACGACGACCGCGCCGCGCCAGTCGAGCTCGACGCCGGCATCCGTAAGGTTCAGGATTTCCACGTTGGGACGCCGGCCTGTGGTCGCCAGAACGCGGGCGGCGCTCAGTGTCACTTCCCTGCCTTCGGAGAGCACGGTGAGCACGGCCCCTTCGTCGTGACGCGCGATGCGACGGTAGAAGACTCCGGTCCGGACCGTTACGCCCTCGTCCCTAAGATAGGCCGTCAGCGCCTCCGAAACCTCGGGCTCGGCTTCGGGCAGGAGACGGGACCGCGTCACGAGCGTCACCGCAGTTCCCAGACGCGCGAACATCTGCGCGAGTTCGCAGCCTATGTAACCGCCGCCGATGACGAGGAGCGAGGCAGGCTGCTCGGTCAGTTCCAGCGCCGTTGTGCTGGTCAGGACCGGCACGTCCCTGATGCCGGCGATGTCCGGGATCACCGGCGATGCCCCGGTTGCGATGATGACTTTTCCCGCACTGAGCGGCGCACCATCGACCAGGAGGGCGTCGCCCTCGAAGCGCACCTGGCCTTCGATGTAGTCCACGGCTTCGTAGTCCGGCAGCAGGTCCGCGTACTTCTTCTGCCGCAAGCTTGCAACGAGATCGTCCTTCGCTGCGATGAGCGACGGCCAGTCGGTTACCCGAACTCCGCACGTGAGCCCCAGGAACCGTTCAGCAGCACTGGCGCCGTGCAGCGCTTCCGCCGCTCGGATCATTGTCTTGGACGGCACGCAGCCGACATTCACGCAGGTGCCGCCGATCGTTCCGTGGCCGATGAGGGCAACCCGCGCGCCGAGGTCCGCGGCGGTGATGGCGGCGGAAAATCCGGCCGAACCCGCGCCGACCACCGCGAGATCGTAGCTGCCCTGGCGGGGCATTGAGCAGCATGCATCCATGTCATCGTCCTTCGGTATTCGATCGAGTGGGGGCGTGCAGCAATCTGCCGCCCGGCGCTGAAGCCAAAGACCGTAGGCGATCAGCCCCAGCGCGACGAAAAGCACCGGCAAGAGCACATAGTCGAGCCAACCGAGCCAGGCCGACAGGCCGACAGGCCGACTGCGCCAACGCCAATGACGAGGATTGGGGTGAAGCAGCAGATCGCGGCGACCACGGCGCCAACGATGCCGGACCTGGTGATGGTGCGATCCTTCATCGCACGTCAGCTTTGCGCCGCTGCCGGATACCCGGCGTTCGTCGAGGCGGCGCGGATCCCCGCGGTATTGGAAATCGCGGGGTCGAAGACGACGGTGGCGGTTTTCGCCTCGAAATCGATCTTGACGGAGCGCACGCCCTCGACGGCCTCCATGGCCAGACGGACAGTTATCGGACAGGTCGCGCAGGTCATGTTCTCCACGTCGAACACCACGGTCTTGAGTTCGGCTTGCGCGGATGCCGTCTGACCGGCGGCTGGCAAACTCTGAATCGCCAGGATCGCCGGCGCCCCCAATAGGACGGCTGCGGCTGCGGCGGTGGAAGCGAAATAGGATTTCATGAAAAGCCTCCTTGCTCAGTAAAGAAGCGGCGCCCACCAGTCGATCGTGATCGCGACGAGCACTAGGACAGTGGCGGACCAGAGAGCTGTCCTGGTAAGAAGTGCTGATCGCGACCGGGCGCAGACGGAGCCGGGCTCGCAGATCGTGTTCGGCTGGAAGTAGACCTGCCGGAACCCGAGGCCGATGAAGAGGAGCGCGATAGCTGCGAACAAGGGCTTCAGGGGCTCGAGCGCAGTCAGATTGCCGATCCATGCGCCCGAGACGCCGAGCGAGAGAAGGGCCAGCGGCCCAATGCAGCAGCTTGACGCGAAGACCGCCCCAGTGACACCTCCGGCCGCGAACCAGTCCTTCCGGCGGCTTCCGACTTCCTCCGCGGGATGCCAACGTTCCCGGTTCGTGATGCTCATCATCTTCGCCTTTCGATCCTCCGCTCGATCTTCTATAAGGTCTGTAGCAACTACAGGCTCAAGAGGGTTTTTCGCGATGAGCGATCACGCGTCCGGGAGGGGTCTGCGGCGCGCTGAGCTGGCGCGACGAACCGGCTGCAATCTCGAAACCGTCCGCTATTATGAGAAGATCGGTATGATGCCCGATCCGCCGCGCACGGCGGCAGGCTACCGGGTCTACGGCTCGGATCATGTCTCGCGGCTGAAATTCATCCTGCGCGCCAGAGAGCTTGGGTTCTCGATCGAGGAGATTCGGGGGCTTCTCGACCTCGTTGACGGCGGCGACCAGACTTGTGCGGAGATCAAGGAGCGTACCGAACGCCACCTTTCGAACGTGCGGACGAAGATTGCAGACCTCAGACGGATTGAGATAGTGCTTGCGGCGGCGGCGGCCCGATGTTCGGGAGGTGATGTGCCGGACTGCGCGGTTCTGGAAACGCTCGAAGGCTCATGACTGCGCTAAGTTCGTCCTGCTGCGTTCACCCCGCAGCGTTTCACCGCCACGGGTAGGCGCCTCTCCCGGGATCGAGCGTGACCGTCGCATCTGGCCTGATGAGGATTTCGTCCTTGACAGGACGCATCCGTGCGACGCCGTCCTCCACCGGCTACTCGTGGCTCGCGAACCTGCCCGCGACGGTAGCCGATCTGCTCAACTTCCATCGCTGCTGCTGACGGACGAGTACCCCGCCCGACCCTCGCCGTTGGCAGTGTCGGGCGGGATGACGGATGGTCGATCGTGAGACCTCCAGCTTTGAACTCATGCGCCGCGGCGAGGCCGACAAAGCCGAGGCTGATGGCCGCCGCAGTAGCGATATGCATCAACCTCATTTGGGATACCGCGCATAAATCGAGCGGTTCATCGTCGGGACGATCGACAACCGACTGAAGAACGCGGTGGCCAATGGGATCGTGCTCCTTCCCGACAGCATCGAGGACGCGGCGTCGGCCGAGGCCGACGTCCGGGACTTCGTCGACGGCGCGGTGAGGTCCGCGATGGCGGGGGTCGGCCGACTGATGTCCGGTGCCGGCGTCCGTTCGGCGATCGAACGGATCTATACAATGGCCATGGGCGTACTCGAAGGCTACGCCGACGGTCCAGAGAGAGGCGACGCATGACCAAGCATATCATCTTCGGACGCTTGGGGCCCGCCGACGCCTTCCGGCCGCCGCGCGCCGTGGACACGGTCGCGACCACTCTCGACCTCCTCGACGCCGCGGGAAGCCTGCGTTTCGGTGTGGACCGCGCCCTGAAGCACCTCGCTGGCTGGCACCTGACTCCCACTGCGGTCGGCATCGACCTGATCACGTTGGCGGCCCACGTCCATGCCGCGGACACGCGGCTGAACCGGGTGCAGGCCTCACAGGACGGGTGGATGCGTGAGATCAGCATCGTCGTTCCCGTCTCCGACGTCGCCGTCTGGGATCGGGCGACCGCCCCCCTAGAGCGCATGCTCCGGTTCCTGACCGGCGACCTGTGGGCGGTCCGCTTCCGCCCCTGCCTCGCTCCGGCCGCCCGCCTCTGTCGCGTCAGCCGAGATCGCGGACACGACATCCGTTCACGGGGGTCTCCCTGTTCTCCGGCGGTCTCGACAGTCTCATCGGGGCAGTCGACGAACTTCACGAGGGGGGGTTTCCCCTTTTCGTCAGCCACGGCGGCGAAGGCGGCGTGAGCGCGCCCCAAGGCAGGCTGTTCCGCGAGCTCGCGGCCCGTCAGGCAGATCACGCGCGTCCGGTCCGGCTCCGCCTGGCCATGACCATCCCGAGCAACCTCGTCGCCGGAATCGGAGGCGAGAACTCCACCCGCGGGCGGTCCTTCCTGTTTTTCGCGGCCGCGGCGTTCGCCGGGTCGGCGTTCGCCCGACCGTTCGACCTCCGGGTTCCGGAGAACGGCCTGATCTTCCTGAACGTGCCGCTCGACGTCACGCGGGTGGGAAGCAACAGCACGCGGACGACGCATCCGTTCTACATCCACCGCTGGAACGAGCTGCTCGCGACCGTCGGCATCCGGGGCCGCGTCGTGAACCCCTACTGGGACCGCACCAAGGGTGAGATGGTCGACGGATGCGCGAACCCGGCCGCCCTCGAGGCGCTGGCGCCGCTGGTCGCTGTCCTGCGCGCACCCGTCGACGAGGCGCTGGTATGCGGGCGACCACGCCCATTGCGGCTACTGCCTCCCCTGCATTATCCGTCGCGCCTCGCTCCTGCGGACGCCGTGGGACGGCAGGGACGAAACCGGGTATGCACTCGACGACCTCACCTCCGAGGTCCTCGATACGACCAAAGCTAAGGGACGGCAGGTGCGAGGTTTCCAATACGCGATCGCCCGCCTTCGGGAGAGGCCGGAACTGCCCGAGACATGGGTCTACAAGCCGGGCCCGCTGCTGGAGGACGCCGCCATCGTGCCAGACCTCGTCGGCGTCTACCGACGCGGCATGGCGGAAGTCGCCGAGGTCCTCGAAGACGTCGAGGCGAGGCCGCTTGATGGTCGCGATGGCTGAGGCCCTGGTCGACTTCCACTGCCACCTCGACCTCTTCCCGGACTTCGAGGAGCTCGTGCGCGAGTGCGACGCGGCGGGGCTCTACACCCTCGCCGTGACGACGACGCCTCGCGCTTGGCGGCGCAACCACAATCTCGCTTCGGCGACCCGACACGTCAGGGCGGCACTCGGCCTGCACCCGCAGCTTGTCGCGGACCACGGGGACGAGATCGCCCTGTTCGAGGCGCTGCTTCCCGAGACACGGTACGTCGGAGAGGTCGGCCTCGACGCCGGACCTGCCCACTTCCGTTCCCTGGAGCGCCAGCGCGAGGTGTTCCGACGCGTCCTAGTGGCGTGCGCGTCTGCCGGTGACAAGGTGCTCTCGGTCCACAGTGTCCGCGCGGCCACGCTGGTTCTGGACATGGTGGAGGCGCACCTACCCCGGGGACGGTCGAACGTCGTCCTGCACTGGTTCTCCGGCAGCAAGGCCGAAGCGCGGCGAGCCGTCGACCTTGGATGCTGGTTCTCGATCAACGCGGCGATGATGCAGTCCGACCGGATGTCGGCCATCGTCAGGACCGTGGTCCCGATCGACCGGATCCTGACGGAGACAGACGGTCCGTTCGCGCGAGAGGGAGACGACGCTGCCCGGCCAGCCGATGTCGGCAGGGCCACCTCAATGCTGGCGTCGTCATTCGGCATTCCCGAGGGCGAGATGGCAAAACGGATCCGCACGAACCTCGCCGCCCTCGTGAGCTGAGAGAACGAGGGCTTGTGTCGTAGTTCACAGATCCTCAATCTGGCCCTCTGGTTCGGCCTGCACGTGCTGTTCCGGGAGGTCTACCAGGTTCGGGTCGGACCGCTCACGCTCGACGTCCCGAGCCTGGCAAGCATCGACCCCGTCGCGCTCCTTCTCTTCTGCGGTGCGGCCATCGCCTTGTTCTGATTGCGCCTTGGTGCGGTGACAGTGCTTCTGGGTCCTGCCGTCGCCGGCGCGGGCTGGCAATCCATTCAGGGTATTCCGTGAAAGGCATCTGTTCGGCGAGCCGCTTGGCGACCGCTTCTTCGGCGGCCCGTATGTCGTCCACGGGGGCGGACAGGGAGATCCGGACCTCCTCGACATGCCGCCCGTTCTTCGGGTCGAGTCCCTCGGGGAGGCGGTGCTCAAATGCACCGTAGACCTTCCAGTCCCCGCCGCGGTGCTCAGGCCGCACTCGAGAGGCCGACACCCGGCGATACCTGCACGCGATCGACAAAACGGAGGGCGGGCATCCTCGAACTTTCAGGATGGACCGGATCCACAATAGCCAGAGACTTTGAGGTGTAGGGTCGCTGACCCATGCGAGCGTCGGCTATCATGCCCTCAACATTTTCAACGTCTCGCCGAAGATGACCCACCGCACGTCGTCGAACTTGGCGAACTCGGCCCACAGCTCTCGCGACCAGGACGCGGGATCGCGCAGGAACCGTTCGTAGTCGTCCCGTGCGGCGTGGGCGTCGACGGGGTTCGAGACGACGGTCCCGCGCGCGCCGCCCTTGCTATAGAACTCCCCCTCGACGCGCTCGGGCGACGCTGTGAGCGATACGGCCCAGTTCTCGTCGTCCGCGCCCGGCGGGTCGTAGATCTCGACACGGCACACGCCGTCGACGACGGAGAGCTGTTGGCATAAGATGTCGGCGGTCCTCGCCATTATGATGGCCTCCAGTTCGGCGTCGGTCCGGGTCATTGAATCAGTCCTGCAAATTCCGCGAGGTCAGTCAGCGCGCGCCCGCGCAGCCGGGCCGCCAAGCGGTCGACGGCGATCTCCGGCTGCGTCATGCGCAGACGGCGGCGGAGGGCGCTGTAGCGGTCGGTGGCGGTCATGGTTTGCCCCCTCGTTCGTTCGGCGCTTCAGGCGTTGACCAACAGTGCCGATCCCACGTCTCGTCCGCACGCGCTCGTGCTTGTCTCCGTCATCCTGCGTTGGAGCCCTGCATCCAGGAATCTCACCGATGACCAAGAAAGCGCGATGGCTGGTGGACCATCCGGCGTCGGCAGCCGACGTGGCGACCACATTCGAGGCTTCTTCAGCCAAGGGCTCGAACGCTATAGACTTGGCACCGCCGTCTATTGATGCCGATCTTGTAGCATAGAGGCCCCGGCATCACTGCGGGACCTCCGGTATTGAGCCCTAGACCTGCTCATGTTCGGTCAGCTCCGTTGGCGCGAGGCTCATCCGCAGACGTCGAATGAACCGTCCTTACAGTCGATGAAGCGACGCGAGCTCGGGTCGGCGATGAACGCCTCTAACGTGTCGATGTGATCGGACCACTCCGCTGGGATGTGTCGAAGGTGGAGCGTTCGACCATCCGCAAAGCTGATGCTCATTGCGTCCGAATAGCTGCTTCGGTCGCGGTTGATTTCATAGGTCGCGCCCGCTGCTTTCACCGCTTTGCGGAATTCTGCGGCTGGATTTTCGCGAACTACTTTTGATTCAGCGGTATTAACCGCCTTAGATCGAACTGCCATGCTTCAGTATCCTCGAAGTACGCCGCCTCTTGATTGAGACAACTCCAATATCTCATGACTCTGCTTCAATGTCAAACTGGAAAATCTTCAAGCCATTGATTTTGATGGTTTTTTAGGAAGGATCGCACCTGTAAGTGTTTGATTTAGATGATCCCGAGAATTTATCCTGCGGCTGATCAGGAAGGTGGCGTCTTGTGCATACGCCGCCGCCGAATCCACCTCGACATGGAAGTGTAGGCACCGTGAAGGGTGCACGCTCGCCGCTGCGCAAGAGCAGCTACTTTTCGAGCTTTCTCGAGCCGCGCCGAACAGCGGAAACGGCACTGGTCCGGTGCCGTGACCCCAGTTCGGTGCCCGCCGATTGGGCGACGATCCAAGGATCCGTCATCTCGTTCGAGTCTTGCATGCTGGCCGTTGAGGCGGCGCACGGCTTCGACGTGATCCTCGAGCGCGCCCATCCGGTATGCTGTTGCGACGGCAGTTTACGGATGGCGCTTCATGGCACGCCGGATGCTGACACGTTCCGCGCGGCGATGAGTTCGTTCAACCCGTGCCCTTTGCTACAGCCGGCGGCCAGGATGAATGGGGCGGCTCCATGAGCTACAGTGGAGGGAGCGAAGGCGGAAGCGACGCACGCCGCTCTCAATGCCTTTTGTCCACCTCTTCGATCTCCGCGACCTTCTTGCTCACGTGGTCCATGAAGTCGCCTTCAAGGACGGCGAACTTGCCGTTCTTCCGAAGGTCAGCGGCGACGATACAAACCCGGCCGCGCTCGACGCATTCCCTGACGATCTCGTACTCGAGGTCATCGGGGTCGGCGATGTTGTGGGCTTACGAAGGCGTCGCCGCATGACCGCCGCCCTCGCTTGGTTGCGCCCCCGCCGGCCGCTGGCTCGCGGCCGCCGGGGCCGGCGCACTGGTAGACCTCGGCATCCTTGCCCGCGTGTACGGCGCCGGGCGGCGAGCCGAGGAGTCTCGGGTAGCGCCAGCCTCCTCGACGCGCTGTGTGAAAGGAACCGGATCGATGAACAAGTTGACCGTCTCGATAATCGCGCCGCTCGCGACGAGCTGCCTCGCTGGGTGCGCGACGACGGGTAGCCCGTCCGGCTGCGACGGGTGGCAGGCGATCCGGCCGACGGCGGACGACCATGTGCGGCAGGTGCTGGAGCACAACAGGTTCGGTATCGTGCGCTGCGGGTGGCGGGCCTGAAACGAAGAGGCCTCGGCAGTGGTGCCGGGGCCTTTGTCGTGATCGTCTTGGCGTCGAGCGACCCTATTCGGGTCGGAGAGCCTCGAGGTCATACTCCTCGCCTTCCATGCAGTGGAAGAGCAAGTCGTTCGCCGCCTGCCACCGGAGGCCTTCGCGGGGCGCGCCGCTGAAGGTTTCGGATCCTTCCCAGTTGAGCTGGACCCATTCGGACAAGTGGTCGTGGTCCCGGAACGGCTCGTCCGAGCGCTCGAGGACCAACTCGAAGAGCCAGTCCTCGTTCTCCGCGAGCCAGTCTGCCAGCAAGTCGAGCCGCTCGTTCTCTACCTCGCGCTCGCGGTCGGGGAAGTCGCGCACCTCGGCACCTCCGCTGGTCCGCGCGTTCCCCTCGGCGCGCAGCTTGGGGTTCAGCTTCACGACCTCGGCCATCATTCGTGCTCCGCCCCGAACTCCGGCATGTCACCAAGGAGGCGCTGAACACTGCTGTCGTGCGCCCCCATCCAACCATCGAGCACGTCTCCGAGCTGGAGGCGGGGGAGCCCCAAGATCGGCATGCGCGTGCACACTACGGTTTCGAGGTGGTGTTCGAGGATCAATTCGCGCAGTTCGTGCATCATCATCGTGCAGGGCTCCTCCGGCGTGCCGGCCTTCTCGAGCACCTCGAAGACGAGACGGTAGCCGTGCTGCTCGAGGTAACCGACCAGCTTCTCCTCGAGGAGTTCCACCGGGTCGATGCGGGCGTTGAATCGCTCCGCGAATGCCGCGTCTCGGGCCAGCGCGGAGATCAGGAACGCCATCCCATCCCGGCGGCGGAAGCAGGCGCCCGTCGACTTGACCAAGTCGAGTAGGTGCGGACCGAAGTCGGTCTGCGTACATACCCACACCGCAGCGCCGCGAAGGACGAAGCATTGGCGGGTCGGGTCCTCGGGGTCGGGGAAGATCTCCGGCGCCCCGCCGAACAGGGCCGGGTTGGTCGCGAACTGCTCGCGGACCGTCAGTGCGATGATTGCGACCTTCGCGAAGTCGGCCGGGACTCCGCCGTCGGAGTAAACGATCCCGAAATTCTTCTGGGTCGCGTTCAGGTCGTCGAGGCTGATGATGCTGTTGTCGTTGTCGGACATGCCGATCCTCCGTTGCGGCACCCGTTCGGGTCGGTGCCAGACACCCTCATGCTCGGCAGCCACACGCCGCCTATGCGGCGGGCCGCGACGGTGGCGGCAGTGCTGGAGATGAGGGTGACGGAGGGGATCATCGGACGTCCATTGATGTGGGACGGGATACATCCCAGGAGTCGGGCGGCGCGTCGAGCCCGTCCTCGAAATGCGGTTCGCAGAGGCTCAATTCGCCGCTTGCAATTTTAGCCACCATCCTTCGGTGCACTTAGAGGGAGGACACCCGCATGCTCGCAGCCATCGCCGCCGCACTCCGCGCCGCCGCTTCCAGCCTCGCCGCCGCCGGCCGCTGGTGCTGGACCGCACTCGACTGGCTGGCGTCCATACCCGGCCGGATGCTCGGCGGTGGAGGCGGCTCCCTCCCCATGCCGCCCGAGCCCGCACCGGCGCCGGACACCGCGAAGGACATCGCGGCGCTGGTCGCCAAGCGCGGTCGCGCCCGCGAACTCCCTGGCTTGCTTCCGTCCGTCCTCGAGCCACGCCCCGATGGAACGGACCCGGTGTCCGCGATCGTTCACGCCTACGCCCGCGCTTCGGCGACGGACCGCCGGCAGGTCGACCTGTCGGCGCTGTCGCCGGACCAGGTGAGCTGGCTCCTCCGGCTCCGGCCGCACGACCTCAATCGCCTTGCGGCAGCCGGCGGCCTCGTCTGCGGGCGGCTGGCGCGGGGGATGGGCGGCGGCGCTCTGGGTGTCGAACCGTGTCGGCGTCGGGAAGCGGAGCCGTCGGCCGAGGAGTTGGCCGGACGAAAGGAGCCGTCGGCGATCGAGTCTTTCACTGATCGGGTGCGGCACCGGAAGGCGGGTGGGCCTCGACTGGTGATGGAATGACGCTTGCGGGGGCGGCTCAAAGATGGGACGCCCCTTTCTGTTTCAGGGCACCGCGCAGGTGGCTGGCAACCCGGCGAAGGCCGGAGTACGGAGGCCTGCGGCGGTCCTTCCTCTGGCGAGGCCGATGCTCATCACGGCCAGCTTCCCACTCGGCCTGTTCGTGGACTTGTGGTGGCTGCCGGCGTTTCGGCGGCGTCGTGGGCGAGATGGCCATCTCGCCAGCTCTCCGACCTACCGGAGGCAGCTTGCGGAGGTGCCGGGCGCGAAGGCGGCCGCTGTTGTGGCGACCGGGATGCTGACTGCACTGTGCGTCGGCGCGTTCTTCGCGAGGCGCCTGTGGCAGCGGCATTTTTGAGGCGGTCGGCGCGCGCCGGCCCGTCAGTCTGCTCCCCCCCGCGCCTCGTGCCCGGTCTGTTCATGTCCTTCCGCAGTGCGACCGCGTCCCGCAGTGCGTCTCGAGCACGACCTGAGGAGTGGTCGGAACGCCGGGCGAGTTCTTCCGGCGTGTGGCCCGGTGTTCCAAAAGGTACGTCGACAGCCACTTCTCGTATCCGAGGCTCGTCACCGCCTCCTTCCGGATGTAAGCCGCGGGCCATTCCGCTTGCCGGGTCAACTCGACAGCCTTCCCCTCCTCGCGGCGGACACGATCCTGCTCGTCAGCAGATCGCTGATTACTGCTTACTGATATTTTCTCGCATTGTGGCCAAACTCAATCTTCTGACCGCCAGTGGACGAATAGACATCCTAAGAAAATTCGGGAATTATTACTCGAACTCCGCAGAAATTATTAGACTCATTCGTTACGATCTCTTGAATCGAGGTAGCCTTTTCCGGCGATTATCGCGATTACTGCCGAACCCATAAACAATATTGCGTAAACAAAATTTAAATACCCGTCTCCTATGGAAATTGACATTCCAGCGATCATTAGAGCCAAGTAACCCAGACCCATTGCTCCAAAAAACGCGATCATGGCATATACTACAGCTATCGCCATAACCCCAAGAGTTCCAATCCTCAACAATTTACATTCCTTTCATATAATCAAATAATAATATTAACCAGATTCTGCACGATTTACATAGATATACGATACCAATCACATATAGCTCGCCGAATTTTCGGTATTTCACAATGAATTGCTGTTATGAGAGGATGTCTAACCAAGCCAGACATCCAGAAACAGCATGAGGACGAAACCGATGGACAGGCCCAGAGTTGCCTTGTCCTGATGCCCCCTACGGTGCGTCTCAGGTATGATCTCGTGACTGATCACATAGAGCATCGCGCCCGCGGCGAAGGCTAACCCCCAAGGCAGAAGCGGCTGCGAAAACGTAATGATACCCGCGCCGAGCAGACCGCCGATCGGTTCCACCAGCCCAGTCAGTGCGGCGATGCCCCAAGCACGACGCTTTGAATACCCCTCCCCCAGAAGCGACACGGCCACAGCAAGACCCTCGGGGGCGTTTTGCAACCCGATCCCGATGGCCAAAGGCAATCCGTCCTTCAGCCCGCCTGATCCGAAGCCAACGCCGACAGCAAGACCCTCCGGGAAATTGTGGATTGTGATCGCGATGATGAAGAGCCAGACGCGCCTGAGCGAGGCGGCCTCGGGCCCTTCGCGCCCCACGCTAAAGTGCTCATGCGGCAGCTTCTCATTCATCAGTGCAACGGCGCCCATGCCGAGCAGGATTGCCAGGCAGACGATAGCAGCCGGTGCCGCCTCGTTGTCGAATTGCAACTCAGCAGCGTCGAGCGCAGGAATGATCAGCGAGAAGAACGAGGCGGCCAGCATCACCCCCGCCGCGAACCCGAGCGAGAGATCTCGCGTTCCTTGCGAAGGAAGTCGTCCAAAGAGCACCGGAACGGCACCGAAGGCGGTCAGGGATCCGGCAGCAAGGCTGCCCAAAAATCCGAGAGCTATCGGGGAAAATTCAGTCACGAGCCACTTGCGGCTACCTCTTCGGCCACTCTCGTCCTCAGTTCCGCTTTTCCGAACGGCGCGAGCGGCCTCCCATTTACGAAGAATGTCGGAGTCTGGCTTACACCCATGGTTTCCACATCGGCGCGATCCTGGTTCAGGATTGCCGTTGTCTGAGGCGCCTGCATTTGTGTTCGAGCGGCATCGGCATCGAGTCCCGCACTTGCAGCGATCTGCAGGACCAGCCCTGGCTCAGGAGCTCCATGCGAGGCCCATTGCGGCTGCTCGCGCATGATGGCTTGAAGCACCGGTTCGAAGACGCCCTGCATCCTCGCCGCCTCAAGGACGCGGATGGCTTCTTCGGACCCCTCGCCATGGAACGGTGTGTAGCGTAGGACCACGCGCACCGCCGCGCCATGCTCGGCTATAATCTGCTTCACAGTCGGGTAGAAGGCGCGGCAAGCCTCGCAGGCGGGATCAAAGAACTCGACAATAGTGACCGGTGCTTGCTCCGGTCCAAGGATCGGCGAATACGGTCGCAACAATGCCTCAGCCTGCTCAGGCGGGAGGGTCCCCGTGGCAGTGGCGGTGATGGCCGCGGGGCGCGTAGCGAACCACGAGGCCGCAGCGAAGACCGCAAGGCCCACGACAAGAATGGACAGAATCAATGGTCGGCGGGTCATGAACGCGGTTCCTTCAAAGAGAGAATCGATAAGCTCGCCGTGAGAATGAAGGCCAGAAGCGACAGAAGCGGGATGGGGACGCCAAGGATTGCCTGGTTGTCGTCGGTGCAGGAAGGTCCCGTCGCGGTGCATGGCTGGACGGGCTCCGGGATGATGCCCGCGTAGAGGCCGATATGCCAAAGCGCGACCATCCCCCCCCCGAGGCTGAGCGCTACACCGTAGCGCCCGACGCGGGCATCCTGCCACCAGAGGCCAAGGCCTAGGACGATTGGTAGCGGAAACATAAAGGCACGCTGATACCAGCACAGCAGGCAGGGCATCCGGCCCAGCACCTCGCCGATGAACAGCACCGAGAGCGACGCCACAACCGTTACAACCCATGCGGCAGTCAACGCTGCTTCGCCAGTCACTCTCGTTGTCATGCGTCTATGTACCCTCTCAACTCAGCGAGCGCCTCCCCAGCGGGAATTCCCGTCCGGGCCAGCAGCATGAAGAACGCGTGCTCCGAGACGCCCGCACACGATTTCCGGAAGGGTGTCAGTTTCAATACAATCGGCCTGACCGCGATTCTCGGTTCATTGCGTTCCTACATCCTCAAGCTACTGGAGGTTCAAGCTGCTTTCCTGAGACCCACGATGGTTTCACGTGCCTGTGACTCGGGAGCTCCCCTTGCCGATCCGCGCAGCAGTATCTACCAAGACTGGAACATTGCGGAGACGCGGATGCTGACTATTGGCGCTCTTGCCAGGAAGACTGGGTCGAAGGTGCAAACGATCCGCTACTACGAGCAGATCGGGCTGATGCCCGAACCGGGCCGAACCGAGGGCGGACAGCGGCGCTACGGCGACGCCGAACTCGACCGGTTGTCCTTCATCCGTCATGCTCGACAGCTCGGCTTCAGACTGGAAGCGATCCGCGAACTCCTGAATCTGAGCGATCAGCCAGATAAGCCGTGCCAGGAAGCCGACTCCATTGCGAGACGGCAGTTGAAGCAGGTGGAGCAGCGTCTCGCGCGGCTGGAAGCCTTGCGTACGGAACTCGAACGCATGGTGCATGAATGTAGCGGTGGCCGAACAGCCGATTGCCGCGTGCTGGAGGTACTGCGCGACCATTCTGAATGCCTGACCGACCACAACGAGATCGGCGCCTAGAATGCCCGCGGCACTCGTCTATCCGCTTGCCGCGCTGGCCGAGATCGCCGGCTGCTTTGCCATCTGGGCATGGTGGCGCCTTGATGCATCTGCCCTTTGGCTCGCGCCGGGTGTGGTCGCTCTTGTGGCGTTCGGCTGGCTTCTCGCACAGGTCGATACCATCGCAGCGGGACGAGCCTTCGCCGCCTATGGCGGGGTCTATATCGCGGCCTCGGTCCTCTGGATGTGGCTCGCCGAAGCACATCGCCCCGACAGATGGGATGTGCTCGGTACCACAGTCTGCCTACTCGGCGCAGCGATCATACTCGCCGCCCCGCGTGGCGCCTGAATCTTTCCTCTTGAAGCTACAGTTGCTGGAGCGATTACACGTCTCGTCGACCGATTCTTCGGCTGATGTTGGTGCACCGCTCCATCCGCACGATGCGCCAATGCACCTATGGCACACGGGTGATAGGCCGCAAATCCTTGGACTGCGTCCGCGGACCGTTATGGGCGTCGATTCTTCAGCACTATGGGCCAAAGGGAACATCCGATGCCGCACGATCATGGACATGCGCATATCGACCCGGATTCCGGCGACCGCCGGGTCTCGATTGCAATCTGGGCCAACGCTTTACTGACAGTCGCCCAGATTTTTGGAGGCATCCTGTCCGGCAGCCTCGCGCTGGTCGCCGACGCACTGCACAATTTCTCCGACATGGCGTCGCTGGCAATTGCTTTTGCCGCACGCAAGATCGCACGGAGGCCGGCGGATGCACGTATGACCTTCGGCTATGGCCGGATCGAAATCGTTGCGGCGCTTATCAACTACACCACGCTGATCCTCGTCGGCTTCTACCTGATCTACGAGGGCGGCATGCGGATGATCGATCCCCCCGAGGTCGCGGGCTGGACGGTGGTCATCCTGGGCGGCGTGGCACTTGTGGTCGACACGTTAACGGCTTTGCTCACGTACTCCATGCAGAAAGGCAGCGTGAATATCCGCGCGCTCTTCCTCCATAATCTCTCGGACGCACTGGCATCGCTTGCCGTCATCATCGGCGGTACGCTCATCATTCTCTACGACATGCGCTGGGTTGATCCGGCCATCACGATCGGCATCGCGCTCTACATCCTCTATCTCGCTTTCACCGAGATTGGAGGCCCGATCCGGACCCTGATGCTGGGCAGCCCGCCGGACATCGACAACGACTCCGTTGTCGATGCGTTACGCGGAGTCGACGGTGTCGCGGACATCCATCATGCCCATTTTTGGCAGATGGAGGAGCATGTTGCCGCTCTCGACACCCATGTGGTGATAGAGAAGAAAGCCTGGGATCGCCTCGAAGACATCAAGCAAGCCATCAAGCGGATGCTCGAAAGCGAGTTCGGCATCACCCATTCAACGCTCGAGTTCGAGCGAGAGGACCAGTCGCATTGCAGCGCAGATCTGTATGGCCACGACGCCCGTCCTAGCCGGCAAGAGGATGATTGAGACCGGCCGCACCGAGTTCCAGAGTCTGCTTCTCCTTGCCGAAAACTCGGCCCAGCAGAAGTGATTTCTGACGAGCGCCGGACAGCGTTGGGAGGCAGATGTAAACGGACACCTCAACCCGGCTCTGGCGAATAATCCCACCTCCAGTCGTGGCTCCACAGCGCGATTCCATGATGGTTGGTGTCAGATCCACGAGGCAGTGTGCGCACGGAGGCTCGGTTTTCGACGGGTCAGAATCGGAACTGCGCACCGGGGAATTTGTCGGACGGGCTTCGGTCACTGAAATGAATCCGCAGCCTTGGCGGCTCGGAAGCATACTGCTTACGGCTCGGAAGAAGACAGCTTCTCAATCGTCCTCCCGCTCTGCGCCGTCTCCTCTCCTGTAGCCGCACCCGGATAAATGACTCAGTGAATCGACTAAGTCTCTGTTTATATTGATTTAAGGTGCGCCACTGCGACTAGGTCTTTGACTCTGTCGGCGCGGAACCTGACTCGATCCGAAAGGAGTGCGCGAAAGGTTGACTCGGCACGGGTCAGAGGTCACTAAGCGAAGGCGAAGCAGTCCACGAGGCGCCTTCGGAGTGCCGACGAACTCCCTCGGCCGCTCAGGAACGATGTTTCAGATCCCGCTGAGGAAATTCAGGTCCAAGACCTGGCTCTCGTGCAGGTCGCGCGCCGTGAGTTGGTCGAGGGTGCCGATCCTTAAGACGTCCCTCGACCCAGGAGTACCCCTCCGGAAGGGCGACGGGGTCGAGCTGGGCATTCAGCTCCGCAGCCAACTCCTTTTCTGTGGCGGGAAGTTCGCCGTCCTCGAGGACCGCGAACAGCAGGACTTCAACAGCCCCCGCCTCCCAATGCGGGTACGCCGTGACGCGGAGCATCCGGATTGATCGATAGATGCGGCCGAGTTCCGAATCCTTCTCGTGCTTCGAAACGATGCGGCTGCGCCACCTGGATAGTGCGCGTACGAAGGCGTCCGGGTAGACGAAGCGCCCGTGCTTGCGCTCAAGCGCGCTTCCGAACCCGGCCCGCCCCTCGTCAGTCCGGAAACCTTCCTGCCGCGTCCAGCTCCAGACCACGGCCCACGGTCATCATGCGGCCGAGGTCGACAACAACCTCGGTCGACGGTGGGTTCTCGAGAAGCACAGACCGGAGTCCTGCCGGACGCCGCCTCCTTCATCAACGCCTCGGACGCGGGAACGAGCGGAGAGAAGGTAGGTGGGAGAACTCCCACAAAAGGTTCGCAAGGGCCGCGAATACGAGATAACGGCGCAGCGCGACCAGCCAGTTTCGCCGCTCCGCAACATGTGACATCGGCGCCGCGATCATTGAAACGCTCGAAGGATGCTGTCGAGCCAGCCGCTCTCCGGCGGTGGCGTGTTCGTCAATGCGTTGATGTAGACAATCAGGTTCGTGCGGGCGAATTCCGCGCCGTGGAAGATGGCGGCATGGCGTCCACCGCGGTCGATGACATGGATCATTGGCGCGTAGGTCGTACGCGCGGACAGGGCTGCGAAGGACGCCGCCGCCTTGGCGGCGCCATCACCCACCGTGACGGGCAGCCAGTTCGATCTGTCCAAGTCTGCGACAGAGGCGACACCCACCGTGAGGAAGGTGACCCGATCGCGCATCGACGTGATGTTCACCCCCTCTTGCACCGCGCGCAAAAGCGCCTGCTGCGCAATGCAAGGCGAACCGCAGACCGCGGGTGCGAAGCTGACCACGAGTATCTTGTCCTGAAGCCCGTCCAGACGCACCGTCGATCCGTCGGCAGCGGTCCCATTCAGCGGTGGCGCAAGGCGTCCATCGGAATGCTCGAAGGCGGGCTCCCGCTCGGCCATGAGTTCGTCGATCGGGGCGTCGGAACTATGCGCGGAAGCGCTTCCAATGGGCGCGAGCATCAACGCCAGGATGAGAACGATACGTTCCGCTATCCGCCCTCCAAGCCGTCGGCGGACTGCCACCGGCTGTGACCTTCCCGGTGAGCGCCGCGACGCGCCTGCGAGAGACCGTGTTCTCTCGCTCCGACTGGTTGGTTCGTCAACTGATCCGGGATCAGGCGTGATACCGAGAACTCCCGAGCTTTGACGTGGGCGGTTTGGCCCGGTTGCGCCCTCTCGTCGGTGACGGGCCTGACTGATAGTCCGCGCTGCGCACCCTCGCCTGGGAAGCGCAGCGCCAATACCGAGCGCGCCGATATCCGTCAGCGCCCGCAGTCGTAGGCGAGGCAGGGAGAGGTAGGCTGATTTCATCGGGTCTCTTTCAGCGGGGAGACGCAGGCCCGAATGTCGGTGCGGGCCTGCGCGACTATTAGCCGTCGTTTTTCGGGACGGCGTGGTGAGGCTGGGCGGCCATTGCCTGCATCATCTCGGTGCAGGCCTCCATCATCGGGCGCATCTGCTGCATCATCTGCATCATGCCTTGCATGCCTTGCATGCCCTGCATGCCGGACTCCTCACCGCCCATCATGCCTTGCATGCCGGACATGTCGCCGCCCTGCATGTCACTGCCCTTCATGGTGTCGCCCTGCATCATCTTCTCAGGCGCGGCATCCTCCTGCGCGAAGGTCACGGGTGCGGCAATGATGGCCGCGAACGCGATCGCAAGGCCAAGTCTGGTGTTCGTTTTCATGGTCGTTACCTCAGTTGGGTTTGGTTTCAGTCCCTGGTCGTACCCGGCACGTCGGTCGGGCTCCTGTCTGCGTCACAGCTTTTGCTCTTGCACATGACGCAGTATCCGGTGGCGCACATCACAGCGCAGGGGGCGAGCGCCAGGATCAACGGTGCGGCCCCGATCGCCGTGAGCCAGCCCCAGTTCAACGCCATCCCCGCGCTGGTGATCGCCATCGTGGCGATCACCAGCCCCCTGCGGCCCAGCGGCATGCGAAACCCAGCGGAGCGCGGCCTCGGGGCCGGATGAGATGTGTCGGTCAAGTTCAGTTCCTTCCGTTTGCGATGATGTTTCCGAACAGCGCGATGCCCTCCGCGCTGTCCCGCTGCCAAGGATCTCGAGCGACAGCCGTGTTCACGAGTCACCCTCGTCGTTCGCTGTGACGTCGGCCTGAAACGTGCGCTGCCGCTCCGGCCAAGTGCTCTTGATGAAGGCGAGCACTGTCCGGATCTGTTCGTCCGTCAGCACGTCTTTGAAGGCGGGCATGTCGCTGTCGTAGCCCGGCACGACCCCACCAACGCCCAGCCTTGTAATGATGAAGAGCTGCCGATCCGCGTGGTGCCAGGTGTGCCCGGTCTCGTCATGCGGCGGCGCCGGCATTCGGCCGTTATCGAGCCGCCGCATCCAGTCGGTTTGACCCTCCAGATTGTCGCCATGGCAAGACGCGCAGTTCGCGGCGTAAAGGTCCTGCCCAAGAGCGATCTCCTCCGCCGTGACCGGCTCGCCCAGGAAGGTGACGTCCTGCGCAGCCGCCTCGCCGCCGCGCTGCTCCGCCAGCACGGCGGCGACCACGAAAGCCGTCGCCGCAGCACCGGTGGCGAGGACGACTGCCATTGTCTTCATTTCTGCCCCCGGACGTATTTCGCCAGCGCCACGACGCCAAGGACCAGAACCGACACGACGAGCAAGAGCACAAGCCCGCCGCCGGCCATCATCAGGCCCATCATCGGCCCGCCCATCATTCCGCCCATGCACTCACTCATCGGAGTAGACGGAGATTCCGCCCTCGCCGAAGGCATACGTCTTCAACGTGCCGGTCTTCTCCGGTGCCATTCCGGGGGCATTGCCCGGCATGCCAGGGAGCGTGATACCGGCGATCTTCGGACGCTCCGTCACCAGGCGCTCGATGATCTCCGCCGGCACGAGGCCGCTGACGTAGTAGCCGTCGATCTCGGCGAGATGGCAGCCGATCCCGTCCTGCGGCACGCCGACCTCGACCGAGCGCCGATCGAAACCCGGATCGTCGACGCGGGTGACATGATAGCCCTTGCTTTCGAGGTACTCGGCGTAGGTGTCGCAGCACCCGCAGTTGGGGTCCCGCCAGATCGTGACCTGCCTGGACGGCATGGTCTGTTCCGTGGGGGCGGCATCAGCGGTGGTCGCCCGGCTTGCATCCTGCGCCGAGGACAAGGTGCCGAAGGCAATACCTCCAGCGACCGCGAGGGCCGCAATCGAGGTGATGGCAAAAGCTTTCTTCATGATAAAATCCTTCAGGATGCCGCAAGCGCGGACCAGGTGATGCCGCGGTCGCGGCTCTGTTTCAGGCCGCCATCCAGAGCGGCGACGATGTGTTCAGGATCGATCGGGTTCACCGCCACGGCGGAGGCGTCACCCGACGTCAAACGGGACCAGACGACGCCGGCGTCCTTTGAATTCCAGACACCCGACGGCAGCGCGGCGTAGAGGGTCTCCGGGGCGGTATGTACGCTGACCAGCGCACGGACCGGCTCGCCCGACGGCAGCGGCGCTTCGGGAGGCGGTGCATCGCCGGCTACCAGAGCGTCCATCGCGTTGCCGGGCTGAACGTCCTGCCAACGGCAGAAGCAATCCGGCACGCGCGTGATCCCGGTGTCGGTGCCCGCGTAGATCCAGATCCCGCCCATGCCGGTCGCGAGATCGACCGAGGCAAGCGAGCGAAGATCACGCTCCGCATCATCGAGCCACGGACGGTCCATCGCGAGGCTCCAGTTCCTGCCGGCATCCTCGCTTTTCCAGAGGCCGTCACTGCGGATCGCGGCGTACATCATGTCGGGCTGGCCAGCCGCCATGATGACCGTGTCGACGGCCCCTTCGCCGTTTCCGACAGCACGATCTTTCCATGTGCGTCCTCCATCCTGCGAGATGGCAACCCGGCCGGAAGCGAGCCCGGCGACGATGCGGCCTGGCCGTTCGGGATGCGTTGCCAGCGCAAGGATGCCATCGGGCCCGGACAAGGTGCTTCGCGTGCGTCCCCCGTCGTCGCTGCGACTGAGCGTTGCTCCTGCGACGAGCAGCGCCTTCCCGTCGAATGCGAGAACCACGGCCGGGAACGATGCCGACATGGCCGGGCGTAACGCGACCGGAAGCGCCAGAAGTCCGACTGCGGTCAAGGAAGCAGACAGAAATCCGCGTCGGGTCTGATGGAGGAAGCCCTGCGGGCTCCCGGAGGCGGACATGGTGGCGCCCGAAGGCGCCGGGTCGGGATTTCGAGCCATTGTTCTACTGTCACTGATCGATTGGTCGTCTGCCGAAAAGCCGGAAATAATCCGGCATCGGTCACCACCGTGCTTCGGCGCCAACGCACCGATAGTCACGGAAAGACGCCCCGACGCGATAGCGCCGGGCGTCAGATCAGATGAGAGTTCGAGGGGGCTGCTCTGTCGGAGGGCACGTCAGGCCACAATGGTCGTCAGTTACCGCCGGGTCCAATAGACCGCCCGTCGGCTGAACGAACCGATCGCCGTGCGGTCCGAGGACGGCCGCAAGACTGCCTGAGCCGCAAAGGAAATCGCAGGCGAGGCCCATACCGCCAACTTCGGGACCATCACAGGCCTCGCAGTCCGCCATGTCCATGGATGCGACGTCGATGGCCACCATGTCGGCGGCCATCTTTGCCGAGCCAGCCGCATGCGCAACCGAACTCGCCGCGAATGCGGCGAGGAGTGCGACAAATATCAGGCGGGCGATGAACTGCATGAGCGTAGGCTATTCCTCGTTCTGTCCAATTGCCAGCGCGGCACATGGGCGATCTGTCCTGAAGCCAGACCGGATCATGGCGAGCAGACCATCTGATCTCCTGGACATCCCACGGCTAGCGTCACGATGGTCCATTACCATCGCAGTGAACAGATGGGGCTTCCCCTCACTGGAAGGTCAAGAGCGACAAGAGGCTATTTTGATAGCCTTCGGCAAAGGCCGCCGCATCAGGCATCGTTTGGGTTTGCTGTCCTGCGAAAATACGAGCGTCGATAGGTTCGCTTGCGCGGGCTTCGCCACCCGTCACGGTTTCCAACCCGGCTGACACAAGCGTGAAAAGGGTGAAGCCCCCCACGAAAGCAAGCACGGATCCCCGGTCGTCCTCGCGCGCCTCGTGCGCCTCTTCCAGCATATCCTCGACGGCTGCCACGGTCAGCAAGCCGGCAACGAAGACAAGGGCTGCCATCTTCACGCTCTCTCCCGCACCTCGCAGTATGAAGAATGCGACGAGGGCGGACCCGACACAAAACAGGATGAACGACGCCGAAAGAAGCAGCCGACGCCGTCGGGGCACCCCCTTGTCCCGGAAGTTGGCCATCGCGGCGTAGCCTTCCGGGACATCGGCCAATACCTGGCCGAACGCCAGAACCATCGCAAGGTTGCTGGATACGGCCGAGCCCGTTCCGAGCATCATGCCGTCGCTGGTGAGATCCACCGCGACGGCGACGTAGATCATCCACATCCCCGTTCGGTTCCCGCGGCTGCCATCCTTCTGAAGTCCCTCCACGAGGGCCTCGATCATGACATAGGAGACGCCGCCCGCCGCGAAGGCTGCCGCGAGCCACCAGCCGGCCAGAACGTCTACGGCCTCGGGGATTAGTTCGACCGCGACGATCGCGATGACGATTCCGGAAGCGGCATGCAGCGCCCAGTTCAGTAGTCGGGAAGACGGCTTCCAGAACTCTGCCACGAGCGCCCCGGCGAAATTTCCCGCTCCCGGCAGGAGAGACAGGAAGAAGACCTGCCAGAAACTACTCATGCCGCGTCCCCTGAGCTTTCGTGTTGGCGATGGTGCGATGGCAGATAATGAACTTCTGTTGCTCTCATCAGGCTTTCCTGCCCTGCGCTCAACGATCCGAAGGCTTGAATGAACCTAGCTCCGGGCGACAGAATCGGAAGGGTTCGGCGGGCCAAAGCGGGGGCCTCATCCTGTCATTCAAGGCGCCTTTGATGCACACCGGGATGGTCGGCTGATATCTTGTGAAACATTTCTACGATCAGGGGCTTGCTCCTCTAGCCGCTGGAGGTTGTAGCCATCCGGTGGCAGAAGATGGGACCCACCGATGGCGGCAGAACTCCAGCAGACACGCTACCGCGTCAGCGGCATGGATTGTGCCTCGTGCGCGTCGAAGATCGACAAGGCTGTGCGACGTCTGGAAGGCGTCGGAGACGTAGCCGTGTCGGTCGCGGCCGGCACGATGACGGTGGCACACGAGAAGGCGCTCACTCCGGCAGCAATCATCCGCCAGGTAAAGAACCTCGGTTACGGAATCGGAGAAGTTAGCCGCGGCGTCCGAGGAACCGGCAATGCGGCGGCTCCCACTGATGGCGAGAATCCGAACCATCATTCGCATGCCCACGAGCATGCTGGCGATGAAGCGTGGTGGAGAACGCCCAAGGCGGTTCTGACGCTGACGTGCGGCCTCGCATTGGCAATTGCCTATCTGGCGGGCGTGGCTTTTCCAGCGTTTGAGAGCTGGGCCTTCCTGCTAGCACTCGCCGTTGGCCTCGTTCCGATCGCAAGGCGCGCCGCCGCAGCAGCTCGCTACGGCTCGCCGTTTTCCATCGAGATGCTGATGACGATTGCCGCCGTCGGCGCGGTGATCATCGGCGCGACGGAAGAAGCAGCGGCCGTGGTCCTCCTGTTTCTGATCGGCGAGATGCTGGAGGGCGTGGCCGCCGGTCGGGCACGGAAGAATATTCAGGGCCTGACGGACCTCGTGCCGAAGACGGCGCTTCTGGTGCGGGACGGCGAGACGGTCGCGGTAGCCGCCGACGGACTGGCCGTCGGCTCCATAATTCTGGTGCGCCCCGGCGATCGCGTTGCGGCGGACGGCGTCATCGCCGAGGGAGCCGGCGAGGTCGACGAAGCGCCCGTGACAGGAGAGAGCGTACCAAAGCGCAAGAGCGTCGGCGACACGGTGTTCGCGGGCACGATCAATGCAAGCGGTGTGCTGCGGATCAAGGTCACTGCCGCCGCTTCCGACAATACCATCGCGCGTGTGGTGCGGCTGGTGGAGGAGGCCCAGGAGGCAAAGGCCCCAACCGAGAGGTTCATCGACCGGTTCTCCCGTTACTACACCCCTGGCGTCCTGGTATTCGCGGCGCTGACGGCGATCCTGCCTCCGCTCCTTTTCGCCGAGCCTTGGAACGACTGGATCTACAAGGGTCTGGCCATCCTCTTGATCGGCTGCCCCTGCGCGCTCGTCATCTCGACCCCTGCGGCCATCGCTGCCGGAATGTCCGCCGGTGCCCGCCGAGGTCTCCTCATGAAGGGCGGTGCGGTACTGGAGAACCTCGGCAGAGTGACCGCTGTCGCGCTCGACAAGACCGGGACAATCACGATGGGAAAGCCCGAGGTCACCGACGTGATCGCGATCGGCCGAGCGGAGCGGGACATACTTTCCTTGGCCGCGTCGCTGGAACAGGGATCAAGCCACCCGCTGGCTATGGCAATTCTGCAGGAGGCAAAGGCCAGGAAGGCGCCGCTCCCGCCGGCGTTCGACGCCGAAGCCATTCCGGGCGAAGGGATCGCCGGCAGCGTCGGCGGCGAACGGGTATTCCTCGGCTCTCCCCTGGCTGCAGGTCGGCGCACGCAGATCTGCGAGAACGTTAGCACCAAGATCACCGTTCTCAACGACGCGGGCAAGACCGTCTCCGTCCTTCTGGCCGGTAACACGGTTGCAGGTCTGATCGCCATGCGGGACGAGCCCCGCCCCGATGCCGCATCGGGGCTCAGGGCCCTGCGCGGTCGAGGCGTCCTGATCATGATGCTGACGGGCGACAACCGACGGACAGGAGACGCCGTAGCGAAGAGCCTGGGGATCCGGGCGCGGTCGGAATTGCTGCCGCAGGACAAGCAGCAGGCGGTGCGAGACCTCCAGGCGGAGGGCCATTTCGTTGCCAAGGTCGGCGACGGCATCAACGATGCCCCCGCCCTGGCTGCCGCAGACATAGGCATCGCCATGGGTGGAGGGACCGACGTGGCTCTGGAAACAGCGGACGCCGCGGTCCTGCATGGCCGGGTTCAGGACATTCCGGACATGATTGCCTTGTCGCGATCCGCAATGCGCAACATTCATCAGAACATCGCGATCGCGCTTGGCCTCAAGGCGGTGTTCCTGGTGACGACTTTACTCGGCGTGACGGGCCTCTGGCCAGCTATCCTGGCAGATACAGGAGCAACGGTACTGGTGACAGCCAACGCCATGCGACTGCTCGGCTGGAGGCCGCAATGATCAACGTGACCGAGCAAGTCCTCCGCCTCGGGCCTCTCATCGTTCTCCTGACAACCTGCTTCTGGCTGATGATTGCAACCAGCCGAACGTCGTCCATGATCGACGGCAAGGCTTACGGCTTCGCCGGAAACTCACGCCAGCAGGTCGCACAGGGATTGTTCCGCCTGAGTGTCATCGGCGCCCTTGGCGCGCTGATCGGATACGCCGCAGAGATAAGGTGGCCGATCCTGCGTCCGGTCGGCAAGCTCGAATGGCTGCACGCAGTCGGATTGGCGTTGGCGCTGGCAGGCCAGTTCCTGACGGTTTTTGCACAGTCCAGCATGGGAAGACGTTGGCGTGTGGGAGTTCCCTCCGCCGCGCCGGACGCACTGGTCACGCAGGGTTCATTTGGGGTCTCACGCAACCCGGTGTTCCTCGGCATGCTCGCAATGGCCCTAGGCCTGGCACTGGCGGTTCCGTCGATCGCGATGATCGTTTGCGCCACCGCCTTCTGGCTGGCCTGCGAGATTCAGGTCCGGGATGAGGAGCGGTTCCTCGAAAGTGCCTTCACAGACCAATACGTCGCTTACCGGTCCCGGGTGCGACGATGGTTCTAATCCGTGTCAAATCAAGGAGAGCAAGATGCGTAGTTTTGGGAACACGCTCGCGACGGCTGCGGCAGGCTTACTCATGATGTCGTCCGTCGCATCGGCGACAGGCGAATCGGTGGAGGTCTTTTCCACATCTGGCTGCGGCTGCTGCATCGGCTGGATTAAACACATGGAGGGCGCCGGGTTCGAAGTGACGAACGACAACCTCGCGATGGCTGATCTGTATGCTCGAAAAATGAAGGCCGGACTGAAGCAGGATCAGACTTCCTGCCACACCGGTTTTGTCGAAGGATATGTCATCGAGGGGCATGTTCCGGCCGCCTCTGTGGCGCGCCTCCTTAAAGAGCGACCGGATGCGATCGGCCTCGCCGTGCCCGGAATGCCGGTGGGGTCTCCCGGCATGGGCGANAGCGNCGAACCGTACGACGTACTTCTCGTGCAGACNGACGGATCTGCAACCGTCTACGACACCTACCCGCAGTCCAAGGATGTTCCAGTACAATGAGGTTTCCGACATCGATCGTCCTCGTCCTCACCCTGACCGGAGCTGCGGCCGCGCACGAAGTAACGGCCGGGGACCTGGTCATCGGTCATCCCTGGTCGCGCGCAACGCCTGCAACAGCCAAGACCGGCGTGGGATATCTGACAGTCACGAACAACGGCAGCGAGCCGGATCGGCTGATTGGCGGTTCCGCGGACGTCTCGGCAGGATTCAGGTTGCACACCTCCAAAATTGTCGACGGAGTCGCACGGATGCGCCCGCTCGAGGGTGGGCTCCCAATCGCTCCGGGCGAAACCATCTCACTAAAGCCAGGCGCCACCCACGTGATGTTGACGGGCATGAAGAAGCCGATTCTGGAAGCCGAGCCCTTCGCAGGAACTCTCGTGTTCGAGAAGGCGGGTTCCGTGCCGGTCGAGTTCACAGTCGAAGGCTTCGGCGGACGCCCTGCGGAAGCGTCAGATAGCCATCTGGAGAAACGACAGTGAGCCCGAAAACCCTTCGCAGAACGTTGTGGGGCGCCGTCGTCGTCCTGTGCCTGTTCGTGGGCGCGACTGCTGGCGTCACCATCATGCGCGCTTCGGGTCAGGCTCCCCTCCCCGGAGAAGCGTCATCCGGTATCGCCAACATTGGCGGCGAGTTTTCTCTTGTCGACCACGAAGGGCGACGCCGTGAATGGCGTGACTTTCGGGGTGAGCCGGTAGCGCTGTTCTTCGGCTTCACGAATTGTCCGGATATCTGTCCGACGACCCTTGGTGAACTCTCGGTGCTGCTGGACGATCTTGGTCCCCAAGGCGACGATCTTCAGGTACTCTTGATCAGCGGCGATCCGGAGCGGGATACGCCGGAGCGGCTCAACGAATACCTAAAGTCGTTTGATCCGCAGATTGTTGGTCTGACCGGCACAGAGGCAGAAGTTGACGAGGCATTCTCGGCTTTCAAGGCCTACCGCGCACTCGTTCCGCTGGAGAACGGCGAATACACGGTCGATCATTCCGCCGGGGTCTACCTATTTGATCGCGACGGAAGCTTTTACGGCACATTGGACATCCACGAGTCGCCAGAGGTCCAGCGGCAAAAAGTTGAGCGCCTGTTGGCTAGCTGAGAGATGCCGAAGCGGCGCTCAAGCTGACTCGAGCAAAAAGCTGCTGCCGACGCCACCCACAAGCAGCCAACGAACCGGCCTTTCGCAAAAATCTGGAAATCGAAACATGCCCCAGCCCGCGCGAATGCGCTCATTGCGGCACAGGGGTGAAAAGAGGCCGCACCGAGGATGAAAGCGTTCCGCATTGGATTGGCTTCTCGGTGTCGTGCCCGAGCCCAATCCGGCGGCGCTCCATATCGGGAACGATCACGAACACCCGTCAACGCCGTTCTCGCGCGGCGCTGGCGGGTCACCGGACATCGGGAACAGGTACCGCCACCCGCCGATCTACATCATGAAGACGATGCGGCGGATCTTGCGGCCGCTCTCCTCGCCGCGCTCCGCCTCATGGTCCCAGAGGTAGTTGAAGCGGTAGACCCCGCCGACGTTCACTCGGCGTGCTCCCCGGCGTCGATGAGTTCCTGGAAGCCAGCCATGAGGTTCTCGAGGTCCTCCTCCGGCGCTTGGTCGACCCAGTGCGCCTGGTGGCCCTCGTCGAGCCGGCTGAGTCTGTCCCAGGCCTCCGACGGGACCATGACGATCTTCCGCTTCCCGCGCTTCCTCAGGCCCACCGGCTCGCTCAGCGCGCGGTCGAGGATGTCGCCCGAGCTGCGGTTCAGGTCGGAGAACGTGAACTCCCTCATGGCATAGCTCCTGAAAGCATAACATTCGTACCCTTTCCCGCCCCAGGGGGGCGGGCTGGTCAATGCGGAAGCCACCACCATGTCGCCATGCGTGTCACATCAAACAAAGTTGCTCGCTCTTTAAGTTGCGAGCAACAAAGCCGCTGCTATGACCCATCCATGGGAATTTTCCTCCGCCTCGCGCTGCTTGCCGCCCTGCTACTTGGGTCGATGAGTCACGCCGCGGCCGTGGTCGAGGCGGTCGAAAGTCCCTGCCACATGGCGGAGCGGCTTTCATTGGATCCGCTCTATGGAGCGGGCACTATGGACGGCCCGGCGCCAGCGACGACGCAGGAGGCGAGTTCGGCCCACGCCCTCCACTGCAAACTTCCTGCAATGCAGGTCGTGGGGCCGTTTGTGGAGAGCCCTCGCAGAGCCGTGCTCCCCCTTCCGCGGTCGATCGAGTTGGGCTCCGGAGGCTCCCCCGGCCGGATCGAGCGTCCACCCATCTCGTAGTTACTAGACAACAGCACTGAGCCGAAAGCTTTTGTAGCGCGGCAGCTCGAATTCATCGCTCCCGCGCCGCTCTCGCATCCGTGCTTTTAAGGCCGGTTCACGCGCTCGCCGTACCGCGTTTGCGCGCATGAGCGAACCGATCCAAGAACCCGATGAGAACTCGACGGCCTCTCGGGCCACGCCTATTTCAAGGAGAAGACATGATCGACGCCAAGACGCGCCGCCCCCCGGCAATCACCCATCCATCGTGCGATTCGGCAAGCCGGGATGGAGCGACCGGCATGGACCGTCGCGCATTCATTGCGGTAATGGCGAGCGTTGCGCTCACGGGCTGCGTCTCCACGCAGGAGCCGACACGTGTCGTTCCGATCAAGCCTCCAGAGCCCAAGCCCGTACTCCCCGCGATGTACCGGGCGATGCCCAATGAGCGCTTTCCGATCCCGGCGGTCGACGTTAGCAATCTCGATCGACGGCTCTGGCGGCAAGTCGTCGACTACCCCACCACCGAGCGGGTCGGAACGCTCGTTGTCGATACGCCCGCCAAGTACCTCTACCTCGTGATGGAAGAAGGAACGGCGATGCGCTACGGGATCGGCGTCGGTCGCGGCGGCTTCTCCTGGTCAGGGCGGGCGACGATCGCCTATAAGCGCAAATGGCCGACATGGACGCCTCCGGCCGAGATGATCAAGCGTGAACCCGAACTCGCGCCATACAGTGCGGCGAACGGTGGAATGCCACCGTCCCTCGACAACCCACTCGGGGCCAGGGCGCTCTACATCTTTCAGGATGGGCGCGATACGCTCTACCGCTTGCATGGTACAAATCAGGCTTGGTCGATCGGAAAAGCGGTTTCCTCTGGTTGCATTCGCCTCCTGAATCAGGATGTCATCGACCTGTACGGACGGGTCCCGGACGGAACCCCTATCCGAGTAATTCCGGATCCAGCGACCGCTATGTCTGCCTAACAGCGGGTGACCGAGCGCCATCGAGTCTGGCGGACTCCCTCACAAGTTCGAGCGTTCGCCGTTTAGGACCGGGCCGGAGTTTGGACCCGATCTCCGATCTTCGGACGGTCCGGCCATCCAAACGATGTGCCGATAAGTCCTGCCATACAATTGCGTAAGCGGACGAGCATCGCGGTCGCTGAGCCACGGCTGTCGTGATCATCGAATATCGGTGGTCCGCCAAACACCCACCGCCGTCGTCGGCGAGGCGATCGCCTCAAATCCGCCGGAACTGTCGCTGAAATCAGTCGCGAACCTAGTCAAGGATGAATGCCCAAATGGATCGACGCTTCGTGGCGGTCAGTACCCTTGCGCTAATCCTGACGTTCGTACCCGGATCGGCGTCTGCCAGGACGGTGCACCCTTCCAGACCAGGCGAACTCTTGACGGTTGAGCACGCCGAGTTCGTCCTGTCTCCCGATCCTGCCGAGCCGATCGACCTCTATCTGGTCGTCTGGAACGGCACCGGTAGCAGCGTGACGATCAGCGGGGTGACAAGCCCGGCCGTTGCCCGCATCGCCGTCTCCCGCGGTCCGCATTCAGAGGACAAGCCACGAGCGGGCCTGTCCGGTGGTCTTGCCGTTCCCGCACGCTCCGAACTTCTCATGAAGGAGACAGGCCTGCATCTCCTGGCTGCCCCGCAGGAGCCGGCCTTGTCGCCTGGCGCAATGGTGCCCGTTACAGTTTCCTTCTTCGACGGCAGCGAACGGACCATTGTGGCGAATGTGCTTGCCGCGGGATCACCCCCGGAGGACCATCATCATGGCTCGTGATCGATCTCGTTCGGCCCTGATCTTGACGATGATCGCGACCAGCTTGTTTGCGTTCCCTGCCAAGGCAGCAGACATTGTGCCCCATCTGGCTGTCTACGATATGTCTATGCTCCGCAAGTCCTCCGATCTCGTCGGTGGCAGCGGACGCATCGCCCTTAAACTCGAGCGCGAAGCCTGTGAGCAGATCGAGCTGGACTACCGCTTCGTCGCCCGCTTTGAGCGCGAGGATGCCACCGTCGTCACCGACCAGCAGACGGTTTCGGTCGAGAATTTCGCCGCAAGGGCCTACCACTTCACCACGCGGACCTTCGTCGACAACGTCGAGGGATGGGTCATCCGCGGCAGCGCGACAAATACGGATACTCGTACGCGTGTTGAAATTGCCGAGCCAAGTGCCGAAACGTTCGACCTGCCATTGTCGGTCTTTCCCACAGCGCACACGATGGATCTCATCGACATGGCGATTGCTGGGGAAAGCCTCGTCGAGGCCCGTCTCTATGACGGCGACAACGAGGCAGGGAAACTCCTGACGACGACGGCGATCATCACCCCCGTCGAAGCGGAGGCAACGCCGCCCGGACCGGCGAATCCTGAGGCTGCCTCCTCGCCTGTCGCTGCGATGCTCGATCTGCGCAGATGGCGGGTGGCGGAGTCCTATTACAATAGTGACAGCAAGCTGGACGGCCTGCCACTGTTCCAGACAAGCTACACCCTGTACGAGAACGGCATCTCGGACGACATCATAATCGACAACGGCGACTACGCGTTCTCGGGCTCACTATCCAAGCTCGAGCTTGCGTCGGCGCCTGACTGCGAAGATGCCTCCTGAGATGCGGAAACTGGTGCACGATCCCGGCCGCCGACGCGTGGTTCCAAATCCAGCCGTTGAGAGAGGCGCGACCCTGAACTCCTACGATCTAATGCCTTCCCTGCCGTATGTGGCGCGGGCAATGTTTACCGCGATCACCCTGTTGTCCATCGGCGGGTGTGTCTCGATCACGGAGGATGCCTACACGGACCTGGCGCCGGCGACTCTCGCAGTGGCCGAGAGAACCCGCCCGGAAGGTTCGATTCTCATGCGCATATTCAAGGAGGAAAGCGAGCTGGAGGTTTGGAGGCAGGGGGCAGACGGCCGCTACGCGCTTCACAAGACCCATCCAATGTGCCGCTGGTCAGGGCGGCTAGGGCCGAAGACGGCTGACGGCGACAGGCAGGCGCCCGAGGGGTTTTATCAGGTTACGGCAAGCCTGATGAACCCGAACTCGAAATATCACCGCTCCTTTAATCTCGGCTATCCGAACCAACTGGAACGAGCGCTCGGTTACACCGGAGACTCCCTCATGGTCCACGGCGCCTGTTCCTCCGCGGGTTGCTTTGCCATGACAGACAATGGCGTGGCCGAGGTGTACGCCGAGGCGCAAAGTGCCTTCCGGATCGGACAAAGCGATTTTCAGGTCCAGTCTTTCCCATTCCGTATGACGGCTGAGCAGATGGCGAAGCATCAGGGCGACCCGAACATCGAGTTCTGGCGCAACCTTAAGCTCGGATACGACGTCTTCGAAGTCACCCGCAGGGAGCCGACGGTCGCGGCCTGCGGAGGGCGCTACGTGTTTGATGCCCGCCGCGTTGACGGCGCTGCGGCACTCGAACCGACCGCTGCCTGTCCTGCCATGAATACCAGGGTCGATCCCCGAGTGTCGGCAAAGCGACACGACGACGAGCGGGTTGTGCAGAAGCTTCTTGTAGAAGGCCGCGCCGAGATGGCGATGGCTTATGTCGATGGCGGGATGCACCCCAAATTCCGCAGCTTGCTGGCACGTCTCGGCGCGGAGGAGCTCGCCAGGGAAACATCGAGTACCGCCGTCCAGATCAGTCGACCCGATGCAGCTCTCGTTGATCCCTACCAGGCGGGCCAATAGGTCCGATCACCCGCCAATTCCTGATGTCCGGATCGCCCGAGCTGAACCGATCGAGAATGTTTGGCAGTTCGTTGGGACACTTGGCCCTCCAACCGCATTGCCGCCGCCGCCGCCGCCGCCGACGGTATCGTCGACCTCTGCCGCGGCAAGTTTGTCGATCAGCCCTTGAAAATCGTCCTCATCGAACTGCGGGAGTCGGCGCATGAATTCTGACCTGCGCTCTTTGGTATTTGGCAAATCCCGATCCGGCAGCGATGCTCTAACCCGCTCGAGCAACCAAATATCAATGGCCATGTGCGACCATCTCCTTCAGCGTCAGACTTCGGAGATAAGAGATGACCAACCGACGTCAGTTCATGATTGGTGTCCTGCTATTCTCTGCCCTGTCCGGTCCAACGGCCGCGCATCAAGCGTTCGAGCTTGATACGAAGTTTCTGCCGCAGCGTGTCGCCTTCTCTGGTTTCACACCCGGAACCATTGTCGTCGATCCGAAGGCGAGGTTCCTTTACCTGGTGGAAGAAGACGGTTTCGCGCGGCGCTACGGCATCGGCGTAGGCCGAGCTGGACTGAGCTTTTCCGGCCAGGCAGTAGTTGGCCGGAAGGCTGAATGGCCCCGTTGGACGCCGACACCAAACATGATCAAGCGCGAACCAGGGAAATATGCAAAATACGCGGGAGGGCTAAAGGGCGGCCCCGGCAACCCTTTGGGTGCCCGGGCGCTTTACCTTCATCGAAACGGCCAAGATACTCTCTACCGTATCCACGGGACGACTGAGCCATCTTCGATCGGTAAGGCTGTATCAAACGGCTGCATTCGGATGCTCAACGAGCATGTAATCGACCTGTATGATCGCGTGAGCGTAGGAGCCGAGGTGGTAGTGCGGTGATCGCCAGCGCCGGGTTTTCGGCGCGTGTCGAAAAAGCTCCTTCCGATGATAGATCCTACAACATGGATTCAATCATCGCCGACATCTGATTAGCCGGCAGCGAGCCAGCGTATTTGTCGCCGTTCACGAAGAACGTTGGCGTCGCGTCCACGCAAACCATCTTTTGTCCGCGCCTCTACGCGGCGACGATCTTCTGCTGCAATTCCTTGTCGTTTAGGCAGGCGGAGAACGTTTCCTGAGTGAAACCGGCCAGCTTGATAATGTTGAGAAAAGCCGCCGAAAAGTTTTCCACTCTTTCCCGTTGGTCTGCTGCTAGAAGAGGACATCGATCATGCGGTGCGCTGGGAATTACTTTGCGTGCAGAGCGCCGGCATTACTGCCGCGAGCGCGCGCGGGTCGAAGGGAACCCGCGAATGATCAGCTTGACCTTGCCGGTGACTATGTAGTCGGCCTTGATGGCCGGATAGCTGTTCTCGTGGAAGTTTGCGCAGTGGCCGCACTTCATCGAGGCGTATTCGACAATCGTTACCGGCGCATTCGGATCATCGATCACGATGTCCGGCAGTGGCCTTCGGCCATCAGTTTGTCGATGTCCAACGATCCCATCGGCTCCGGGACTTCGGTGCGGCCGGGTGGCCCTGCGGAAGGCACGAAAGTCTGGGCATTGACGGCTTCGTTCGTCGGCTGGGATGCTGCCATTGTACTCGCAATCGCGGAGCATCCGACGAGGACGAGGACAAAAGGCCCCTGCTCAGCTTGGCGGCTTTTCGAGAAGACTACAAAGATAGCACGGCTCGGTCGGTTTGGCGGATAAGCTAGATCAATTGCCGATCTTCCTGGTTCGATAACCGGGTCTATGGGGGGGGGCGATTCGGCTACTCCGCTAAGAGGCGGGTGAGGACAACAAATCCGGCGAAAAGCAGTGGCTGATGGAACAGGTAGATGGGCAGCGTTCGTTGCCCCACCCACGTCAGTACCCCGCCAAGATGTGCCCTGGGGCTATGGGGCTTCCGGTCCCGCTTTGATGGCCTGGCCACAAGGAGCCGGGTGCAGCCTATGCCCGCAAGTGTCACCCCAAACCACGGGAACACAGGCACAAAATCATTCGAAAATGGTGGCGCAGCAGCAAATCCGATCCAGGCCAGGAACCGTGTGTTGAAGGTCGGGGTTTCGAGAAAGAGCGGCGCCGCCAGCGTTGCGAATGAGGCGAAGAAGACCAAGCCAATTGGACACCTCGAAGAACTGGCTCCACAGGCGCGTGAGATTGGCTTTGGTCATGTGCCGCGGCCCAAACGGCACTGACGCGAGGAAGTCTGTGCGTCTGGGCTTCTACCGAACGCCGGTGCGCCGGCCAGATAGTGCTTTCGCCGTCATGCGGGCACACCTCTCCCTTCGTGCCAGACGAAGCGCGGGAGGTTGTAGGCAAGATTCGCCATCCCGATCTTCGCCTCGGCGCGCACGATGCCGATGGTACGGATGAACAGCCTCATCGGCCCCTTCTGGCGAGCGAAGACGTGCTCGACCATCGAGCGGATTGCCGATCGACGGCCATTGGCGCGAGATGTCCGCTCGCTCATCGGCCGCCCCTTCGGCTTCTTGCGGTGAATGTCCGAGACGTAGCCGTTCTTCTCCAGCCACTCCTCGTTCTTTGCCGAGCGGTAAGCGGTGTCGGCCCAGACCTTCGATCCGGTATTCAAGCGGTCGACGACGGTGGAAAGTTGCGCGCCGTCATAGGCTGACGCGCTCGTCGCCGACCATCCCCGGATGAAGCCATGACGCCGGTCGATCGCGGCATGGTTCTTGTAGCCGAAGGCTGGCACGGCAATGTCGATGTGCTGCGGCTTTCCCTCGGCCGCCGGCTTGGCCTTGGAGAACTTCACCGTCCAGCGGGCATCGCGATCCTTCTGGCGAAGCTTGGCCGGCTTGTCCTTCCAGGCCTCGGGCACCTCGCCGGCCTTGATGGTGGCCTTCTCCTCTTCGGTGTTGCGCTGCTTTGGCGCGGCGACGATCGTGGCATCCACGATCTGCCCACCCATGGCCAGGTAACCGGCCTTGTTCAGATGCCTGTCGAAACGGGCGAAGAGGTTCCCGATCGCGCCGGCCTCGGCCAGATGCTCGCGGAACAGCCAGATCGTCTTGGCGTCCGGCACCTTCTCGGCGATCGCGAGACCGAGAAAGCGCATGAAAGAAAGCCGGTCCTGAATCTGGAACTCGGCCTGGTCGTCGGAGAGGTTGTAGAGCGCTTGCAGGACCAGGATCTTGAACATCAGCACCGCGTCATAGGGCGGTCTGCCGCCCTTGGCCCCATCCGACCGCTTCAGCGCCTTCGACAGCGGCTTGCCGAAGATCTCCCAGGGCACGATCGCGTTCAGCTTCTCCAGCGGATCGCCGGCCTCGCTCAGACGAACATACCGCTCGTCGACGTCCCAGAACCCCGGCTGTCCCCGCATGCCAACCTCCTGCTCTCGCTTATAAGGATGGAATCATGAAACGAGCCGAAAGGGGAGGTTTTTCGAGGCGTCCAATTGGAAACCTCAAAAAGAGGAGTCCCAGGAGAGATCCCAACGCGATGGAGTGCAAAATTCCGAAGTAAATGAAACTGGTAGGAAAAGCACCATACGTGACCACTGATATCGCGGCAGCCGCCACGACAATCTTGGCAAGGCGCGTGAGGAATTTTTGCCAGTGGGTATAGCGGAAATGGGCCAGCACGAGCCCGACCCCAACGAGAAACATGAACGAGCCGGCGAGGCTGCGAGCAAATATAGTGACCGGAATACTGAACATCAGTGAGGGCGAAACATACCCGAAAAAGCTCAGGTCCCAGCCAAAGTGATAGATTACGACACCGATGATCGCCAATCCGCGCCACACATCGACAAATACGTAGCGCGTAGGACTGCAAGAGCTGCTCGGAACCTCAGGCACGGCAGAACCTGCCATCTTTACTGTCGCTGACATCAGAGGCTTTGGCCAGCGGCGGCTGAAATTCCAGCTATCGCGCCTGCCGGGTTTTCGGAGAGACAGCCGGATTTGTCACTGGCCAACTGTTTCGGGAGGATGGACGTCATCGATGGACTCCTTGTTCGGCATTCGGCCACCCCCTAGCTCCTCTACCCACTGGAGGCGCAAGGGATAAATGGCTGAAAAAGAATGGGGCTGGAGCGCACCCCGTTTTTGACCAGCCAGGTAGTATAGCCGATAAGGCATAGGCATCCGCCTATGAGTACGACTATGTCGAAAGCTCCTGATGGCCCGTATTCTCGGGTTGAAGTGATCACTTCTGTGCAGCGCCGGCGTCGATGGTTGACGGCCGAGAAGGTCCGCCTCGTCGAGGAGGCGATGCAGCCTGGGATGAGCGTGTCCTTCGTAGCGCGGCAGGCAGGCGTCTCGCCGTCGCAGCTCTTTGCTTGGAAGCGTCGGATGCTGGAGGGCGGACATGCGGCCGTCCAGGCCGACGAAGACGTCGTCGGCACGTCGAGGGTCCGCGATCTGGAAAAGCGGGTCCGCGACCTTGAGCGGCTGCTCGGCCGCAAGACGATGGAGAACGAGATCCTCAAAGAGGCGCTCGACGTCGCTCGCCCAAAAAAACGGACATCGTCCTTGCTGTCCTGGAGCGATCCCGTGGGCGGTTCACGGTGAGCGTCGTGGCGCGGACGCTTGACGTCGCTCGTTCCCAGATCAACGAGCGACGCGGTAGGACCGTGAAGCCGCGGGGCCCGTATCGCAAGGCCGAGGATGCCGAGTTCCTGGCGCCCATCCGGGCCATCGTCGACGCCCGGCCGACCTATGGCTACCGGCGTGTGACGGCGCTGTTGAACCGTCGCCTGCGGGCGGAATGCCGCCCGGCGGTCAATGCAAAGCGGGTGCTGAGGATCATGCAGCATCATGGCCTGACGCTGGAGCGCCATACCGCCCGGCGGCCTGGTCGAACGTATGACTGCGTCGTCATTGCGCTGCGCTCGAACGTGCGTTCACCAGCGGGCTCGAACCGGTGGCCCCGCTGACTCACTGCTCAGACCATCTGGAGATCCATGCCAGGAACCGCGAGGTCGTGCGCATCTTCTTCGTCCTGGATGTCTGCGACCGCGAGGTCATTGCATGGTCCGCCGTGGCGCAGGCCGGATGGCTGCCGGACAACTACTGCAGCGCCTACCTTGCCAACGACACCGCCGACACCGCCCGAGCTGTCGGCCTGACTCTGCTCTTCACGCCCGTCCGCAGCCCGGAGTCGAACGGCATGTCGGAGGCCTTCGTTAAGACGGTGAAGCGCGACTATGCCAGCATCACCGTTCTGTCCGACGCCGCCACTATTCTCGCCTTGCTCCCCGACTGGGTCGAGGATTCTTGCGAGGTCCACGCGCACTCAGAATAGAAGTTCCGATCGCCGCGAGAGTTCATCTCGCTCAGTGCCTAAACCCAACCGCCGCCTGTCCGGCGAAATGCGAAACGGAGTCCACTTCAAGATTCATCGGTGATGCCTGCAACGATATCGCCAGAAACCCCGCGAAAACCCGTCTCGATAGTCATCCTATCCAGTAGCTGATCACCGCACACTACCGACGAGGATGTCGCGGTCGTCCGCTATGCCGATCCATTTTCCGGAGTCCAGCTCCGACTGCCGCTTTAGATAAAGGTAATCCGTCTCGTTCCAAGGAAGGATCCGCTCGTCCAGGTTGTCGAGCACGAAGTCGCCTTCGCTGGTTCGCACTGTCAGTACCGCATGGCCGGCACCGTTGCGCTGACGAAGAACGGTGATAAGGAGGGCTGAACGAGGAACACCTGCACGCTGGAGCATATACTGCTTCAGAAGCGCGAAGTCTTCGCAATCACCTTGCTTAGTGGGGTAGGCCCAGCGCTCGGCTACACCGAAAATCTCTTCGTCGGTTCGCGGGATGATGACCGTGTTAACGGAGCCGTTCACCTCGATCAACTGCGACCAGAGATCCTCGGTCAGGGTCGGAACGACAGCCGGCAGATTCGGCTGGCACTCGCTTTGATATCGTTGGCAGAATTCGTAGTGGCCGACGGGCTGCGATGTGCGCTCCAGCATCGGCATTTGCGATGGCTGTGCCAACGCGGTGTTCACGAAGATAGCAGCAACCAGTATTGCAAGTATTGTTTTAATAACTAGTTTGTATTTTTTTAACATTCCCGCCTCCTCCCTGATGATGAGAAGAGTGGCATACCGATTTTACTCTACAGCCAAAATCGACACCGCATTTCGAAGCGATTTTTATATAATCTATTCACTACATTCGATTTGAACGAAACCCCGGTCAGATCAAATGCGATCGTAAACTCCGCTCCAGGACGAGCGAGTTTCACCTGGCAGATCGCGGCACCCATGCCTGATCCGCCGTGGAGAAGCCTCGAATACAGCGGTCAGGAACCATCGGCAAAAGCCGCAAACAGTGAGAGCGTTTGTCCGAGGCCCCTGCCGCGCGACCAATCCTCAGCGTCGAAAGCCAGCCGGCACCCTCGCCGTTCGCGTTCGCCTAGGGAGCGGACTCATTGGGCATTGATCCAGATGCGGACGGCAGCCAGCTTGAGAGCGGCGGCGAAGTTGTCGGCGCGCCGGTCGTAGCGCGTGGCAAGGCCCCGCATCTGCTTGATGCGATTGAAGAAGCGCTCGACGAGGTTGCGCTGGCGGTAGACCCATCGACTGAAGGCGAAGGTGCCCTTGCGGATAGAGCGCGGCGGGATGTTCGCTCAGGCATTGCGGCTGGCGACGAAGGAGCGGATGCCGTCCGCGTCATAAGCTTTGTCGGCGATGACGGTCGCTCCGGGCGCGACGGCGTCGAGCAGCTTGGTCGCCATCGGCGCGTCGCCGGCCTGTCCGGCCGTCAGCTCGAGGCGCACAGGGCGCCCTTCGGCGTCGACGAGAGCATGGATCTTGGTGGTCAGGCCGCCACGGGAATGTCCCATGCAAGGATCGGCAGATCCCCCTTTTTCGCGCCGGCACCATGCTGGTGGACGCGAACGCAGGAGCTGTCGATCATGAGGATGTCGCCGTCATAAGCCTTCAATACCGCTGCCAGGAGGCGATCCCACACACCGGCGGTCCGCCAGCGCGTGAAGCGGTTGTAGAGCGTGGTCCGAGGACCGTAACGCTCCGGGACGTCGCGCCAGGATGAGCCGGTGCGGAACCGCCAGAGGATGCCGTTGATCACCCGCCGGTCGTCGACCCGGGCGACGCCGCGGCTGTTTTGCGGCAGCAGCGGCTCGATGACAGCCCATTCCTGATCCGACAGTTCATGGCAACGCATGGCAATCTCCCTTCCAGGAGATTGAATCAGATTACGCCACCTCGCTGAACCCGTTTATGCGGACGCTCTCTAGCCACTTCTCGTTCTCCCCCGAACGATAGGCGCTGTCGGCCCAGACTTGCGAACCGGTGTTCTGTCGGCTCACGAGATGCCGAAGTTGCCGTCCGTCCGGGGCCGCCGCAGAGGTAACCGCGCTCTCGCGGATGAAGCCGAAGCGCTGGTCGATGCTGATGTGGGACTTGTAGCCAAAGACCGGCGTCGCGATCATCGGCAGCGGCGTACCGTCCGGGCGATAGCGAACCTTGCCGCCGATCTTCAGCGTCCAGCGGGCGTCGACATCCTTCTGAGCCGCCTTGGCCGGCTCGTTGGTCCAGATTTCGCCGGCGGACTCTCCGGCCTTGATCGCCGCCTTCTCGCCCTCGGTGTTGCGTTGCTTCGGCGCCGGAACCAGCGAGGCGTCGACGACCTGGCCAGCCATCGGGACGTAGCCCTTCTTCTGCAGTTGCCAGTCGAAGGCCTTCATCAGCCGCTTCAAAGTTCCCGTCTCGGTCAGCCTGTTGCGAAAGTGCCGGATGGTGTTCTCGTCCGGTGTCGGAGCGCCCAGGTCGAACCCAAGGAATCGCATCCAGGAAAGCCGGTCACGGATCATGAATTCCATGCGCGCGTCGGAGAGGTTGTGTTGCGCCTGCAGGATCAACGCCTTGAACATCGCTACGGGGTCGAACGGCGGCCGCCCGCCTTTGGAGCCATCGCCGTAGCCTAGCCCCTCGACCAACCAGCCGCGGAGATGCTCGAAATCCACGGTCGTCTCGAGCGTCTCAAGCGGATCGCCGTTCTTGCTCAGGCGTTCCAGATGCTCCGAGAGCCCGAAAAACGACCGCTGCTCCCAGGCCAGATTCTTGCGGGTGTCCAGCTCGGCGCTAGATAGGATCGTTCGCATTCTCCTTTACTCGGCAGATGATGAACCGGCTTCGGGGCAGGGCCGGCAGCCTGGAATAGTCGATCCGAAGATCCTGCTCCGGCACGTCGTATTCGATGTGCCTAGACAGAACCTTCGTCGCCTGACTCATGAGCCCTATCGTGATCCACTCGCCTGGGCAGCGGTGATCCAAATCGTGATCCCCGCCGCCTTGGGGAATAAAGTTGAAGGGGTTTCCGTCCCATTTGCGAAATCGCTCTGGTTGAAACGCCTCAGGCTCGTCCCACGTCCTGGCGTCGCGGTTCGTTCCGTAAAGATCCAGGATTACGCGTCGTCCACGGGGGAAACGGTATCCCCCCCACTCGAAATCGCGGCGCACCAGCGCAGCGACAGCGGGGAAGAAGGGGTAGAAGCGCCGAACCTCCTGGACGAACATTTCCGTAAAGCTCGTGTCGTCGCCAGCTTCGAGCTTGCGCCGGCATTCAGGAAACTGGTGGAGGGCATGGGCGACGAAGGTGATGTAGACGCCAACGGCGACGATCGGCCTGATCACGTTAAGGAGTTCCACAGCGGCAACGTGCGGGCTCAGCAGTTCGCCGTTCGAGCCCCGATGCTCCGCAATGATCGAAGCAGCCGATCCTTCCGGCGGGCGGATTTGCCCGGAACGGATCCGCCCGACGATATTCTCGATCCAGCGATCGGCCCGCTTGCGCGCCCCCCGCGCCCGCCAGTGCGCGGGGCCGACTGATCCTGCGGCGTCGAACAGCGCCGTGATCTCGTGTGTTCGCTGTCGAACCTGAGACTCGGGGAGCGGCACCCCGGCCCAGGCGCAGGCCGCTCTTGTCAGGAGTTCGTGAAGCTCGTCGTAAAGGACAATCTCGTTTCTCAGCGCCCATAGGCGAGCGCGTGCCTGCCACTCCTCCGCAGTGATCGCCATCAGCACTTCGATACGCTCGGGCGTCATCAGCGACATGAACATCTGCTTGCGCAGTCGGTGGGCCTCGTCGTCCAGCCCCTGCACGCCGTGCTTTCCGAGCAGCGTCTTCTGGATGCGCCCGATCATGGCGCCATGTCGCATGAATCGACTTTGGTCGTAGAAGAGCCTGGCTGCCTCCGGCCCTGTCATGCAGGTCGCCTTCTGCAGCATAAGCCGGGTCTCGAACAGGTCCGATCCATACGCCCGACACTGCTTCGAGATGAACCTGTAGGGGTCAGCGAGAAGCGAGAGCGTTGCGTCTGGTCGGGTATCACGGGGAAGTTGCGGCATCAGAGCGCCTTCATCGGATGGAGTTCGGGTCAGCCTTGCGCACCCTCCCCTCGCCCCTCGGCCATACACTTTCGAGCAGCAGAAGGCTGACGCCGCTCACGATCCCCACATCGGCGAGGTTGAAAGCCGGCCAGTGATAGGCAGCGACGTAAAAATCCAGAAAGTCGGTGACTGCGCCATGCCGCAGGCGATCAAGGATGTTGGCGAGAGCGCCGCCGATGATGAGCCCCAGCGCAATGGCGGTCAGGCGGTTTGCGGCGCGCATCAGCCAAATGATGAGACCGATGACCATCGCCAGCGTGAAAGTCATCAGCATCCAAGGTGATGTGTCGCCGAAAAGCCCGAAGCTCACGCCGGTATTGTGCCAGAGGACCAGGTTGAAGAACTCGGTCACCGGGATCACCCGAGGCGGCTGCATCACGCTATTGATGATCCACCATTTGCTGACCTGATCGATCAGGAACCAGGCGGCGGCAATGGGCAACCCCAGCCGCAGCATGGAGGCGGACGTATGCGGGGCTGTTTGCGTCTGCACCATCAGAAGACCTTGAGAACCCAGAAGAGGACGATCAGCACGTAAACCACATAGGTGCCGACCAGAGCGAAGACCTGCCAGCGCCGGAATCCGGGCTCGGAGCCGCCCCAGCGGATGAAGGCGGCATAGAGCACAGGCATAAGCGCGACGAAGACGAAGCTGACCCAAAACAGATGAAAGTTCTCGATGGAGGTCCCGACCAGCGCCAGAGGCAGGAACCCCACGGTCACGGCCATGGCGTGGTCGCCAATGATGTTGGTGAGCGCCGGCGTGATCTGGCCGGACCGGGCGACGGTCCAGGCCGCAAAGGCTTCTGGCAGGGCCGCCACAGGTGCAGTGATGAAAAGACCGCCAACGATCGCCGAGATGCCGAGCGCCTTGACGATGTTCTGGGTGGCGATGACGGTAAAATAGGCGCCCAGCGCGAGCACCAACACGCCGGCAACGGCGAGCCAGATCTCGCGCTTTGACCAGTCGACCTGCTCACCTTCTCCGCGTCCGCGCAGGAACGCTTGGGCGAGGTAAGCGATATAGGCGGCGAACAGCAGCCAACCGTCGATCGGCTGAAGGCCGCGCCAGGCCGCGGGCAAAGTCAGCACGGCGAGCAGGACGAGGATTCCGAGGTAAGGCAGCGCCTGCACGCCCACAGCAGCCGGATCGACCCGCAGAAGGTGCTCTTGCAGGTGCCGGTCGTGACCGGGATCATTGGGGAGATCGCGCTTGCGGGTCGCCAGATAGCCGATCGTGACGAGGGTCGGAATGCCGATCACGGTCGATCCGAGGACAGCGCCGAGACCGATGCCGGATGCGTCCCGGACCGCGCTCGTAATGTTGATTCCGACCTCCGGGCTGGCGGTCGCGATGCCGATCAGCGAGCCACCTGCTGCGGCCGAGATACCCCATTGCCGGCGCACCTTCTTGAAGGGGTCGGCGAGGTGCTCCGACCCCCAATGCGCGGCATAGACGGCTACAAGCAGAACCACTACCCAGATCCAAACGCTCATTTCGCCTCCACTTCCAGGCCGCCTTGCGCGCTCGGTAACATCGCGATTGCGCTCATCCGATACGTCCAAGCGCCGGAAACGTCTGGAGGAGCCAGATCGCAAAGTTTGTGAGATGGCCAGTGATCATCGCGATGCCCATGACCACCATGATCCCGCCAGCGACGATCTTCAGAACCCGGCCTGTTCTGCGCATGGCCGTCATCCGCGCCATGAAGCCGCGCATGAACAGGGCGGCGAGGATGAAGGGAAGGCCGAGACCGAGCGAATAGACGGCCAGGAGCGCTGTTCCACTTCCGGCGGTGGCGTTTACGGCCGAAAGTCCCAGGATGGCGCCGAGGACCGGCCCGATGCAGGGTGTCCAGCCGAAAGCGAAGGCCAAACCGAGGAGATAGCTCGCCCAAGGGCCGCCGTGATGTGGGCCTGAATGAAATCTCACATCGCGCTCGAGCCAGGGCATGGGCACTAGGCCGGTCGTGAACAGGCCGAAGACGATGACGATCACGCCACCGATCAGGTTGGCTTCATAGAGGTGCGTGCGCAAAAGCCCGCTCAGGGCCGTCGCGCTGGCTCCGAGCAGGACGAAGACGGTGGTGAAGCCGAGCACGAAACAAAGGCTCAGGCCAAGTGTACGACCTGTCTCCTTGAGACTTCCCCCACTGCTTGCAAGCCCATCCGGGCTAATCGTGCGCCCGGCGACATAGGAGACGTAGCCCGGCACGAGCGGCAGCACGCAAGGCGATAGAAAGGAAACGACGCCCGCGGCAAAGGCCGTGGCTATGCCGATGCCGGAGAAGTCCACTACAGCAGCACCTCCGTCAGGCTTTGGCGCCGCTGGCCGCGGCGGCTTCCCGCAGGTCCGCGCGTGCATCCCGGATGATCGACCAGGAGGATTGCAGGAACAGCCCGGCGATCACGACGGCGACAACAAGGTCAGGCCAGGGAGAGGCGGTCCAGGCCACCAGCCCCGCCGCAACGACGACGGCGGCGTTGCCAATCGCATCGTTACGCGAGAACAGCCAAACCGCGCGGACATTGGCGTCGCCGGTCCGGTGAGGCAGCAGCGGAAGTACCGCGACCACATTGACGACGAGCGCAATCACCGCGAACAGACCCATCAGCTCGGCTTCGGGCTGTTGCTGCACCAGCACGCGATAGGCGGTATTGGCGAGAACCCCGAGACCAAGCGCGCCAAGAAACAGCCCCTGTATCAGGGCCGACCGGGCGCGCCAAACAAGGCTCCACCCGATAGCGAGGATGCCGAGGAAGGTGATCAGGCCATCGCCCAGGAAGTCGAGCGCATCGGCCTTGAGCGCCTGCGATCCTGATAGGAAGCCGCCGAACATCTCAATGACGCCGTAGCCGACATTGAGCACCACGACGATCCAGAGCGCCCGCTTGTAGGCCGGCGTGATGTGGGAAAGGTCCTTCGGTAGGTCGTCAATGTCGCCTTCGGCGTGGAGACTCGGCGCGTCCAGGCGATCGAGCCTATAGCCGATTCCTGTCACGGCGCGCTCAACCTCCGGAAGACGGGCATTGGGATCATTCACGTGCAGCGTCATGATCTGCGTGGCCGTCGAGACCTTCACATCCTCGACCCCGACCGAACGCACCGCCTTCTCGATCTTCGCCGCGCAGGTGGGGCAATCCATGCCGGTGACGCGGTAACGCGCCGTCTCGGCATCATTCGTTGAAGCTGCTACGCTCACGGCCATCTTCCCTGATCGAAAATGGCTATATATCATTCGTGACTGATATGTCGAGCGATGCCGAACTGATCGAGCGGGTCGATCTTCCGACCGTTGCCCTACGGACGAAATTGTTCCGGGGGTTGGCAGACGCCTCGCGCCTGTCGATCCTGGACGCCTTGCGCGCGGGGTCCTTGTCCGTGGGCGAGATCGTCGCGATCACCGGCCTGTCGCAATCGAACGCGTCCAACCATCTGCGGTGCCTCAGTGAATGCGGTCTCGTCGCCGGCGAGCAGCGCGGGCGCTTCGTTCATTACCGCCTAAGCGATCCGCGTCTCAACGAGCTGCTGGTCCTCGCCGATGAGTTGCTAGGCGAGACGGCCTGCGGCGTCGACGCTTGCGGGAACTACGGCGCCCGGTGATGCCGCGCCTTAGAGTGGTCGGCGGCGTTAGTGACGTATTTTGCGGGCGCGGCGATCAGTCAGGGCGGCTGTGGTATGACTGCCGAATGCCAGACCAGCGAGGCGCTCTCGTTGGGCTAGCCTTCAAAATACGACGCGATCAGCGTGAACAGGGCACAGCCGTCGATGAGAAAGCGGCCGAATAGCGCGTGTCCTCGGACGCCTCCTGCGCCTCCTCCAACATCTCCTCGACGGCGGCCAGGAGAAGGATACCCGCGCTGAAGGCGAGGGCGGCAAGCTTCAACGTTTCGCCTGCCCGCAGCAGCCAGTAGTCGATGCTGGCGCCCAGGAGGCAGGGAATGACGTAGGAGGCGGACAGGAGGATGCGGCGGCAGCGGGACGCGCCTTTTCTTTGAGATTGGCGATGGTGACAAAGTCTTCGGGCACATCAGCCATGATCTGGCCGAGCGCGAGGATGCACGTCAGACCGAGTGAAACGACGGAGCCGACACCGATCATCGAGCCATCGCTGAACAGGTCAATCGCGTCGGCGACATAGATCATTCAGGCTCCCGCAACTTCCTCGCCGCCGCCTTGGAACCGATCGACAATCCATCCCAGGACGACGTAGAAGGACCCGCCGAGTCATAGGCCGACGATGATGGCCCAGGGAGGCGGCGAACCGCCGAGCGCCTCCTGCAGCTCGACGGCGACCACGCACATCACGATCCCGGCGGCAGCATGGAGCGCGTGGTTCAGCATCCTCGCGGGACCTCGGGAACAGCTCGGCCACCACGCCACCAGTGAAGTTGCCGAATGCGGGCATCCGAGGGAGAGCAAAAACGTGCAGATAGTCGGTCATAGACCGCCACCTAACAAGCCGTGTTACATGGGGTCCGTGCTTGGATGCGAACGCGCCTCAGCGAACAACGTCTCCTTGGTAAAAGTACGCGAACAGGCGCGGCCCCGAAGCGTAAGCGTTACTGTCGGATATTCTGCGGAGATTGCTTGCGGCGACTATCTTCGAAATGGGGCGGTTGATGTGGCATCCGCCAGCGAAGCGATTCCACGCGGGATTAAGTCGGTCCTGCCACCGCGAAACATTATCGTCGGGCGAACGGCCATGCTCGACATAGAGGAAGTGGCCGCCGGGTTTCAGAACACGGCTAATCTCCTTCAAGACAAGGCGGGGATCCGATACTGAACACAACGTCCAGGTCGAGACGACGCAATCAAAGCTGCCCGATTCTAAGGGTAGAGCCTCTCCCGCCGATTGCAGCAGCATCACGGGAATGTGCGTGTCCATGGCCGCTGCCCGCCGAAGCATACCTGCGCTTGGGTCGATACCTATGACGCATTCCAGCGAGTTTCTGTAGAAACCGAGATTTGCTCCTGAGCCGACTCCGATCTCCAGAACGCGCCCGCTCGCCTGGCGGGTTACAGCCTCGCGGTAGGGTCTCAGGCTGCCAGCTCTCATCGCTAGATGGGTTAGGCACGGGCATACGCTTTCACGATAGAAGCTCATCTGCAGCGTCTCCTCAACTCGGCGGAGTCCCGGCCCGGAGGCTAGGATGATCGGATGGCCGGCATCAGCGCGCACGGTTTGATACCGATGTGGTCTCATTCGCCCGTTACCCCACTGCGTTCGTTCGCGGCTCACGGGATGATCGGTACTGGCCCCACAGGACAAGGAGTATTCCGAGAAGCACCATCGGCAACGACAGGATCTGACCCATTGTTAGCCCACCATAGAGAAATCCGAGCTGAGGATCGGGCATGCGGAACAGCTCCACGGTGATCCGGCTCAGCCCGTACCCGAGCAGGAAGACACCCGTGATTATTCCGGGCCGCCTGCGAAGCGACGGTCTGTGCGCGAGCACGGCCAGGATTGCGAACAGCACTAGTCCTTCCAGGAATGCTTCATAAAGCTGGCTGGGGTGACGAGGCAGATCACCTGTCAAACGGCCTTCAAAATTGACCCCCGATCGGCGTCCAAAATTGGGTCTGACTCATATCTGATGCAGTTGAGGAGCGGACTGGCGATTCATGAAGGAGATCGCCATGTCGAACGCTATTTCGCTGTCATCGCTCATTCCGGCCGGGCTCTCGGTCGAGCAGTTTGAAGCCTGTGAAGGGGCCCTCATCGTAACCGCATCCGCCCGGAACAGGCAGGCGGTGTGCCCCTCTTGCTCATCGCGCGCAAGCCGCGTGCATAGCCGATACATTCGAGGCGTGACGGACTTGCCGGCAGCGGGGCGAGTGGTTCGGCTGCGTCTGGTCACCCGCCGTTTCCGGTGCGACGTTGGCACCTGCCGGCGCAAGATCTTTGCCGAACGCTTCGGTGACACGGTCCCCGAACGAGCGCGCCGCACGGGCCGGATGGAGTGCATAGTCCACTATCTCGGTCTTGCGCTCGGCGGTCGTCCGGCAGCCAGCTTCGCCGAGCGTTTAATGATGCCAGTCAGCAATGACACGCTGCTCCGTGTTGTCCGGCGCCGGGCGCAACAGCGAGACGATCCCCTGAGGGCCGTTGGCATCGACGACTTCGCGTTCCGCCGGAACCACTGTTATGGCTCGATTATCTGTGACCTCGAGCGGCGACAGATCGTCAAGATTCTGCCGGACCGGGAGATCGCCACGGTCGCGGCATGGCTGGCCGATCATCCAGAGATCCGCATTGTCTCACGCGACCGTGGTGGCGGCTATGGTGAGGCAGCGGCGCTCGCATTGCCAGAAGTGGTGCAGGTCGCGGACCGGTGGCGCTTGATGGAGAATGCCAGCGCGGCCTTCCTCGCCACGGTGAGGAACTCGATGAAGCCAATCCGGGCCGCTCTCGGAGCGACGACGATCGACCCGAAGCTCCTGACTTCGGCGGAGCGGATCCAGTACGAAGGCTATCTGCGGCGCGAGGAGATGAACGGGGTGGTCGCAAGCCTCGCGGCGAGCGGCATCACGATCAAGGAGATCGTTCGGCAAACAGGTCGGAGCCGGAAACTGGTTCGCCAGATTGTCCGCGGCGAGCGCACCGATCTATTCCGCACGCGACAGGGATCGCTCGACCCGCACCTTCCTTATCTCGACGCCCAGTGGGAAGCAGGCTGCCGGAACGGCGCCGAACTCTGGCGTCGTCTTCGCAGCCAAGGGTTCAGGGGTTCGCTGCGGGTTGTTGGTGAGTGGGCCACGCGACGCAGACGATCAGAGCAAATCTCAGGATCTGAGCTTCGAAGGACCCCGTCCGCGAGAGCCATTGCCCGTCTGATGACGCTGAAGCGAGATCATTTGACGAAGACCGAGACGGTCACGGTCGCCGCGATCGAAGCCGGAGTGCCCAACCTGGCCAAGGCGAGAGAGTTGATCGACCGGTTTCATGCCATGATCCGCAGTCGAGAAGTCGGGGATCTTTCGTCCTGGATTCACGATGCCGAGGGAAGTTTGTTGGCGTCCTTCGCTCGCGGCATCAGTAAGGATGCATCCGCAGTGCAGGGTGCGATTACCGAACCGTGGTCGAACGGCCAGACGGAAGGCCAGGTGAACAAGCTCAAGCTCGTGAAGCGGCAAATGTACGGGCGCGCCAAGCTTGATCTTCTCGAGGCCCGCTTGCTCGGCGCCGCCTGATCGTCATCGAAAGTGCGTCAGACCCAAAATTGCACGCCGAATGACATTTTACTCTACAGCCAAAATCGACATCGCATTTCGAAGCGATTTTTATATAATCTATTCACTATATTCGATTTGAACGAAGCCCCGGTGTGTAGGGCGGTGAGAAAGTAGGCCACGGAGCGGCGGCGCTGATGCTGCGGCGGCCGGAGTAAAATCCGGCCAGTGGTTAGGCTGATTTCCTTTTGGGGAACGGCCGGGAATGTTCGCTGTGGAAGTTTACGCCGCCGTTCGGCATTTCGTGCTTATCGAGCGCAACAGCCAGCGAGAAGCGGCCCGGGTGTTTGGGCTGAGCCGCGAGACGGTCTCGAAGATGTGCCGGTTCTCGTTACCGCCGGGCTACACGCGGGTGAAGCCGGTTGCCAGGCCGAAGCTGGGAGCGTTGCTGCCGGTGATCGATTGGATCCTGGAAGCGGACGGCACGGCGCCGGTCAAGCAGCAGCACACGGCCAAGCGGATTTTCGAGCGTCTGCGCGACGAACACGGCTATGGCGGCGGCCTGACGGTGGTGAAGGACTATGTCCGGATTGCCCGGGGGCGCCTGCGCGAGACCTTCGTTCCGCTGGCGCATTCACCAGGTCATGCCCAGGTGGACTTCGGCGAGGCGATCGGCGTGATCGGCGGGGTCCGGCAGAAGATCCACTTCTTCTGCATGGACGTGCCGCAGTCGGACGCGCCGTTCGTGAAGGCCTATCCGCGGGAGACGACGGAAGCCTTCCTGGACGGTCACGTGTCGGCGTTCGACTTCTTCGGCAAGGTGCCGCTGTCGATCTTGTACGACAACACCACGATCGCGGTGGCCAGGATCTGCGGCGACGGCCGCCGTGAGCGCACCCGGGCCTTCACGGAACTCCAGAGCCACTACCTTTTTGCCGATCGTTTCGGCCGCCCTGGAAAGGTGAATGACAAAGGGAAAGTCGAGGGGCTGGTGAAGTATGCCCGGTCGAACTTCATGACGCCGATCCCGCAGGCGGCGAGCTTCGACGATCTCAACGCCATGCTGGCGGAGCGCTGCCGGCAGCGGCAGGGCGAAGTCGCCGGACGCCATAGCGAGACGATCGGCGAGCGGCTCGTCGCCGATCTGGAGGCCTTCAAGGACTTGCCGGCGACACCGCTCGAGCCGTGCGAGAAGCGAGCGGCCCGGGTCTCGTCCACCGCCCTGGTCCGCTACCGCTGCAACGACTACTCGGTGCCGACATCGTTCGGCTTCCGGGATGTTCTGGTGAAGGGCTTTGTCGACGAGGTGGTGATCCTGTGTGCCGGCGAAGAGATCGCCCGACACCGCCGCTCCTATGCCACCGGCACCTTTGTCTTCGACCCGCTGCATTATCTGATGCTGCTCGAGATGAAGCCGAACGCCCTCGACCAGGCGGCGCCGTTGCAGGGCTGGGATCTGCCCGAGACGTTCCAGCATCTGCGCCATCTTCTGGAGGCCCGTATGGGCAATCGCGGCAAGCGGGAGTTCATCCAGGTGCTGCGGCTGATGGAGGCGATGCCGATGGGGATCGTGGCGGCCGCGGTCACCGAGGCGATCCGGCTCGGCGCGATCGGGTTCGACGCGGTCAAGCTGATCGCTCTGTCGCGGATCGAACGACGGCCCCTGCGGCTTGACCTCTCTCGATATCCGCATCTGCCGAAGATGGATGTGAGGACAACGGCGGCGGCTGACTATGCCGTTCTGGTCCCCGGGAAGGCAGCATGAGCGGCAAGTCAGGGACCGATACGATGCCGACGGGAACCACGAGCGGCACGCCGCAGGTCCTGCTCGCGCACCATCTCAAGCAGTTGAAGCTGCCGACGGTTCTGCGGGAGTATGACAAGGTCGCCCGCGAATGCGCCCGCGAGGGTGTCGACCATCCCCGCTACCTGCTTCGCCTGATCGAATTGGAGCTGATCGATCGGGAGCGCCGCACGATCGAGCGACGGATCAAGGCGGCCCGGTTCCCGGCGGTCAAAAGCCTCGACACGTTCGACTTCACCGCGATTGCGAGCCTCAACAAGATGCTGGTGCTCGAGCTGGCGCGGTGCGAGTTCATCCTGCGCCGGGAGAACGTCATCGCCCTCGGCAACTCCGGCACCGGCAAGAGCCATGTGGCCCTGGCTCTTGGACTGGCCGCCTGCCAGAAGGGGCTCACCGTCACGTTCACCACCGCGGCGGCCCTCGTTCACCAGCTCATGGAAGCCCGCGACGAGCGCCGTCTTCTGAAGCAGCAACGCGATCTTCAGGCGGTGCAACTCCTCATCGTCGACGAGCTTGGCTACGTGCCGCTCTCACCGACGGGCGCCGAGCTTCTGTTCGAGGTGTTCTCGCAGCGCTACGAGCGCGGCTCCACCATCGTCACCTCGAACCTGCCGTTCGAGGACTGGACGAGCGTCCTGGGGTCGGAGCGGCTCACCGGCGCGTTGCTCGATCGCCTGACGCACCATGTCCATATCCTGACGATGAATGGCGACAGCTACCGCCTCAAGCAGTCCGCCGGGCAACGACGGGCTGCCGCGGCAAGGGCGGAGCAAAACCAGGCCACCGCCGAGACCGTGGATCCCGATACCGGCGAGATCACTGACCCCTGATCCTTAGGATAGACCGCGCGACATAGGAAAAGGCCCGATCGGGCCCTTTCCTATGTCGCGCCCCTGTCGGCCAGGTGGCCTGCTTTTACTCCGTCCCGCTGGCCTGGTTTTGCTCCGACGTTGACACCCCGGTCAGATCAAATGCGATCGTAAACTCCGCTCCAGGACGAGCGAGTTTCACCCGGCAGATCGTGGCCCCATGCCTGATCCGCCGTGGAGAAGCCTCGAATACAGCGGTCAGGAGCCATCGGCAAAAGCCGCAAACAATGAGAGCGTTTGTTCGAGGCCCCTGCCCCGCGACCAATCCACAGCGTCGAAAACCAGCCGGCACCCTCGCCGTTCGCGTTCGCCTAGGAGGAGCACTTCCTAAGAGCGACGTCTTTTCGCGAGGTAGGGTTTACCCCGCCCGACCCGTCAACGTCGTTCTCAGTGGCCTTTACGTGGCTCGTATGGAGAGCGATGGCCACTTCTTGGGCCTCCGGCCACTCTACGAGGTCAACCAGAGTCTGGTGGAGCCATGGGAGATACGGCATCAGCCGAGCGACCGGATGACGGCGTCGCGCTGGTCGACGGCGCGGCGGAGGCGGGCGATCTCGGCGCGGAGTTCGGCGGCTTCGTCTTGCGCGTCGAGGGCCATCGTGACCGCAGCCTTGGCGAGCGTGGACATCTGACCGGCATCATGGCGCGCCGACGACAGGGCGTGGTCCCACGCGCCATGGGCAGCCTCTTCTTCACGGGCGATGCGGCCGGCGCGGATCGCGTCGATCAAGCCGAAGATTGTCTGATGCATTACGACTGCAGCGATGGCTCCGGTGGCGAGAGCGCCGCCCTGGACTGCGTGAGGATTCGTGAATGCCATGGGGATCGCCTCCGGTTTGAGAACGGCAACTTGGAGGGCTCGGGAATCGACGTCAACGACTGCATTCCGGCATGACCGGCGAAGGGCTCACCGGATTCGAATAAGTCGAGACAACGGGAATTAGCTGCCGAAAGGAACCGGTCGGACATTTGCTATAGTGGCAGTTCACTCGTATGCGCATCGCCGCGAGCCTCGTCGTCCATTTCGCTGACTGCCCGCGCCGCCCTCGCGTCGTCGAGCACCGCCTGCTGCCGCTCCAGCGTCGGGCGGATCTCGTTGAGCGTCACTGGCGTGTAATTCCAAACATCGACGCCGACGTCGACCGAACGCCCGATGCCCGGCAGGCTGCCGTGCGAATGTCCGTAGAGATGAATGGCACCGTGATGGAGGCTGGGCCAGGTGCGAAGGGCGTAGTGGTCGAGCACCACGGGCATCTTCTCCTCCGGGTGCCGGAGCATCAGGCGGTCACGCGGCGGAGACGCCCAAGGGAGCGTGCGCACCTTCTCCCGGTCATGGTTGCCGATGATGAGGTGCTTGCGGCCGTTCAGACGGTCGAAGATCTCGCGGCCGCGTCCCGCCGTTGCGCCCATGGTGAAGTCACCGAGGTGGTAGACGATGTCGGATTTCCGCACGCGGTCATTCCAGCGGCGGATGAGACCCTCGTCCATGTCCTCGACATCGTAGAACGGGCGATCGCACATCGCGATGATGCCGCGATGGCCGAAGTGGGTGTCGGCGGTGAAGAAGATCTCAGCCATGGCTCGCATCCTCCATCGCTTGATGGGTCGCTTCGAGGAGCATTCGCAGATGCGGAGTTGCGTCGCCGATCACCGAGGAGGTGACCTCCGCGTCGCGAGCCCGGACTCGCAAAAGGTTCAGGTCTCGGAATGCAACCTTGAACGCCTCCGCGTCGGCAAACGCCCTGGGCCAATACGGGGTGATGAGCGCTTGGCTGGCGCAGACTAGAGCGCTCGCTAGAGCATGTCGCGCCCGGTAGCCCTCATAACTGTCGCGGGCGAGGTCGACCATCGCCCGGCTCTCCCGGTCGAGCAGCCGCAGCGCCATCGAGAGGTGTCGGGCGGCGGACCGCAATTGCGTCTTGAACGGGTTGGGCGGGATGTCTCTCGTCATGGCGGTCGCTCTATCTGTCGGGGCGTGCGTCGGCGCGGCCCGGAAGGGACCGTCAGGCAGTACGGCGACGTATGAGCTGCGAGCGAGAGATCATGAGAGCCTTGTGCGGCGTCGGGAGGGTTGGCGTCAAGCCGGCCGGCGGGCAAACAAACCGGCGCGGTGGCCGGGGCTGGTGTCGTCGACGGGGTGGGGTGGATCAGGCGGCCTGCGCCGACAGCCGCAGGACCTCGGCCCGGTCGCCCGCCGCGACCTCGGTGTCGAGGTACGCCATGGCGGCAGCCGCGCCACGCTCGGCAAGCCGGATCCTGTAGATGACCGACTGGAAGGACTTCCTGTCTTCGAAGTCGAGCGCGGCGATGGTTTCGGCGGCGGAACGGTACGTCATGGTCTCTCCCTCGCTTCTCAAGCTGCGCGCCGGATTCTGCGGACGTCGTAGCGGAGCTCGCCCACTTTCTCCTCGAGCGTCTCGAGGTGCGCCTCCAATGCGAGCATGTATGCGGCGACGGCCGGGGTGCAGCCGAGGCCGTTTGCCCTTCGGACGGCGATGTCATGCGTATGGTCGGTCATTGTCTCTCTCCCTCGTTGCGGACCCGGTCCCCCGCGTGCCCCAAGAGAAGCGTTGGGCGCCGGCGGGATGGCGTCAGATTCGAGGGGGATCGGCGGCAGAGATCAGGCTGCCTCTCCCGGCGACGCGTACCCACGGCCATAGCGATCGAGGAAGACGTTCGGCTGCTGCATCGCGCGGCACCAGCAACGCCACAGGAAGCCCCCTGCGTCCTCGCCGTGCTGGCCGAAGCGGAGTTCCTCCCGGAAGCGGCGTCGATGGGCGGCCGAAAGGCGACGTCGAGAGCACGGTTGATGGCGGCCTCCGCCGCCGGGCCGTCGTCCGGTCGCGGCCATTCGTGGATCGGGCCAAAGCCGATCTCAAGCAGGGCGTAGAGGTGGTCGGAGTTGGGGTCGTCGATGGTGTCCTCCTGGTGTTGGTGGACCAGCACGGGGCGCCGAGGCGCGGGCGCGAAACCGCCGGCGGAGGGCGGGATGGCGACCTCGAATCTTGCGGGATGGGCCGTCACGGTGAACGCGGCCGCCGAGGTCTACCAGTTCGGCCCCCTCTGCGAGGGGAATCGTGGGCCCCACCCCACCGGGCGCCGACCGGCAGGGGCGCTAACCCGTAGGCCTTCACTCCCCGGGTGGCGACACTTCGGCGGAGCGAAATCACGGCGGGCACCGCGACGCGCGGGGTGCCTGATCGCAACAGGCGTGACCTGACCGGTCACGCGCCTCGACCCACAAAAGGGGAAGCAGATGAACAAGACCTTCGCGAGGGCGCTGGGCATTGGACGACTGTCCGTGGTCCGCTTGAAGATCGTGGCAGTGAACCCGAAGCGGCAGCAGGCCCCGCAACTTGGAATCAGGCCCAGCGGGGGCTCGTAAACTATTTTGGCTGTGACCTGTACGTGACCTGAGAAGCCATCGCGCTGACCGCAAGGTCACACCTGCGGCCCCCAAGTGCCTGCTATATCAAGAAAATTTGGTGGGTGATGTAGGGTTCGAACCTACGACCCGCTGATTAAGAGTCAGCTGCTCTACCAACTGAGCTAATCACCCGCCGGCCGCCTTGGCGGATGGCGGGTGTATAAAGAGCGATTCCGCGGCTGTCCACCCTCGAATTGAGCTTTGTGGAAAAACCTTCAGGGAGCCTGCCGAAGACGTCGTCGGGCGGCTGGCGAGACGGCGTTTGGAGTGGCCGGCGGGGTCCTGCAACGGCGAAAGGCCGCGCGGGGGCGGGCGCCAAGCGCCGGCGTCGGTCGGCGCGATGGGTGGGCGGCGGGTCGGTGCCGCCTCTGCGTCGGCGTCTGGGGATCCGGGGATTTGCAGCCGGACCGCAAGGGCGCGGTCTTCAGCTGCGCCGGCGCCAGGAGAATCGCGTGGTCACGGCCTCAGGGAGGATTTCAGGGATGATCCGGCGGATGCCGCCGTGCTGGGCCGGGTCGGCTCCGTCCGCGGCTGCCGCCGCGTCGGCTGGTGCGTTTCCGGCAGCGGCCGGCTCGCGCAGCTCGACGTCGAGGAAGCGGATGCCCGCGAACATCGAGCGGCGATAGATCAGCTCGGCCGGCCGGACCGCCTGCTCCTCGCCGATGCGGATGCGGAATTCCTTCGGCAGATGGACGCTATCGTCGATGGTCAGCAGCGCGCCGGTCGCCGAGATGTTGCGCACGATGCAGTCGAAGGTCGAGAAGCCGTTGTTGAAGACGATCTTCGCGCGCTTGAGGACGCGCATGCGCGGGGCGCTGCGGCGTTCGGCCTCACCGGACTCCGGTACTGTCGCAGTCATTTCGTGCCTCCAGGCCCCTCATGCGCGTCCCCTTGTCGCACAGTCAGGGTTTCCAGACGGTGAAGCCGCAGGAGGAAATTCGACGCATCTTCGCGAGCACGACGAAAAGCGGCGCCGGACCTTCGCCCGGCGACGTCGAAGCGTCTCAGTGCCCTGTCCCCGCCCGCCCGCAGCGGCGAAGCCGCGAGGACGGGCAGAGGAAAGAGGCCGTGGATCGATGGACGTCGCGCTGCCGCGATTAGTTGCGGTCCTTGTCGACCAGGGCATTCGACTTGATCCACGGCATCATGCCGCGGAGCTTCTCGCCGACTTCCTCGATCTGGTGACGGTCGTTCTGGCGGCGGGTGGCCTTGAAGCGGGCGGCGCCGGAGTGCCACTCCTGCATCCATTCCGAGGTGAAGCGGCCCGACTGGATGTCCGCCAGCACCCGCTTCATCTCGGCCTTGGTCTCGGCGGTGATGATGCGCGGGCCGGAGACGTATTCGCCCCATTCGGCGGTGTTGGAGATCGAGTAGTTCATGTTGGCGATGCCGCCCTCATAGATGAGGTCGACGATCAGCTTCACCTCGTGGAGGCACTCGAAATAGGCCATCTCCGGCGCATAGCCGCCTTCGACCAGCGTCTCGAAGCCGGCCCGGATGAGCTCGACCAGGCCGCCGCACAGAACCACCTGCTCGCCGAAGAGATCGGTCTCGCACTCTTCCTGGAAGGTCGTCTCGATGATGCCCGAGCGGCCGCCGCCGACACCCGACGCATAGGAGAGGCCGAGGTCGAGGGCGTTGCCGGAGGCGTCCTGATGGACGGCGACGAGGCAGGGCACGCCGCCGCCGCGCTGGTATTCCGAGCGCACCGTGTGGCCGGGGCCCTTCGGCGCGACCATGAGGACGTCGACGGTCTTCTTCGGCTCGATCAGGCCGAAATGGACGTTGAGGCCGTGGGCGAAGGCGATGGCCGCGCCGTCCTTGATGTTGGGCGCGATCTCGTCCTTATAGATGCCGGCCTGGAGCTCGTCCGGGGTGGCCATCATCATCAGGTCGGCCCAGCCGGCGGCTTCGGCAACGGACATGACCTTGAAGCCGTCGGCTTCGGCCTTCTTGGCGGTCGCCGAGCCGGCGCGCAGCGCCACGGCGATGTCCGGCACGCCGGAGTCCTTGAGGTTCAGCGCATGGGCGCGCCCCTGCGAACCGTAGCCGATGACGGCGACCTTCTTGCCCTTGATGAGATTGAGGTCTGCATCGCGATCGTAATAGACTCGCATGGTCATTCCTTCCCTGTGCTTTCGGATTGAGGCCGCTCTGGCCGTTGTTCGGCCCCGTAAAGGGCCAGGAAATGCCGCGCCGCGCGGGATGCGTCGGCACGGATGTCTTCGGGCGACAGGTCGAGCCTGTCGCCGAGGAGAAGCCGGATCTGGACGTCCCGCACGACGAGGCCGAAGAAGTCGCGGAACGCCCCGTCGGCGTCGTCGAAGGCGAGGAGGCTGGCCTCGCGCCCGAGCTCCAGCACCGGCACGAGCCGCCGGCCCATGGCGACCGGGCCGTTGAGGGCGACGATCCGCCCGAGGCTGCGTCCGCCCCCGCCCGCCGCCTCGCCGATGGCGAGACGGTTGAGGGCGACGGAGGTCTCGCCGGACAGGACGGTGAGCCAGTCGGCGGCGAACTGCTCGAGACTCTCCCGCAGTCGGTCGCGGTCGAGGTCGCCGCGGCGCAGCGGCACGCCGCGCACCTTCGAGGCCTGCCAGCGCACCGTCGCGGTCAGCAGCCCGTCCCGGTCGCCGAACCACTTGTAGAGGGATTCCTTCGAGCAGGACGCGGCCCGGGCCACGCTCGACATGGTCAGGGACGCCTTCGGATCGACGATCAGCGACAGCGCAGCGTCGAGCACCGCCTTCTGGCGCGGCGTCGGATCGTCGCCGACGTCCTGCGCCCCGCTCTCGCCATCCCTGATCGTGGTCACCGGATCCATCAGTACCGTACCGTACGTTACGGTCCGGGTGTCTAGCGGGTCACCGATGCGATTGCAAGGCCCCGCCTGGCAGATCAGGAGGGTGGCTGTGCGGCACCGAGCGCCTGCAGATGCAGCCTGCCGTCATGGAGGAAGCAGGCTTGCGAGAACAGCCCGAGGTCGACCGGATTGGGCAGGCGGATGTCGGACGGCCCCGGCATCGGGCGGCCCAGCCCGTCGAACGACCGGTCGACCTGTGACAGCGCCACGAACGTCACGTCCCGCGCCTTTGCGAAGTCGCGCAACACCCGCAGCTGGATCGCCAGCTCAGGCTCGCTGCGCCGGCGGTCGAGAAGCTGCAGATAATCGATCACCGCAAAGCCGCCGGCCGGCGTTCCCCTGAGGCGGGAAACGACGTGGTCGGCCGAGATCGCGTCCGACGGATCGATCGTGAGGCGGCCGCCGTCATCCCCAAGACCCAGATCGCGCAGGCGCTGCCGGATGCCGGTTTCAGTTTCTTCGAGGGTGAAGAAGAAGGCCTCCCGTCCGAGGCGGGCGGCAGTGCTGGCGAGTTCGAGGCCGAGGAGCGTCTTGCCGTGGCCCGGCCGCGCCGCGAGGAGCACGAGTTCGCCCGGCGCGAACTCCGCCAGCAGCCGGTCGGCCGGTCGGCGGCGGGACGCCTCCTTCGCGAGCAGGCTCCAGCTGCGAAAGCCTTCGCGCCGCGCCATGCGGTCGAGGGCCTCGGCCAGCGGGATCCTCGCCTCGCGGGACAGGAGCCGCGCCTGGCGTTTCAGACGAAAGATCGGGACGGACAGTTGCATCGAAACCTCCTCGGTCGAGCCGGTTCCGCAATCCCTCCTCATGCGCGCTCGAACGACAGACGGTCCGACAATCGGATCCAGCCCCGCATGACGCATGCTTTCCCGATCGGAGGGGGGAGGCCCGGGTGAGGCCCTTGTGACCGCAGGCTACCAAGCCGGTCGATTCGCGACAAGCAGCCCGGCCCCGCCAATGGGCGCCTTGCCGGTCTCTCAGCCTTCCAACCTCTCCAGCCTCGATGCACGGCCAACAATGCTGTCGACGTTCACGCGCGATGCGAAGCAACTCCTCCCTTCAGGGGAAGCTACGGCGAGACCCCATCCTCAAGGAGATGCTTCTTGCTTCGCGCTCCCTGCCTCGCCCTCCTCCTCACCGGTACTGCGCTCTTTCCTGCGGCCGGGCGGATGTACCGGATCTCCTACGAGCGCGAGGCGGCACCCTCTTCGGGCGTTCCGGCGCCGAGCGAGTCGCCTGCGCCGCAAGGCGCCACGGCTCCCGAGGAGGCTCCGGTGCCGGAAACAGCGCCCGCCCAGCCGGCGCAATGAGCCATTTGGGTCAGGCGGCGGCGCTGCTATTGCCTGACCCGGCAACATCGAAATCGCGGCGCTACAATCCGGAGGTGGCATTCCCATGCCTCCTCCTCGCGCTTACTTGTGCGGGACGATCCGGCCGCGACCGGAAATGCCAACCATGAGGGGCTCCCATGTCATCCAGCACCAATCGCCGCTTCGTCCTCGCCTCGCGCCCGAAGGGGGCGCCGACGCCGGAGAACTTTCGCCTCGAAGAAGTCGACAAGCCCGTGCCCGGAAAGGGTCAGGTCCTGATCCGCAACGAGTTCCTGTCGCTCGACCCTTACATGCGGGGCCGGATGAGCGACGCGAAATCCTACGCCCAGCCGGTCGAGATCGACGCCGTGATGGGGGCCGGAACCGTCGGGCGGATCGAGGCGTCGAACCATCCTGACTTCAAGGAGGGCGACCGCGTTCTGGCGCAGGGCGGCTGGCAGGACTACGCCCTGTCCGACGGCTCGGATCTCGCCAGGCTGCCGGACGATCTCGACCGGCCCTCCTACGCCCTCTCCATTCTCGGCATGCCGGGCTTCACCGCCTGGCACGGGCTCCTGAAGATCGGCGAGCCGAAGGCGGGCGAGACGGTCGTCGTCGCGGCCGCGAGCGGCCCCGTCGGCTCGATCGTCGGTCAGATCGCGAAGCTGAAGGGCGCGCGGGTCGTCGGCATCGCCGGCGGCGAGGAGAAATGCCGCGCGGTGGTCGAGGACTTCGGCTTCGACGCCTGTCTCGACCGCAAGGATCCGGACTTCGCCGACAAGCTCAAGAACGCCGTTCCGGACGGCATCGACGTCTATTTCGAGAATGTCGGCGGCGCCGTGTTCGACGCGGTCCTGCCGTTCCTCAACGTCCATGCCCGGGTGCCCGTCTGCGGCCTGATCGCCAGCTACAATGCCACCTCGCTGCCGGACGGGCCGGACCGGCTGCCGCTTCTCGCCGGCACGCTGCTGCGCCAGCGCATCCGCATGCAGGGCTTCATCATCATGGATCACTATGGCGACGAGTTCGCCGACTTCCAGCGCGACATGACGGGCTGGATCCGGGACGGCAAGGCGACCGTCAAGGAAGACATGGTGGACGGGCTGGAGAATGCGCCCGAGGCCTTCATCGGACTTCTGGAGGGCAAGAACTTCGGCAAGCTGGTGGTGAGGATCGCCGATAAGGCATGACCGGAAACCGTGGCGGAGGCTGACGCGGCCTCCGCCCGCCCCGGCTCACACCAGCTGGCCGCAGGCCCGGCAGAAGCGACGCACGGTCTCCGCCATGCCGTATTCCAGCGCATCCGCCGTCAGGCCGTGGCCGATCGACACCTCGGCCAGGGCCGGGATGCGGGCGACCAGCGCCGGCAGGTTGGCGACGGTGAGGTCGTGGCCGGCATTGATGCCGAGCCCGAGGTCTAGCGCGGCGTCGGCCGCCGCCCCGAGCCTGTCGATCTCGGCCTTCGCCGCCTCGGGGTCGGAATGGGTGGCGCCATAGGGGCCGGTGTAGAACTCGACCCGGTCGCAGCCGGTGGCCGAGGCCGCCTGCATCTGGGCCGCATCGGGGTCGGCGAACAGCGAGACCCGGGCGCCCTCGCCCCGCAGCCGCTCGACGATCGGCCGCAGGAAGCCGCCCTGGCGCTCGAAGTCCCAGCCGTGGTCGGAGGTCGGCTGCGAGGGATCGTCCGGCACCAGCGTCACCTGTTCCGGCCTCGCCGCCGAAACGAGGGCGAGGAAGTCGAGGGAGGGATACCCCTCCATATTGAACTCGGCCTCGGGAAATTCCTCGTCGATGAGGGCGCGGATCGCCGGCAGGTCGGAAAAGCGGATGTGCCGCTCGTCCGGCCGCGGATGCACCGTCAGCCCGTGGGCGCCGGCCTGAAGGGCAATGCGGCCAAGGCCGGTGACCGATGGCCACGGCAGATCGCGGCGATTGCGCAGCATCGCGACGGCATTCAGATTGACCGACAGTTCGACCGACATCTTATCGTTTCCTCTCCCACCGTGCGGCGGCAATCGACAGCCCGGCTTCATCCCGCCTTTGCCCGGGCGGCGCAAGGGCACGGGCGTTTCGGACGGCGGCGGGTGTCGGCCGAGCGGCGCGTCGAGCGATGGCCTTTGCGCCCTGTCGCAGGCCCGATCGCACAGAGATCTTGCCCGCCCGCCGAACGGCAAGGGTGCTCGCAAAAAAACTTGCTTTGACGCCTCGCGCGGTTGACTTCCTCCGCCGCCCCCCTTCCTCTCAGCACCTGCACGAAATTCCCCGGGAGGAAGATTGCATGGGCGGCTCGAAATTCATTCCGATCGTCGTGGCTCTGGTGGTCGGCCTGTTCATCGGCTGGCTGCTCGGGCCCGACGTCGACGACGTCAGCGAGAACGTCAACAAAGACATCGCCTCGTTGCGGGCCCCGATCGAAGCGACGCAGACGGACGTCCAGGCCGTTTCGACCAAGGTCGACGAGACCAACCAGACCGTCTCCGGCGCCCTCGCCGAGATGAAGACGCAGCTGGATCAGCTCGGCCAGACCGTCGAGACCCGGACGAGCCAGATCGCCGAGGCCGTCGCGCCTCAGCCCGACCAGAACGCCGACGCGACCAGCCAGGGCATCGCGGACCTCAAGGCCGAGATCACCAAGCTCCAGGAGAGCGTCTCCGGGCTGTCCGCCGGCGGCCAGAGCGGATCCTCGGGCGGCGACATGGCCTCGCTCGTTCAATCGGTCGGCCCGACGGGCGCCATCCTCGTCGGCGGCCAGTCGGCGATCTTCGGCTCAGGCCGGGTCGCGGTTTCCGAAGTGTCGGACGGCTCCGCCATGATCGCTGCCGGCGACGGCGAGGCCCAGGAAGTCCAGTCGGGCGCCTCGCTCGACGTCGGCGACGGCTGCTCCGTGACACTGTCCGGCGTTGCCTCCGGCGCGGCGTTCCTCACCTCGGAGGGCTGCGAAGGCGGCTCCGGCCAGGCGGCCGCTTCGGGCAGCCCGGAGGCCGGCCAGCAGGCTGCTGCCACCGCGGGCGGCCAGCAGCAGGACAGCCAGAGCCAGGGCGGCCAGCAGGCCCCCGCCACAGGACAGAACGCCGGCCAGGGCGCGGCGGCGGCGGCAGCCACCGGCGAGGCTGCCGGCCAGGCCTCCAATGAGGGTCAGGCGGCCCAGCAGGATGAGGGCTCGCAGCAGGCGGCGGCTTCCGGCAACACCGGCGGCGGCACTTCGACCCCGGTCGGCGGCGTCGCGACCTTCGGCGAGACCAGGGTCTTCGTTTCGGGCGTCAACGAGAATGGCGCGATGCTGATGGTGGTTGGCGGCAAGCGCCAGCAGGTGGCGACCGGTTCGAGCCTCGACGCCGGCAACGGTTGCAGCATCACCCTCGACAGCGTCGCGGACAACGCCGCCACGATGTCGGCAAGCGGCTGCGAAGGCGGCGGTTCGGGCGAGGCCCAGCAGTCCGGCGCAGCAGCGCCAGCCGAACAGGCCCAGCCTTCGAGCCCTGCAAGCCAGCAGAACGGCGAGCAGGCGGCCGGCGGGGCCGAGCAGGCGGCCGCTGCGCCATCTGCCGGTTCGACCGGCGAGCAGGCTTCTGACGACAGCCAGCAGGCGGCCGCCCCGGCGGACCAGTCCACTTCCGGCGACGCGTTCTCGGCCGGCCAGACGGCGGTGTTCGGCGAGAACCGCATCTTCGTCTCGGGCGTCGAGGAGAACGGTGCCACCCTCTTTGCCGTCGGCGGTGCCGGTCGCCAGCGGGTCGAGGTCGGCCAGAGCGTCGACGTCGGCAATGGCTGCAGCGTGACGCTGGACGGCGTCGAGAACGGCAGCGCCCGGCTTTCGGCCGAGGGCTGCGAGGGCGGCAACGATGCCGCGGCCACCGAGGGCGCCGAGAACGCGCAGCCGCAGGATCAGGCGGCGGCTGGCAGCGATGCGCAGCCGGCGGCAGCGGCGCAAGAGCCGGCCCCCGCAGCTGGTGAAGCTCCCGCAGCACAGGCGGCCGCTCCGGCCAATGACCAGGCGGCGACGGGCGATCAGGCGGCGGCGCAGACGCCTGGCGCAGCGGACGGTGGAGCCGCGGCTGCCGCTTCCGACGAGGGCATCAGCACCGGCCAGACCAAGACCTTCGGCGATCATAAGGTCTTTCTCTCCGCCGTCTCCGACCGGGGTGCGACGCTCTATGTCGTCGGCGCCGGCCGCAAGGAAGTGGCGAGCGGCCAGTCGCTCGATCTCGGCGATGGCTGCTCGGTCACGGTCGACGGCACCGACGGCAGCAAGGCGATGCTCTCGGCCACCGGCTGCTGACCAACGCTCACAAGCCGTGCGGCAAGAACAAGGGCGGACCGCTGGCGGTGCCGCCCTTTTTTTCGTCCGGGGATGGCCGCCGCCAAAAGACTGCAGCGAGAGCGCCGCGGGCCAGATACCGGCCGCCCGGGTGTCAAACTCCCGGTCCGCTTGTATCAGCCGGCCCTGGCCGCCGACGCGACGATCGCGTGGACCAGTTCATCTTTGCGCTCGGTTGGCACAGGATAGGCCCGGCGGGAATGCGTCAGGCCGAGACCGATCAGCGTTTCGGCGAGCTTGTAGCTGAACGGGCCGGGATTGATCAGCGGCACCGGCAGACGCTCGGCGAGATAGGCCGCGGCCTGATGCATGGTGGTCGACCCCAGGCAGATCACGTCCGCCCCGTCCTCCTCGACACACTTCATGGCGACGTCGAGCATGATCGGAAAGGTCTTGTCCTCCTTGCCCTCGGTCAGATTGATGAAGTCCGGCTCGACGTCGAAGGAGCGCACCGAGGCGCATTGCCGCTCGAAGCCGTAGTCGCGGATCACTTTGCGATAGCGCGGCAAGGCCGGTTTCCACTGGGCAAGGACGGAGAATTTCGCGCCGAGGGTCAGCGCATAGAGCATCGAGGCCTTGCCCGGCCCGACGACGGGAATCGACAGCACCGATCGCAGCGCCGCCATGCCCGAATCCGACATGGTGTCGATGACGACGGCGTCGAAGCCCTCCTCCTCGGCAGTGAGGCCGGCCTCGTAGATGCCGAGATCCATGATCAGCCAGTCATGCGGGCTCATGAAGGAGGTCGGGCCGATCTTCACCGGCCGGAAGACGAGCTCGGTGTCAGGATCGAGTTCGACATGGCCGGTCTGGGCGGCGCGGCGCTTCACGCCCTCTTCGTCGAGGGGAAAGGGATTGATGACGAGGATCTTCGGCATGGATCGTTCTCCCCTCAGTTCCGCACCGCCGCGCCCATCGCCTCGAAGAGCTCGAGGCGCGGCGTGAGCGGCGTCGGATAGGTGGTCTTGGAATGGCTGAGCTTCAGGCGGATCGCCGCATCGGCGAGGCGGTAGGTCAGCGGCCCCGGATTGATCACCGGCACGGAAAGGTTCGCGGCGAGATGGGCATGGGCCTCGTGCATCGTCGTCGAGCCGAGGATGATGACGTCGGCGCGGTCCTCCTCGACGCAGCGCTTCGCGGTCTCCAGCAGCACCGGGAACACCTCCTCCTCGCGGCCCGACAGCAGCGACTGGTTGTTCGGCTCGAGATCGGCCGAGCGCATCGAGGCGCATTTCGCCTGGAGGCCCAGCTCGGCCAGCGTCTTCTCGTAGAGCGGCCGCCAGCGGTCCCACATGGAGACGAAGGAGAACCGCTCGCCGAGCGTCAGCGCCATCAGGATCGCATGGCGCCCCGCGCCGATGACCGGGATGGACAGAACAGACCGCAGCGCCGTCATGCCGCTGTCCGAGACGGTATCGATGCACACGGCATCGTATCCCTCCGCTTCCGCCTGGTGCCCGGCCTCCACCATGCCGATGTCGGCGAGGAGCATGTCCTGCTGGCTGACATAGTTGACCGGAGCGATGGCGACGGGGCGGAAGTCGAAGGCGATGTCCGGCCCGAGCTTCACCGCCGACATCTGCGCCCGGCGCTTGGCCAGATTGTCGGCATCCATCGGAAACGGCACGAGGACGAGAACGCGTTTCGGAGTGGGCATAGAATCTCCTCAAGTGTCTGGATTCGGCGCTGGACGAACGGGCGCCCTCTCTCCCCTTGAGGGAGAGAAAGCGATTTCATCGGCTCGGCGCAGCCAAGTGATAGAAAGCGCCAGAGAGGGGTGGCACCTTGTCCGGACAAGCGAATGCAGCAGACGCCGCGACTCTTGGCACCGGTAGCGGCGGGTGACGCGGTGGATCCCCCTCTCTTGTCATTCTCAAGGTTTGGACCTCGCTTCGCTCGGCCCAATTCCTTGGAATGACTTTCTCTCCCTCAAGGGGAGAGAGGAGCGCCGCGCTGCTCGATCGTTCAAAGCCCGGCCATCACCTTTTCGATCGTCGAAATCTCCGCCACCGATCGCAGCCCGGCGATCGCCTCGTCATGGGTCTTCTCCGAAAAGGCCGCGCAGCCGTCCTCCAGCACCGTCACACCGAGGTCGCGGACATGGGCTTCGCGCACGGTCGAGGCGACGCCGCCATTGGTGACGATGCCGCCGACGGTCAGATGCTCGATGCCGGATTTCCTCAGCACCCATTCGAGACGCGACATGTAGAAGGCGGAGAAGGCCACTTTCTCCACTGCGATGTCGGCGTGGGCGAGGTCGTCCACCAGCTGCTGGCCCCAGCCGCCGGGCAGGAAATCGCCCTTGGCGATGAAGGGGCGCAGTTTCTTTAAGTGGGGCGAGACGATCGGCTCGCCGCCGCGGCCGGGCGAAAGGGTGAAGAGCGTCGCGACGACGAGGCCGCCCTTGGCGCGAAAGGCGTCGGCGAGCGGCTTCAGCCGGGCGGGCAGTGCGGCGATGTCGGCGCTCTTGGCCCCGCCCCGCGCATAGGCGCCTTCTGGATGGATGAAGTCGTTCTGGAGATCGACCAGCAGCAGCGCGCGTTTGTCGATCGAGGGGATCGCGCTCATGGTCTGCGCTCCAGGATGAGGTTGCCGAAACTGTCGACACGAGCGTCGAGGTCGGGATCGACGACGGTGGTGGCATCGGGCTGTTCGAGGATCGCCGGGCCGCAGATCACCGCGGCGACGGGAAGCGCCAGGCGATCATAGACGGCCGTGTCGTGCCAGCCGCCGTCGAACCAGACGGGACGGCTGTCGCGACTTGCGGCCTCGACGGTGGCTCCCTCTTCGGGCGCCAGGGTCGCGAGATCGAAGCGCGGACGGCGGCCGATGGCGGCAGTTCGCAGATTGACGATGCGGGCATCGATGTTGCCGAGAAGCCGGCTGAAGGTCTTCTGATAGGCCGCTTCGAAGGCCTGTTTCACGTCGGCCTGCGTTAGTCCCTCGGCGGCATCGCCGGGCAGCGGCACGGCGATGGTGTGGGTCTGGCCGAGATAGTGCATGTCGAGTTCGAACTGGACATCGACGCTTTCAGTCGAAAGCCCGGCGGCGTCGACCACCGCCCGCGCCTCGGCGGCCTCGGCCATCATGCGGGCGCCGAGGGCATCGGCGTTGAGGGTCGAGAGCGTCAGATTGACCGTCTGCACCTGATCGTGGCGCACATCGGCGATGACGCAGCCGAGCGCCGAGGTCACTCCGGGAAAGCGCGGGACGAGCGCCGCCTTCAACCCGACATCCTTGATCAGCGCGCCGGCATGCAGCGCCCCGCCGCCGCCGAAGGGCACGGCGGCGAAATTGGCCGGGTCGTGACCGCGCTCGATGGAGACGAGGCGGATCGCGCCGGCCATCTTGCCGTCGGCGATGCGCACGATCGCCTCCGCCGCTTCCATCACCCCGAGACCGAGCGGCTCGGCGACGTGGCGGGCGATGGCGGCCTTGGCGGCCTCGACGTCGAGGCGGTTGCCCTTGCCGCCGATGGGCCTGGCCGCATTGATCCGGCCGAGAACGACATTGGCGTCGGTCAGCGTCGGACGGTCGTTGCCGCCGCCATAGCAGACCGGGCCCGGCCGCGAGCCGGCGCTTTCCGGGCCGACCTGCAGCATGCCGCCGGCATCCACATGGGCGATCGAGCCGCCGCCGGCGCCGATGGTCGAGATCTCGATCATCGGGGTGCGGATCACGAGGCCGAAATCGATGGTGGTCTGGGCGGCAAGCGCGGTCTTGCCGTCCGCCACCAGCGACACGTCGAAGGAGGTGCCGCCAAGATCGCCGGTGATGACATTCGGGAAGCCCGCAGCCTCCGAAATTGCCGCCGCCGCGATGACGCCGGCCGCCGGGCCGGAGAGCGCGGTGCGCACTGGAAGCCGCCGGGCCGTTTCGGTCGACATCACGCCGCCATTCGACTGGACGATGTGGAACTTGCCGGAAAAGCCGTCGGCCTTCAGCGCCGCGTCGAGCTTGCCGAGATAGCCGCCGACGACCGGCTGGAGATAGGCGTTGAGCACCGTCGTGGAGGTGCGCTCGAACTCGCGGATCTCGGGCAGGATCTGGCTGGAGGCCGTCACGTTGTCGTTCGGCCAGACCGCCTTGGCCGCTTCCAGCGCGGCGAGCTCGTTGGCCGGGTTGGCATAGGCGTTGACGAAGACGATGGCGAGGGCTTCCGCACCCTTGGCGAGCAGCGCCCTGGCGACCTCCTCCACTTCGGCGGGATCGACTTCGGCGCGGACCGTGCCGTCAGCGAGCACCCGCTCGCCGACTTCCAGCCGGAAGTCACGATCGACGACAGGGACGAAATCGCCCCACAGGCCCCAGGTGTTGCGACGGTCGCGCCGGCGCATTTCGAGGACGTCGCGGAAGCCGGCGGTGGTGATCAGCCCGACCTTGGCGCCCTTGCGCTCGAGTAGCGCATTGGTGCCGACGGTGGTGCCGTGGACGACCGAGGAAAGATCGGCGAGCGCGCCGAAGGTCTTCAGGCCTTCGATGAAGCCGACGGCCTCGTCGCCTCGATTGGACGAGACCTTAGCCGTGCGGAAGGCGCCAGCCGCTTCGTCATAGTAGAAGAGATCGGTGAAGGTGCCGCCGACATCGACGCCGACGATCCGGCCGAGCGCTGTCGTTCCGCGGGCTTTTGTGCCGAGGGCGCTCATGCCGTGGCTCCGTTTCTGAGATTGGTGGTCGCGGCTTCGTCCACGCCGAGATCATCGGTGAGGGCGACGCCGTAATCGCGGCGGGCCGCCTCGCGGCTGACATAGCCGAGGCGCACGTCGCGGGAGACGAGGTCGGCCGGGCGCTGCTTCGGATCGCGCCAGCCCCCGCCACCGGGGGTTTCGAGGCGCAGGCGCTTGCCTGTCGTCACCTTCACGTCGGTGACTTTGGAGACCATCGGCGGCGAGCAGGTCTCCTCGCCCTCCTGCCAGGAGAACTGGTTGAGCGCGGCTTCCATGCCGCCCGCGACCCCAAAGGGCGCGCGCTTGCCGCGCTCGCCGAGCAGCGCGACATCGCTGTCGGTCAGCATCTCGATCTCGTAGACCGCGCCGACGCCGCCGCGATGTGTCCCAGCCCCTGCGGAATCAGGCCTCAGCGCCCATTGCGTGAACATCACGGGATAGGCGGCTTCCATGATTTCCAGCGGCGGGATCGTCGCCGTGGAGATCGGGTTGTTGGCGTGGTTCAGGCCGTCGCTCTCGGGATTGCCACCGAGGCCGCCGCCGAAGAAGGAGAACATCACGAAGCGGCTGGCATCCGCGCGGTTGCCGGCGATCGACAGGGCGTTGATCGTGCCGAATGGCGCCGCTGTCGCGCGCTCCGGGTCGGCCTTTGCCAAAGCGCCCAGCATGACGCCGATCAACCGCAGGATGGTCTCGGTATAGCCGGCCATGGGCTTCGGCGCTTTTGCGGCCAGAAGCGTGGTGTCGGGAATGACGAACTTGATCGGCCTGAGGCAGCCGGCATTGGCCGGCACATCGGTGAAGATGTGCTTCAGGGCGACGTAGCAGGCCGCGACGGAGGTCGCGTAGGAGATATTGATCGGGCCCTTCACCGGCGGCGAGGACCGCGAGAAGTCCAGCGTCATCTCTTCGCCCGCAATGGTCACGTCGAGGGCGACGGTGAGCATCTCGTCGACGATGCCGTCATTGTCGAGGACGTCCTCGAAGGAGTAGCTGCCATCCGGCAGCGAGGCGATCGCCGCGCGCATCAGGGCTTCGGCCCGGTCGGAGAAGGCGTCGAGGGCGGCAGCGACGACCGTTTCGCCATACTGGTCGAGCAGCGCCGCAAAGCGCCGGTCGCCGAGGTCGAGGGCGTTCAGCTGGCCGTTGAGATCGCCCCAGTTGGAATCCGGCACCCGCGAATTGGCGTTGAGGATGTCGACGATGTCCTGGTTCAGGACGCCCGCCGTCATCAGACGCACCGGCGGCACGCGCATGCCTTCCTGGAAGCTCTCGGTCGCCTTGGGGTTATAGCCGCCGGCGACATTGCCGCCGATGTCAAGCCAGTGGCCGACCGAGGCGAGCCAGGCGAAGAGTTCGCCGTTGCGGAAGACTGGGCGCACCAGCCGGAAATCATTGAGATGGGTGCCGCCGGAATAGGGGTCGTTGAAGATGAAGGTATCGCCGGCTTGCAGGCCGCCCTCGCGGTTCACCTTTTCGATCACCGCCTGGACGGCAAAGCTCATGGCGCCGACGAAGATCGGCAGGCCGCTGGTGCCCTGAACGAGGGTCGCGCCGGTGGTTGCATGGTAAAGGCCGTGGCAGGCATCCTTGGCCTCGGCAATGATCGGGTTGAAGGCCGAGCGGCAGAGGGTCGCGTCCATCTCGTCGGCGATCTGCTCCAGCCGGCCCTTGAGGACGGCGAGGGTGACGGGATCGATGGTCGTGGTCATTCGGCGGCTCCGTCCGGATCCTCATAGCGGGTGCCGAGCGCCAGAAGCTCGGGCGTGCCGATGACGTCGTTCAGCTCGTCGAAGTTGAACATGCGGTCCTTGAAGGGTGTGTTGCTGCGGTGCTCGTGGAGCGAGCGGTAGTAGTCGCCGGCGGCCCTGGCGACGGCGCGCACGATCCCGCCGGGAAAGATCACGATCTTGAAGCCGAGTGCGCCGAGATCGTCGGCATTCTTCATCGGTGTCGCGCCGCCCTCGACCATGTTGGCGAGAAGCGGCAGGCGGGCGGCAAAGCGGGCCGTCACCTGCGACAGCTCGTCCTCGCTGCGCGGCGCCTCGACGAAGAGAATGTCGGCACCGGCCTCGGCGTAACGCTCGGCCCGTTCGACGGCGGCATCGAAGCCTTCGACGGCGATGGCGTCGGTGCGGGCAATGATCAGCGTTTCATCGCTCGCGCGGGCATCGACGGCCGCCTTGATCTTGCCGACCATGTCGCCGGATGTGACGAGCTTCTTGCCCGACAGGTGGCCGCAGCGCTTGGGCAGGCTCTGGTCTTCCAGCTGCAGGGCGTTGGCGCCGGCCCGCTCATACATGCGCACGGTGCGCTGGACGTTGAGGGCGTTGCCATGACCGTTGTCGGCATCGACGATCATCGGCGTGTCGACGCGGTCGCGCACCAGATGGATCGTCTCGACCATCTCGGTCATGGTCGACAGGCCGATGTCGGATCGGCCAAGCCGGGTATAGGCGACGGCGGCACCCGACAGATACATCGCCTCGAAGCCGGCCTCAGTCGCAATCAGCGCGGTCAGCGGATCGTAGATGCCGGGCGCGACGACGACGCCGTCCCGGGACAGTCTCGCTTTGAGAGACATGGTGCGTTTCCTCGTATGTCTTGGTGGCGGCGCTGAGCCGCGCGCATCAAAGGCCGAGATAGGTTCGGCGCAATTCCGGATCGGCGGCGACATTGGCGGCCTTGCCCGAAATCGCGACGGCGCCGTTCTCGATGACATAAGCCCGCGTCGCCAGCTCCAGCGACTGGACGACATTCTGCTCGACCAGCATGATCGTCAGGCCCTCGCCATTCAGGCGCTTGATCAGGCCGAACATCTCCTCGACGAGAAGCGGCGACAGGCCGAGCGAGGGCTCGTCGAGGATCAAGAGCTTCGGCTCGGCCATCAGGCCGCGGCCGATGGCGAGCATCTGCTGCTCGCCGCCGGACAGGGTGCCGGCGAACTGGCCGATCCGCTCCTTCAGCCGCGGGAATGTCTCGAACACCTTGTCGAGATTTTGCGCGCGGTTCTGCCTTGCCCGGCCGTAGCTGCCGAGCTCGAGATTTTCGCGCACGCCCATGTTGGGGAAGATGCGCCGGCCCTCGGGCACCTGGATCAGTCCCGAGGCAACGATCTGGCCGGGCGAGCAGGTCTTCAGCGAGCGCCCCTCGAAGCGGATGTCGCCGCCCTTCGCCTTCAAAAGGCCCGAAAGGACCATGTTCAGCGTCGTCTTGCCGACGCCGTTGGAGCCGAGGACGGCGATGATCTCACCTTCCTTCACGCTGAGATCGATGCCGCGCAGGATCTCGACGCTGCCGTAGCCGGCCTTCAGTCCCTCGACTTCAAGCATCGGCCGTCTCCCCGCGATTGAGGCGCGCCGCCGCGCCCTTGCCGAGATAGGCCTCGATGACCTTCGGATCGGACACCACCTGTTGCGGCGTGCCGCCGGCGATGATCGCCCCTTGCGCGAGGACGAAGACCTCGTCGCAGAGGCTGACAACGGCCTGCATGACGTGCTCGATCATCAGGATGGTTATGCCCGTATCGCGCAGCTCGCGGATGACGGGGATGATGTCGCGGACCTCCGACGGGTTGAGGCCGGCGAGAACCTCGTCGAGGAGGAGCAGCTTCGGCCCGGTCGCCAGCGCCTTGGCGACCTCGAGGCGCTTGCGGCCGGAAACGGTGAGGCTGGCGGCCGGATCGTCCAGCCTGTCGCCGAGGCCGACCCGTGCCGCGACGCGGGCCGCCACCGCCTCGGCATCGGCTCGGCGCGGATGGCGCAGGAATGCGCCGACGACGATGTTCTCCAGCACCGACAGCCCGGCGAAGGGCTTGACGATCTGGAAGGTGCGGCCGAGGCCGCGCTCGGCCAGCCTGTGGGGTGCGACGCCGGTGATGTCGCCGCCCTCGAAGGCGATGCGGCCGCGGGTCGGCGCCAGAAAGCCCGAGGCGATGGAGAACAGCGTCGTCTTGCCGGCGCCGTTCGGACCGATCAGGCCGGTGATCGAGCCTTTCTTGACGGTCAGCGAGGCGTCGTTGACGGCGGTGAGCCCGCCGAAGCGCATGGTGACATTCTCGACTTTCAATATCTCAGCGGGGGGCAGCATCTCATCGGGGGGCAGCGTCCCGGTTGCCGGCGACATCTGGGTGGTGGACATCAGACGCGTCCTCCCTCGGGAGCCGTCTTGCGCACCTGCCGGGGTGCCGGCTTTCGCCTGAAAAGGCCGACGAGGCCGCCCGGCAGGAAGGCGACGGCGACGACGAGCACGGCGCCGTAGACCGCAAGGTCGATGCCCGGCAGGTCGCCGGCGAGGTGCTTCACCAGTTCGCCGAGGCCATGCAGCGCCAGCGCGCCGACGACCGGCCCGAGCACCGTGCCGAGGCCGCCGACGATCGCTGCGAGCAGGACCTCGACGGAGATCCAGGTGCCGAAGACGATGTTGGAATCGATGAACAGGAAATATTGCAGATAGAGGACGCCCGCCGCCGCGGTGATGGCGCCCGAAAGGCCGATGGCCTTCAGCTTGACCGCGAAGACGTCGACGCCCAGCGCCCGCGCCGCTTCCTCGTTCTCGCGCAGCGCGACCAGCTGGGCGCCGAAGCGCGAGCCGCGGATCCACTGGACGAGGAGAAGGACGAGGATCGTCAGTGCGACGACGAAGGCGAGGAAGGTCGAGCGGTCGGCAAATTGCAGGTTCTGCGCGCCGATCCGGAGTGGCAGCAGCAGGCCGGCCGCCCCGCCGGTCGCCTCGGAAGAGTTGGAAAGAACCCGGAACACCTCAGCGAAGGCGAGGGTCACGAGGGCGAAATAGGAGCCGCGCAGCCCCGCCCGGAAGGCGAGGAAGCCGATGGTGAGGCCGGTGACGGCGCCAGCCAGGGTGCCTGCAACAAAGCCCGTCCAGGCGTCGAGGCCGAGGCTCATCTGCCAGATCGCCGAGACATAGGCGCCGACTCCGAAGAAGGCTGCGTGGCCGAAGGAGAATTGCCCGCCGAAGCCGCCGAGGAGGTTCCAGCCCTGCGCCGCCAGCGCGATGATCAGGGTGAAGACCAGGAAGTTCAGGGCGACGTTGGAGGTGACGAAGAGCGGCGCGAGGGCGAGCAGCACGCCGAGGCCGATCACAGGAAGATAAGGGCGCAGCGCACTCATGCCTTGGCTCCGAACAGGCCGGTCGGCCGCAACAGCAGCGTCAGGATGAAGATCACGAAGATACCGATCTGGCCGAGGCTTTCGCCGAGGAAGAGGCCGCTCATGCTCTCGACAACGCCGATGATCAGCCCGCCGAGCATGGCGCCGACGATCGAACCCATGCCGCCGAGGACGACAATGGTGAAGGCGACGAGGACGAAGGCGCTGCCGATCTTCGGATTGACGTAGAAGGTCGGCAGCAGGAGGCAGGCGGCAACGGCGAGGCAGGCGCAGCCGAGGCCGAAGGTGACGGCGTAGACATGGGCGACGTCGATGCCCTGCAGGCTGGCGCCGATCTTCTCCCTGGCGACGGCGCGGATCGCCTTGCCGGTGTCCGAGCGCGACAGGAACAGCCAGAGCAGCGCCGCCGTCACCAGCGCGCCGGCGGCGCCGAAGACCCGCACCTGGCTGAGGAGATAGGGCCCGACCTCGTAGACGTTGAAGGAGTAGTCGGTGTTCAGCGAGCGGGTGTCGGAGCCGAAGCCGGCGAGGAGCAGGTTCTCGATGACGATCGACAGGCCGAGGGTGACGAGCAGGATGTTCTCGTCGCGGCCGTGGCTCGCCGGCCCGATGATCAGCCGCTGCAGCCCGTAGCCGACCGCGAAGAAGATCACCGTGAGGAACGGGATCTGGACATAGGGGTCGACGCCGAAGAGCTGGTTGATCAATAGGACGGCGAACATCGCCGCCGCGAGCAGCGCTCCGTGGGCGAAGTTGATGATGTGGAGGACGCCGTAGACGAGCGTCAGCCCGAGGGCGACGAGCGCATAGATCGCCCCGGTCAGAAGCCCGTTGAGCAGCGCCTCGATGATGATGTCGGGTGAGTACATCGATGGGTTTTTTCTGGTTTGGCCTGTGGGCTTTTGCATTGACCGCGATAGAGGCGGGTCGATCGATCGTCTGGCGGCGGAGCGGCAATGCCTTGGTCGATGGTGGCGCCAGGCACCCCCCCTCTGTCCTGCCGGACAGATGGGGGTGCTCCAGTTCGCGCTGCCTTGCGGCCGACGTCGATGCCTAGCGCCCCTCGCCCTTCGAGGCTCGCTTCGCTCACGCCTCAGGATGAGGGGCTACAGCTATGCTGCGCCTTCGAGACAAGGCCTTCAAGCGAGGCGCCCGCCCCTCACCCGCTGATCGGAAACACCGGCTTGGCGTCGGCGAACTCTTCCGGGTAGATCACCTTGATCGTCTCGTCCTGCACCTGCAGCGAGACCGGGGCGGCGCCGGTGTTCTGGCCCTTGTCGAACTTCGTCGGTCCATAGGGCATGACGTGACCCTCGAAGGTGGAGGCGGCCAGCGCCTCGTTGATCGCCTTGGGCTCGACGGAGCCTGCCCGGTCGATGGCGTCGGCGAGTAGCTTCACGCAGGAATAGTTGAGTGGGATGTTGTAGGCCCACAGCCCGCCGGCGTCCTCGACGGCCTTCTTCAGCTGGATCGCTTCTTCCTTGCGGGGGTCGTGCCAGTGGTTGCAGTCCATGTCGAGATTGGCGATCTCGGGGAATTCCTTGACGAAGCGCATGTTGGAGGCGGCGCCGTTGAGCACCGAATAATAGCCCATCGGCCGCACCCGCTGCTGGTAGAGCGTGCGCATCAGGAGCACCGTCTCGCCATAGTAGGACGAGGGGATGATCAGGTCCGGCTTCAGCGAGCGGATGCGCAGGGCGACGTTCGACATGTCGCGGGCCGGCGTCGGATGGGCGATGGTCTCGAAGATCTCGAAGCCGTATTTCGGCAGCTCCGTCGCCATCAGCTTGGCAAGGCCCGAGCCGAACAGCCCGTCCTCGTGGACGAGCACGACGGTTCTGGCCGGCTTGCCGGCAGCCTCGTTGAGCTTCACCAGATTCTCGATGGCGGTCTTCGAGCAGGTGCCGAAGCCGGGGCCGAAGCGGAAGGTGTTCGAAAGGTCCCGCTGGACGATCTTGTCCGAGACGCCGACGTCGACGACGTAGGGCAGGTCGTAGCGCGCCGCGGCCTGGCTCGAGGCGAGGCAGATCGGGCTGGCGAAGCCGCCGACGATGCCGGCAACGCCCTCGGACTGCATCCGCTCGACCTCGGCGGTGCCGCCCTCGGGCGTCGAGCGGGCGTCGCCGAACACCATTTCGAGCGTCGCGCCGCCGAGCGACGGGATGCCGCCGGCATCGTTCACCGCCTTGATGGCATATTCGGCGCCGGTGCGGCCGAGTTCGCCATCCTGGGCGAGATTGCCGGTCACCGGCTGCAGGATGCCGATCTTGACGCTCTTCGGCTCCTGGGCCCGCAGGACACCTGGCATCGCCAGGGTGGCGGCGAGGGCCGCGCCACCGCCGAGGACGGTGCGGCGGCTGATCTGGTCATGCAGTTTCGTCATCGCGTCGTCTTCCTTTTGCCGGTCGAGAGCTTCTTGCCTGTGGGACGGGGCGCCGGCCGCGCGGCGACCGCCGGTCGTTCGCCGGCGGAGGGGGATTTGGCGGTCCAACGCATGGCGCTGCCCCGCCTTGTGCGCTCCAGATCGAGCTGGAGTTCGTAGAGATCCGGGCGGTAGAGGCCGTAGAGATATTCGACGCCCTCGCCCGCCTCGTCCTGGACGATGCGGGTGATCGACAGCAGCGCCGCGCCGGTCTCGACGCAAAGCGCCTCGGCGATCTCGGGGCCGGCCTGGGTGGCGCCGACGCTCTGGCGAGCGCTCGCTACCTTTGCGCCAGAGCGCTCCAGAAGCTCCAGCAGCGGCGTCGAACGCAAGTCGGCTTCCGAATAGGAGATGCCGATCCGCTTCGGGACATGGGTGACGAGGTAGGAAAACGGCGTGCCGTCGGCGATGCGCACGCGAACCGAGCGCTGCACCTCCTCGCCGGCATCCAGCCCCAGCCCCTCGGCAACAGCCGGCGTCGGCAAGGCATAGCCGAAGGAGAGCAGCCGGACGTCGGTGCGCCGGCCCATTTCCACAAGATGGGTGAAGACGTTGGAAAAGTCGGCGACGATCGCATGCGGGCGCTGGGTGGCGCGGACATAGGTGCCGGAGCCCGGCCGCCGCTCGACGAGACCATCCTCGGCGAGCCGCTCCAGGGCGCCGCGGATGGTGACGCGGGATACCCCATGCTCGGTCGCCAGATCCGGCTCGCTCGCCATGCGCTGGGCCGGCGCCAGCGCTCCGGACAGGATCCGGTCCTTCAGGTGCAGATACACCCGAAGCGCCTTGCGCGGTTCCGCGACGATGGGCTGGGATCTGATGGCCATGCGATCCTTGGTCCGACTGATGCTGTCTATTCAGGCAGACAGATTCTGTCCTGTCAACCGATTCATCGCTGCGCAGAACTTGGCCAGCATGGCGGGCGAAATGCCGAAAAAGCCAGCATTCATGGGCGGCGTCATTCGAGGCCTCAGACCAATCTTGTCTTTTTCATCGGACAGGTTAGTCATGATCGCGAGACATGGCGGCGCCATGGGGACGCAACCACCGGAAGGGGACGGATGATGGCAAGGATCGAGCGGGCGGAGCCTTCCGAGTTCGAGACGCAGGTTCCGCTCGTCATCGTCGGGGCCGGCGCGGCGGGGCTGACCGCCGCCCTCGCCGCAAGGGAGGCCGGCGTCGGCGAGGTGCTGATCCTCGAGCGCGACGCGACGCCCTCCGGCTCGACGGCGCTGTCGGCGGGGCTTGTGCCGGCCGCCGGCACCAGGTTCCAGCAGGACGCCGGCATCGAGGATACGCCGGAGCTGTTTGCCGCCGACATCATGACGAAGGCGCATGACGAGCCCGAGGCCGCCCTCGCGCAGCGCGTCGCGGCGGCGAGCGGCCCGGCGGTGGAATGGCTGGCCGAGCGCTTCGCGATGCCGTTCTCCGTCGTCACCGACTTCTCCTATCCCGGCCATTCCCGCAGGCGGATGCACGGCCTGCCCAGCCGGTCCGGCCAGGAGCTGGTCGACCGCCTGCGCCAGGCGGTGGAGGACGCCGGTTGCGACATCCTCTGCGACAGCGCCGTCGACACGCTTTTCGTCGGCGCCGACGCCCGCGTCACCGGGCTCTCCTTCACCCGCCCCGACGGCGGCCGCGAGAGGCTCGGCGCAGCGTCACTGATCCTTGCCTGCAATGGCTATGGCGGCAACCGGGACCTCGTCGCCGAACACATCCCGCAACTTTCCGACGCGCTCTATTTCGGCCATGAGGGCAACCAGGGCGAGGCCGTCCTGTGGGGCGAGGCGCTGGGGGCGAAGCTCTCCCACCTCTCTGGCCACCAGGGCCACGGCTCCGTCGCCCATCCCGCCGGCATCCTCCTCACCTGGGCGACGATCACCGAGGGCGGCTGCCAGGTCAATCTCGAGGGCAGACGCTTCAGCGACGAATCCCGCGGCTATTCGGAACAGGCGGCCGAGGTGCTGAAGCAGCCGGACGGCATCGCCTTCACCATCTTCGACGAACGCATCGCCGGCATCTGCCGACAGTTCGAGGATTTTCGCAATCTGGAGGCGGTGAATGGCGTGGTCTCGGCCTGGACCACCGGCGAGCTGGCCGAGAAGCTGAAGCTTCCCGCCGCGACCCTCACCACGACGCTGGAGGCCTTCGAGGAGGCCAAGGCGACGGGCGGCGAGGATCCGTTCGGCCGCAACCTTGCCGACGCGCCGCGGCTGCAGGCGCCCCTGAAGGCGGTGCGGGTCACCGGGGCGCTGTTCCACACGCAAGGCGGGCTCGTGGTCGATGGCGAAGCGCGGGTGATGCGGCAGGACGGAACGGCCTTCGCCAATCTCTACGCCGCCGGCGGCGCGGCCTGCGGCGTTTCGGGATCGCAGGCTTCCGGCTATCTCTCCGGCAACGGCCTCCTCACCGCCGTCACCCTCGGCCGGATCGCCGGCGAGGCAGCCGGCAGGCGGCTCGCCGGCGCCTGAGCCGGGTCAGGCCCGGTCTGGCGATCCCCGGGCCTCCTCGACCAGCCAGTCTCGGAAGACCACGAAGGCCGGATTGTCCGCCTGTTGCGGCGGGAAGATCAGCCCATAGGGCGAGCCGCCGTCGAGGCTTCGGGAAGACGCCCGCAGCAGCCGTCCGGAGGCCAGATCCTCCTCGACCAGCATGGCCGGCACGAGGGCGGCGCCGAGCGCGGCGCGGGCCGCCGCGAGCACCATGCCGAAATGCTCGAAGCGCGGCCCCCGAAGGATGTCCACCGCCTCCATCGCCGCCTCCTGGAACCAGCGGAGCCAGAGATCCGGCCGTGTCGCCTGCTGCAGCAGCGGCAGCCTGGCAAGGTCGGCGTCGGAGAGTTCGCCGGACCGTCCGGTGATCTCAGGGCTGGCGACGACGATCAGCGTCTCGTCGAGCAGCGCGATCGCCTCGGCGCCGCGCGCGCGCAGTTCGAGGCGCTGGATCGCCGCGTCCGCCGGGTCGCGGGAGAAATCCACCGGCCCCAGCGCCGAGGTGACGTCGATGGTGATCTCCGGCGCGACCGCGGCAAAGCGCCCGAGACGCGGGATCAGCCAGGCGCTGGCGAAGGTCGGCAGGGCGACGAGGCGCAGGAGCTGTTCCCGGCCACCAAAGGACATGACCGTCAGGACGGCACCGTCGATGTCCGACAGGATGCGCTCGGCATCGCGCAGGAAGGCGCGCCCGGCATCCGACAGGATCAGCCGCTGGCGCACCCGGTGGAACAGCCGGACGCCGAGCCGCTCCTCCAGGCTCTGCAGCGACCGGCTGACGGCGCTCTGGGTGAGGCCGAGGGTCTGCGCCGCGCGGGTGGCCGAGCCCGATTGCGCCAGCGCCCGGAAGGCTTCGAGCTCGCCGATGGTGGGGGTGTAGGAGCGGCGCATGGGACCTTCGGACAGTTCGCAGGCGGAAGAGCAGGAACGCCAACTTCATGACCAAAGCTCATGACATGGCAAGTCCTATTCGTTTGAACCCCCTCCCCTGCCGGTGTTATCACCAACCCCAGAAACAGATATTCGGGAGAAGATGCATGGCCCTGAAGCCGAAGGACGCGCCCAATCTCGGCCAGTTCGACTGGTCCGACCCGTTCCGCCTCGCCGACCAGCTGTCCGAGGACGAGCGGATGCTGGCCGATGCGGCGGCGCAGTTCGCCCAGAGCCGGCTCGCCCCGGCCGTCACCGAGGCGGCCCGCGAGGAGCGGGTCGATCCGTCGATCTTCCGGGCGATGGGCGAGATGGGCCTCCTCGGCGTGACGGTCCCGGAGGAATATGGCGGCATCGGCGCCTCCTACGTCGCCTACGGCCTAGTCGCCCGCGAGATCGAGCGGGTCGATTCGGGTTACCGCTCGATGATGTCGGTGCAGTCGTCCCTCGTCATGTATCCGATCTACGCCTATGGCACCGAGGAGCAGCGCAAGCGCTATCTGCCGAAGCTCGCCTCGGGTGAGTTCATCGGCTGCTTCGGCCTGACCGAGCCCGACGCCGGCTCCGACCCGGGCGGCATGAAGACCGTCGCCAGGAAGACCGAGGGCGGCTACGTCCTCAACGGCTCGAAGATGTGGATCTCCAATTCGCCGATCGCCGACGTCTTCGTCGTCTGGGCGAAGTCCGAGGCTCATGGCGGCAAGATCAAGGGCTTCGTGCTCGAAAAGGGCATGAAGGGCCTCACCGCTCCGAAGATCGGCGGCAAGCTGTCGCTCCGGGCCAGCGTCACCGGCGAGATCGTCATGGCCGACGTCGAGGTGTCCGAGGACGCGCTGCTGCCGAATGTCGAGGGTCTGAAGGGCCCGTTCGGCTGCCTTAACCGCGCCCGCTACGGCATCTCCTGGGGCGTGATGGGCGCGGCCGAGGCCTGCTTCCATGGCGCCCGCCAGTACGGCCTCGACCGCAAGCAGTTCGGCAAGCCGCTGGCCCAGACCCAGCTGTTTCAGAGGAAGCTCGCCGAGATGGAGACCGAGATCGCGCTCGGTCTGCAGGCTTCGCTGCGGGTCGGCCGGCTGATGGACGAGGCGAATGCCGCGCCGGAGATGATCTCCATCGTCAAGCGCAACAATTGCGGCAAGGCGCTCGACATTGCCCGCATGGCCCGTGACATGCACGGCGGCAACGGCATCTCCGAGGAATTCGGCGTGATGCGCCACATGATCAACCTCGAGACGGTCAACACCTATGAGGGCACCCACGACGTCCACGCGCTGATCCTCGGCCGGGCGATCACCGGGCTGCAGGCCTTCTTCTGATGGCCGACGCGCCGCTCAAGGGCCTCAAGGTCGTCGAGCTCGCCCGCATCCTGGCCGGTCCCTGGATCGGCCAGACGCTGGCCGATCTCGGCGCCGAAGTCATCAAGGTCGAGGCGCCGGAAGGCGACGACACCCGCACATGGGGCCCGCCCTTCATCCAGCGTGAGGGCGAGGAGCGACCGACGGCCGCCTACTTCCACGCGGCCAACCGCGGCAAGACCAGCTTTGCCTGCGACTTCAAGGACGAAGCGCAGCTGGAAGCGCTGAAGCGTCTCATCGACGACGCCGACATTCTGGTCGAGAACTTCAAGGTCGGCGGCCTGAAGCGCTTCGGCCTCGATTATGACAGCCTTGCCGCCCGCAATCCCCGCCTCGTCTACGCTTCGATCACCGGCTTCGGCCAGACCGGCCCGGAAGCGTCCCGCCCGGGCTACGATTTCCTGATCCAGGGCATGTGCGGGATCATGGACCTGACCGGCGATCCCGACGGCGAACCCCAGAAGATCGGCGTCGCCTGGATCGACATCCTCACGGGGCTCTACGGCACCATCGCCATCCAGGCGGCGATCATCGAGCGGCAGCGCTCCGGCCTCGGCCAGCATGTCGATCTTGCTCTCCTCGACTGCGGCGTCGCCGCGCTCGCCAATCAGGCGATGAATGCGCTGGTCTCCGGCAGGTCGCCCCGCCGCATGGGCAACGCCCATCCCAACATCGTGCCCTATCAGGTGTTTGCGGCGAGCGACGGCCACGTCATCGTCGCCTGCGGCAACGACCGGCAGTTCGCCAATCTCTGCAAGGCGCTCGATCTCGGCGGCCTCGCCGGCGACCCGGCCTTCGCCACCAACCCCGCCCGGGTGGAAAACCGCGAGCGGCTGACCGCCCTCCTCGCCCCGGCGATCGCCCGGCAGAGCCGTGCGGAGATCATCGCCGCGCTGGAGACGGCGGGCGTTCCCGGCGGGCCGATCAACACCGTGTCGGAAGCCCTCGCCGAACCCCAGATCGCCGCGCGCGGCCTCAGGATCGAGGCCGAGGGCGTGCCGGGCCTGAGGACGCCGATCGTCTTCTCCCGCAGCACGCTTGCCACCGACAAGGCCGCTCCGGCACATGATCCGGAACACGGGATCGCGAGCGCGCGGTTCGCGGGGTGAGACCCTCTGCGGGGATGGGTCGAAGCCGGTGATCCCTTGCTTCGACCGGCGACGAACAGGGCTCTGTCAGGGCGTCCTGACGACGGTCAGATGGAGAGCCTTCACGATTGTCGGCAGGCTCGCAAGGCGTGGGAGATCGACGGCTGGTGCCCCGGCCTCCAGGCGGCCGTCGACCGCACGGTCATAAACGGCGACGCATGGCCGATTGGTGATGCGCGACATGTAGACGATGCCGTCGAAAGCGGTGCGATCATAGATTTCCTGGCTGAGCCTTCGCCCCGCCGCCTGTGCCTTCGCCCGCACGGCATCGGTCGACACGCCGAGAAGACTTGCTCCCTCATGGCGCAGATCGAGAAGGAAGAGTGGGACAGGGTTCCGGATGCGAACGATCGCGTAGATGTCGAATTCCTCTGCGAGCAGCAGGCGCTCGGAGGCTCCCTCGAAGCGGTCGCGAACGATCGTCTCGGCCACGGCAGTCGTCGGATCCTGCGCCAGATAGAGAAGTCTGAACCGGTTTTTCGGGCTGGAAAACCGGCTCTTGCCCAATCCCATGCCGAGCGGAGTTGCCGCGTGGCGGCGCGGCACGATCCTCACATAGCTTTCGACGTGGAGGCGAACGGCGAACCTTTGGAGAAGCGCGCCGTCGAGGGTCATTGCAGGGAGAAGGCAGCCTCTGCGGCGTCCAGAACCTCGCTCCGCCGATCCTCGATCAGAAGTTCGACCGGCTTTCGTCCCCCCAGAACGGGATTGGGCCGGCTGAGCCAGATCCAGGCTGCGCGATGGTTGCCGGCCAGCCGAGTGACGTCGCCGATCCCGCCGACAGGCCGCCCGTCGATGAACTGGGCGATCGGAAAGACGTGCTTTCTGGTTCCCTTGAGCAGTGCGACGACCTCGCCTGCCTGCTGCCATCGATGAAGGGTCGAACGGGCAATGCCGAAATCGCGGGCGAGTTCGCTTGCCCCGGCGACGGGACCGGCCCAGTCCTCGAGCCGGCGGGGCACGGCAAGGTCGTCGAGGGCACGCCTGCCCTCTTCGACGCTGACGAGCGGCCCGAGGCCTTCGCCCTGCGACGCCTCGGCAATCGCGGGAATGTCGAGCGCGATGAGGGCGCTCTTTTCCAGGCCGACCCTTTCCATCAATTGACGGATTTCCCGGCTGAGGTCGGCACGGCGGGAGCCGAGTACCCGCCAGGTTTCCGGCGGAAGATCGGCGATGGCAGCAGCCACTTCTCCAACGACTTCGGCGGGAAACGCCATGGGGGTCGAGGCTAAGGCATGATCGTCTCGCAGTGCATCGATCACCTTCGCGGCGACACGCGTGGCCGTGCTGTCGCCTTGGCGCGGGGATGTCGGAGCGCGGCGGATCGTCATGGGATCATGCTGCCTCGTCGTTGTGTCTCCCATCTAGCTGCAAAGGATGTACTTGTCCAGTTTGTCCAGTTTGTCCAGTATGCCCCGGCCATGCAGATCATCCGGAAGTCCGAAATCGGCTTCACGGCACGAATGGCCGGTCGGGAGCCCAGCCGCCATTCACCCCGCTTTCGCCGACCCGGCATTCGGCACCACCCACGGCGCGCCCGCCAAATACCGTGCCTCGAAATCCACGATCTGCAGCTCGTCCTCCAGCGTCTCCGACAACTCGTCGAGGCCGAGCAGCAGCCGTCGCTTGACGCCCGGATCGACGTCGAAGCCGATCGCCTCGAGGCCGTCCGCACGGATGTCCTGCGCCTCGAGATCGACGGTGAGGCGCCTCGCCGGCTCGCCCCCTCCGCCGATGAAGGCCGCCAGCCTCTGCCGCTCCCGCTCGCCGAACGCGATGGTCAGGAGGCCGTTCTTGGCGGCGTTGCCGCGGAAGATGTCGGCGAAGCTTCCCGCGACGACGACGCGGATGCCGTGGTCGACGAGGGCGTAGACCGCCGCCTCGCGGGAGGAGCCGCAGCCGAAGTTCTCTCCCGCAACCATCAGGACGGGCCGCTCCGCCATGCGGTTCAGCGGAAAATCAGGAACCGGCGCGCCATCCTCGCGAAACCTCAGATCGTGGAGCAGCTGGTCGCCATAGCCTTCCGAGCGGGTGCGCTTCATGAAGCGGGCGGGGATGAGCTGGTCGGTATCGATGTTGTCGCGGGCAAGGACGACGCCGGCTCCGCTGACGGTGGTGAAAGGCTGCATCGGCTCAGGCTCCCTCGCTCGCGGAGGCAGAACCGGCCAGTGCCGGCGACGCCGCGGGGCCGTCCAAAATGTCTGCAAGGTCCATCGCGCGCACGTCGGTGATGTGGCCTGCGACGACGGCCGCCGCGACCATGGCCGGGCTCATCAGATGCGTCCGGGCGCCCGGCCCCTGGCGGCCGCGAAAGTTGCGGTTGGAGGTCGAAGCGCAGCGCTCGCCCGGCTCGACCCGGTCGCCGTTCATGCCGACGCAGAGCGAGCAGCCGCTTTCCCCCCATTCGGCGCCGGCCGCCCGGAAGATGTCGGCGATGCCGGCCTCCTCGGCGCGGCGCGCCACCTCGATCGAGCCCGGCGAGACCAGCAGCGGCACGGCAAGCCGCCGTCCCTCCAGAACCCGCGCCGCGGCGACGAGGTCGGAATAGCGGCCGTTGGTGCAGGAGCCGATGAAGCCGCTATCGATGCGGATGTCCTGAAGCCGCTGGCCGCTGGTGAGGCCCATATAGTCCAGCGTGTCGGGATCGCCCCCCGCCTCGGCACTTGGAACGCTGCCGGTCACCGGCGCCACCTGCTCGGGGCTGGTGCCCCAGGTGACCATCGGCGCCACCGCGCCGGCGTCGATCACGACCTCGCGGGCATAGGCGGCATCCGCGTCGGAGCCCAGCGCCTTCCAGCTTTCGACGGCGGCCGCAAAGGCGTCGCCCGCGGGTGCCATCGGCCTCTGCTGCAGCCAGGCGAAAGTCGTTTCGTCGGGCGGCACGATGCCCGACCGCGCACCCATCTCGATGGTCATGTTGCAGAGCGTCATGCGGCCTTCCATCGACAGCGCCGCGATCGCATCGCCGGCATATTCGACGGCGTGGCCGGTCGCCCCGCCGGTGCCGATCTGCCCGATGATGTGGAGGGCCAGATCCTTCGCCGTAGTGCCGAAGGGCAGGCTGCCGGTGACGGTGATCTTCATCTGCGGCGGCTTCGTCTGCCACAGCGCCTGGGTCGCCAGCACATGGGCGACCTCGGAGGCGCCGATGCCGAAGGCGAAGGCGCCGAAGGCGCCGTGGGTGGCGGTGTGGCTGTCGCCGCAGACGATGATCAGGCCGGGCAGCGTCAGCCCCTGCTCCGGCATCGCCACGTGGACGATGCCGCGCCGCGCGTCGCCGAGGCCGAAGCTGTCGATGCCGTGGCGGGCGGTGTTGGCCGACAGGCGCTCGATCATCGTCGCCGAGGCGGCGTTGGCCCGGCTTTTGCTCGACGGGGCGTAGTGGTCGGCGACGCCGAAGGTCAGCTCGGGATGGCGCACGGCGCGTCCGGCCGTGCCGATCTTGTCGAAGGCGTGGTGGGAGCCCTCGTGCAGGAGATGGCGGTCGACGAAGAGCAGGCTGCGACCCTCGCGCTGAAGGATCTCGTGGATGTCCCAGATCTTGTCGATGATGGTCCGGCCCATCGGTCAGGCCTCCTTGAGCTTTGCCTTCGCCCGCCGCTGGCTGACGGCGGTGGCGATGATCGCCCCGGCGAGAAGGGCGACCAGGACGAGGGTGATCGGTCGCCCGAGGACGAAGCTGGGGTCGCCGCCGCTGATCTGCCAGCTGCGCACCAGCTCGCCCTCGGCCATTGGCCCGACCAGGAGTCCGACGACGGTCGCGGTCACCGGGTAGCCGTAGCGGCGCATCAGCCAGCCGAGCGCCCCTGCCCCCGCGACCGTCAGCGGACCGACGATCGAGCCGGTGATGGCGTAGCTGCCCATCATGGCGATGGCGACGACGAAGGGGATGAGATAGCGGATCGGCGCCTTCACGATGAAGCCGGCGAAGAAGACGAAGACCACGCCGATGAAGAGCAGCAGCGCCGCCTGCACCATGTTGCCGAGGATGATCGCATAGACGATGTCGGTCTGCTCGGCGATGAAGCGCGGGCCGCCGGTGACGTCGTGCATGGCGAAGGCGCCGAGGATGATCGCGGTGCCGGCGCCGCCCGGCAGGCCGAGGGCCAGCAGCGTCACCATGCCGCCGCCTTCGGACGAGGAATTGGCGGCCTCCGAGGCAATGACGCCGTCGGCCTCGCCCTCGCCGAAGCGCTGCTGCGGCCCGGCGAGGCGCTTGGCGAAGGCGTAGGAGACGAGATTGGCGACGCTCGCGCCGACGCCGGGGACGATGCCGATCAGCGTTCCGAGGACCGAGCCGCGCAGCACCGCCGGCCAGCGCACGACCGCGTGCTTCAGGCCCGAAAGGATCGGCGCGAGGGCGATGCGGCGGCTGGCGCTGTCGGCGACGATGTAGTCGCGGCCGGCGAGGTTCATCAGTTCGGACGCCGCGAACAGGCCGATCAGCGCCGGGATCGCCGGGATACCGTCGAGGAGATACATCGAGCCGAAGGTGCCGCGCATCAGCCCGGTGTCGGAATAGCCGACGGTCGAGACGAGGACGCCGATGGCGCCGGCGGCGAGCCCTTTCGAAAAGCTGGAATCGTTGAGGACGGCGATCAGCAGCAGTCCGCCGATGGCGACGACCAGCATCTCCGTCGGGCCGAGCATCAGCACCCAGTCCGCCACCGGCCCGACGACGAGGAGCAGCATGAGATAGCCGAAGAAGGTGCCGATGACCGAGGCGGCGAGGCCGACGCCGAGCGCCTCGCCGTGCCGGCCCTGCTGCGCCATCGGATAGCCGTCGAAGGCGGTGGCGACGGCGCTCGACGTGCCGGGAATGTTCATCAAAATCGCTGGGACGGCGCCGCCGAAGCTTCCGCCGGTGAAGATCGCCGAGAGGAAGAGGATCGCCGGCAGGAAATCCATGTAGAGGGTGGCGGGCAGGAACACCGCCATGGCGATCGAGATCGACAGGCCCGGGATCGCCCCGAAGACGAGGCCGATCAGGAGACCGGGAACGACCACCAGCCAGGCCATGGCATCGCTCGAGAGGAGCTGCAGGGCCCCGCCGAAGGCGGCAAGATCAAGCATTCGAAGGGGTTCCTACCGGAGAGAAGACATCACAGGAACAGGACGGGCATGCGCACCATCAACAGGTCGTGGAAGAGGTAGACCGTCAGCCCCGAGCCGAGCAGCGCGGCGAGGACGAGCAGCCAGATCCGCCGCTCGCCCTGGATCAGGAGAGCGAGCGCGATGAACGCCGCGGTGCCGACGTCGAAGCCGACGAATGGGACTGTGGCCGCATAGACGCCGGTGAGGACGAGGAGCAGCACGGGCTGCCGGTCGGCGCCGGCCAGCCCAGCAAAGCTGACGCCGCGCCGGACGACGTCGCCCAGCACCGAGACGAGGATCGCGCCGGCGCCGACGACGGCGGCGGGGAGGATCAGGATGTAGTCCGCGACGGTGCGCGAGGACTGCACGACGCCAGTGGCATAGACCGCCATGGCGGCCGCCGCGACAATCGCGAAGACCAGCGCCCCCGCGCCGACAGGGTTCGGCTCGTCCGGCGCCGTTGCGACCGGTTCCGGCCCGGCGGGCATCGTGGCGGCGGCGGCGGGCGACTTCCCCTCGCCCGCCGCGCCGACCCGAGCGCCCCCGCTCATTTCGTCACGACGTCCGAATAGCGCGACAGCGCTTCATAGGCGTCGTCGACCATCGCCTGGCTCTTTTCCGGGCCGACCCAGTCGGCACCGAGGCCAGCCTTCTTCGCAGTGTCCTTGTATTCCGGGCTCTCGACGACGGCCTTATAGGCCGCGACGAGGGTTTCGTAGCGCTCCGGGTAGTCGGTGACGAAGGCGCTCGGCACCAGGAGGCCGGTGACGTTGCCGCCGATGATCGGCTGCTTGTCGGCACCGAGCTTGCCCATCACCGTGTTGAACAGCGGCGCGTCGGTGCCCTCGGGCTGTTCGTCGTTGACGACGGCGAGCACCCGAAGCTTGTCGGAGATGCCCCGTGCGCCCTCGGCCGCGAGAATCTCGAAGTCGACCTGGTTTCCGGCGAGCGCGGTGCGCAGCGGCGCACCGCCACTATAGGTGACGAAGCGCACGTTCTCCTGGGGGATCTTCAGCGCATCCATCATCATCAGCGTCTGCAGGTGGCCACCATTGCCGTAGATGATACCAGAGGAGACCTTGCCCGGCTCCTTCATCGCCGCGACCAGATCCTCGAAGGTCTGGTAGGGGCTCGCCTCGTTCACCGCGACGATGGCGTAGTCGTTCCACTGGGCATTGAGGAACTCGAAGTCCTCCCAGGACACCGGCGCGCCGCCGACGAGGATCGCGTTGGCGAGATAGGGCGTCGCCTGCATCAGGAGCAGCGTGTTTCCGTCGGCTTCCTGCCGGGCGACATAGGTGGCGCCGAGACCACCCGCCCCGCCCGGCCGGTTCTCCACCACCACCGGCTGGCCGAGCCTCTCGCCCAGCGGTTCGGCCAGCGTGCGCGCCATCCGGTCGGCGCTGCCGCCGGCATCGAAGGGCACGACGATCGTCACCGGGCCGTCCGGCCAGTCCGCCGCCAAGGCGCCTGTCGCCCCCGCAAAAGCGCCGCCAACGCCCAGAAGCGCCAGGGCGGCGATGCCCGAAAGCTGCGCGACGACGCGGCGACGCGTCGGCTTCGATGATGATGTCATGTCGTCCTCCCACGGATCTCAAGCTCCCCTGAAAGGCAGCATAGGCCTAATGTCATGTCAATAGGACATTTCCTGTACAACCTCGCTGGAGCCGGTTACACTCTTCTGTAACGGAAGCCCGCGGCGCGGGCGGCAGGCATGTCGGAGGGGGCGGTGCGCGGGGACCGGACAGCAGGCGGCGAGACGGTGGAGGCGGGAGACGTCGCGGGACATGCGGAGCCGGCGGAACGCCGGGACATGCCTTCGGCGCGCCGTCTCGGCGAGGAGCTGGCCGCGATGCCGAAGCATCACCGGGTCTATCTGGTGCTGCGCCAGGAGATCCTCGACGGGCGGCACGGCTCGGTGGCGCCGATGCCCGGCGAGGTGGCGCTGGCAAAGGAGTTCGGCGTCTCGCGCATCACCATCCGCACGGCGATGGACCGCCTCACTCAGGAAGGCATTGTCGAGCGCATGCGCGGCCGCGGCACATTCGTGCGCGAGCGCGGCGATTCCCCAATCGGCGCCAGCCTCTCCGGCAACCTCGAAAACCTCATGGCTCTCGGGCTGCGAACCGACGTGCGGGTGGTCGACGTCGATTATCTCCCCGCCCCCCCGGCGGTCGCCGCCGAAATGGATCTTGCCGAGGGCACCACGATGCAGCGGGCGGTGCGGGTGCGCAGCCTGTCCGGCGTGCCGTTCAGTCATCTGACGACATGGCTGCCGGAGGAAATCGGCCGCAGCTTCACGCCCGAGGAGCTCGGCCGCGAGCCGCTTCTGAAGCTCATCGAGCGGACTGGCCGCAAGGTCGCGAGCGCCCGCCAGATCGTCACCGCCATGCTCGCGGCCCCGGACGTCGCGCGGCACCTGAAGGTGGAGATCGGCGAGGCGCTCTTGTCGGTGCGGCGCACCGTCCTCGACGGCGACGGCCGGCCCGTGGAGCGGATCTTCGGCCTCTACCGGCCGGACCTCTACGAGCACGAGACGCGCTTTTCCCGCAATCCGGACCGGAGCGGCGGCATCTGGAAGGCGTGAAGCGGGGCCGATTGCACCGGGTCGCCGGATGGTTCTACCCTTGCCCGCGGCGGCGGAGGAGGTCGCGGCAGGCATGCTGACGCTGAAGCAGATTGAGATCGTCCGGGCGGTGATGGTGAGCGGCTCGATCGCCGGCGCCGCGCGGCTCCTGAATGTCAGCCAGCCGGGCATCAGCCGGGCGATGAAGCACATCGAGGGCGCGCTGGGCATCCGGCTGTTCAACCGGGAGGCCGGACGCTACGTTCCGGCGCCCGAAGCCGTGGCGATCTTCTCGCAGATCCAGGAAGTCCACCAGCGCGTCGCCAATCTGCAGGAGGCCGTCGGGCGGCTCGAACGCGGCGAGACGGTGGAACTGCGGATCGGCTCCGTCCCCTCGATCGCGCAGGGGATGATGCCGCGGGCCATTGCAGCGGTGCGCCGACGCTATGCCGACCTCAGGATGAACGTCGAGATCCTGAAGATCGAGGAGGCGATCGACTACATCCTGATCGGGCGCGGCGAATGCGTCGCCATGAGCTACCGGCTCGACCACCCCTCGATCCGCTTCGAACCGCTGGCCGCCGGCCATCTCGTCTGCGTGACGGCCAATGACCATGAGCTGGCGGGGCGGGGCAGCGTGCGGGCGAGCGAGATCGTCGCCCATCCGCTGATCGGCATCGAACCGACCGATCCCTACGGCCGCATCATGGCGGAGATCTTCGAGCGTGAGGGGCTGCCCTACGACGTCATCGTCAAGGCACGGTTCGGCAGCACCGTCGCCGCTCTCGTCGCCCAGGGGCTCGGCATCGCCGTTCTCGACGTCTTCACCGCCGCCGACCTGCCGCGCGACCGGCTCGCCGTCGTCCCGATCGAGGAGAACACCCGCTTCGAGACCTTCGTCGCCTCGCGGGCAGGAGCGGTGCTGTCGAGTTTCGCGCAGCGTTTCGTCGAGGAGCTGCGGCGCGAGATGACCTCCGTCGCAGGCCTGCGAAGTGGGAAAAAACCATAACGGCAAGGCATAGATGGAGCGCAGATTGGTATTTGCGTTATCAGGCGCGGGATGAAAATGTGCCCGCCCAGGATGCCGCGAGTCGGGCGGCGGCGTCATGACGGAGGACGCCCGACAAATTTTCCAGGGAGGAACATCATGAAATTCCATTCGCTGTTTGCGGCCGCGCTTGCCGCTGGCGTCGCCTTCGCGGCCTCGCCGAGCCTCGCCCAGGATTATCCGACCAAGGAAATCCAGGGCATCATCCAGTGGGGCGCCGGCGGCTCGACCGACACAGTGATGCGCGCGGTGACCCCCAAGGCCGAGGAGGTTCTCGGCCAGTCGATCGTGCTCCAGAACGTCACCGGCGGCGTCGGCGCCATCGCGCTGAACAAGGTGGCGAGCGGCAAGGCCGACGGATACACGCTCTTGATGGGCGCGGAAAACCCGCTGCTCTACAAGGTCATGGGCCTCGGCACCAAGGATTACAGCGACTTCGTGCCGATCGCCATTCTCGCCCGCGGCACGCCGATCCTCGTCGCCCGCCCTGACGCGCCCTTCGACACCTATGAAGAAATGATGGCCTACATCAAGGATCATCCGGACGAGGTGAAATTCGGCTCGACCGGCCCCGGCGGTTTGCCGTCGGTCGTCTCCTCAATGATCGCGGACGCCGAGGGCGGGCTGCCTGTCACCTTCATTCCCTATGATGGCGACGGCCCGGCGCTGACCGCGCTGCAGAGCAAGGCGATCGACGTCATGCCGGCGGTGCTCGGCGCCGCGATCGAGGCCGTCAAGGCCGGCAAGATGAAGCCGCTCGCCGTGGTCACCAACGACAAGGTGGACCAGCTTCCCGATGTCGAGCCGATCTCCAAGGCGAACGAGAAATTCTCCAAATACCTGCCCTGGGGGCCGTTCTTCGGCGTGTTCGTGCCGAAGGGGACGCCCGAGGATGCCATTTCGAAGCTCGAGGACGCCTACAAGCAGGCTGGCGAGCAGGACAGCTTCAAGCAGCTGATGGACAATCGCGGCTACACCCTGATGAACATCAGCGGCAAGGAAGCCGAGGACTTCATGACCAAGTGGCAGTCGAGCACGACGTGGCTGCTGCAGGACGCCGGCATGACCAAGAAGTCACCGGAAGAGTTCGACATTCCGAAGCCGGAGTGACCGGAACGGGCGCGGCGACAGACGCCGCGCCCCAATTCGGTTTGGGGGAGACCCGCGAGTTTCGTTCGGTCGGGTCAGCGCTGCAGCTCCCCCCTCTGCCTGCCATCGTTCTCATCGCAGGCCGCAGCAGATCGACCTTATGGATCGGGAGGAATTCAGCCATGGCCGCCAGACGCGCGCGCCGCCCCGGAGAGGCGATGTTCACCGCCCTTCTGCTTGCGGTCAGCCTGTTTCTTCTGTGGTCTGCTTTCGGCATCTCGGCTTTTGAATCCCTGAGCTCGCCCGGCGCGGTGCCGATGGCGACCACCTTCGCCATGGCCGTGACGGCGGCGATCGTCCTCTTCAAGACCGCCCGCAGCCCCGCCGCAAAGGGCGAGAAGATCGGCCGCGAGGTGCTGCCGCCGCCGGTCGCGATCTTCGCCGTGATGCTCGTCGCCTATGCCATCCTGTTGGAGCCCTTCGGCTTCCTGCCGACCTCGGCGCTCTTCCTGGTGGTGTCGATCAAGCTCCTGTCGGCGCGCTCATGGACCTATGCGGCCGCGATCTCGCTGCTCAGCCTGACGCTGATCTACGTGCTCTTCCGCATCGTCTTCACCGTGCTGATGCCGCCGGGCATCGTTCCCGAAGGCGAGATCCTGTCGGCGATCCGCGGCCTGTTCAGCGGGGGGCTCTGAGAAGAGATGGACGCCATCCTCGCCTTTCTGACGGTCTTCACCCGGCCCGACCTCTTCGCCCTCGTCGCGCTCGGCACCTTCGCCGGCGTCTATGTCGGCGCGATCCCCGGTCTTTCGGTCACCATGGCCGTGTCGATCCTGATCTCCTTCACCTTCTCCTGGGACGTCCTGCCCGCCATCGCCCTGATGATCGGCATCTACATGGGCGGCGTCTATGGCGGCTCGCGCACGGCGATCCTCCTCAACATTCCCGGCGCGCCGTCGGCCATCGCCACCGCCCTCGACGGCTATCCCATGGCGAGGCGCGGCCAGGCGGGCGAGGCGATCGGCATCACCACGGTGATGAGCTTCATCGGCGGCTTCGTCGGCATCGCCGTCCTCGCGGTCGCCGCGCCTTTCGTGTCGGACTTCGCCCTCTCATTCCAGCCGCGCGACTACATGCTTCTCGCCGTCCTCGGCCTGCTGCTGGTCGGCTCGCTGGCGGGCGAATCCCTCGTCAAGGGCATCTTCTGCGGCGCCCTCGGCCTGATGCTCGGCTCCGTCGGCATGGATCCCCTCACCTTCACCGAGCGCTTCACCTTCGACCTGCCGCTGCTCCAGTCGGGCATCTCCTTCATCGCCGTGATGATCGGCCTTTTCGGCGTCTCGGAGGCGTTGTCCCAGCTCCACGACATCGACAAGGCGGCGGTGCGCCAGACCATCGCGCGGATCGTGCCGTCCTGGTCGACGGTGAGGAAGCACCTGCCGCTGTCGATGCAGACCTCGACCCTCGGCGTCATCATCGGCGCCCTGCCCGGCACCGGCGGCGACATCGCCGCGCTGATGGCCTACGACCATGCCAAGCGCGTCACCCGCAATCCGGAACGCCCATTCGGCGACGGGGCGATCGAAGGGCTGGTGGCGCCCGAAACCGCCAACAACGCCGCCGTAGGCGGTGCCTTCATCCCGATGATGACGCTGGGCATTCCCGGCGACGCCGTCACCGCCATCATGATCGGCGCGCTGTTCATCCACGGGCTCAATCCCGGCCCGATGCTGATGGTCGAGCAGCCGGACATGTTCTGGTTCATCGTCGGCGCGCTGGTGCTGGCGAACTTCTGCATGCTCTTGTTCGGGCTCACCGGCATCAAGCTGTTCGTCAAGATCGTCGAGATGCCGCGCACCGTTCTGGTGCCGCTGATCATGCTCCTGTCGATCGTCGGCGCCTATGCGGTGAACAACTCGATCACCGACGTCTACTGGATGCTCGGCTTCGGCGTGTTCGGCTATTTCCTCAAGCTCTACGGCTATCCGCTCGGGCCGATCATCCTCGGCGTTATCCTGTCGCGCCTGCTCGACGACAACTGGCGGCGGGCGATCCTGTCGGAGCGCGGCAGTCTCGGGGACTTCTTCATCGGCATGGTCACGAGCCCCTTGTCGCTGGTGCTGTTCCTGTCGGTGATCTTCATCTTCATTTCCCAGACGCCGCCATGGAAGCGCTGGCGCCAGCGCCGCGAGGCGCTGCGGGCGAAGAGCGATCCCGCCAGGCCGGCCGCGGCGAAGACCAGCGAGGAGAAGATCTGATGACCGTCCCCCTCTCCTCCGCCCTCGGCACGCCCAAGACCCTGACCCTCGGCCTCATCGGCCAGGGGATCGCCCTGTCGCGAACCCCCGCGATGCAGGAGAGCGCAGGCGAAGGACACGGCCTGCGCACCGTCTACCGGCTGTTCGACACCGGCACGATGGCGAGCCCGCCACCACTGCCCGATCTCCTGAAGGCGATGGAACTGACCGGCTATGCCGGGCTCAACATCACCTATCCCTACAAGATCGCCGTGACCGATCATCTCGATCAACTCGGCCCCGAGGCCGAAGCCCTTGGGGCGGTCAACACCATCGTGTTCCACCAGGGCCGCCGCATCGGCCACAACACCGACCTCGGCGGGTTTTCCGACAGCTTCGCCGAGGAGATGGCCGGGGCGAAGCGCCAGCGCGTGCTGCAGATCGGCGCCGGCGGCGCGGGAATGGCCGTCGCCTTCGCGCTCATCGAAAACGGCGCCGAGGAGCTCTGCGTCTTCGACATCGACCGGCTGCGGGCCGAGAGCCTCGTCGCGGCCGTGGCCAAGCGCTTCGGGACCGATCGCGTCCGCCTCGTCCACGATGTCGAGGGCGCCTATGACGGCATCGTCAACGCTACCCCCATCGGCACCGACAAGCGGCCAGGTACGCCCTATCCGTTGGAGCGCCTGACCCGGGATGTCTTCGTCGCCGACGTGAACTACTTCCCGCTGGAGACCGCGCTGGTAAAGGCGGCGAAGGCCAAGGGCTGCCGGGCGATGGGCGGCGCCGGCATGGCGGTCGGCCAGGCGGTGCGATCCTTCGGCCACTTCACCGGCCTTACAGCCGACCGGGAGCGGATGATGGCGAGGTTCCTGGCGCTGGGGGCGTAAGGGCCACGGCTTTCAACCATGCCGGCGGCTCCGGCGCAGACGCCACATATGGCGCAAGTCATCGACCTCGAACTCTCGCACCCCAAAGGAGCCCCCATGAAAACGGCGATCGCGACGGTCTCGATCTCGGGCGACCTCACCGAGAAGCTCTCCGCCATCGCCCAGGCGGGCTTTTCCGGCGTCGAGATCTTCGAGAACGACTTCCTCGCCTTCGACGGCGGCCCGCGCGAGGTCGGCCGCATCATCCGCGACCATGGCCTGGAGATCTCCCTCTACCAGCCGTTCCGCGACTTCGAGGGCATGCCCGAGCCGCAGCGCCAGCGCGGCCTCGACCGGGCCGAGCGCAAGTTCGACGTGATGGAGGAGCTCGGCACCTCGCTGATGCTGGTCTGCTCCAACGTCTCGCCGATCAGCCTCGGCGGCATCGACCGGGCGGCGGCGGACTTTGCCGAACTCGGCGAGCGGGCGCAGAAGCGCGGGCTGAAGATCGGCTACGAGGCCCTCGCCTGGGGCCGCCATGTCAGCGACCACCGCGACGCCTGGGAGATCGTGCGGCGGGCCGACCATGCGGCCGTCGGCCTCGTCCTCGACAGCTTCCACACCCTAGCCCGGGGCATCGACCCCGAGACGATCCGGCGCATCCCCGGCGACAGGATCGCCTTCATCCAGCTCGCCGACGCGCCGAAGATCGACATGGACCTCCTCTACTGGAGCCGGCACTTCCGCAACATGCCCGGCGAGGGCGATCTCGACGTCGCCGCCTTCATGCGCGCGGTGATGGCGACGGGATATCAGGGCGTGGTCTCGCTGGAGATCTTCAACGACCAGTTCCGCGCCGGCTCGCCCCGCTCGATCGCCCTCGACGGCTACCGCTCGCTGATGAACCTGATGGACCGGGTGCGCCGGGAGGAGCCGAGCGTCGTGGTCGCCATTCCCGGTATGCCGCCCCGGATCGCGGTCGGCGGCATCGAATTCGTCGAATTCACCGCCGACGAGGCCGAGGCGGAGGAACTCGGCGCGCTGTTTCGCGCCATGGGGTTCGCCAAAGCCGGCCGGCACGTCGCCAAGGACGTGACGCTCTACCGCCAGGGCGAGATCAACCTCGTCGTCAACACCGAGCGGGAGGGCTTTGCCCATTCGGCCTATCTCGTCCACGGCACCAGCGTCTGCGACATCGGCCTCAGGGTCGAGAATGCCGGCGCCACGATCGCTCGCGCCCGGGCGATGAAGGTCGAGCCCTTCGAGCAGCCGGTGGGGCCGGGCGAGTTGAAGATCCCGGCGATCCGCGGCGTCGGCGGCGGGCTCGTCCACTTCCTCGACGCGACCAGCGAACTGCGCGACGTCTGGGACGTGGAGTTCCGCACGAGCCAGCCTGCCAATGTCTCGGAGGATGCCGGCCTCACCCGCATCGACCATCTCGCCCAGACGATGAACTACGAGGAGATGCTCACCTGGACGCTGTTCTACACGGCGATCTTCGACACCCGGCGGACGCCCATGGTGGACATCGTCGATCCGGGCGGGCTGGTCCGCAGCCAGGCGATCGAGAGCGCCGACGGGGCGCTGCGCATCACCCTCAACGGCGCCGAGAACCGCAAGACGCTGGCCGGCCACTTCATCGCCGAGAGCTTCGGCTCCTCGGTCCAGCACATCGCCTTCCAGACGGACGACACCTTCGCGACCGTTGAGCGACTGAAAGAGGCCGGCTTCCGGCCGCTGCCGATCAGCCAGAACTACTATGACGACCTCGAGGCCCGCTTCGGCCTCGAACCTGAATTCGCCGATCGCCTGCGGGCGGAGAACATCCTCTACGACCGGGACGGCGACGGCGGCGAGTATTTCCAGCTCTACAGCCCGAACTACGGCGAAGGCTTCTTCTTCGAGATCGTCGAGCGGCGCGGCGGCTACGACGGCTACGGCGCCGCCAACGCCCAGTTCCGCATCGCCGCCCAGAAGCGCGGCCTGAGGCCGAAGGGCATGCCGCGGGGGTGAGGCCGGCGGGGGTGAGGCAGGCGGAGGTGATCGAGTGGTTGTCCAGGTTGTCGCGGTTGACACAAGCTTCAGACGCTCTCATCTTGGCAGCATGAGCAACGCTTCCCCCCTGCGCGCCGATCCGGACGACATGGCCGGCGCCTTTGCCCCCGACGCGAGGGCCCGGGCGATCCTGCGCGGCCAGCAGATGATGCACGAGGATCTCAGGAATGCCGGCGGGGCCTTCGACCTCGCCGAGGTCAGCGAAGTCCTTGGCTCGATCTCGAGACAGGCGGTCGACAAGAAGGTCAGGGACGGCACGCTTCTCGCCGTTCCGGGGCCGGGCAACCGTCGCCGTTACCCGACGGCGCAGTTCGACGACGACGGGCAACTGGTGAAGGGCCTGCGCGAAGTCCGGGCGGCCCTGCCGACGAGCAATCCCTGGATGATCCTGAACTTTCTGGTCAATCCGGACGCGAGACTCGATGACCGGGCCCCGATCGCGCTGCTGCGGGAAGGCCGGATCGACGCCGTCGTCGAAGCGGCAAGACGCGTGGGCGAACAGGGCTCTTGAGCGGGCCGCTACCGCCGGCAGATTTCGGGCGGCGCCATCCGAATGTCGCCGAGGTGCCGGCAGGCACGATCTTCCACCGCTTCCACACCGCCACCTTCGACCCGGTCTTCATCGATACGTCCCGCTCCGGCCGGCTGAATGCTCCCGATGCGAACTACGGCGTTCTCTACGCAGCCGCCACGCGCAGGGGCGCCTTCGCGGAGACGTTTCTCCGAATGCCGGGCCGCACGCTGCTCGCGCCCGACTTCGTCGCCGGCAAGGCCTATGCAGGGCTGAAGACAACGCGCGCCCTGCGCCTGCTGCAGCTTCACGGCAACGGCCTCGCCCGGATCGGCGCGACGGCGGAAGTGACCCATGGCGGCCTGCCCTATGACGTCCCGCAGGCCTGGTCCGCGGCGATCCACGAGCATCCCGGCGCATTCGACGGCGTCGACTATACGGCCCGGCACGACGACGGCGAGATCTGTCATGCGCTGTTCGGCCGGGCCGCCGGCGCCATCGAGGCGGTCGAGCGGATCGCCGACCTTCGGACCGGCTGGTTCTTGGACCTCCTCGACCACTACGGCGTCGGCCTCGCGCCGGAATAGCCTCCGGAGCGCCGCGGAAACCCGCATCACTCGGCTGGCGCGCTCGCCTCCTGACGCTCCTGCCCCTTGCCGCGGCGGCGGGCCACCCATTCGGTGATGCTCATCACCACGACGTAGAAGACCGGCACGAAGAACACGCCGAGCACAGTCGCCGAGATCATGCCGCCCATGACGCCGATGCCGATCGCCTGCTGGGCGCCGGAGCCCGCGCCCGTCGCGATGGCCAGCGGCGTGACGCCGAGGATGAAGGCGAAGGAGGTCATCAGGATCGGGCGAAGGCGCATCCGGGCGGCATGCAGCGTCGCCGCCATCAGCTTTTCGCCGCCCTGGCGGAGCTCCTGGGCGAATTCGACGATCAGGATGGCGTTCTTTGCCGCGAGGCCGATCGTCGTCAGGAGGCCGACCTTGAAGTAGATGTCGTTGTCCTGCCCGGTCAGATACGCCGCGAGGACGGCGCCGAAGACGCCGACGGGCACCACGAGGATGACGGAAAACGGCACCGACCAGCTTTCGTAGAGCGCGGCGAGGCAGAGGAAGACAACGACGAGCGAGATCGCATAGAGCGACGTCGACTGGGAGCCGGAGAGCCGCTCCTGATAGGACTGCCCGGTCCAGGCGGGGCTGAAGCCGCCGGCGAGATTGGAGACCAGCGTCTCCATCCGGTCCATCGCCTGGCCGGAACTCGTCCCCGGAGCGGGCGAGCCCTGGATCTCGATCGCCGACACGCCGTTGTAGCGCTGGCGTTGCGGCGAGCCTTTCGTCCAGCTCGCCTGGGTGAAGGCCGAGAACGGCACCATCTCGCCGCTGGCGTTGCGCACATACCAGCGGTCGATGTCGCTGGGCACCATGCGAAAGGGTGCATCGGCCTGCACATAGACCCGCTTCACCCGCTCCTCGTTGAGGAAGTCGTTGACGTAGGAGCCGGCCCAGGCGGTGGAGAGCGTCTCGTTGATGTCGGAGACGCCGACGCCGAGCGCGCCGGCGAGGCGGTTGTCGATGTCGATCTTGAATTGCGGCTGCTCGGCCTGACCGCTGCGGCGGACCGCGGACAGCTGGCTGTCCTGGTTCGCCTCGGCGATGAGTTCGCCCGCCGCGGCCTCGAGGCGGTCGTGACCGGCATTGCCGGTGTCCCGGAGATACATGTCGATGCCGCCGGAGGTGCCGAGGCCACGGATGGCCGGCGGCGACAGGGCGATCACCGTCGCGTCGCGGATCTGCGAGAAGGCGCCCATGGCCCGGCCGGCGATGGCGGCGGCGCCGGCGGACGCATCGGTGCGGTCGTCGAAGTCCTTCAGCTTGACGAAGACCAGCGCATTGTTCTGGCCCGAGCCGGAGAAGGAAAAGCCGAGCGCCGCGAAGACGCTGGCGACGTTGGCCTGTTCCTCGTCGAGGTAATATTTCTCCACCCGCTCCACCACCGCCTCGGTGCGGCCGTTGGTGGCGCCGGGCGGCAGCTGTATCATGGTCATCAGCACGCCCTGGTCCTCCTCCGGCAGGAAGGAGTTGGGCAGGCTCGAAAACACGTACCAGGTGCCGCCGCAGATCGCGAGGAAGACGACGAGCGCCGGCAGCGGCCAGCGGGAGAGCGTCCCGGTTCCGCCGACATAGCCGTTGGTGAGCCTGGCGAAGCCGGTGTTGAAGCCGCGGAAGAAGATGTTCTTTTTCTTGCCGTGGGTGGGCTTCAGCATGGTCGCGCACAGCGCCGGCGTCAGGACGACGGCGACCAGCACCGACAACAGCATCGCCGAGACGATGGTGATCGAGAACTGCTGATAGATGACGCCGACCGAGCCGCCGAAGAAGGCCATGGGCAGGAACACCGCCGACAGGACGAGGGCGATGCCGACGAGGGCGCCGGTGATCTCGTCCATCGACTTTTCCGTCGCCTCGACCGGCGACAGCCCCTCCTCCGTCATGACGCGCTCGACATTCTCGACGACGACGATGGCATCGTCAACGAGCAGGCCGATGGCCAGCACCATGGCGAACATCGTCAGCGTGTTGATCGAGAAGCCGGCGAGCGACAGGACGCCGAAGGTGCCGAGCAGCACCACCGGCACCGCGATCATCGGGATGAGCGTCGCCCGGATGTTCTGCAGGAACACCAGCATCACGACGAAGACGAGGGCGATCGCCTCGAACAGCGTGTGGTAGACCTTCTCGATGGACAACTCGACGAAGGGCGTCGTGTCGTAGGGATAGACGATCGAGACATCCGCGGGCAGCGTCGACTTCAGGCCCTCCAGCGCGCTGCGGACCCCTTCGGCTGTGTCGATGGCGTTGGCGCCGGAGGCCAGCGACACGCCGAAGCCGGCGGCCGGATTGCCGTTGTAGCGGGCCGAGGACTGGTAGCTCTCGGCGCCGATCTCGACGCGGGCGACGTCGCCGAGGGTGACGATCGAGCCGTCATTCTCGGTCTTCAGGATGATGGAGCGGAACTGGGCCGGCGTCTCGAGCTGGGTCTGCGAGGTGACCGTGTAGTTCATCTGCGCGCCGCTGGTCTGCGGCAGCGCGCCGAGCTGACCGACCGAGACCTGGACGTTCTGGGCCTTTATCGCCGAGGTCACGTCCGACGGCGTCAGCTGGAATTCGGCCAGCTTGTTCGGATCGAGCCAGATGCGCATGGCATAGCCCGAACCGAAGATGTTGAGGTCGCCGACGCCCTCGACCCGGCGCACCGTATCCTCGAGATTGGTCGAGACCAGGTCGGCGAGGTCGGTCGAGGTGTAGCTCGGATTGCTCGACGTGAGCGCCGCGACCATCAGGATGCCCGAGGAGGACTTGGTGACCGTCACGCCCTGCTGCTGCACCGCGTCGGGCAGCTGGGATTCGACGACGGACAGCTTGTTCTGGGTCTGGACCTGAGCGATGTCCACGTCCGTCCCCGTCGCGAAGGTCAGGGTGATCGACGCCGTGCCGGCATTGGTCGAGGACGAGGACATGTAGAGGAGGTTGTCGAGGCCGGTCATGTTCTGCTCGATGACCTTGGTCACCGAGTTCTCGATCGTCTCGGAGCTGGCGCCCGGATAGGTCGCGGAGATCGATACCGAGGGTGGCGCCACTTCCGGATACTGCGCGATCGGCAGCTGATAGAGCGCCAAAACGCCGAACAGCATGATGCCGATGGCGATGACCCAGGCAAAGACCGGGCGATGGATGAAGAAGCGCGCCATCGGTCCTACTCCCCGGTGCCGGTGGCCGCGCCGCCGCCGGCGCTGCTTCCCGTCCCGCGGCTTCCAGCCTCGCCGGTTCCCGCCGACGTGTCGCCGGCGCCGGGCTCGGCGGCCGACGCATCACCGGCGCCTGCCGGTGCCTCTGTCGGCGTTCCTGCCGCCTGCGAGCCCTGCGCGCCTTCGGTCTCTGCCGGACCTGCGGCCGAAACGGCCGAAGCGGCCGGCGCGGCGTCCTCGGTGGCAGTGCCCTCGCCGCCTTCAGTGCCCTTGCCGCCTGTCGCCGCTGCCGGAGCATCCTTGGCATCGACCGCCTGGACGAGACCCTGATCGTCGATGGTGACGGCGACCGGCGTCACCTTGGCCCCGGCCCGCACCTTCTGCAGCCCGTCGACCACCAGCCTGTCCCCCGCCGAGACGCCCTTCGTCACCCACCAGTCGTTGCCGATGTCGGTGGAGACCTCCAGCACCCGCTCCTCGAGCGTGCCGTCGTCCTTGACGAACATCGCCGTCGGCTCGCCCTTGGCGTTGCGCGAGACGCCGCGCTGCGGCAGGAGGAAGCCGCTCTCGTCGATCGCCAGCTGGATCGTGCCACGCACATACATGCCCGGCAGCAGCGTGTCCTCGGGGTTCGGGAAGCGCGTCCGCACCGTGAAGCTCGACGTCGTCTCGGAGACGAACTGGTCGGCCGCATCGATGGTCCCGGTCTCAGCATAAGTCGATCCGTCGGCGAACTGGATCCTGACAACCGCCTTGCCGGGATTGGCCGGGCCGACCAGAGCGCGCACGCCCCCCTGCCGGATCTGGTCGCGGAACTTCATGAGATTGCCGGAGGATTCGGTGAGGTCGACATAGACCGGATCGATCTGGCGGATCGTCGCCAGCGCCTCGGTCTGGTCGGCCGTGACGAGATTGCCGGCATCGGCAGGGTCGGTGCCGATGCGCCCGGAGATCGGCGCCTCGATGGACGTATAATCGAGATTGAGCCGGGCGGTCTCGAGCGCCGCCTCTGCGACCGCAACGTCCGCCTGGGCCTGGCGGAAGGTGGACAGGGCGGCGTCCCGGTCCGACTGGCTGATGACGTTCGAATCCGTGAGGTTCTGGTAGCGTTCGTATTGCAGCTGGGCGGAGACGAGAGCCGCCTGGTTCTTCTGCAGCGTCGCCTCGGCGGAGGCGACCTGCGCCTGATAGGAGCGATCGTCGAGTTTGTAGAGGACCTGGCCCTTCTCCACGTCGGCGCCTTCCTCGAACAGGCGCTCGGTGATCAGGCCGCCGACCTGCGGGCGCACCTGCGCCGTCTGGAAGGCCACCACGCGGCCGGCGACGGTGGCGGTGATCGTCACCGGCCGGGGCTGGATGGTCACGACGCCGACCTGCACCGGCGCCTGCTGTCCTCCCGGCCCGCCGGCTTGCTGGCCGCCCTGCTGGCCGGCGGCGCCGGAGCCTTCGCCGCCGCCAGTGCCCGAGCTGTCCGAACAGGCGCTCGTCGCGGCGAGGCAGAGGGCGAGGCTTGCGGCGACGACGACCCGGCCGGCAAGGTGCCGCAAGCGGGGCGCTTCGTTCGAAAGCCGAAACTGTATCATGCGTCGTCTCCAGCCGATCTTGCCGCCGCGCCTTGACGGGACAGCCCGGGCGGTCAAATACATGCAACGGTGCATATAATGCAAGGACGTCAAAATGAAGCCGCGCCAGGATGGCGAAATCGTGAACGCCTTCCATCGCATCCATGCGAATGTGATGTTCCGCGTCTTTCCCCACATGGTGCGGTTCCTGAAGGGGCAGGAAGTCTCGTTCCAGCATCTGGTGGCGATGTTCAGGATCAAGACCGCCGGTCCCCAGAGTATTGCCGCGATTGCCAGCGAAGTGGAGCTGACCCAGACGGCGGCAAGTCGCATGGTCGACCGCCTCGTCAGGGCCGGTCTCCTCGACCGCGCGGAAAATCCCGGCGACCGGCGCCAGAAGCTTGTGACCCTGACGGACAAGGGGGCGGCGCTCCTGGCCGAGCTCCCGGCGATCACGATGCAAAGCTACGAAGAGGTGCTGTCGCCGGTTTCCAACGAACTGGTTGGCCGGCTGGCAGGCCCGATGGCTGAGCTGTGCCGGCTCCTGCCGGAGGGGCCGGGCGAACGGGACGCGGCGCCTGAAGACGAGGACACGTCCGCAACCGGCTCTCGGCAGACGCGTGGCACCGACTGACGCGCGACGACGCGGGCGGAGTCAAATCAGTGGCCCGAGAGGCTGACGCCGGGTCGCTGCCCTCGAGCCCGCGCGGCGCCTGAGCGGTGCCCTCTGGCACCGGTCGAAGACCGGGGCCGACGGCATCGGCAGTTCCGCCGGACGCGCGCGACGCTTCAGGTGACCGTGAAGGTTGCGCGATCACGCCGCCGACGCGGTCACTCGCGGAAGGCGCGGGAGAAGCTGTCGGTGATGGGCTGGCTGAGATAGTCGAAGAAGCTGCGATCGCCGGTCTTGATGTAGGCTTCCACCGGCATGCCGGGTGTGATCTCCTCCACCGAGAGCTCCGCGGGGAGCGGCTCCTTCAGCTTCAGCCGGGCGGTGTAGTAGGGCTCGCGCGTCTGCGGATCGGTCAGGCGATCGGCGGAGACGTAGCTCACGGTCGCGTCGGCCGTCGGCGTCGTGCGGGCGTTGAGCGAGGTGAAGCGCAGCCGCGCTTCCTGGCCGTTCTTCACCGACGTGATGGTCTGCGGCGGGATGCGGACCTCGACGATCAGGTCCGCCGCCGTCGGCAGGATCTGCATCAGCGTTTCGCCGGGCCGCACCACCGAGCCGACCGTGTTGATCATCTTGGCGACGATGATGCCGTCCGCCGGGGCGCGGATCACCGAGCGGGAGAGCACGTTCTCGGCGGCCCGCAGCTGCTCCGTCGCACCGGACAGAGAACTCCTGACGTCGTTGAGCTCGCTGGCGGCGGTCTCGACCCGCTGGCTTTCGAGACGGGCGGCCTCCTGCCGTGTCTGGACGATCTGGGTCTTGGAGGCGAGCAGGCTGGAGACCACCTGTCCGAGCTGGCCGACGAGATCGGCCTCGGCGCGCACCAGCGCGGTGTATTCGGAGCGGTTTGTCAGCCCCTTGCCGAGGAGATCGCTCTTGCGGGCCTGCTCCTCGCGCACGACCTGGATCTGGCGTTCGAGCGCCTGCTTCTGGGCGTCCATGCCCTCGGCCTGCTCCTGCAGCGCCTGGATGCGCGCCGCCATGATCGCCTGTTCCTGGCGATGCCGCCCGAGTCTGGCCGTAAACTCCCGGCCCTGTTCCTCAAGAAGGTTCGTCACGTCGGCGGCCCGCGCCTTTTCGACCAGTTCCGGCTCGAACGCGATCGTGCCGTTGCCGTCGCGTTCGCTGGAGAGCCGGGCGGCTCGCGCCTCGAGACCGATGATCTGGTTGTTCAGCCGGTCGCGCTGGGCGGAGGCGACCGTCGGGTCGAGGTCGATCAGCGGCTGCCCGGCCTTCACATGGGCGCCTTCGAGGACGTCGATCTTGCGGACGATGCCGCCTTCCAGATGCTGGATCGAGAGGTTCTGGCCCGCGGCGGCGACGACGCCCGGCGCCACGGCGGCCCCGGAGATCGGCGCCAGAGCGCCCCAGGCGCCGAAGCTGCCGAGGAAGGCGACGCCGAGGACGAGGCCGGTGACGCTGAGGAGTTTCGTGCCGGTCGGCACCTGCGCCGCCCAACCGGGCTGCTTTGCGCCTGCGCCAGCTTTGGCCGCGGCGGCCGGCATCACGAGGCCGAGGGGTTTCTTCGCGTCGCTCATGGTCATTGGACTCCCGTGTCGGTCGCGGTTCAGTTGGCCGGCTGTGGCGGCTTGCGCCCACCGGTCACGACCGTCGGAAAGCGCCCCTGGGGGAGCGGATTGGCGCTGCCGGTCATCACGCCGGCGGCCATCGGGTTCATCATCGGTGCCGGCGCCATTCCACCGCCGGCAGCCTGGGCAGCGCCCGCCTGCATGGTCTGGCGCATCGCCTCCCGCGCGGCCTGGACCTTCTCGGCCTGCCGCTGGAACACCGCGTCGCGCGGCCCGTAATCCTCGATCGCCCCGTCGCGCATGACCAGGACGCGGTCCGCCCTTTCGGCGACCTGCCGGCGCTGGGTGACCAGGAGAACCGTCACGCCCTCCTGCTTGGCATGGGCCAGCGCCCGGTCGAGAGCGAGATCGCCATCGGCATCGAGGCTGGCATTCGGCTCGTCGAGGACGAGGATCTTCGGCGCGCCGAAGAACGCCCTGGCAAGCCCGATGCGCTGGCGCTGGCCGCCGGAGAGCTTCATGCCCGCCGGCCCGATGACCGTGTCGTAGCCGCGCGGCAGCTTCTGGACGAGATCGTGGACCTCGGCCATCTGCGCTGCCCGGACCACGGCCGCGTCCTCGACGGTCTGGGCGAAGCGGGCGATGTTCTCGGCGACCGTCCCAGGCAGGATCTCGACCTCCTGGGCGAGGTAGCCGACATGCATGCCGAGGGCCTCGCCGTCCCAGTTGCGGATGTCGGCGCCGTCGATGCGCACTGCGCCGGAGCGGATTTCCGCCGCACCGACCAGGGCGCGCACGAGAGTCGACTTGCCGGCGCCGGAGGGGCCGATCACCACGCAGCATTCGCCGGCCGGGACCTGGAAGGAGATGCGCTTCAGGAGCGGATCCGGGCTGGTGCTGCCCTGGGGCATCACCACGACGTTGTCGAAGGCGACGTCGCCGCGCGGCGCCGGCAGCGCGGTCTTCTCGGAGCGGCCGGCGCGCACGCCCTCAAGGCCCTTCTTCAGCCGGCCGTAGGCCCGGCGGGCGTCGATGAAGCCCTTCCAGCCGCCGATCACCTGGTCGATCGGCTGCAGCGCCCGGCCGGAGATCAGCGACGAGGCGAAGATCATGCCGGCGGTCATCTCGCCCTGGATGACGAGATAGCCGCCATAGCCGAGGATCGCGATCTGCAGGCCCATGCGCAGGAAGCGGGAAATGCCGGAGAACAGCGCGTTGCGGGCATTCAGCCGATCGACCGCGTTCAGCGAGCTGCCATGCTGGCGCCCCCAGGTCTCGACAGCATTGCCGACCATGCCCATGGCAAAGAGGCTCTCGCTCGACCGCACGAAGGCCTGGGCCGAGAGGGTGGCAGCCATCGACGCCTCGCTGGCCTCGCCGCCCAGCCGGCTCGTCGCCCACTGGTTGGCGAAGGCGACGAGGGCGAGGAGGGCCGCGCCGCCGAGGGTCAGCCAGAACAGGTGGGAATGGATGAGATAGAGCATGCCGATGAACAGCGGCATGAACGGAAGATCGAGGTAGGCGAGAAGCGCCCGGCCGGCGACGAAGCTGCGCACTGTCGCCAGATCGCGCATCGGCTGGACGTCGCCGAGACTGGCGCGGGGGGACTTCAGCGACGCGACCAGCGCATCGGCGCCGTTCTCGGTCTCGAGCTGCGCCCCCAGCCGCCCGGCGATCATCGAGCGCAGAGCATCGAAGGCGCCGAGCAGCGCCAGGGCGATCACGGCGATGATCGAGATGTAGACCAGCGTGTCGAAGGAAGCAGAAACCAGCACGCGGTCGTAGATCTGCAGCATGTAGATCGGCTGCACCAGCAGAAGGACATTGACCACGAGCGTAAAGGCGAAGAGGACGATCAGGGAGCCGGTAGCCTTGGCAAACATCTCGAAGGTCCTCTTCTTTCGGCAGCGGCGGCCGGCGCAAGCCGCTCGCGTTGAAAATGCGTCTCGTTCCGCCGTGGATAGCAGCATCGGTGGGTCTCTGATGTGACGCGCGTCACACCGATCACCCTGCGGCAGATCATCTCACATTTCGCGTGATAGCAAGCAACTGGTAAAAACACGATAACGCGCATTTGCGGAGTGCGGCGCGGGCGCCGGGCGCCACTCCTCCTGCAAGAACGCCATGACGACCCCGAAGAAGCTGGAGGGCGCCCTCGTCGCTCGTCCGCGCCCGGTCGATCGAAGTCTTGCCGAGGGGCAAACCAACCAAGCGCCGGCATGCCGCCCCACGCCGATCGCTTGCTCTGCTCGACGAGCCGAGATGATCGATCTGGAGATAGAAGGTCACCCGACCCAACCGAGCCTTCCACCTTCGAGCCGATCCGCGACTCGCCCGCGGAGACATACTCGGAGACCATGTCGCCGCCGAAACACACAACTGATGGCACGATGGCTCTTGCGGCCATCAGTTCGCTTTACGGCATCCCATTTTGTCCGATCAAATCGACCGGAATCGCATATCCTTCATATTACAGTCTAGATCCGATCCGAAATACAGTCCGCGAGACCCCATGATAGTAAAGGATTGAGGCCATCCGCCAGACGCAATCAGAAAGCTACCGTCTCGGCCTTTTCCGTCCACACATAATCCTGCATCAATCTCCACATCATTTTCTCTCTCGTTCACAGAAATTATTGAAATCAGTGGATATTTTTGGAATGAAACCTCGAACTTCTCTCGATCATGAGAAAATTCATCGCCAATACATTCATCTATACAAAGCAAACCGTATTCATCATACTTCCCATCAACTGACTCCATTTCAATGGATGCTAAGCATGACCCTGCTGCAAACTGAAACTTAACAGTTTGTGGATACCTAAAACTCGCGTTCCCCCCATAAAAATCGAAAATAATCCGTTCAAGACCGCTTGGGGCAAGTGCTGAAATGAGGCCCAAGTTTATTGCTCTAAATACATGCGTCATAATCTTTATCTCTCAGCCGTGGAGACTCACGCTCTCCACCATCGCTTTCATTGACGTCGGTTCGCTACCCGCCTGTCTTATCAAGTCCGGAGCGTTCTCCCATAGGCCTGACCGGTCATTTCCTTCTAGTCCAAATCGAACATAGACTGCAGAGGGCTTCAGTTGCCATGGGTCCATTGGGTCGACGGTGGAACTCACAGAAGTACTTGGCGTTCGCAAGATACCCCCCTGACGTCGGATCGGGCGCGTTCAACAGACCGAACTGGCGCACGCCGGCGGCGCGACCCTACGGCCTCGCCTCCGCCAGCGCCACCAGATCGACCGCCTCGCGCACGATCAGGATGTGGTCTCGCATGGCAGTGGCGGCCTTGTCGCCGTCGCCCGCGATGATCGCGTCGACGATCACGGCATGTTCGCTGTGCGACAGTTCCGGCCGGCGGAAGGCCTCGAACTGCAGGTTTCGGAAGGGTGCGAGGCGGCGGCGGACGGCGAGCGCCGTCTCTTCCAGGAAGGCGTTGCCCGAGCCGGCATAGATCGCCGCGTGGAAGCGCTCGTTGTGGAGCCGGTAGGCGGCGACGTCGTTCGCCCGGGCCGCTTGCGCCCCGCCGTCGTGCAGGCTCTGCAGCCGGTGCAGCGCCTCGCCCGCCAGCGCCGCCGCGCACAGCCGGGCCGACAGGGCCTCGAGTTCGGCCATGACGACGAAGGTCTCGTCGAGCTGGACGGCCGAGAGCCTCGTAACGATCGCGCCGCGATGCGGCCGCGACAGGGCGAGCCCGTTCGTCTCGAGCTGGCGCAAGGCTTCCCGGATCGGCGTGCGCGAGACGCCGAACTCGGCGGCGAGCGAGGTCTCGTCGAGGGGATCGCCGGGCTTCAGATAGCCGTGGACGATCCTGTCGGCGAGGGCCTCGCGGATCATGTCGGCCTGGGTACGCTTCTTCACGATCGTCTCGTCACGGGGGCTCGTGACGGGTCCCGTCATGGGGACCCCGTCACGGCAGGCGAATGTCACGCGCCACTGTTGCGCGATGTCAGGTAGTTTTTCCATCCTCCGAAGGCGGTGATCTCGCTCGCGCCGGCAAGGCCCGCCGGCTCGCAGATGAAGCCCGGAAGGCTCGATCCGTCGTCGAGAGCCAGCTTGCCGATCCCGAGGGGGGCCGGAATGGCGGCGACGAAATCGCCGAAGGCCGCCGCCCGGAGGGACCAGATCTCCACGGCGATCCCCGCGCCGCCGAAGCCCGGCTCGCGGACCAGCCCGGGTTTTGGCGGCGACGTGTCGAGGGCGTAGAGGCGGTAGTCTTCCGCAGTCCTTGCCGCCCGCACGAAGCTCGCGCCCCGCTCGGTCAGTTCGTGGTTGAGGACCATGCCGGTGAGATGGGCGCCGACGACGGCGATCTGCAGCCGGTCGTCCTCTCCCTGCGAAGCCGTCGCGTCGATCGGCGCCGGCGGCGCGAAGCCGCGGTCGAGCCCGGCGCCGCAGCCGGCCGCCTCGTGCAGGGCGGCCGCAAAAGCGCCGAGCGCCTCGTCGGTGTCGCGCGGGGCGACGAGCTGCACGCCGAAAGGAAGCCCCGCCTCGGTGAAGCCGGCGGGCACGGCGATCGCCGCGCAGCCGAAGAAATTGGCGAAGTTGGTGAAGCGGCCGAAGCGGGCGTTGAGCGCGACCGGATCGGCCCGCATCGCCGCAACGGTCTGGATGTCCGGCGAGGTCGGCAGCATCAGGGCGTCGACCTTCGCCCATTCGCCTTCCGCCTCGCGGCGCAGTTCCTCCAGCCGGTAGGCGCCGCGGAAGGCGTCGGCGGCGGTCATCGCGCGTCCGCCCTCGATGATCCTGCGCACCGTCGGATCGAGGCTGTCCGGCCGCTCGTTCAGGAACGGCTCGATGGCGGCGAGCCGCTCGGCCACCCAGGGCCCTTCGTAGAGCAGCGCCGCCGCCTCGCGGAACGGCCGGTAATCGAACGTGACGATCGTCGCGCCGAGGGCCTTCGCCCGCTCGATCGCGGCGTCATAGAGCGCGCGATAGGCGGCGTTGCCGTAGAATTCGCGCTCCTCCTCAGACGGCACGCCGATGCGCAGCGTCTGCGGCAATGCTTCGTCGGCAAAGCGCCGGGCATAGGCATCGGCCGGATCGAAGCCTTCCGCGACGCGCCTTGCCGCCATGCCGTCAGAGACGCTGGCGGCAAACACCGTCACCACGTCGATCGAGCGGCAGGCCGGCACGACGCCGGTGGTGGACACGCGGCCCGGCGAGGGCTTGATGCCGACGATGTTGTTGAAGGCCGCCGGCACGCGGCCCGAGCCCGCCGTGTCCGTCCCCAGCGCGAAGGCCGCGACGCCGGCCGCGACGACGACCGCCGAGCCGGAGCTAGACCCGCCGGACACATAGGACGCGTCGAAGACGCAGCGCGGCGCGCCATAGGGCGAGCGGCTGCCGTTGAGGCCGGTGGCGAACTGGTCGAGATTGGTCTTGCCGATGAGGATCGCGCCGGCCTCGCGCAGGCGCTTGACGACGGTGGCGTCGGCCGTTGGCTCATAAGCGTAATCCGGACAGGCGGCGGTGGTGGAAAGGCCCGCGGCGTCGATGTTGTCCTTCACTGCGAAGGGCACGCCCCAGAGCGGCAGGCTGTTCGGCCGCGGAGCGCGGGCGAGCAGCGCCGCGACGTCGGCGAGGATGTCGGTGCGCGGGCGCTTGGCGATGAAAGCGGCGGGATCGGCACTCTCCATGCGGTCCGCGACGGCGGCCATCACCTCGGCGGGCGTTGTGCCGGCGGCGTAGAGGGCGCGGAGGCCGGCGAAATCGAGAATGATCGGCAGGTCGGTCATGGCTCCCCTCCCCGGGGAATTTCAGTTTCTTATGGTCGTTCGTTTCGGGTGGTCATGGCTGGGCGCGCATGGTTGGCTTGTTGGGCGCAGCGCCCGTCGGCGCCCCCCTCTGCCTGCCGGCATCTCCCCCACAAGGGGGGAGATCGAACCTGCGCAAATGCCGCGTCCCTCGTCAGACCGAGGAGATTTCCACCACGGCCCAAGAAAAGACGCCGCCGCCGAAGCTGCCGATCTCCCCCCTCGTGGGGGAGATGCCCGTAGGGCAGAGGGGGGCGCGCAAGGGTTCGGCCTGCACGGAGAGACGCCGTCATCCCTCCCCCAAAATCCGCACCGGCGCCGCCCAGGAGATCAGCACCACGCAGCCCTCCTCGGACCACACCCGGTGGCGGCTGCCAGGCTGGTTCAACACGAGATCCCCCGCCCGATAGGTGCCGTCGTCGTCGGATTGCGAGCCGACGAGGACGAGGATCGTTTCGAGGCCGGTGTGCTCGTGCATCGGCACCGACGCGCCGGGGGCGTAGCGGAGCAGCGCCGTCTCGCCCTTGTCGCCCTCGCCGGAAAGTCGGGCGATCTCGACGCCCTCGCGGAACGGCTCGAAGGTGGCGCTGGACAGATCGAGGCCGACAAGGCCGGAGAATACAGCCGGCATCAGACGCCCGCCCCGATGCCGATCGGCGCCGGCGAGACGGGAGACGCCGCGCGGGCGCTGCCGTCCGACCCCAGGTCGCCGGGTGCGATCTCGCCAGCCGCATCGGATGCCGTCGCCGCCGCGCCCTCTCCCGCAGCCAACCCCGCAACGATCGCCTCCACCGGCGCAGCCCAGCCGACGATCGCCCCTTGCGCCACGATCATGTCGATCGCCGCCCGCTTGAATTCGGCGAAATAGCTCTCTGTCGCATCCTCGGCGATCAGGCATTCGAAGCCGCGGTCGTTGGCCTCGCGCATGGTCGTCTGAACGCAGACCTCGGTGGTCACGCCGGCAAAGACCAGCTGCGTGATGCCGAGCGCTGCAAGATGTGCCGAAAGATCGGTGGCGTAGAAGGCCCCCTTGCCCGGCTTGTCGATCACCAGTTCTCCGGCAATCGGATAAAGCTCCGGCACGATCTCCGCCCCCGGCTCGCCGGAAATCAGGATGCGGCCCATCGGTCCTTCGTCGCCGATCCGCGATCCCGGCGCGCCGCGGGACAGCTTGGCCGGCGGGCAGTCGGAGAGGTCCGGCCGATGGCACTCGCGGGTGTGGATGACCGGGCGGCCCGCCGCGCGAAACCCTGCGATCAGCCGGGCCGTCGCCGGCACGATCGCCTGGAGGCGAGCGACGTCGTTGCCGAGACTCTCGCCGAAGCCGCCCGGCTCCAGGAAGTCGCGCTGCATGTCGATGACGATCAGCGCCACCCGGGCGGGATCGAGCTTGAAGTCGAACGGCCTTGCCGCGATCGTCGCCATCAGTGGAGCCCTCCCGTTCCGGCGGCCGAGTGGCCGGCCATATGGGCGCCGATCTGCCGCGTGTCGGCCTTCTCGCCGCCCTCGCATTCGAAGACGATGCGGCCCTCGAACATCACGGCGATGCGGTCCGACAGGGCAACGACCTCGTCGAGATCCTCCGAGACGAGGAGGACGGCGGCGCCATCGTTGCGGGCCTTGAGGATCTGCGCCCGGATGTCGGCGACGGCGCCGAAATCGAGGCCGAAGCAGGGGTTCGCCGCCACTAGAAGATCGGTCTCGCCGGAGAGTTCGCGGGCGAGCACGGCGCGCTGGACATTGCCGCCGGAGAGGGTCTCGATCCGCGCCGACGGCGACTGGGTCTTGACCGCATAGGCGGCGATCAGCCGCTCGGCCTCGCGGCGCATGCCGCTCTTGTCGAGCAGCCGGCGCGGCTTGCCGTCCGGGGCCCTGTCGAAGGCGCGGAAGGCGAGGTTTTCGGCGACGCTCATCTTGCCGACACAGGCATTGCGCAGCGGCTCTTCCGGCAGGCAGCGGACCTTCATCGCCTGGGCCGCCGCGCGGCTGGCGTCATAGGCCTTGCCCTTGACGCGGATCTCACCGCCGTCAGGCCGCGCCTGGCCGGAGATCAGCTCGACAAGCCGGGTCTGGCCGTTGCCGGAAATCCCGGCAATGCCGACGATCTCGCCGGCCCGCACCTGCAGATCCGCGATGGCGACGGAGCCACGCGTCCCCGCATCGCCGGAGACGAGGTCGCGGGCGTGAAGCACCGGCTCGCGCTGTCCGGCGTGGACCACCCGGTCCGGCACGGCGGCGAGTTCCCGCTCGCCGATCATCATCCCCGCCATGTCGGCGGTGGAAAGCTCGGCGACCTTGCCGGCGCCGACCTCGGCGCCCTTGCGCAGAACCGTTACCCGGTCGCAGAAGGCCGTGACCTCGGCGAATTTGTGGGTGATGAGCAGCACCGCCATGCCGGTGCGGGACGCCAGATCGCGCAGGAAGCCGAGCACCTCGCGTGCCTCGTCCGGCGTCAGCACCGAGGTCGGCTCGTCGAGAACGAGGACGCGGGAGCCGAGATAGAGCTGTTTCAGGATCTCGGTCTTCTGGCGCTCGCCGGAGGACAGCCGGTCGACCTTGGTGTCGAGCGGCACCTTCAGCGGCATCGTCTCCAGAAACGCCGACAGCGCCCTGCGCTCGGACTTCCAGTCGATGACGCGCGGCACCTCGGTGCGCGACATGACGAGGTTTTCCAGCACCGTCATCGAGGGAACCAGGGTGAAATGCTGGTAGACCATGCCGATGCCAAGGCGCCGCGCATCGCGCGGGCTGGCGATCGTCTGTTCCCGCCCGTCCAGGATCACCGACCCCTCGTCCGGGTGGTAGTAGCCGAGCATGCATTTGACGAGGGTCGACTTGCCGGCGCCGTTTTCGCCGAGCAGTGCATGAAACTCGCCGGCGTGAAGTTCGATCGAGACAGCGTCGAGGGCCGTGAAGGCGCCGAAGCGCTTGGTGAGGCCGATGGCCTCCAGCAGCGGGCGCTCGGCGCGCCGTTCGGCGACGGGCGCCGGCTCTGCGACGTCTTCGATGATGGCGACGGCGGACATCAGCGTTCTTCCTTCTTTCGCGCGGCGATGACGGCGACGGGGCCACCGCCGTCCGGCCCCTGATGCTCGGCGCCGCCGGAGACGAAGAGCTCCGTCAGGCCGGTGAGCCCGGCCAGCGCGCCGCCGGTGAAGGCGCGGGCGTGGCGGGTGGCCGCGATGTCGCTGTCGTCGAGCATGGTGTGGCGGGCCCCGCGCAGGCGCCCGGTCGAGCCGGGCTCGGCCTTGGCGAGGAGGGCGACGAGGCGGGAGCGCTCTTCCAGCGAGAGCTGGCCGTCGGCCGCAAGGCCGAGCCGCTTCAGCGCCGAGCGCACGGGCTCGATGTCGATCCCGTCGGCCATCACCGCGTGGTCGATCCCGAGCGGCCCGGACCACGCCTTGCTCATGCCGAGGACGACGATCTCGTGGTTGGCGAGCTCGACCCCCGCCGAGGCGCTGGCCCGGCCCGACCAAAGGGCGACATCCGTCCCGATCGCCGCATCGCTGAGGGCATGGGCCTCGATTTCGCCCAGCGCCAAAGCGACGCCGAGGGCCGAGGCCCCGCGGGACAGCCCCATGGATTTCAGCGTGTCGCGGGTCGCCGTCGTCTCGCCCCGGGCCTCGGCGGCGGCGATGCGTTCGGCGGTGAGGAGCGGGCACTTGATCTGGACGAAATGAACGTCTGCCGGATCCTCGATCCCGGCCTGGTGCATCGCTTTCGCGACGCCCTCGGCCACGAGCCAGACCTGCCCCATGCGGCCGATATGCTCCGGCGCCATGTCGCCGGTATGGGCGACGCCGATGGCGAGCGCCGGGCTCTCCGACGCTCCATCCCCAGCCTCGCCCCGTTCGAGAACGAGAATATGCGGCGAGAGCGCGCCCTCGGTGCCGCCGGACATGACCATGGCGATGCCAGCCACCGCTTCGCCGGGCAGATGCTTCGCGAGGCAGCCCGTCAGCGCCGAGACGGCGAAGGCGCGGGTGAAATCGTTGACGCAGCCATTGCCCTCGGTCTTGCCGAGGATGGCGACGATCCCGGCGGGATCGATGCGCCCGGCGGCGATCGCTTGTTCCAGACCGGAGACGTCGTCCGGGCCGGCGGTGGCGATCCGGTGGACGCGAGCCTGCCGCATCAGGAGATCGCCGCGATGAAGGCGTCGCTGGTGGCCACCGCCCCGAAGACGCCGCCCTGCATCTTCACCATGTCGAGCGCCGCGAGATGGTTCTCGTGCTTGGTCGCGCCGGTGCAGTCGGAGAGGACGAGGCATTCGTAGCCGCGATCATTGGCGTCGCGCATGGTGGTGTGGACGCAGACGTCGGTGGTGACGCCGGTGAGGACGATGTTGCGGATGCCCCTGGTCTGGAGAACGAGGTCGAAGTCCGTGGCGAGGAACGAGCCCTTGCCCGGCTTGTCGATGATCGGCTCGCCGGCGATGGGCTGCAGCTCCGGAATGATCTCCCAGCCCGGCTCGCCGCGCACCAGGATACGACCGCACGGCCCCTGGTCGCCGATGCCGGCGCCGATGCGCTGGGAGCGCCAGCGCTTGTTGGCCGGCAGGTCGGAGAGGTCGGGCTTGTGGCCCTCGCGGGTGTGGATGACGGTGAAGTCTTTTTCGCGGGCGACTTCGAGGAGTCTGGCGATGGGTTCGATCGGGGCCCTCGTCAGGGAGATGTCGTAGCCCATGGAATCGACATAGCCGCCGGGGGCGCAGAAATCGACCTGCATGTCGATGACGACGATGGCGGTGTTCTGCGCCGTGAGATTGCCGTCGAAGGGCCAGGGATAGGGTTCGGAGGCGACGGTGCGGCCGCCGGGGACGAAGGCGGCGTCGATGCGCTCGTCGAGGGTGGTGGTCATCGGCGGGCTCCTTGTCGGGAGATACGGGACGGCTGGTCGGGAGAGGCAGGCTCGTCAAGCCGCAGCGCTTGGGTACCCCCCTCTGCCTGCCGGCATCTCCCCCACAAGGAGGGAGATCGGAAGCTTCGCCGTTCGCCTGCCATCCTGAAGCGTTTGCGCAGGCACCGGTCTTTGCTGTTGGCGGGAGACGGTCGAGCAGGGTCGATCTCCCCCCGTGTGGGGGAGATGCCCGGCAGGGCAGAGGGGGGTGCTCCAGCCTGCCGCATGCATGAGCAAGCCATCCCCATCACTCCGCCGCGTCCTTGAACCGCTCCCCGAACGCTCGCGTCGGTGCCGGGAAGCCGCAGGAGGTGCCGTCGGTGACCTTCACCTCGTCCTCCCAGGGCACCCGGTATGTCCCGGCCACCATGTCGTGCATGAACGTATAGGGGCAGTCCTGCGCCCCGCCCTTCACGGCGACATAGCCGCGGTGGCCGAGCTGGTAGATGTTGTTCTCGACGCCCCAGCCGGCCCGTGCCTCGCGCACCAGATCCGGCCGGACTTCCGCCGTGATAATCTCGTCGGGCCGCCCGGTCGTGCCATGGGCGATCACCGTCCCGTCGAAGTCGACGATCATCCCCTCGCCCATCGAGTCGAACGACCCGTCCGAGCCGCACATGCAGACGTTTGCTGTGATCATCAGGTTCTGAAAGGCGTTCGCCTGGTTGGTGAATCGCCAGGAGTTTCGGATCGGCGCGGTGTAGCCGGCCGTCCGCAGCATGATCTCGGCGCCCTTATAGGCGCATTCCCGGGCCATTTCGGGGAACATGCCGTCATGGCAGATGATCAGCGCCAGCTTGCAGCCGTTCGGACCGTCGATCACCGGAATGCCCCTGTCGCCGGGCTCCCACGGCTCGACCGGCACCCAGGGGTGGAGCTTGCGATAGTTGAGGACGATCTCGCCGGTGTCGTCGATGATCAGCCCGGTATTGTAGGGCATGCCGCCGGGGTTGAGCTCCATGATCGAGAAGCAGCCCCAGATGGCGTTGTCGATGCAGGCCTGTCTGAACGCTGCGACCTCCGGCCCGTCGACCCGGCACATGATCTCCGGGTTGATGTCCATCGACAGGCCGTGCAGCGCATATTCCGGGAAGACGACGAGATCCATCGTGCCGAGATTGCGGCGGGCTTTGCCGACCATGGCGACGATCTTGTCCGTCTGCGCCTTCAGGTCCGCTTTTGTGACGACGTTCGGCAATTGCAGCTGGACGCAGCCGATGACGACGCCGTTGTCCGATTTGTTGAGACCGCCGAGACCGTTCATGGCGTGGCTCCCTGGGTTTACTTGGTGATGGAGAGTTCGCGCGGCGCGCCTTCGAGCGCCCGGCGCGGCGAGGAGGTGGCGAAGAGGATGGCCAGCGTCAGGATGTAAGGCGCGGCATAGAAGAGATAGTAGCCGGAGGTGACGCCGACCGACTGCAGCGCCGGGCCGAGCGCCCCTGCCCCGCCGAAGATCAGCGCCGCGCCGAGGCAGGCGAGCGGGTTCCACCGGGCGAAGATGACGAGGGCGACGGCGATCAGCCCCTGACCGGACGAGATGTGCTCGTTCCAGGAGCCGGGATAATAGAGCGACAGATAGGCCCCCGCGATGCCGGCCATGAAACCGCCGAAGGCGGTGGCGGCGACACGGACCGGAATGATCGGATAGCCCATCGCCCGCGCGGCATCGGCGCTGTCGCCGACCATGCGCAGGATCAGCCCGATGCGGGTGCGCTTGAAGACGAAGAGCAGAACGAAGGCGGCGGCGATGCCGATCAGGAGCAGCGGCGAGACCTCCAGCGCCGAGCGCAGCTGCGGAACATCCGACCAGCCGCCGAGCGACAGGCTCGGCAGCATCGGCGCCGCCGGCTGGATCAGCGGCTTGCCGAAGAAGAAGGCGAGGCCCGAGCCGAGGATCATCAGCGCGATGCCGACCGCGATGTCGTTGACCCGCGGGAGAGAGCAGAGCGCGGCGTGCAACAGGCCGAACAGCGTGCCTGCAAGGCCGGCGAGAAGCACGCCCGCCCACGGATTGCCAGTGAGATAAGACCCGCCATAGCCGGCCATGGCACCGAAGACGAGCGTGCCTTCGAGGCCAAGATTGATGCGGCCTGACTTCTCCGTGACGCATTCGCCGAGGCTGACGAAGAGAAACGGCGTCGAGACGCGCAGCATGCCGCCGAGAACCGCGATCGGGACCGCCCAGAGGCCAAGATCCTCGTTCATTTCGCAGCTCCCGCCTTGGCGCTGCGGCTCGGCAGGAGCCGGCCCGACAGGGTTTCGGAGACGAGGATCGAGACGAACAGGATCCCCTGAAGGACGAGCACCGTGGCGTCCGGCAGATCCATCCGCCGCTGGATGAAACCGCCGGCGGCGTCGATGCCACCGATGAGGAGCGCCATCGGGATGATGGCGATGGGGTTCTGCCTCGCCAGGAAGGCGATGAGGATGCCGGTATAGCCGTAGCCCGCCGCCAATGATGCGTTAGCGGAACCCTGCACGGCGGCGACCTGGATCATCCCGGCAAGGCCCGCGGCGGCGCCCGCGGCGACTGTGAAGGCGAGGATCAGCCAGCCGACGGGAAGCCCCTGCACGGCCGCAGCCCTCCCATTGCCGCCGGCGATCCGGGCGGCGAAGCCGAAGGTGGTGCGCGACAGGACGAAGCCGGCGGCAAGGCAGGCGACGATCCCGATGAAGAAGCCCCAGTGGACGTCCATGCCGGGCAGGTCGCCGATCCGCATGTCCTCGGCCAAAGGCACGGTGGACGGCTTGTTGAGGCTCGCCGGATCCTTCAGCGGGCCCTCGACGAAGTGGTTCATCAGGGCGATGGCGATATAGGCCATCAAAAGGCTGGAGATCGTCTCGTTGATGCCGCGATAGTGCCGCATGGCACCGACGAGGCCGATCCACAGGCCCCCGGCGCACATGCCGGCGAGCGCCATCATCAGCACCGAGAGCGAGCCCGGCGCAAAGCCGAAGAGCGGACCGACCACGGCGGCAGCGAGCCCGCCGAGGACGAAGGCGCCCTCGCCGCCGATGACGACAAGGCCGAGCTGGGCCGGAAGCGCCACGCACAAGGCGGTGAGGAGCAGGGGCGCTGCCCGCGTCATGGTGTTCTGGAGCGAGAACCAAGTGCCGAAGCCGCCGCGATAGACGAGCTGGTAGAACTCCGCCGGGCTCTTGCCGTTCNNCGCGATGAAGACGCCGAANAGCGCCAGCCCGNNNAGNAGGGCGATCAGCGGNATGAGCACGNCCTCCAGCCGCCGCCGNCCNACCTCNCNGANNAGCGGGCGNGAGAGGAGNCCNGNGA
>PACL01000059.1:0-224292 GCA_002700095.1 Fulvimarina sp. | reverse complement strand
GNCCGNTNGGTGATCTCGCTCATNGCCGCCTCANGANGTNGANCCGATGACGCCCTCGACGAGGTAGTCCATCTTCTCGAGTTCGATGGCGGTCTCGGGATAGGCGGCCCCGGCGGCGACGACCTCGTTGCCCTTGTTGTCCTTCAGCGGCCCCTTGATGACGGCGAAGCCGCCCTTCATCACCTCGGCCTTGACGGCGTCGGCCTGTTTCCTGGCTTCCTCCGTCACGGCGGGGCCGTAGTCCGAGATCTTGACGAAACCCTCGGCAAGGCCCCCGCGGACGAAATTCGGCAGCTCCTCGCCGGCCAGCGCCTTTTCGGCGAACATCCTGTAGACGCTCGCCCAGTTCCACTCGGCGCCGGTGAGGTATTTCTCCGGGGCGAGCGGCGCCTGGCTGGTGTGGTAGCCGGTGACGAAGGCGCCCCGGCCGGCCGCCGTCTGGACCATGACCTTGGGGCTGTCGACGTGGCAGGTGAAGACGTCGGCACCCTGGTCGACCAGCGCGTTGACCGCCTCGGCCTCCTTGACCGGCATCGCCCAGTCGCCGGTGAAGATCACCTGGGTCTGGATGGTCGGATCGACGCTGCGGGCGCCGAGCGTATAGGCGTTGATGTTGAGGAGCACCTGGGGGATCGGCTTGGCCGCGACGAAGCCGAGCTTCTTCGACTTCGACATGTGGCCGGCGATGATGCCGCAGATATACTGGGCGGTGCCGATATAGCCGAAATAGGAGCCGGCGTTCTTCGGATCGCTCTCGCTCCACAGCCCGCCGCAATGGCGGAACTGGACGTCGGAATACTGCTTGGCCGTCTCGACGACAAAGGGGTTGTAGTAGCCGAAGGAGGTCGGGAACAGGAGGCTGGCGCCGTCGAGCTGGATCATCGATTCCATGGTCTTCACGACCGCGTCGGATTCCGCGACATTCTCCTCCTCGACGAGGGTCAGGCCCTCCATGTCCCTGATGGCCGCCGCGCCCTCGGCATGGGCCTGGTTGTAGCCGTAGTCGTCCCGCGGGCCGACATAGATGAAGCCGGCGGTGAGCGAGGCGGCGAAGGCCGGATTGATCCTGCCGACGAAGGGCGCGGCGGAGAGCGCGGCACCCGTCAGCAGGAAGCGGCGGCGGTTGATTGGAAACATGCTCATCCCTCTCGGTTCCCTGGTCCTCGGCCGGCGGCCCACCGCCATGCGGAGCGCTGCGCGGCAACCCGTTGCCTGGGCGCTCGGGGGAGCCGGTGTTGGCGCCCGAGGCCTCGAAGGCGATTGCATGCAATCAGCGTGCCAAGCCGGGAGCGTCGAAATATCAGTTGGTTAGGAGAAGTGATCGACGACAGTCATGCGCGATTTCTGGGCAACCTGCCCGATTGCATGCAATCGCGTTGCGCCTTCACCCATTGGCGAACCGCAATCGCTGTCCCAAGCGTCCGATGCTCGACCGCCGATCGATCTTACGACGAGGCGGGCCGGATCTCGGCGACTGGCGCGCACCATGCCCCCCAGCTGCGCGGTCCGTCAGCCGCCAGATCTGGAGAGGCGACCAGCCGCACAGTTCCGTCGAAATCGGATGGATACAGCTGGCTGATGCTGGTTCCGGCATTGTAGCGAAGCCGTGCATGCAGACCAAGTTCGGACAATTCATCGGCAAAGGAGTTCAAAGACGCGGCGACACAGGCCCCGGACGCACCGTCCGGCAGCCCATGGTGGGTCAGTATCCAACCATAGGAGCGGATAGTTCCTCCCGGTCGGTCCGGCAGCGGTGTCAGATAGGCCTGGGCGAGCGATGCCAGCGCCGGCTCCAGCACCGAAAAGTTGGTGATCGCGCGTTGATGGCGGTGTCCGCTCATGTCGAACTGCGAGGCCAGCAACGTCCCCGCCTGACGTCCCAGCCTGATCAGTCGCCTGACTGTCGGTTTTCCCATGTCGAGTTTCATCCCGCCCTCGACGCCCTCGACGAGACGCACCGTGACGATGCGGTCGGCATAGCCCGGCAAACGCGACTGCAGCGTGTCCTGCCAGTCTTTCGCCACGTTGACGATCCGCGAAACGAAATCCAGGGGCCCGTCAATCTCCCTGACTGGCAAGGGGGGCGCCTCACTGCCGGTCGAAGGCAACGACAGGCGTTTCCTTGCAGTGACACCTATGATGCGAGGCCATTCGATCTTTCGATCGTCTTTGCCTGCAGCTTGCTGCTGGTGCCGCTCGCAGTCGAGACTGTCGAGCGCGATCCCAAAGGTCGGCCGCGACGGCAGCAACGCGTCGAAGAAGTGGATCGGAAAGTTCGACGAGATGCCGCCGTCGGAAAACAGACAACGGCGCAGCAGCAGCCTTCCGTCAACACATCGCTCGCCGTCTTCCCGCCACAGCGGCACCGCCCGGATGAGGAGCGGGAAGCTGAGGCTGAGCCGGGCGACGAGCAGCACCGGAAAGTCGCCGCCCACCGGCAGCTTGTAGAGGTCGCGTGGCACGCCTTTCGGATCGGTGGCCCGCGGAATCCGGCGCTCCCCCTTCGCACAGAGATAGTTGACGATCCGCGCCGGAAACAGCGTCTCGAACTCGCCGCGGCTGAACCAGTGGGTGCGGGTCTTCAGCGGCAGCTGATAGGGCCGGCCTGACGACAGATCCGTCGTCATCGCAGCGACACGAATGCCCTTGCAGTCACCGAAGTTGCCCAGATCCCCGATCGTCAGCGGCTCGCCCGGCGTGCCACCGGGCCCGGTCTTGCCGGCGATCCCGTCGATCTGGTCGGCGATCCACTCGCAGAAGGCCGCGTCCTTCGAGCCCTTCGGGCGCAGGCCGGAGCAGAGGCCGAAATCGTTCTTCGGCAATGTCTCGAACAGCAGCACCCAGATCCAGCCGATGACGGCGGCGACGGCGAGGAGCAGCACCAGGAGAATCTGCAGCCCCACGACGCGGGGACCACCCGTCGCGACGCCCTGCATGACGACGACGACCAGCAGCGCGGCCATGGCGAGCCACACCGGCCAGAAGGCCGTGAGAAAAGCCCATGCGTAGGCCGGCTTCCGGCCGAAGGTCGGATGGGGGGTCGAGATGCCGGCTTCGAGGAGGCTGAAGAGCGGGCGCAGCGCCGGCGTCGGCTGGAACAGCGACTTCAGCCTGCAGCCGAGTTCGTCGCCCGCCGAAAGAATGGCGTCGAAGCCGGCTCGGCCACCGCCGGTCTGGCGGCGATATTCGGCAGCGGCGGCGAAGGTCGCGGCGATCGCCCCGGCCGAGGATCCGCCGATGTCACGCAGCCTGTAGGTCTCGGCGATCTTCGCGATGGCACCCGGATAGACGACGCCGGACGTGATCCCGCCCTTCATGATCAGATCGCATTCGAGGAGGCCGGCGTCGGATCCGGCTTGCGTGGCCGGTTCGGCCCGAGCGGCCGGTTCGCCAGGGTCTTGCGCGCCCGTGCGAGATGCCAACGCCATCGACGACCCTCCCGTTGCTGGGCCCGCATCCTAGAATTGAAACAGGAAATTCACAACAAGACTTTCCAGCCCCGCCGACGAAGCCTCGATCATTGCGATCTACCGGGCGTCACAGCGATGATTTACGTCGGCTTGGAAGGCGCCCCTGCGGAAATTTCATACTCCTGGAGCACACGGCTCCCGAAATCTCCGTCCGGGCCGCTGGCTCAGCTTCAGCCGTTCCCCAACGCCAATTGCCGACCGCTCGAAGCACCCCACGACCTTCCGCAACGTCGCCGGATTGAGGGAGCGGATCGAAACAGTCTTGTCGCCAGGTTCGTCGGACAGGGTTTGGAATGGCGGGAGGGCTGCGGCTCACGCGCCGGGACGCCGCACGATGGCGGCGCCCTGAAGAGCGGCCGCGGGAGGATGGTCGCCGGCGCCACGGCCTCCCGAGGTCGAAGGATGGGCGGATCGGGCCTTCGCCTTCCCTTCCGCCCTGGCCGTGCGACAAAAAGCCCCGGACCCGAGGTCCGAGGCGATAGGGATGGCTCAAGCGCCGATGTCCGACGGGCATCCGTCTCAAGCGGTGAAGCGACGCGCGTCCCCCGCCGCCTCAGATGTCGAGGTTGGCCACCTGCAGGGCGTTGTCCTGGATGAACTCGCGGCGCGGCTCGACCTCGTCGCCCATCAGCCGCGAGAACAGCTGGTCGGCGTCGGTGGCGTCGTTGACCTTGACCCGCACGAGGGTGCGGGCTTCGGGATCGAGGGTGGTCTCCCACAGCTGCTCCGGGTTCATCTCGCCGAGACCCTTGTAGCGCTGGGTCGAGATGCCCTTGCGGCCGACTTCGAAGACGGCGATCAGCAGTTCCAGCGGCCCGGCGATCGGGCGCTCGGTCTCCTTGCGCCGCAGCACCGGGACGCCGCCGTCATAGACTTCCTTCAGCCGCGGCGCGTGGCGCATCAGCTGCAGCGCGTCGCCGGAATTCAATAGCGCCGGGTCGAGGATGCGCAGCTCGGTGACGCCGCGCACGGTGCGCATGAAGCGATAGCCGCCGTCCACCGCCTCGCCGCTCCAGCCTCGCTCGGTCTCGTCGGCGATGAGGTCGAGCCGCTCGGCGATCCGCTGCGCCGTCGCCGGCCCGTCCTGCGGATGATCGGCGACCTCGGGCGACAGAGCGCCGAGGATCGCGGCCTGCTCGACCACCGAACGGTCGTAGCGCGAATGCAGCCCCGCCAGCGTCTGGCGCACGGCGAGCGCATCGTCGACGACGGCGCGCAGATCGCGGGCAACGCGCACCTCGCCATGCGGAAGGGTCAGCGAGGCGTCGTCGAGACCACCCTCGATGAGATAATTTTCGAGCGCCTTCTCGTCCTTCAGATACTGGCTCTGCTTGCCGCGCGTCACCTTGTAGAGCGGCGGCTGGGCGATGAAGATGTGGCCGCGCTCGATCAGCTCCGGCATCTGCCGGAAGAAGAAGGTGAGGAGCAGCGTGCGAATGTGGGCGCCGTCGACGTCGGCGTCCGTCATGATGATGATCTTGTGGTAGCGCAGCTTGTCGGCGTTGAACTCGTCCTTGCCGATCGAGGTGCCGAGCGCGGTGATCAGCGTGCCGATCTGGTCGGAGCCGAGCATGCGGTCGAAGCGCGCCCGCTCGACATTGAGGATCTTGCCCCGGAGCGGCAGGATCGCCTGGTTCTGGCGCGAGCGCGCCCCCTTGGCCGATCCGCCGGCGGAATCACCCTCGACGATGAAGATCTCGGATTTGGCCGGATCGCGCTCCTGGCAGTCGGCGAGCTTGCCGGGCAGCGAGGTGATGTCGAGCGCGCCCTTGCGGCGGGTGAGGTCGCGGGCCTTGCGCGCCGCCTCTCTCGCAGAGGCCGCTTCGACGACCTTGGAGATCACCACCCGGGCTTCCTGGGGATGCTCCTCGAACCAGGTGGAGAGCGCCTCGTTGATGAGGTTCTCGACCACCGGCCGCACCTCGGAGGAGACCAGCTTGTCCTTGGTCTGGGAGGAGAACTTCGGATCCGGCACCTTGACGGAGAGGACGCAGGTCAGCCCCTCGCGGCAGTCGTCGCCGGTCAGCGACACCTTTTCCTTCTTCAGGATGCCGGAGGCCTCGGCATAGCCCGTCACCTGCCGGGTCAGCGCGCCGCGGAAGCCCGCCATGTGGGTGCCGCCGTCGCGCTGGGGGATGTTGTTGGTGAAGCAGAGGACGGTCTCGTTGTAGCTGTCGTTCCACCACAGCGCCGCCTCGACGACGATGCCGTCCTTCTCGCCCATGGTGACGATCGGCTCGGGAAGCAGCGGCTTGCGGGAGCGGTCGATGTAGCGGGTGAAGGCTTCCAGCCCGCCCTCGTAGAACAGCTCCACCCGCTTCTCGTCGGCCGGGCGCTTGTCGGTGAGGACGATGCGCACGCCGGAGTTCAGGAAGGCGAGCTCGCGCAGGCGGTGCTCGAGGGTCGCGTAGTCGAAGGTGGTGACGCCCTGGAAAGTGTCGAAGGACGGCATGAAGGTGATCGCCGTGCCGGTATCGCCTTCGGCATCACCCGTCACCTCCAACGGGCCGTCCGGCACGCCGTGGGTGAAGGACATCTCGTGGATCTTGCCCTTGCGCCGGATCTTCATCGACAGCTTGGAGGACAGGGCGTTGACCACCGAGACGCCGACGCCGTGGAGGCCGCCGGAGACCTTGTAGGAATTCTGGTCGAACTTTCCGCCGGCATGCAGCTGGGTCATGATGACCTCGGCCGCCGAGACGCCCTCGCCGGTGTGGATGTCGGTGGGGATGCCGCGGCCGTTGTCGGTCACGGTGCAGGAACCGTTGGCGTTGAGCGTCACGGTCACATGGGTGGCGTGGCCGGCCAGCGCCTCGTCGATGGCGTTGTCGACCACCTCGTAGACCATGTGGTGCAGGCCCGAGCCGTCGTCGGTGTCGCCGATATACATGCCCGGCCGCTTGCGCACCGCGTCGAGACCCTTGAGCACCTTGATCGAATCGGCGCCGTATTCGGCATTGGCAAGGGGGTCGGTCTCGGGGATCGCTGACATGATGGTCCTTGGTCTCGGGCGGGCCGCGTGACGAGGCGGCGAATCGGCCAGATTTGTAGCGTTTATATAGGGACTCTCGCGCGTTGACGAAAGCACTGCCGCATCCTACGCCCGGCTTCGGCCCGGAGTGGGGCGGAAGGGCCCTCGCCTTCCGGAGATTGCGCCGCGCCAAGATCGCGAAAGGATGGAGATGACGAACGACGCGCCGAGGCTTGAGGATTTTCCCGCAAGGACCTCCGACAAGCTGCGCTATGGCGATACCGATCGTCAGGGTCATGTCAACAACGCCGTCTATTCGACCTTCTTCGAGACCGGCCGCGTGGAGATGCTGCATGCCGGCGACGTGCCGCCGCCAGAAGGCAAGGCCTTCGTCATCGCCAGGGTGACGATCGACTTCCAGCGCGAGGTGAACTGGCCGGGCGAGGTCGAGATCGGAACCGGGGTCGCGGCGATCGGCAACAGCTCGATCCGCCTGCGTCAGGCGCTGTTCCAGAACGGCCGGATCTGCGCCAGCGCGGAAAGCGTGATCGTGCTGATGGACGAGGTGACCCGCCGCTCGACGCCGCTGCCGGACGCGATGCGGGCAAAGCTTGCCGGCCATCTGATCGCCGGGGCAGAGGCAGCCAAGGACACGGCCGGCGGAGGCTGACCCGGTCGCCGCGGCGCCAGCGCCCGGCCGGCCGAAGCACCGGCAGGCGGGCGTTTCCGCCTGCGACGATCGCTTCCTCGACGCCCGTGCCCTCGCCACCCATATGAGCAGCGAGTTCGTCGGCAGGGCTCGCGGCGCACCGATGCCGCAAGCGCCGGCGGCGATCGTCCACCACCCGCGAGGCGCAAGGCCATGTCGAATACCGTTCCAGCTCCCGCGCCCGTCGCATCGGCCGGCGCCCGGCCGTTCCGTGCCCCGGCCCCGGTGCCGCATTCCAAACCGCTCGGCTTTGCCAGCTTCATCCGCACCGCCTCGCGCAATCCCATCGAGATCTGGGGAACGAGGGCCTTCAAGGAGCCCTATATCCGCGGCGCCTGGCTCGGCGTGCCGAACATCGTCGTCAACGATCCGGCGGGCATCCGCCACTGTTTGGTCGAGAACGCGAAGAACTACGTGATGCAGCCGCTGCGCCAGCGCATCCTGCGGCCGCTGCTGCGCGACGGGCTGCTCACCGCCGAGGGAGAACTCTGGCGGCGGACCCGCAAGGCGATCGCCCCGGTGTTCACGCCGCGCCACATTTCCGGCTTCACCGAGCAGATGCAGGCCCGCTCGGCGCTGTTCGCGCAGGGACTGGAGAAGCGGACGGGCACGACCGTCGACGCCTCCCACGAGATGACGCTGCTGACTTTCGACATCCTGCAGGAGACGCTGTTTTCCGGCGACATCGCCTCCGAGCCGGAAGGCTTCGCCCGCTCGACGCGGGACTTCCTCGGCTCGATGGGGCGCGTCGATCCGCTCGACCTCCTCAACGCGCCGGCCTTCCTGCCGCGGCTGCGGCGCCTGCGCGGTAGGAAGTCGATGAACTATTTCCGCGGCCTCATCGCCGAGACGATCGAAAAGCGCCGCGCCAAGATCGCGCGGGATCCGAGCGGCACGCCCCACGACCTCCTGACCCTCCTGATCAAGGCCGAAGGGCTGTCCAGTGAGGAGATCGAGGACAACATCATCACCTTCATCGGCGCCGGCCACGAGACCACCGCCCGGTCGCTGGCCTGGACGCTCTATCTCCTCAGCCAGGCGCCCGAGGAGCGGGTGCTGGTGGAAAAGGAGATCGACGAGGTCCTGCCGACACTCACCCATCCGAGCCAGTGGGCCGACAGGCTGATCCACACCAAGGCGGCCTTCGAGGAGGCGATGCGGCTCTATCCGCCGGCCCCCTCTCTCAACCGCACGGCGCTCGCGGCAGATCGGGTGGGAGACATCGACATTCCCGCCGGCGCGACGCTCTTGGTCATGCCGTGGCTGGTGCATCGCCACGAGATGCTCTGGGACCGGCCGGACCATTTCATGCCGGCGCGCTTCCTGCCCGAAAACCGCGACAGGATCGACCGCTACCAGTACCTGCCCTTCGGCGTCGGCCCGCGGGTGTGCATCGGCGCGAGCTTCGCCCTCCAGGAGGCCGTCATCGCCCTTGCCCTCCTGTTGAAGGACCTGCGCTTCGACTATACCGGCCGCGCGGCTCCCGAAGTCGTGCAGCGCATCACCGTGCAGCCGGATCGCGGCCTGCCGATGCGGATCTCGCGCCGACACTGAGCCAAGGCGAATCGAGCGGCGGCCAGAGGCGGGAAACGGCGCTGGGCGGCATCGCAGGCAACGATGCGGGTCGAGGGCAGATCCCGGCTCCACGGCCCGCGGCACGGCCGGAACGCCGCCCCCGACGGTGATGTCGCCTGCCCCGGCGACGTTCTGCGGCCGGCGAGGCGATCGCGGATCGGCATTTGCGGTTGCCGGCGATTTGTCCTATATGGGCCACCATGGTCTTGCTTTGACACGCTCGCTGCCACGCCTGCCGGCGCGACGCAGCGTGCCAGACGCTTCGATACACCGGGTATTCCCGTTCTGCCGACCTCCTGGATCAGACGACCAGGCCGGGAGGCGAACATCCATTGGGGAAGCTCTCGTCCCGACGACGGCGGAGGACATCCTTCGCCCGACTTGTCCGGGCCGGCGGTGCGATCGACCCGCCAGCGATGGCAAGATGTCGATGCTCCCCTGCAGAGGCAGAGCGAGCCGAGGTACGGACGTTCGCAAGAGCGTCCTGGCAACGGGCATTGGTCGAAGGGCCGGGCGCTTGCCGAGGAATGAGCGTGGCGCGGAAGCTCTGCGGTGCCGCAAGCGGCATCGGCTTTCGTGTTCAATCGGAACCGGAGCCTGCCGGCAGTGGCCGCGGCGCTCCTGTCGTGGATGAAGAGAGGGAGTCGCTTTGAAAGTCGACGTTCGAGACAACAATGTAGACCAGGCCCTGCGCGCGCTGAAGAAGAAGCTGCAGCGCGAGGGCGTTTTCCGTGAGATGAAGGCGCGCCGCGCCTATGAGAAGCCCTCCGAGCGCCGCGCCCGCGAGAAGCAGCAGGCGATCCGTCGCTCGCGCAAGCTCGCCCGCAAGCAGGCGCAGCGCGAGGGTCTGCTGCCCGGCCCGAAGCGCCGCGTTCCCGCCGCTCCCGGCGCCGCCCGCTAAGACCGCTCCGTCCGCCACGCCCGGCTGGAACCCGTGAGGGTTCGTCGGGCGGACGGAACTTCCGGCTGCCGCCGTCATTCGCCCCTGATCGACAGGCGGAACGGTCCGGCCGAACAAGCAGCACGAAGACGAGGCCTTGAGGTCTCGCCGCACGAAGATCTGCCCCGCTGCCCATGCGACCCTTTCGGGTCGTCCTGAGCGCGGGGCTTCGTCGTTTGAAGAGGTCACACCACCGGTTCCGCCATCACCACGATGATCCGGAGGTCCGACGTGATTCCCAGCTGGCTCCATATCCTCGCGATCGTCTCGCTCGCAGTCGGCGCGGTCTCTGCGCTCGCCATCGCCGCCCACATCCGGCGCGATCCCCAGCACATGACGATCATGAACATCGTCTGGCCGATCACCGGCCTCTATGCCGGGCCGCTGGCCGTCTGGGCCTACTGGAAATGGGGGCGCCTCGCCTCGCAGAGCAGCGCCCATGCGGCGATGCAGGCGGGCAGGCCGATGCCCTCGAAGGCGAAGACGCCGCACTTCGCCAGCATCGGCAAGGGCGCCGCCCATTGCGGCGCGGGCTGCACCCTCGGCGACATCTGCGCCGAATGGCTGGCGTTCTTCGTCCCGGCCATCGCCGTGTGGTTCGGCTGGCAGAGCCTGTTCTCGGAAAAGATGTTCGCCGTCTGGATCCTCGACTACATCCTCGCCTTCGGCTTCGGCATCGTTTTCCAGTACTACGCGATCAAGCCGATGAACGACGACATGTCACCTCGCCAGGGGATCATCGCGGCGCTGAAGGCGGACACGCTGTCGCTCACCGCCTGGCAGGTCGGCATGTACGGCTTCATGGCGCTCGCCCATTTCTGGATCTTCGGCTCGCTGCTCGGCTCCAGGCTGGAGGTGAACAGCGCCGAGTTCTGGTTCATGATGCAGATCGCCATGGTCTGCGGCTTTCTCACCGCCTATCCGGTCAACATCTGGCTGATCGACAGGGGGATCAAGGAAGCGATGTAGGGGCCGGGGACCGTGCCTGCCGGGCATTCGCGGGCATTCGGTCGTGAAAGAGGCTAGTCGGATGCCCGGCAGGGCAGAGGGGGCGAGCCGCCGCGGCGCTCGCCGGGACAGCCAATCGACTGCCCCGGCGCATACCAGGCGACACCCCCTTCCCTCAGATCTCCAGGCAGATCTTGCCGAAATGCTGGCCCGACTCCTCGTGGCGAAAAGCGTCGGCAATCTCGGCGAGCGGGAAGGTCCTGTCGATCACCGGCTTGAGGCCCGTGGCCTCGAGCGCCCGGACGAAGTCCGTCTGGTGCGTGCGACTCCCGACAATAAGTCCCTGCAGCTTCTGCTGGCGCGCCATCAGCGCGGCGGTCGGCACTTCGCCGGAGCGACCGGTGAGGACGCCGATGAGCGCGATGTGGCCGGCGATCCGGCAGGCGGTGATCGACTGGCCGAGGGTTGCCGGTCCGCCGACCTCGACGACGATGTCAGCGCCGCGGCCGCCCGTCAGCTCGCGGACCCTCTTTCCCCATTCCGGGTTGCTCTTGTAGTTGATGACCTCATCGGCACCGAGGCGCGTCAGCGTCTCCAGCTTCGCGTCCGAGGACGAGGTCGAGATGACGCGGGCGCCCATCGCCTTGGCGAGCTGCAGCGCGAAGATCGAGACGCCGCCAGTGCCCAGCGTCAGCACGGTGTCGCCGGCCTTCAGGCCGCCGTCGACGCTGAGCGCCCGCCACGCGGTGAGCCCCGCCGTCGTCAGCGTCGCCGCCTCGGCGTGGCTGTAGCCCTTCGGCGCATGGGTGAACCACGTCGCCGGCCGCACCACGAATTCGCGGGCATAGCCGTCGACGCCGTCGCCCGGCGTCGTCTTGAAGTCGGCGACGGCGGCCTCGCCGTCCTGCCACAGCGGGAAGAAGCCGGAGACGACGGGATCGCCCGCCGCGAACTCGGTGACGCCCTCGCCCACCGCCTCGACCTCGCCCGCCCCGTCGGACATCGGGATGCGTTTGTCCTCGGTCGGCATCCTGCCGGAGACGACGCCGTAGTCGTGATAGTTCAGCGAACTCGCGCGGATGCGCACGCGGATCTCGCCCGGCCCCGGCGCGCCGGGATCGCCCATGTCGACGAGGGACAGGCGGTCGAGGCCGCCGGGCTTGGCAAGTGTGATGGCTTTCATCGCTGCATTCCCTTGATCGTTTCCGGACCGCCCGCGGCGGCCCCTCGTCGATCACAGGTAGCGGCAATTTAGGCCCGGCAAGGAGACGCAGCGTTCGCGGGACGGACATGGCAAAGCCCGCGCGCCGGTTCGGCACGCGGGCTTCGTAGCTTTGCAAGTGCCGTCCCGCCGCGTCGCCGCGGCGGGGCCAGCCGCTTACGAGTGGTAGGCGACCTCGCCGTGATAGGTGAGGTCGAGGCCTTCGCGCTCTTCCTCGACGCTCGGACGCAGGCCGATGACCGCCTTGGTGATGGCGAACAGGATGGCCGAGCCGACGCCGCTCCACACGATGGTGATGAGGATGGCGACGATCTGCGCCCAGACCTGGCCGGTCATGCCGACCCCGTCCGGATAGCCGGTGCCGCCGAGGGCGGTCGAGGTGAAGACGCCGGTGCCGATGGCCCCGACGATGCCGCCGACGCCGTGGACGCCGAAGACGTCGAGGCTGTCGTCGTATTTCAGCGCGTTCTTCACCACCGAGACGAAGAAGTAGCACAGGCAACTGGCGATGGCGCCGAGGACGATGGCGCCGACCGGGCCGATCGTGCCGCAGGCCGGCGTCACCGCGACGAGGCCGGCGACGATGCCCGAGGCCGCGCCGAGCATGGAGGCCTTGCCGCGCATGACCGTCTCGACGACGCACCAGGCGACCATGGCACCCGCCGTGGCGGTGAAGGTGTTGATCATCGCCAGCACCGCGCCGGCGTTGGATTCGAGGTTCGAGCCGGCATTGAAGCCAAACCAGCCGACCCACAGGATCGAGGCGCCGACCATGGTCAGCGTCATCGAGTGGGGCGCCATGATGTCACGGCCGAGCCCGGCGCGCTTGCCGACGAACATGCAGCCGATGAGCGCGGCGATGCCCGCATTGATGTGGACGACCGTGCCGCCGGCGAAATCGATGGCGGCAACGCCGTTGGACAGGACACCGTTGAAGATCAGGCCCGAGGCGTCCCACACCATGTGAGCGACCGGAAAATAGACGAAGGTCACCCAGAGGATGGTGAACATCACCACGGCGGAGAACTTGATCCGCTCGGCGAAGGCGCCGACGATCAGCGCCGGGGTGATCACCGCGAAGGTCATCTGGAAGGCGATGAAGAGATATTCGGGGATCTCGACGCCGTCGGAGAAGGTCGCCGAGAGCGAGTCCTTGGTGACGCCGGCCAGGAAGACCTTGCCCATGCCGCCCCAGAAATAGCTGGTGCCGCCGCCGAAGGCGAAGGAGTAGCCCCACAGGACCCAGACGATCATCACCACGCCGGTAATGATCGTGCACTGCATCAGCACCGACAGCATGTTCTTGGCCCGCACGAGGCCGCCATAGAACAGGGCGAGACCCGGCATCGTCATGAACAGGACGAGAAGCGTCGAGGTCATCATCCAGGCGACGTCGCCCTTGTCGACCGTCGAGGCGGCTGCCGCCGGCGCCGCGGCATCGTTGGCCGCGCTCGCCGCGGCGGGGGCGTCCTGGGCGAGGGCCGGGTGAAGGGCGAGCGCCGCGGCGCATAGCCCGAGGCCCGCAGCAGCGAGCGTGCGTGCGTTGAAGACTGGTCTCATCATCTGTTTCGAACTTTCGATCGTGGACCGACCCTTGATGGCTGGCGCCTTTGAAACTCCGGGCCCGACGATCAATAATCAAGCTTCATGCCAATTCGCTGCGCCGCAGAAAACGCGCAAAAGGCAGCGGTTTTGCCAATCCCGTCGGCGTTCTGCCCGCCCGATTGTTGTGCACTCGCCTATTTTGTGTGCGCAATGCCAGCATCGCATGCACTCCACCACCTGAGGATCGGCGCGTCCGGCGGCTGCAACCCGCTGAGGGCCGCCGCGGGCTCTATCCGCGGATGAGACGCGGGTCGCGGTCGTCATAGAGTGCGGCCACCAGTTCCGGCCGGTTGGCGAGGACGGCACGCTGGTTGAGCGATCCCTTGTCGGTGATCTCGCCGCGATCGATCGAGGGCGGCGTATCGATGAGGACGAGGCGGGTCACGCGGGTGGCCGAACCGGTTGCTTTCGCCGCGAAGGCCGCAAGACCAGCCGCAAGGTGATCGCGCAAGTCTGGATGGCCGAGCAGTTCCTCGTCGCCGAGGCCGGCCGCGCCAGCGCCGACGAGGCGGCGGCATTCGGCGATGTCGGCCAGCCCGAGGGCGCCGATCTCGTCCTGTCCCTCGCCGGCGATCACCGCGTCGCGGATCGCCGCGCCAAAATGATCGACGAGGGCGGCCCGCAGGGGCCCGACGGCCACCCAGGTTCCGGTGCCGAGCTTGAAGTTCTCGGCCACCCGGCCGTCGAAGAGGAAGCCCTTCTCGGCCCTTCCCTCTTCGGCGAAGCGCAGCGCATCGCCGAGCCGGTAGAAGCCCTCCTCGTCGAAGACCGCGGCGGTGAGATCAGGCCTGCGCCAGTAGCCCGGCGTGATGCTCGGGCTCTTCAGCCGCGCCTCCAGCCGGCCCGCCGACGGCACCAGCTTCAGCGTCACCTCCCGCGCCGGAATGCCGATGTTGCCGGCCTGCGGCTGCGGATCGGTGCCGGCGAGGGCGAAGGGGCCGGTCTCGGTGGAGCCGAGGCCCGAGACCAGGCGGACCCGGTACCCGAGGGTCTCAAGCGCATGCGCCTCCAGCGCGTCCCAGGTGTGCTGGGCCATGCCGGCGCCCGCATACATCATCATCTTCAGGTCGCGGAAGAAGGAACGGCGCAGCGCGTCGTCCGCTTCGAAGCGACGGCAGAGCTCCTCGTAGCCCTTGGGGACGTTGAAGTACCAACTCGGCGAGACCTCCTTGAGATTGCGGCAGGTCTCGTCCATGCCGGCGGGCGTCGGCTTGCCCTCGTCGATATAATAGCTGCCGCCGTGCCAGAAGGTGAGGTTGAAGACCTTGTTGCCGGCGGCCGTGTGGTTCCACGGCGCCCAGTCGACCAGGACCGGCGGCTCGTCCTCGAGGAAGCGGTAGCAGTCGGCGACCATGGCCTGATTGGCGGCCAGCATGCCGTGGGTCTGGATCACCCCCTTGGGACTGCCGGTGGAGCCGGAGGTGAACAGGATCTTGGCGGCGGTCTCAGCCGTCACAGCTTCATGAGCCACTGCCACCGCCCCGGTCGGCGCGGTGCCGAGCAGCGAGGCGAAGGCGACGCTCCTCAGGCCCGCGACCTCGCCGCGGCCGAGGACGAGCGTCGCATCCTGCGGCAGGATCGCCGCGATCGCCGCGCCGAAAGCCGCGCCGTCGCCGGCATAGACGACGCCGGGCGTCAGGTCCGCGGCGATGCCCTGCAGCTTGGCGAAATCCCGCGACACCAGGGAATAGGCCGGCGAGATCGGCGCATAGGGAACGCCGACATGCATCGCCGCTAGGGCGAGCGTCGCGTGATCGAGGGAATTGCCGGAGAGGATCATCACCGGCCGCTCAGGCGAAGCCGGGCTGTCGAGGAGCGCCTGCCCGACGGCTTCGATCCGCCCCGCCATCTCGCCATAGCTGATGGTGTCCCAGCCCTTCGCGCCGGTCGCGGGCCGCTGGGCAAAGAGGATGCGATCCGGCGCCCGCTCCACCCAATGCAGCAGCCTCTCGGTCAGCCGCTTCGGATAGTCCGGCAAGGCGCCGTCCTGGGTGACGAGGAGACTGCCGTCCGGTCGCGCCTCTGTGCGCACCATCGGCTCCCAGACCCGCGAGGGCCGCAGCGGCAGGGCCGCATCACCCTCACTTGCCGCGCCCGATGCCGTGTCCTGCCCGTCGACCATGCCAACCTCCCGTCGCATCGCTCCCCGTCCCTTCGATGCCGGCCGAAGGTGACCCAGGCTGACAATTTTGTCCACTCGAAAACAATCCACAAAGAAACAAAATTGACTTCCCCCGGCAGTCGGTGTTCTGATGCGCGAAGCAGAGGACAGCGCGGCGGGAACGGCAGGATGGCGAAGGCGACCAGTGAATTCGTGACCATCGAGGAAGATGGCCCCATCGCGCTTCTCGGGCTCAACCGGCCGGACAAGCGCAATGCCATCTCTGACCGATTCGTCGAGGCGATCGCCGATGCCGTCGCCAGCATCGAGACGACCGCCAAGGCCGCCGTAATCTTCGGCCACGGCCCGCATTTCTGCGCCGGGCTGGATCTTGCCGAACATTCCGAGAAGTCGCCGATCGAGGGCATCTACGGCTCGCGCCGCTGGCACCAGGTGTTCTCGACCATCGAGCGCGGCCGCATTCCCTGGGTCTCGGCGCTGCATGGGGCTGTCGTCGGCGGCGGCCTGGAGCTCGCCGCATCGACCCATATCCGCGTCGCTGACGCCTCCGCCTTCTTCGCCCTGCCCGAGGGCCAGCGCGGCATCTTCGTCGGCGGCGGCGGCGCGGTGCGCGTCGCCCGGCTGATGGGCACCGCCCGGATGAGCGACCTCATGCTCTCCGGCCGGGTGATCGATGCCTCCACCGCCGAGCGGTGGAACGTCGTGCAATATGTGGTCGGCGAAGGTGAGGCGCTGGAGAAGGCGAAGGCCATCGCCAAAGCCGCCGCCGGCAACGCACCGCTGTCCAACTACGCGGTCATCCACGCCCTGCCCCGCATCCAGGACATGAGCTCGGAGGACGGCCTCTTCGTCGAGAGCCTGATGGCTTCCTTCACCCAGACCAGCCCCGAGGCCAAGGAACGGCTCAGGGCCTTCCTGGAAAAGCGTGCCGGCAAGGTGGCGCTGGAGAAGCGGGACGGCGACAGGTGAGCGCCACCCCCTGGCCGGCGATGGCCGAGGTCGCCGCAGAGCCGAGGACCGGCGACACTGATACCATCGGCGACGCAGCCCGTGGCGGCGCGGCCGGCATCGGCGCGATCAACTTCGGGCCCTTGGCGGACAGTCTCGGCTTCCAGCTGCGCCTCGCCCAGATCGGGGCCTTCGACGAGTTCTTCGCCGCCTTCGCCGAGGAGGGGCTGCAGCCCGGCTCCTTTTCTGTCCTCATCACGATCGGCGAGAATCCCGGCATTCGCCAGGGCGTTCTCGCCAACGCCCTGAAGATCAAGCGCTCGCACATGGCGAAGATCGTGCAGAGTTTTGGCGAGGCGGGCCTGATCGAGCGGCGCGTGCCGGCGGACGACCGCCGCGCCGTGGAACTGACGCTGACTGGCGACGGCCACCGCTTTGTGGAGGCTAAGATGGCGAGATTTGCAGCGCACGAGCAGGCGAGCGCCGCCTGTCTCAGCGCCGACGAGCGGCGGACGCTGTTTGCGCTCCTGCGCAAGCTGAACGGGCTCTGAGCCGCCCGGCAGAAGCCGGGCGCCATGGAACAAACAGGGAGGACACCCCGATGAATGTCGACGACCTGATCGCCATCGACATCCACACCCATGCCGAGGAGCCATGCGGCTGCCATCCGGACGACGGCTACGACGACTTCCAGGCGGCGATGGCGACCTATTTCAAGGCGCCCTACGAGCACCCGCCGACCATGGTCGAGACCGCCGCCTATTACCGCGAGAAACGGATCGGCTGCGTCATCTTTCCGGTCGATGCCGAGCGCGAGACCGGCTTTCGCCGCTACGCCAATGAGGAGGTCGCGCAGATCGCGGCAGAAAATTCCGACGTCATGCTGCCCTTCGCCTCGATCGATCCGGCCAAGGGCAAGGCCGGCGCCCGCGAGGCGCGGCGGCTGATCGAGGAATTCGGCATCAAGGGCTTCAAGTTCCACCCGACGATGCAGGGCTTCTATCCCAACGACCGCTCGGCCTATGTGCTCTACGAAGCCATCGCGGAAGCCGGCGCCATCGCCCTCTTCCACACCGGCCAGACCGGCGTCGGCTCGGGCATGCGCGGCGGCATGGGCATGCGGATGAAATACTCCAATCCCATCCATCTCGACGACGTCGCCGTCGACTTTCCCGACATGCCGATCATTATGGCCCACCCCTCCTTCCCCTGGCAGGAGGAGGCGCTGGCGATCGCCCAGCACAAGCCGAACGTCTACATCGACATGTCCGGCTGGTCGCCGAAATACTTCCCGCCGATCCTCGTCAAATACGCCAACTCCATCCTCCGGCACAAAATGCTGTTCGGCTCGGACTGGCCGGTGATCAAGCCGGACCGCTGGCTCGCGGATTTCGAGAAACTCGACATGAAGGACGAGGTGCGGCCGCTGATCCTGAAGGAGAATGCGCGGCGGCTGTTGAAGATCTGAGAGGGCGATAGACCGGCCCTGGTGCAAAGGGGCGCTTTTCCGCTTATCTTCGTTCTTGGGATCCGAGAGGAACAGGCCATGGCAGTTGCAGAGACGGTGAGTGTCGAGTTGCCTGCGGACACGCTGCGGAGCATCCGCGATAGCGTCGAGGCGGGAGAGTTCGGCTCGGAAAGCGAAGCGCTCCAAGACGCCGTTCGGGCATGGCAGCGCGAGCGCCATGCAGAGGCCGAGCAACTGGAAGCGATCAAGGCGAAAATCGATCGCTCCATCAACGACCCGCGACCGAGCCTGACATCCGCGGAGGCACGTGCCGCCATCAACAGTTTCATCCGCGAGGAAGAAGAAGCCTCGCTCGATGAGACGCGTTGAGGTCACTTATCGGCGAGAAGCAATCATAGATATCCGGCGAATCTACCGAGCCGTCTTCGAAAAGAGTCAAAGCCGAACGACGGCGGCTCGATACGTCCAACGAATCTATGAGAGATGCGAAAAGATTGGCGATGCGCCACTTGGCGGTCGTCCGCGTGATGATCTGAGATCTGGCCTCAGATCCGTGCCTTTCGAGAAGACCGCGTTGATACTTTACCAGGTTGGCGATTTCGTAGCGATCACCAACGTCTTCCCGCGAGGCCAGGATTACGAGGTTCTCTTCCGCGAACGGGTCACCCGCGCTGCGAAGTAGCCCGGCAGCAGGGCGAACAAGCCTTGCCCTTGCGCCTCACCCGCGATCCCGTCAGAACGAAACCTAGCGAAGATCAGGATCGGCTGAAGCGGCATCATGAGCGAAACCGAGGGCACCGACAAAGCCACGACAGCAGCGGCCGCCAAGCCCGAGCCCTACCGCGTCCTGGCGCGCAAATACCGGCCGCGTTCCTTCGACGATCTCATCGGCCAGGAGCCGATGGTGCGCACCCTCACCAACGCCTTCGAGACCGGGCGCATCGCCCAGGCCTGGATGCTGACGGGCGTGCGCGGCGTCGGCAAGACGACGACGGCCCGCATCCTCGCCCGGGCGCTGAACTACGAGACCGATAAAATCCACGAGCCGACGATCCACATGACCGGCCCCGGCGTCCATTGCCAGGCGATCATGGAGGGCCGGCATGTCGACGTCGTCGAGATGGACGCCGCCTCCCACACCGGTATCGACGACGTGCGCGAGATCATCGCCCAGGTGCGCTACCGTCCGGTCTCGGCGCGTTATAAAGTCTACATCATCGACGAAGTGCACATGCTGTCGAACCAGGCGTTCAACGGCCTGCTCAAGACGCTCGAAGAGCCGCCCGAGCACGTGAAGTTCGTCTTCGCGACGACCGAGATCCGCAAGGTGCCGATCACCGTCCTGTCGCGCTGCCAGCGCTTCGATCTGCGCCGGGTCGAATCGGCGACGCTGATCGCCCATCTGAAGAAGATCGCCGAGGCCGAGAAGGTCGGCGTCGAAGACGACGCGCTGCGCCTCATCGCCCGGGCCGCCGAGGGCTCCGTGCGCGATTCCCTGTCGATCACCGACCAGGCGATCGCCCATGGCGCCGGCACCGTCACCGCGCTCGCGGTCCGGGACATGCTGGGACTCGCCGACCGGGTGCGCATCATCGACCTGTTCGAGACGCTGATGGCCGGCAATGCCGCCGCCGCCCTGACCGAGCTGCGCGAGCAATATGCCTCCGGCGCCGACCCGGCAGTGGTGATCTCCGAACTTGCCGACTTCACCCATCTCGTCACCACCCTGCGATACGTGCCGGAATCGACCGAGGACGCGGCGATCTCGCCGATGGAGGCCGAACGCGGGCTGGAGCTGTCGAAGAGACTGTCGATCCGCACCCTCGGCCAGGTCTGGCAGATGCTCCTGAAGGCCGGCGAGGAGCTGCGCACCACCACGACGCCGCGCCAGGCCGCCGAGATGGCGCTGATCCGCGTCGCCCATGCGGCGGATCTGCCCTCCCCCGACGATCTCCTGCGCCTCATCCGCGAGGGCGGCGACGCGGCGCTGCCGGCCGGCGCCGCTCCGCCTGCCTCGCCCGGCAATTCCGGAAGCGGCCAGGACGGCGGCAACGGCGCGAACGGCTCCGCGTCCGTTGCGGCCTCGCCTGTCACGCCCGGCGCCGGATCCCCCGCCCCCTCCGCCGGCACCGATCTGCCGCAACCGCGCCTCGTCGCATCCTCGGGCTCCGGCGCCGCGCGGATGGACGCCCGGCCGCGCCTCCAGACGAGCCCCGCCGCCGAACCCGAGACGCCGGCGATCGGCAGCATCGAGGCGCTGGCAAGGCTCGCCGAGGAACGGCGCGATTCGCTGATGCGGGTGTCGATCCGCCGCTACCTTCGCCCGGTGCGGTTCCAGCCGGGGCGGATCGAGGTGGCACTCACCGACGAGGCACCGCAGACGCTGATCGGCGACCTGATGAAGCGGCTGCATCTGTGGACCGGCCAGCGCTGGGTCGTCACCGTCTCCTCGGGCGGCGAACCGACCCTCGACGAGCGCGACGCGCAACGCCGCGCCACGCTGATCGACGACGCGGCCGCCGACCCGGAAGTCGCGGCGATCCTGGCGGCCTTCCCCGGCGCGAAGATCACCAACGTCACCGTCCGCTCCGCCGCCGAGGAGGAGGACGTACCGGCGCCGGCGATCGAGGCCGGCGACGACGACTTCCTCGGCGATCCGGACGAATTCCTCGACGACGACTGAGGGTTCCGGCGCGTCCCTGCGCCCTCTCCATCCGGCAATGAGCGGTGGAAAGCCGCCGCTTAGGGCCTCAAAGCGCGCCGGCAGAGCCCCTATATCGAGCGAATACGCACCGCCCGGCAGTCCCGCCAATGTCCGATCCCGAACGAGGAGCCCCGCGATGAAAGACCTGATGAACATGATGAAGCAGGCGAAAGCCATGCAGGAGAAGATGGCCGAGCTGCAGGAGGACGTGAAGGCCGTCGAGGTCTCCGGCCAGTCCGGCGGCGGCCTCGTCACCGTCACCCTGCGCGGCACCGGCGAGATGGCGGGCCTCGTCGTCGATCCGTCGCTCATGAAGGAAGACGAGAAGGACATCCTGGAAGACCTGATCGTCGCCGCCCATGCCGACGCCCATGCCAAGCTGCAGCTCGCCATCCAGGAGAAGACAGAGCAGATGACCTCCGGGCTGAACCTGCCGGCAGGGATGAAGTTTCCGTTCTGAAGCCGGCATAGACTGACGCATCCATGGCAAAATCCGTCGCCGGCCCCGAGATCGAGAAGCTGATCCAGCTGCTCGCCAAACTCCCGGGGCTCGGCCCCCGCTCCGCCCGCAGGGCCGCCCTGCATCTCGTCAAGCGCCGTGAGCAGCTCTTGTCGCCGCTCACTGCCGCCATGGCGGAGGCACGCGACAAGATCGGCGTCTGCTCGACCTGCGGCAACATCGATTCGCGCGATCCCTGCACGATCTGCACCGACCATTCCCGCGACCAGTCGACGGTGGTGGTCGTCGAGGACGTCGCCGATCTCTGGGCACTGGAGCGGGCGAAGGCGCTGAACGCCGCCTATCACGTCCTCGGCGGCGTGCTGTCGCCGCTGGAGGGCGTCGGGCCGGAGGATCTGACCATCCGCCAGTTGATCGACCGCGTCGAGGCCGGCGGCGTCAAGGAACTGGTCATCGCCGTCAACGCCACGGTCGAGGGCCAGACCACGGCCCACTACATCATGGACCGGCTCGAAGGCCTCGAGGTGAAGGTCCCCCGCCTCGCCCACGGCGTGCCGGTCGGCGGCGAACTCGACTATCTCGACGAGGGCACGCTCGCCGCCGCCATGCGCTCGCGCACGGCGCTGTGAGGACGAGCGGCAAGGCCGCTGGGGATGCGAGGGCCTTCCTCACCCGTCTTGACGGTTCCGGCCGCTCCTTGCCGCTCACTCGCCAGCCAACAGGAGCGGCTGCGCACCGTTCCCCGCTTGCGCCAACACGTCCCGGACGATGTCGCTCGCGACCATCGGTCCGTCCGGCAGGGCACAGGCGAGGAACAGGAAGATGTCGTCGTGCTCCAGCATCAGGCGATCTTCCACCAGCCGGGCGAGGATTTCGTCGAGATCGTCGTCGGAGATGGTGTGACCAGCCTGCCGGACCGCGGTCGCGATCTGGTGACGTTTCATGACGCTGTCGCAGGCGAGGCAGATCACGCGCTCGACGGGCCCGAGCCGGTGAATCCGCCGAACCGCCGCCGCGCGCGTATCGCCGATGACGAGGCCGTCCGGGGTCTCGGCGTAAACGAGGAGCGAGGTCTTCGACCGCGTCGCCGACATCCAGCGCAGCACCTCGACGCGCAGCGGCTCGATGTAGGGCGATTGATCCTCCGGCGGATCCCAGTCAAAATTATAGGCGAGTTCGGCGACGATCTCCGGGTCGACGGCGTGGATCAGGGCGTAGACCGGCCGCGGCCGCAGGTTCTTGACGCCGAAATGCTCGGCCTGAGTATAGAGCGGGCTGTAGCGCTGGATGCGCACGTCGGTCAGCCCGCGCGGCGCTGGCAGATGGGTGAGGCTCGGCAGCCACGCCTGCATGCGTTCGTAGTACTCTGCCTTGTCGAACGGGAAGCCGTAGAGGATCGACCAGCTGACCTTGATGTCGAATTCCTGCGACCATTTCAGAAGCTGGAGATTGCGCAGGCCGGTGACGCCCTTGCGCATCAGCGTCAGCACCTCATCGGCAAGGCTCTCCACCCCCGGTTGGATGGCGTTGACGCCGGCCCCCGCGAGAGCTTCGACCTGATCCCTCCGCAGGTTGGACTTCACCGAATAATAAAGCTTCGGGCGCACCGGCAGGGCCGCCAGCCGGTCGGTGATGGTGCCGATGACCCGCTGGTCCAGGATGTCGTCAGTGGCGAAGATCTGCCGGCCCGGGTAGCGCTCGGTGAGATGTTCGATCTCGCGGTACAGCCGCTCCGGCGACTTCGCCCGGTAGGTGATCGAATGGTTGAGCGAGCAGAAGACGCAGTGCTGCTTCTGCCCCCACCAGCAGCCGCGCGACCCTTCGAACGGGACCATCGGCGGCGGGTCGGCGTCGAGCGGCCAGAGCGCGAAGAAGTCGTCGAAATACGGGTAGGGAAGATCGTCCATCCTGGGTTCCGGCGCGACGCCCGGATCCTGCGGCGGCGTCGCCGCCGTCTTCCGCCAGTAGAGGCCGGGGATGGCGATGTCCGTCTCCCCCGCGAGGACGGCACGCACGAGGCGCGGGAACGACACCTCGCCCGGGCCGACGAGGACGCCGTCGAGAACCGGATAGCCCTTGAACATCGCCTCGCCCATCGGCGCGCTGCAATTGGCGCCGCCGAGGACGATCGTCACGTCCGGCATCAGCTCGCGCAGGCGTTTGGCGAGCGCGATCGACGACATCTGCTGTTGAAAGGACGAACTGAGGCCGACGATGCGCGGCGCGAGGCCGGCGATGCGCCGGGCCGTCTCCTCGACGAGGCGGGCGGCGATCGGCAGGGCCTTTTCCACGAGCCGGGCGAGTTCGGCGGCCTGCTGCGGCCGGATGCTCTTCTCGCACAGCGCCAGAAAATCCTCCACCGAGCCGACCGGTTCGACGAGGCGGGAGAACAGCCATTCGCCGAGGGACAGCTTGCCGAAGGCAAAGACGATCAGGTCGATATCGCGCTCGCCCATGGCCTCGACGAAGCCGACCAGCGGGTAGTCCACGCGAACGGATATGTCGGCGTCGCGCAGGACCTGCGCCAACATGGACAGGCCCAGCGACGGCATCCGATGCGGCCCGAACGGCATCATCACGAGAACGACGTCGGTCGCGGCCTCGCCGTCCGCGCGGCTGCGCAGCAAGTCAGAGGGGTGGATCGTCATGATGCTCCGTCCTTGCCGGGAAGCGAACCGAAAGATCCTGCAGGTCTGCACGCATCGACGGTGCATCGATGCCCGCTTCGCCGCGATGATGTCCAGGCTGCAAGATCGGGCACCGGTGCCGGCGACGGTTCATCGCCGGGGAGAATGTCCGCTTTCGCCACCGGGCGCAATCGCGATGATCCCCAGGCGACGCGCAAGCGCTTCGCTGATTCGCGCATCCAGCTTCGGGCGATCCACGTGGCGCCGAGCGTCGGCCGAAACCTGACATAACCAGCCGCGGATCGCTTCGGCGACGAATCGGCAGCAGCCGCCCGGTCCGGACATCCGTCCGAAAGCGCCGCGACGATCACTGCCGCGGACGCATGCCACGCGTCATCAAAGCGTCAAATGCCGCTTTGCGGGCGAAACCGCGCCTCGCCACGCCGCCTCGACAAGAGCTTCGGGCCAACCCCGCGAAAACCGCTTGATCTTCGATCCGCTCTCTAATAAGTACCCGCCACACGCCACGGATCACCCAGGTCCGTCGCAGCCGCCAGCCGGCAAAGTGGGGCCATAGCTCAGCTGGGAGAGCGCTACAATGGCATTGTAGAGGTCAGCGGTTCGATCCCGCTTGGCTCCACCAAATTTCCCGACGACCGGAAATCCGAGACCTGAAGCACCGCCTTTCTGCGGACTATTCGGCATGTTTGGCATGCGATGCCGAGGCAGGCGCTCCGCAGTCTTTGGCGCGGGCTCACCGGCAGGGCTAACCGCCTGCGGGAGCGGCATGGCGCCGGCTGTTCCAGACGCCGAATCATGAGCCCTCCGCGAATCATGCGCCATGACCGGCAGGCGCTTGCTCAGCCAGCCTCGCCCGTCCGCAGATTGGCGATCACCCGGTCGAGGACGTGCAGCGTCGTCTCGATCTCCTGCGGCGACAGGCCGGCGGTCAGTTCCGCGTCGTGGCGCCGGCTTTCCCGCAGGAGCTCGGCGACGACCCGCTCGCCCTCGTCCGTCAGCCAGATGCCGTTGCTGCGCCGGTCCTGCGGCGAGGACCGGCGTTCGATCAGCCCCTCTTCCGCCAGGATGTCGAGGATCGTCACCAGGCTGGAGCGGCGCAGCGCCACCGCTTCGGCGAGTCGGCTCTGGGGTTGGCCCGGATGGCTCCGGATGATCGCGAGGAGGCCGAGATAGCGCGGCGCCCGGCCGTGGTCGGCGAGCTTTTCCTCAAAGGCGCGGAACGCCAGGATCTGGGCGAGCCGAAGCTTGTAGGCGATCGTCGCCTCCGCCTCTCCGGCGCCCAGATGGCCGCCCGCATCGTCGTCGCCCTGACCCTCCGGTGCCGTCATTCTCCCTCGCTCCTTCCCTCGCCTCGCATCGCCGTCTCGACCGGCCTCGCATGCACCGCTCCGGACCCGGCTCCCCCGGCGGCGACGAGGCCGGCGGCTTGACGGCCCGGGCGAAACTCGTATTGTTCGACATCGAACAGTTCAGGTCTGTCTCTGCGATCTTGAACTGTCCGGCGGGCGGCGTCCAGCAAGCTGGACCGGCCCGGGCGACGATGCGAACGGCTTTGGGAGGAGCGGGCGCGTGGGATTTGCGGGAAACCTGTCCCATTGGCTGCCGGAAGACGGCGGCGCTCCGCTGCGCGAGATCACTCTCGGCGAGCTTCTGCGGGAACAGGCCCGGCTCCACCGCGACCGGCCGGCGCTCGTCTTCGACGAGCCGCAGAAAAGCTGCCGATACACCTATGGCGAACTGGACGAGGCCGTCGACCGGCTGGCGCGGGGCCTCATCGCCATCGGCGTCGCACGCCAAGACCGCGTCGCGGTGATGGCCGCGAACGCTCCCGAATGGGTGCTGCTGGAATATGCGCTGGCCCGCATCGGCGCCGTCCTCGTCACCGTCAATCCGGCCTTCCGGCAGGCCGAGCTTGCCTATCTCCTCAACCAGAGCGGCGCCTCGGTGCTCTGCTGCGCCGGCACGTTCCGCGGCTTTTCGCTGGCGGGCATGCTGGCCGAGATGATCCTCGACCTGGATGCCCTTGCCGGCGCCGAGAGGCCGGGTGGCGGCCCCTTCTCGGCCCTTCGACGGGTCGTCGCGATCGGCGATACGCCGATCCCCGGCGCGCTCGGCTTCGACGATCTCCTCCGCCGCGCGGACGACGTGCCCGAGGCGGCGCTCGCCGCGCGTGCGGCCGGCGTCTCGCCCGCCGACGTCGTCCAGATCCAGTACACCTCGGGGACGACCGGCAAGCCGAAGGGAGCGATGCTCACCCATCGCGGCACCGTCAACAACGCGCTCCTTGCCGGCATGCGCGCCGGATATGGCGACAGCGACGTCATGGTTTCGGCCATGCCGTTCTTCCACACGGCCGGCTGCGTCTGCAACGTCATCGGCATGGCGGGCGCCGGCGGCTGCCTCGTCGCCATGGAGAGCTTCGAGGCGGGCCGGATGCTCGACCTCCTCGAGCGCCATCGCGGCACCATCGTCAACGCCGTGCCGACCATGTATGTGCGGCTTCTTCAGGACGAGAGGCTCGCCGCCGGCGAGCGCGACCTGTCGGCCTGGCGCATCGCCTATGTCGGTGGCACGTCGATCCCGCCGAGCCTGATGCTGGAGCTGAAGGCGACGATCGGCTGCGATCCGGCGATCATCATGGGTATGACCGAGTGTTCGCCGATCATCACCCAGACGCTGCCGGACGAACCGCTGGAGGACAAGGTCCGCACCGCCGGCGTGCCGCTGCCCCATGTCGAGATCCGCATCGTCGATCCCGCGACGGGCGCCGACGTTCCCATCGGCGCGGAGGGGGAGCTGCAGGTGCGCGGCTTCCTCGTCACCGCCGGCTATTTCGACATGCCGGAGGCGAGCGCCGCGGCGATCGATGCCGCGGGATGGCTGAAGAGCGGCGACCTCGCCGTGATGGACGCGGCAGGCCATCTCAGGATCGTCGGCCGCATCAAGGACATGCTGATCCGCGGCGGCGAGAACGTCTATCCGGTCGAGATCGAGGACCGGCTGCTCGACCATCCGGACGTCGCCGAGGCGCAGGTGGTGGGCGTTCCGGACGCGGAGTTCGGCGAGGAGATCTTCGCCTTCGTCGTGGCGAGAAGCGGGCGGGCGATCGACCCGGAGGAGTTGAAGGCCTGGTGCAAGGCGACCATGGCCCGCCACAAGATGCCGCGCCACGTCGCGGTGATCGCGGCAACGCCGAAGACGGCCAACGGCAAGGTGCGCAAGGTGGAACTACGGGACCTGGCGAAGACGATGATCGCGGAGCGGCAGGCGTGACGGAAGACCGGAACGAGCCGCATCTTCTCGAAGAGGTCCGGGGCGACATCCTTCTCCTCACCCTCAACCGGCCGCAGGCGCGCAATGCGATCAGCCCGCAGATGGCCTGCCGCCTGTCCGATGCCTATGCCCGCTATGCCGAGGACGACCGGCTGCGCGTGCTCGTCGTGACCGGCGCCGGCACGAAAGCCTTCTGCTCCGGCGGCGACCTCGCTCTGACGATGCCGCTCCTCACCGGCGCCCGCCAGCCGGGGGACGACTGGGACCTTCGGGTGCTGGACGATCCCGCCGTCATGGACCGCTCGGCGCTCCGCCACACCGCCATCGACAAGCCGATCGTCGCAGCGATCAACGGCGCCTGTGTCGCCGGCGGCATGGAGACGATGCTGGCGACCGACATCCGCATCGCGTCGGAGACGGCGCGCTTCGGCCTGCCGGAGGCGATGCGCGGGCTCATCCCCTTCGCCGGGTCGCTCGCCCGGCTGCCGCGCCAGATCCCCCATGCGGTGGCCATGGAGATGCTGCTCACCGGCGATCTGATCGACGCGGAACGGGCTCTTTCGATCGGTCTCGTCAACAGGGTGGTGCCGCAGGCGGAGGTGCTGGCCCGCGCCCTGTGCGTCGCCGAGACCATCGCCGAGAACGGCCCGCTGGCGATCCGCCAGATCAAACGCACCGCAAGGCTTGCAACCGGCGTCCCGCTCGAACAAGGTTTCGCCCTGGAGGACGAGGCGAAGCGGGTCGTGATGGCGTCGGAGGATGCGCGGGAAGGCCCGCGCGCCTTCATGGAGAAGCGCCCGGCGCGCTTTACCGGGCGCTGAATGGCGGGGAGGACACCAAGATGAGCGAACACGCCGGGATGAGCGAAGATGCCATCAGGCTCGACGGGCGAGCGGTCGTGATCACCGGCGCCGGCCAGGGAATCGGTCGCTGCGCCGCCCTCGCTCTGGCGAAGGCCGGCGGTTCGATCGTCGTCAACGACATCGATGCCGCGGCCGCCGAAGCCGTCGTCGCCGAGATCGCGGCATCCGGCGGGCGGGCGGTGGCGGCCGTCGCCGCGATCGGCACCGCCGAGGCGGCGGATCTCTGCGTCAACGCCGCACTCGACGCCTTCGGCCGGCTCGACGTGATGGCCTGCAATGCCGGCATCCTGCGCGACCGGGTGCTGTGGAACACCACCGACGAGAATTTCGACGCCGTCGTCGCCACCCATCTGCGCGGCACCTTCACCTGCGCGCGGGCCGCCGCCCGGCATTTCCGCGAACAGGGCGAAGGCGGGCGGCTGATCCTCGTCTCGTCCATGGCCGGCCAGCGCGGCAATTTCGGCCAGACCGCCTATGCCGCCGCCAAGGCCGGCATCGCCGCCTTCGCCCGCACCTGGTCGATGGAGCTGGCGCGGGCAAACGTCACCGTCAACGCCATCGTCCCCAATGCCATGACGGCGATGACCGCGACCGTCCCGATGCTCAAGCCCTATACGGAGATGATGGAGCGCGGCGAGACGCTGCCGGACAAGGTGCGCCAGGATCTCGGCCTCGGCGGGCCGGAAGACGTCGCGGCGCTGTTCGTCTATCTCGCCTCCGCGCGCTCTTCCGGCGTCACCGGCCAGGCGATCGGCCTCGGCGGCGACCGGCTGTCGGTCTGGGCGCATCCGGTCGAAGCGGCCCATGCCTTCAGGCCCGGCGGCTGGAGCGCCGAGGCGATCGCCGATGCCGTCGAGACCGACCTTGCCGGCGCCAGGCAGAGCGTCGGCATCGAATTCATGTAAGACCATCGGCCCGGGGGAGATCGAACCCCGGGCCGCTGAATCAGGCCCATGCGGCGCTCGGGTAAAGACCGGGACCGACGGGAGTGATCGACAGAGACAATGCCCTTCGGGAGGAAGGGCGACAACGGGAGGAACCACCATGAAGAGACTGCTCGTCCTTGCCGCGGCGCTCGCCGCCACGACCTGTGCCGCGACTGCGCAGACGACCCTGAGGCTGGCGCACTGGCTGCCGGCGACCCATCCGGTCCACACCACCGGCATCGTGCCCTGGGCGGAATCGATCGCAGCGGCGTCGGGCGGCGAGCTGACCATCGAGATCTACCCGGCCCAGCAGCTCGGCGCCGCGCCCGACCACTACGACATGACGCGGGACGGCATCGTCGACATCGGCTACGTCAATCCCGGCTACACGGCGGGCCGCTTCCCGATCTACGAGCTGACCGGCGTCCCGTTCGAGGCCAATGACGGCCCGAAGGCGGGCAAGGCGATCCACGAATTCTACAAGGGCGGCGGCTACGCGGACAAGGAAATGAGCGACGTCTATTTCTGCCTCGTCAACCCGCACAATCCCGGCCGCTTCCACGCCAACGCGCCGATCAAGGTGCCGGCCGACGTCAAGGGCAAGACCGTCCGCCCCGCCCATTCCACCATGGCCCGCTACATCAACTCCCTCGGCGGGACGTCGGTGCAGGTGCCGGCGCCGGAAGCCCGCGACGCCATCTCCAAGGGCACGGCCGACGCCGTCACCTTCCCCTATGAGGCGATGAAGAGCTTCAAGATGGCCGACGTCGTGAAGTTCCACAACGACCTGCCGCTGTATCTCTCCTCCCAGGTCATGCTGTTCAACAAGGCCAGCTACGACGGCCTCGCCGACGATCTGAAGAAAGTCGTCGACGACCACTGCACGCCGGAATGGTCGCAGAAGATCTCGGTCGGCTGGTCGGACTACGACAACGAGGTGCGCCAGTCGATCCTCGACGACCCCTCCCACGAGGTCTACACGCCGAACGCCGACGAGGTGGCTCTGTGGCGCGAATCCGTCGGGCCGGTCATGGAGGCCTGGAAGGCCGACGCCGAAAAGGCCGGCTACGAGCCTGACAAGGTCCTCGCCGACTACGACAAGGCGCTCGAGGCGAACGACGCGAAATACTGATCGCGCGCCGGGGAGTGCTGTGCACGCCTCGGCTTCTCCATCTTGCGGGGCGAAGACGATCCTTCCGCCTTCGCCCCGTCGACTTCCCCCTGCCCTGCGGTCATCCACGCCAAAATGCCAGCCATCGTGCCCCTGTACCCCCCTCTGCCCTGCCGGGCATCTCCCCCTCAAGGCGGGAGATCGGCGGCTTTCGCCTTCGCGGCCCATCCCTTGACCGCCAGTGCAGGAGGCTTGCGCAGGGACGTGAGTGCAAGCGCAGATACGACCTCGATCTCCCCCCTTGAGGGGGAGATGTCCGGCAGGACAGAGGGGGGTGCGCACAGCCGTGACGCCATCCGAAAGGTCGCGGCCTGCACGCATCGACCCCGCATGGCACGCCCATGACCTCCTCCCGCCTCACCGAGCGCGTCGTCACCGCCATCGAGCGGATCGCCGCGGTCATGCTCGGCCTCGTCACGATCCTGGTCTTCGTCTCGGCGCTCGGGCGCTATCTCTTCGCCGCGCCGGTGCCGGACGCCTTCGACGTGTCGCGGCTGACGCTGGCCATCGCCATCATGTGGGGCTTCGCCTCGCTCGGCTTTCGCGGCAGCCACATCAAGGTCGACATCCTCGCCCAGGCGCTCGGGCCGAGGGCCCGGCGGGTGCTCGATCTCCTCGCCTGGCTCGGCCTTCTCCTCTTCACCCTCCTTTTGACGTGGAAGCTCGGTGGCCGCGTCCTGTCGCAGATGCCGGGCGGCGAGACGACGATGGACCTGCGGCTGCCGCAATGGCCCTTCCTCGCCTTCGTCGTCGCCGGCCTCGTCATGGCCGTCGTCACGACGCTGATCCGCCTGTGGCTGGTGCTGCGCCATGGCGAGAGCCTTGAGCCGCACGAGACGCTGAAGGACGACGAAGCCCACGGAGCCGGCCATGAGTGAACGCGAGCTCGTCGCCGCCGGCGGCTTCGTCGTGCTCTTTGCGCTGATGCTGATCCGCGTGCCGATCGGCGTCGCCATGGGCCTCGTCGGCGTCGGCGGCTTCGGCCTCACTGTCGGCTGGAGCCCGGCGCTGAACCTCCTCGCCACCTCGCCGCTCCGGACCGTCACCGATTTCAACCTCACCCTCATCCCGTTCTTCATCCTGATGGGGGTGCTGGCGACGCGCTCGGGCATGAGCCGGGAACTCTTCCGGGCGGCCAACGCCACCTTCGGCTCGCTGCGCGGCGGGCTGGGACTGGCGACCGTCGGCGCCTGCGCCGGCTTTGCGGCAATCTGCGGCTCGTCCGTCGCTACCGCCGCGACGATGACCAACATCGCCCATCCGGAGATGAAGAAGGCCGGCTATCCCGACGACGTCTCGACCGGGGTGATCGCCGCCGGCGGCACGCTCGGCATCCTCATCCCGCCCTCGGTGGTGCTGGCGGTCTATGCCTACATCACCGAGCAGGACGTCGGGAAACTCTTCGTCGCCGGCATCGTGCCGGGGATCCTCGCCATCCTCATGTACATGGCGACGGTACGGCTGTGGTACGGGCGCAAGCTGCCGGCCGGCACCCCCTTCAGCCTCGCCGAGGCGCTGCGGGCGCTGTCCGGCGTCTGGGCGGTGACCCTGCTCTTCGCGGCGGTGATCCTGGCGATCTATTTCGGCGTCGCCACGGCCACCGAGGCCTCCGCCGTCGGCGCCGTCCTCACCGCGCTGATCGGCATCGCCCGGGGCCGGCTGGGTGTGCGGAGCCTCCTCGACAGCCTGGTCGAGGCGTTGCGCACCTCGGTCGCCATCTACACCATCCTGATCGGCGCGATTTTGTTCGGCTATTTCCTGGCCGTGACCCAGGTCCCGCAGAACCTCACCGCCTTCCTGATCGGCCTCGATCTCGGCAGCTACGGCACGCTGGCGCTGATCATGCTGCTGTTCCTCGTCATGGGCTGCTTCCTCGACGCCATGGCGATGATCATCCTGATGGTGCCGATCGTCTTCCCGGTGATCCTCGAGATGGGCTTCGACCCGATCTGGTTCGGCATCATCGTCGTCATGACGGTGGAGCTGGGCCTGATCACGCCGCCGGTCGGCATGAACGTCTTCGTCATCAACACGATCGCCAAGGACGTCAGCCTCGTCACGATCTTCCGGGGCGTCCTGCCCTTCGTCGTCACCGACATCATCCGGCTGATCATCCTGATCGCGCTGCCGTGGATCGTGCTGTTCCTGCCGCAGACGATGGGGTGAAGGGTCTCGAACGAAGCGCCCTCCCTCCCCTTCTGGGAGAGAAAGTCATTCCAAGTAATTGGGCCTCGGCCCGGCGAGGTCCAAACCTTGAGAATGACAAGAGAGGGGTTTCACCGCTTCAACCCGCCGCCGTCGTTACCGACTGAACCGCTCGAACCCCTCTCTTGCGATTTCTATCACTTGGCTTCGCCAAGATGATGAAATCGCTTTCTCTCCCGCAAGGGGAGAGAGGGCGCCTGTCCATGACACGCTCCGCGGGCCCTATCCCCGCCCCCTCGCCACCAGCCCCAGCACGATCTCCGCCGCCGCCTCGCCGGGGGCCCGGTGGACGGCCATCAGCCGTCGGATCTCGTCGAAGCCGGCGAGCTGGGCATGGCGTTCGGGGGTGTCGGTCATCAGCCGGACGAGGCGCCGGGCCAGCATTTCCGGGCGGACGAATTCGTGGAAATGCTCCGGCACCAGCGGATGGCCGACGATGAAGTTCGGCATCGCCGCCGTCCAGGCCGAGATCAGGTGGCGGATCTGGTAGGCCACCGGGTCGAGCTTGTAGGCGAGCGCCATCGGGATCCCGGACAGGGCCAGTTCCAGCGACACGGTTCCCGAAGCCGCGAGCGCCGCGTCGGCCCCGGCGAAGGCCTGCCACTTGGCGGCACCGCCGGTGACGATCTCGGGCTTCACCGACCACTTCGCCACCTCGGCCTCGATGCGGGTCCGATGACGCGGCAGCGTCGGCAGCACCGCCGTAACGCCGGGCAGGAGCTCGGACAGCCGCGTCAGCGTCGCGCCGAAGTCGCCCGCCAGCCGGTCAATCTCGCCGCGCCGGGAGCCCGGCAGGATGACGAGGCGCGGCGGCGTCGCGGCGGGCCTCGCCGCGAGCGGCGCATCGTTCGCCAGGATCGCCGCCAGACCCGGCTCCTTCATCAGCGGATGGCCGACATAGGTGGATGGCGGTCCGCCGAGCCTGCGCATCGTCTCCGGCTCGAAGGGCAGCGCGCAGATCGCGTGATCGACATAAGGGCGCATCTTCGCCGCCCGGCCCTCGCGCCAGGCCCAGACCGTCGGCGGAATGTAGTTGACGATCGGCATCGCCGGGAGCCGCGCCCGGACCCGCTTCGCCACACGGTGGGAGAAGGTCGGGCTGTCGATGACGACGAGGGCGTCCGGCCGCGCCGCGACGATCGCATCCGCCGTCTGGCCGACCCGCCGCACCAATTGGGGCAATCGCGCGAGGATCGCCGAGACCCCCATGATCGAAAGCTCGTCGATGTCGAAGAGGCTTTGAAGGCCCTCCGCCTGCATCGCCTCGCCGGCAAGGCCGACGAGTTCGAGATCGCCGGAGAGCAGGGTCCTCAGCGCCCGGATCAGATCGGCGCCGATTGCGTCACCGGAGGGTTCGCCGACGACGAAGGCGATCTTCATGGCACAGTCTCCGTGCTGGCTGGCTCAGCCTCGCCTCGCGCAGGCCCGGCATCGCCCGGCACCAGCCCGACCACGGCGATGTTCGCCTGCGTCGCCGCCGCCACCAGCGCCTCATAGTCGATCAGAAGACTCTTCTCGGCCGTGACCCCGATGGCCCCGATACCGGCGCCTTCGGCTTCGACGATCGTCGATGCGCCGATGCTCGGCAGGTCGTAGCGCTCGTCCTGGCCGGGCTTGACCGCCTTGACCAGCACCAGCCGCTCGCCCCGCCCGATGCGGCCGCGCGTCTTCAGTTCGGCGACGCGGTGCAGCATCTCGCGGGTGCCTTCGGCAGCCTCCAGCGCGATCACCCGCTCCTGCGAGGCGACGACGGCCTGGCCGACATCCAGCCTGCCGAGAGCTTCGGCCGCCCGCAGGCCGAGGGCGAGGGCCGCGCGCTCGGCCGCATCGGCCCGCCGCCCGGCGATCGGTCCCGGCGGCGCCAAGAGGCGCGGCTCGACGTCCTGCACCGCCACCGGCTCCAGTCCCTCGGCCTTGAGAAACGCCGCGACGTTGCGCAGCAGCCGGTCGTCGCCGCCGCGCACGATGCGCAAGGCCGTCGGCAGCATGATCAGGGTGCGCAGGCTCGGCAGGATCGAGCGGAAGTCCGGCCGCCGGCTGACGGTTCCGCAGGCGGCGACGCGGGTGACGCCGCTGGCCTTCATGAAGCGGATGGCATCGCCCGTGCGGCCCCAGGTGAAGTAGTCACCGCGAAAGCCGGTCCAGTCGTCGCCTTCCGCGTCGGCGATCCGCACGACGATCGGAGTGAAGCCGCGCGCCAGCGCCGCTTCCGCGACGATCCGCGGCAGCCGGCCACCGCCGGCGATCAGCCCGAGCGGTTCGCCGGGAGAGCGCGGCTCCATCGGTTCAGGAATGCTGCGAGTGGCGCGGGAAGCACAAAGCGCGGTCGCCACCGGAGCGGATGAAGCCCATCAGGTCCTGCACCAGCGGATCGTCGGGAAACTCGCTCTGCACCTCGTCCATGTTCTCCTTGAACGTCAGGTCGTCGGAGAACAGCATGCGATAGGCCTTGCGCACGTTGCGGATCGCATGGCGGTCGAAGCCGGCGCGTTTCATGCCGATGACGTTGAGGCCGGAGAGATAGGCCCGGTTGCCGAGCACCATGCCGAAGGGGATGACGTCGCCCTCGACGGCGGCGAGGCCGCCGACATAGGCGTGATGGCCGATCCGGGTGAACTGGTGGATGCCCGAGCCGCCGGCGATCGTGGCATACTGGCCGATGGTGCAGTGGCCGGCCAGCATGACGTTGTTGATCAGCGTGACGTTGCGCTCGATGACGCAGTCATGGGCGACATGGGCGCCGGTGAAGAAGGCGCAGTTGTCGCCGATCGTCGTTTCCGAGCGGCCCTGCACCGTGCCGGGATTCATCGTCACGTGCTCGCGGATCAGGCAGTTGTCGCCGATGATGAGGCGGGGGTCCTCGCCGCGGTATTTCAGGTGCTGCGGCGCGTGGCCGAGGGAGGCGAAGGGCCAGATCTGCGCGCCGGCGCCGATCTGGGTGTTGCCCCATATGGCGACATGGGAGCGCAGCCGGCTGCCCGCGCCGAGCCGCACCTGCGGGCCGATGTGGCAGAACGGGCCGATCTCGCAGCCCTCGCCGATCTCGGCGCCGGCCTCGATCACCGCCGAGGGATGAACGGTCGTATCGGTCATCGTCTACTTTGCGTCGTCGCGCGGCAAAAGCATGGCGCTCACCGAGGCCTCCGCCACCTTCTGGTCGTCGACCCTGGCAACGCAGTCGAACTTCCAGATGTTGCCGCGCTTCTTGGTCTGCCTGACGTGATATTCGAGCCGGTCTCCCGGCACCACGGGCTTGCGGAACTTGGCGTTGTCGATGGTCATGAAATAGACCAGCGCCGGCGCGTCGCCGCCCCTTGCCAGCGTGCAGATCGCCCCGGCGGTCTGGGCCATGCCCTCGATGATCAGGACGCCCGGCATCACCGGAGCGGAGGGAAAATGGCCGAGGAAGTGCGGCTCGTTGGCGGTGACGTTCTTGATCCCGACGGCGCTCATGTCCCTGTCGATATCGACGATGCGGTCGACCATCAGGAACGGATAGCGATGGGGCAGGAGCTCCATGACCCTGGTGATGTCGGCGCTTTCCAGCGTCGTGGGTGCGTCAGTCATCGCGCTCATTTCTCGGTGTTCGCCCCTTCCCGGCTAGTTCGGACAAGAATCGCACTTCGCGGAGCCACTGGCGCACCGGCCTTGCCGGAATGCCGCCCCAGCGGGCTCCCTTCGGAACGTCGGTCGCCACGCCGGACAAGGCGGCGAGCTGAGCCCCGTCACCGATGGTGACATGGCCGTTGATGCCGGTCTGTCCACCGATCATGACGCCGTCGCCGATGGTGGTCGAGCCGGAAATTCCCACCTGGGCAACGATCACGCTGTGTCGCCCGATGGCCACGTTGTGCCCGACCTGGACCTGATTGTCGATCTTGGTGCCCTCGCCGATCACCGTGTCGCGGATGGCGCCGCGGTCGACAGTGGCGTTCGCGCCGATCTCGACATCGTCCTGGATGATCACCCGGCCGACCTGAACCACCTTGTCGAGGCCTGCCCGGCCGACGACATAACCGAACCCATCCTGGCCGATCTTCACGCCCGGGTGGAGCACCACGCGGTTGCCAAGGAACGCGTGCGACAAAGAGACCTGCGCGCCAATCCGACAGTCGCGGCCGATGGCGCAGCCCGGCGCGATCACCGCGCCCGGGGAGACGATTGTGCCGCGGCCGATCTTCACCTTGGCCCCGATCACGGCGAAGGCCTCGATGGTCACGCCATCCTCGATCTCGGCGGAGGGATCGATGTCGGCGCTCGGCGAGATGCCTTCCGCCCGGGTGACGGAGGCGGGTACGAGGGCGGCGGGAAACAGCCGGCGACCGGCAGCGGCGAAGACCTGCTGGACGTTCTCGGCGACGAGATGGGCAAGCCCCTCGGGCAGGAACGACAGGTGCTTCGGCGCGACGACGACGCAGCCAGCCCCCGTGCCGGCCAGTTGCCCGGCATAGCGCGGATTGTCGAAGAAGGAGAGATCGTCGGAGCGCGCCCGGTCCAGCGGCGCCATGCCCGAAAGGACGATCGCAGGATCGGTCCCCTCTCCCGGCCGGGCGCCGCTGATGGCAGCGATCTCGCCCACGGTCAGACCGGGACCCCGGGGAAAGAAGGACGGTTCGGGCATGTGTTACCGGCGGGGAGGCAAGCCCCCCGCCCCTTTTCCTGAAGCCTCAGAAGCGCGACGAGAAACCGAAGGAGAATTCCTGGGTGTCGTCGAAGTCTTCCTTCATCAGCGGGTGGGCGTAGTTGACGCGCAGCGGACCGAAGGGCGAGGCCCAGATCAGGCCGACACCGGCCGACGCGCGCAGCGCGAAGTCGGTACCCTGCACGCCATCGACGCCCTCGAACTCGCTGCCCCAGAGCGATCCGGCATCGGCGAAGACCGCGCCGCGAAAGCCGAGATCGCGACTGATGCCGGGGATCGGGAATGTCGCCTCGGCCGAGACGTTACCGTAGTTCTCGCCGCCGATGGCGACGCCGTACTGGCGCGGGCCGATGCCGCGCGTGTCGAAGCCGCGGACGATGTCCTGTCCCTTGAAGAAGTTGTCGAAGACGCGCAGGTCGTCGCCGAGCTTGGTCACGTTGCCGGCACCACCGGACAGCTGCCCGACCACATCCCACTCTTCGCTGAGGAGATTGAAGTAGGAAGCCTTGCCGGTGGTCTTGAGGAAGCGGGCGTCGCCGCCGAGGCCGGCGAATTCCTGGCCGACCGAGCCGATGAAGCCGTTGCGCGGATCCTGATTGTTGTCGAGGGTGTTGTAGGTGAACTGATAGGAGATCGACGATGTCAGGTAGTCGCCCTGGCAGATCGCCTCGTTGATGATCGGCGAGTCGGTGAAGGACGGCGCGGCAATGAGATTACCGCCATCGTCCACCAGATTGCCTAGCGGGTTCGGCGATCCGCAAGTGCTGTCGATCGTCTCCGGATTGGTCGCACTGATCGGCTGGGTCGGATCATAGGTCGGATTGTCGACCGTCCGCCCGGTGTTGTCGCCGTAACTCTCGCTCTTGATGTTGTAGGCCAACGTCGTCGTCAGGTGATCGGTAATCGGAGCCGAGAGCCGCACGTCGCCGCCAGTCCGGGTCACGTCGTAATCGTCCGTCGATGTCTCGGTATGGTAGACGTCGAAGCCCGCGGCGAGGCGCTGCCCGAGGAAATACGGCTCGGTGAAGGAGAGGTTGTAGCTGCGACTGTTGGTGCCGAGGCCCGCAGAAACCTTGATGAACTGGCCGCGTCCGAGGAAGTTGCGCTCCTGGATGCCGACTTCGGCGACGGGTCCGGAAGAATCGCCGCTGGTAGTGTAGCCGCCGCCGACCGAAATCTCGCCGGTGGCCTTTTCCGACACGTCGACGATGACGATCACCCGATCAGGCTCGGAGCCCGGCGCCGTGGAGATCTTCACGGTGTTGAAGTATTTCAGGTCCTCCAGGCGCTGCTTGGCGCGCTGCACCAGCACCTGGTTGAAGGCGTCGCCCTCGGAGATGTCGAACTCGCGGCGGATGACATAGTCGCGGGTCTTGGTGTTGCCGCGGATCTCGATGCGCTCGACATAGGCGCGCGGGCCCTGGTCGATCACATAGTCGATGGCAATGGTATGGTTGGTGAAGTCGCGGTCGCCGCGGGGCGTCACCTGGGCGAAGGCGAAGCCCTTGTTGGCCAGCGCGTTGGTCATGTTGACGAGGGAGTTCTCGACCTCCTTGGCGCTGTAGACGTCGCCGGGAGCGGTATCGAGCTCGTCATAGAGGGTCTGGGTATCGATGCCCTCGATGGTTGAGTCGATCTTGACGTCGCCGAAGGTGTAGCGCTCGCCCTCGTCCACCGTGAAGGTGATGAAATAGGAGTTCTGGCTGGGATCGAGCTCGGCGACGGCCGACAGGATCCGGAAGTCGGCATAGCCGTGGTTGTAGTAGAAGCGCCGCATCGTCTCTTCATCGGACTGCAGCTTGTCCGGATCGTAGACGTCGTCGCGCTGGATGAAGCTGAGGATGCCGGTCTCGCGCAGCGAGATCACCTGCTTCAGGCGGCCATCGGAAAAGGCGTTGTTGCCGACGATGCTGATCGAGGCGATCTTCGTGCGGTCGCCTTCCTGGATGTTGTAGATGACGTTGACGCGGCCCTGGCCGATCGGCTGGGTCTGCGCGGTCACGACGGCGTCGCTGCGGCCGATCGAGACATAGGCCTGCTTGATAGTCTCGACATCGGCATCGACGGTGGTCTGCGAATAGGGTCCGCGCGGCGAGGTCTGGACGGCAGCGGTGAGCTGCTCGTCCTTGATCTTCGAATTGCCCTGGAACAGCACCTGGTTGACGATCTGGTTCTCGTCGACCTGGACGCTCAGGGTGCTGCCGGACTGGCTGATCCGCACGTTCGAGAACAGCCCCGTCGAATAGAGACGTCGGACCGCCGCATCCTGGTCGGCGTCGGTGACGTTCTGCCCGGGCCGGATCTGCATGAAGCCGCGGATCGTCTCGCTATCGACGCGGCTGTTACCGCTCACCGCGATGCGGTTGACCACCGCAGCGCTTGCCGCCGACGTCGCAGCGATCTGCACGGTCAGCGTGGTGGCGGCGAGGACGGTCGAAGACAGCGCGATAGCGGCCACCGCGCGCAGGGTTTTCGTTCCAGCCTTCATAGTTCCAACCACCTTGTCGTCTTCTTGCCGTTGAGCAGGACGTGCATTTCCAGAGTCTGCCTTGTACCGGCTTTGGTAGGGCGTTCAAGCAAACTCGTCTCTGGGGATTGAGGAATCGGAAACGCCGTTGCAAGGCGGTCACGAACCATGCCGTCATGGTTAACCAATTCTTTCCCCCCGGAGCCGGCCAGACGCCCCTACACCTGACCGGAAATGTCGTTCCAGAATGCAAATATCATGAGCATGGTGACGAGAGCGAGACCGATCTTGAAGCCGAGTTCCTGCACCCGTTCGCTCAGCGGACGACCGCGCACCGCCTCGAAGGCGTAGAACAGCAGGTGCCCGCCGTCGAGCATCGGAATCGGCAGCAGGTTGAGGATGCCGATCGAGATCGACAAGAGCGCCGCCAGGTTGAGCAGGGCGCCAAGGCCGATCGTCGAGACCTGGCTCGACACCTGGGCGATGCGGATCGGCCCGCCGATCTGGTCGGCGCTCTGGCGGCCCGTGACCACCTGGCCGATGAAGCCGACAGTCTGGCTGGCGACGAACCAGGTCTGAGAGACGCCGTATTGCAGCGCCTCGACGGGGCCGAGTTCCTCGACCCGGAAGCCGCCATTGGCATTGTCGGCCCGCAGGCCCACCACAGGCATGGTGAAGCTGTTGCCGAACTCGTCCTCGCGCGCCTCGATCCGCGGCGTCACCGTCAGCTCGACCGTGCGGCCGCCGCGCTCCACCTCGAAGGTGATCGGGCTCTCGCCCACCGCGGCGACGTGGCGCTGCAGGTCGGAGAAGTAGCCGATCGCCTCGCCGTCGGCGGAGAGCACCCGGTCGCCGGGCTCGAAGCCGGCCGCCATGGCGGGCGAATCCGGCTCGACGCCGGAGACCACCGGGTCGCCGACGACCCGGCCGCTGAAAAAGACCACCGCGGCGAAGATGACGATGGAGAGGATGAAGTTGGCGATCGGTCCTGCCGCCACCGTCGCGGCGCGGCGCCCGACGCTCGCCGCCGGGAAGGCATGCCGCCGCTCGGCGTCGCTCATCGAGGAGACACCCTCGCGGTCGGGCACCGATGCCGCATTCTCGTCGCCGAGGAACTTGACGTAGCCGCCGAGCGGAATGGCGGCGAGCTTCCAGCGCGTCCCCTGGCGGTCGGTGAAGCCGATCAGCTCGGGGCCGAAGCCGACCGAGAAGGTCAGCGCCTTGATGCCGCACAGGCGGCCGATCAGGAAGTGGCCGAGTTCGTGGAAGAAGACGATGATCGTCAGGACGAACAGGAACGGCACGATGTAGATCAGGCCGTTGCTCCAAAGGCCGGAGGTGATCGCTCCGATGTCCATCGCTCGTCTCTCCTTCGTGGCGGCAGGGCTGCCTGCCGAATTCTATAGCAGCGGCGAACGGTGCCGCAAATGGCCTCGGTCGCCGCCTCGTGCGAAGTCCGGTTGATCCCTCCGGGATGTCGGGCCTCAGGTCTGGTCGATCGCGCACCGGCGCGAGACCCGGGCCGGTGCGAGCGATCCGGTCGAAAAGCGACTCAGATCGGAAACAGCCCCGCTGCCGGTGTCCCGAAACCGGCGACGAACATCCCCACCAGCCAGGCGACGGTGGTCGCCACGATCAGGGCGTCGATGCGATCCATCAGCCCCCCGTGACCGGGGATGAGACGGCCGGAATCCTTCACCCCGAAGCGGCGCTTGATCCAGGATTCGTAGAGATCGCCCGCCTGCCCTGCAACCGACAGGACGGCCGCCAGGACGACGATCAGCGGACCGGCGACGTTCCCGGCACCATAGGCGAAGAGCGAGCCGAGGGCGATGGCCGCGACAAGGCCGCCCAGCGCCCCCGACATGGTCTTCTTCGGCGAGACCATCGGCAGGAGTTTCGGGCCGCCCAGAGAACGGCCGGTGAAATAGGCGAAGATGTCGGTCGACCACACGACGGTAACGAGGAAGCCGATGGTCAGGAGCCCGGGCAGGTCGTCGCCGCGCAGGAGCGCCGGCGGAAAGGTTGCTGCCCCTGCATAGAAAAGCCCGCCGACGAGCCAGTCGGCCTTGCGCTCGCTGCGGTCGATGAAGGCGAGAAACCCCGTGCCGGCAAAGAACACCGCCAGGGCGGCGGCATCGAAGCCGCAGGCGAAGAGGATGAGCGATAGGTAGAAGACCCGCCGCCCGAAGGAGAAATGCGGCCGCAGCCGACTCGCCCGGGTGATTCTCGTCCATTCGTCGAAGACGATGAAGCCGGTCGCGCAGCACAGGATCCGGAACCACCAGCCGCCGGCGAACACCAGCAGCAGGACCAGAACCCCGAGCACGATGGCGGAGATCAACCGGGAGCGCAGGTCGCTCCAGCTTCCCTCGGTGAAGAAACGTCTGACGCCGAGCCCCATCTCGTCAGGAAGCAATTTCCCGCGACAATCCTCCGAAGCGGCGGTCGCGGCTGGCATACTCGGCAATGGCGTCCTCGAACGCCTTGCGGTCGAAGTCCGGCCACAGGCACGGCAGGAAGACGAATTCGGAATAGGCGGCCTGCCAGAGCAGGAAGTTCGACAGCCTCAGTTCGCCGCTGGTGCGGATGATGAGGTCCGGGTCGGGGATGCCGGCGGTGTCCATGTGTTCGCCGAGATAGTCGGCGGTCAGTGCGTCGAGGGTGACTTCGCCGGCGGCGAACTTCTCGGCAATCCGCCGCACCGCCCTCGCCACCTCGTCGCGGGCGCCGTAGTTGAAGGCGATGACGAGGGTCTGGCGGCCGTTGTCCTTGGTCAGGTTCTCGGCCTCCTCGAGCAGCGAGCGGATGTCGGCCGACAGATCGTCCCGCGCACCGATCACCCGCACCCTGACGCCCTCCTTGTGGAGATCGGCGAGGTCGCGGCGGATGAAGTGCCGGAGCAGCCCGAGCAGCTCCTCGACCTCGTCCTTCGGACGCCGCCAGTTCTCCGAGGAAAACGCGAACAGGGTGAGGTACTCGATGCCGATCTCGCCGGCGGCGCGCACGGCCGCACGCACCGCCTCCACCCCGCGGCGATGGCCCATGCTGCGTGGCAGGCCGCGCGCCCGCGCCCAGCGTCCGTTGCCATCCATGATGATGGCGACATGTCGGGGATGCCGCACTGTCCTCGCCCTTCCCTGCGATTGGCCTGCCGACGCGACGCGCCGACGATCAGATGTCCTTACACCTGCATGATTTCGCCTTCCTTGCCGGAAAGCAATTTGTCGATTTCCGCGATCGTGTCGTCGGTCATCTTCTGGACCTTCTCCGACTGCTGGCGGCTCTCGTCCTGGCCGATGTCGCCGGCCTTCTCGGCCTTCTTCAGCTTATCCATGCCGTCGCGGCGCACGTGGCGGACCGCGACCTTGGCGCTCTCGCTGTATTGATGGGCGACCTTGACGAGTTCCCGGCGGCGCTCCTCGTTCAGCTCCGGCAGCGGGATGCGCAGGGTCGTGCCGTCGGTGATCGGGTTGAGGCCAAGGCTGCTCTCGCGGATCGCCCGCTCCACCTTGCCCACCATCTGCTTGTCCCAGACCGTCACCGCCACCATCCGCGGCTCCGGCACGGTGACGTTCGCCACTTGGTTCAGCGGCATCTGCGAGCCATAGGCCTCGACGGTGATCGGATCGAGGAGGTTGGCCGAGGCGCGTCCGGTGCGCAGGCCCGCGAGATCGCTCTTCAGGCTGTTCACGGCGCCTTCCATGCGGCGCTTCAGTTCATTGAGGTCGAAATCGGCCATGATGCGGGTCCTTCTCTGAAATCCTTGCGGGTATGGGGGAGCACTTCAATCCGAGACGATCGTCGCGCGGCCGGCGCCGGCGAGAATTTTGGCGAACTCGCCCTTCTGGTGGATCGAGAAGACGACGATCGGAATGTGGTTCTCGCGGGCGAGCGCGACGGCCGCCACGTCCATGACGGCGAGCCCGCGCCCCAGCACCTCTGCATGGGTCAGCTGGTCGTATCGCTCGGCATCCGGCACGTATTTCGGATCGGCGGAATAAATGCCGTCGACCTGGGTGCCCTTGAACAGTGCTGCGGCGCCCATCTCGGCCGCCCTGAGGGCGCCGGCGGAATCGGTGGTGAAGAACGGGTTGCCGGTGCCGCCTGCGAAGATTACGACCCGGCCGGCCGCCTGGTGGGCGAGCGCGGCGCGCTGGGTGAAATTCTCGCAGATCTCCGGCATGGCGATGGCCGAGAGCACGATCGCGTCGATGCCCATCTTGGTGAGCGATGTCCGGAGCGCCAGAGCGTTGATGACGGTGCCGAGCATACCCATGTGGTCGCCGGTCACCCGGTCGCCTCCCTTGGAGGCGACCGCGACGCCGCGGAAGATGTTGCCGCCGCCGATCACGATGGAGATCTCGACGCCCAGGGCCCGCGCCTCGGCGATGTCGGAGGCGATCCGGTCGACCACCGCGACGTCGATGCCGAAGCCCTGCTCCCCCATGAGCGCTTCGCCGGACACCTTCAGCAAGACGCGGCGGTAGCGGATTTCCGAGGCCATCTGATTTCCTGTCTCATACCGTCGGCCCGGTCTTCGACCGATGCCGAGGGGTTCATGCTCAATCGCCACACGGGCTTGATACCTGTGCCCCGGGAGTTCGTCTCCCGGGGCACAGGTATCAGTCCGGGCACGGCGCGCATCATGCGCCGGTCGGCCGGCTTATTTCCTTCGCCCTTCGGCGCAGGGACAACCTCGCCGCGCCGCCGAGACCTCACCCGCGAAGCGCTTCGCGCCTTGCCGCTTGCGCCAGCCGATACAATAAGGGCGCCCGCTTGTGAAGCGAGCGCCCGATCAATGGGATCGTCAAAGCGATCGAACTGCCGGCCGGGCGTTTGCGAAGACGCCCGGCGCAAGCAGGATTACTTCTTGCCGGCAGCCGCGGCGACCTCGGCGGCGAAATCGCTCTCCTCGCGCTCGATGCCCTCGCCGAGGGCAAAGCGGACGAAGGCGGTGATCTTCGCCGGGGCGCCGATCTCGGCCTCGGCCTCGGCCAGGGCCTTCTCGACGGTCAGATCGGGATTGATCACGAAGTTCTGCTTGAGGAGGACGACCTCCTCGTAGAACTTGCGCAGCCGGCCCTCGACCATCTTCTCGATGATGGCCTCGGGCTTGCCCGACGCCCGCGCCTGCTCGGAGAAGATCGCCTTCTCGCGCTCGACGACTGTCGGATCGATCTCCTCGGCATTCAGCGCCAGCGGATTGGTGGCGGCGACATGCATCGCCACCTGGCGGCCGAAGGCGGCGAGCTTGGCCTTGTCGCCCGTCGATTCGATCGCGACGAGGACGCCCAGCTTGCCGAGGCCGTCGGCGACCTGGTTGTGGATGTAGGTCGCGACGACGCCGTCGGAGACCTGCAGCATCGCGGCGCGGCGCAGGCTCATGTTCTCGCCGATCGTGGCGATCGCATCGCGGATCGTGTCGGAGACGGGCTTGCCGGAGGCCGGATAGGTCGCCGAAGCAACCGCTTCGACGCTGCCGTCGGTGGCGAGAGCGACGGTCGCGATGCCGCGCACGAGGGTCTGGAAGGCCTCGTTGCGGGCGACGAAGTCGGTCTCGGAATTGACCTCGACGACCACGGCCTTGTTGCCCTCGGCGGCCGCGCCGATCAGGCCCTCGGCGGCGGTGCGCCCGGACTTCTTGTCGGCCTTGGCGATGCCCTTGGTGCGCAGCCAGTCGATCGCCGCCTCCATGTCGCCGTTCGTCTCGGCGAGAGCGGTCTTGCAGTCCATCATGCCTGCGCCGGTCTTCTCGCGCAGGTCCTTCACCATCGAAGCGGAAATTGCCATCTTCAGCCTTCCTCGGAAATGATTTGGCGCACCGGCTCTTTGGGAACGGGTGCGCCGCAAATGTGACGCGATGATTACACGCTCGATCGGGGATCGGATCGAGGGCGGATCGGCCGCCCTCGCTCCGAAAGCCCCGGAAGGCGGGATCAGCCGGCCGCCTGGCCCGTCGCGCTGTCGGCCAGTTCGGCCGCTTCGCCGGCCGACGCACCGCCGACCGCGGCGTCTTCCGGCAGCTCTTCGACGGGGGCGTCTTCCATCGCGCCGATGTCGACGCCCATGTCGCCCTGCTGGCGGGCGATGCCGTCGACGGCGGCGCGGGCGATCAGGTCGCAGTAGAGCGAGATCGCGCGGGCAGCGTCGTCATTGCCCGGGATCGGGTAGTCGATCGGCACCGGATCGCAGTTCGAATCGACCACCGCGACGATCGGGATGTGCAGGCGCTTGGCCTCCTCGATCGCGATCGACTCCTTGTTGGTGTCGATGACGAAGATCATGTCCGGCACGCCGCCCATGTCGCGGATACCGCCGAGGGCCCGGTCGAGCTTGTCGCGCTCGCGGGTCAGCGTCAGGCGCTCCTTCTTGGTGAAGGCCTGGGCCTCGCCGCCGGCGAGCATCTCGTCGAGCTTGCGCAGACGCTGGATCGACGCCGAAATGGTCTTCCAGTTGGTCAGCATGCCGCCGAGCCAGCGGGAGTTGACGTAGTACTGGGCCGAGCGCTGGGCAGCGTCGGCGACGAGATCGGACGCCTGGCGCTTGGTGCCGACGAACAGCACGCGGCCGCCGCGGGCGACCGTGTCGGAGACAGCGAGCAGCGCCCGGTGCAGGAGCGGCACCGTCTGGGCGAGATCGAGAATGTGGATGTTGTTGCGCGCACCGAAGATGTACGGCGCCATCTTCGGGTTCCAGCGGTGGGTCTGGTGACCGAAGTGGACGCCCGCTTCGAGGAGCTGACGCATGGAGTAGTCTGGCAGAGCCATATCGTGATCGTCCTTTGACCGGTTATGCCTCCACGGAAAGAAGCGACACGAATGCCGCCACCGGTGGGCGGGAACGGACCGGAGCTACAGGCGCCAGTCGATCCAACCCGGTTTCCGTGTGTGGAATGGGGGGCGCCATACCGCAATCTCGCGGACTTGGCAACCAAATCGGCGTCCGAAAGCCGGGACCGGGACGCCGGACCACAGAAATGCTACCTGCGGAGGCGCTTTTCAAGCCAGGCGAGGCCCCCGCCGGCAGACGGCGATCGGACGTCCTACCGGCCGCCCGGACGACCCCTCACTCGGCTTCGGAAGCCGGACAGGCCGCCGGCTCCTGCAGTTCGAGGCTGACGAGCCGGGTCTTCAGCGTATAGCCGTCGAATTTCAGGGTCTGGTTGCCGGTCACGCCGTTCTCGAAGAGCGTGTAGATCGTCTCGAAGACCGGCAGACCGTTCTCGTTGCTGTCGGAATTGTAGAAGGATTCGCTGATCCGCCATGCCTGAAGCCCTGCGAGCCCGGCCGCGATGGCCTCCGGCGTGGACGTGGCCGGATCCTCCGCTGCGGCGCTTGTGGCATCGCCCTCCCCTCCTGGTCCCTCCCCATCTGGCTCGCCTGCTTCGGGCGTTGCGGTTTCGGGCTCGGCCGCGTCTGAACCATCGGGGCTCGTCGGCAGCGCCTCGTCCGCCGCCTGGCCCGGCCGTGCGCCATAGCCGGCAATCTCCGCCGCCAGCTCGTCCTTGCCCAGCGGCATCACGATGACGGTGCTCGTCGTGTGCTTCTCGGCATCGGCATCCCCCTGGAAGACCGGGGTCTCGATGATCGGCACGCCGGCCTTCGCCGCCGCGGTGATCTCGCGGGTGTGCTGGACCGGGAAGGTCGAGCGCGGCAACGTGATCTCGCGCGCTTCCGGCTCGTCATAGGTGACGACGGTCGCGTCCTCGGATGTGGTCGCGGTCCCCTTGGTGGTCGTGTCCGGCTGGGAATCGATGAAGCTCTCGGCGTCGAAGCCGAAGCTCCGGGCGTCGCGGCTCTCGTTCAGGCGCACCTGCTGGTCGGTGACGACGATCTCCTGATCCTTGATGAACCGCGCGACGAAGCGGTAGTCGATGCCGTAGCCGCCGCAGTCGCCGGTCTCGCCGAGGGCGACCGCGATCTTGCCGTCGACGCCGAGGAGCTGCTCGCTCGCCTGGTCGAGGCCGACGTCGTAGGCGGCCCGGTGCGGCGCGAGCTGGACCGGTTCCGCCGCGCCGGCGGGAGCGGCCGCAAGGCCCGCTGCTGCTGCCGCGAGACAGGAAGCGAGGACGGGCGGAAAAACGGCTCGTGGCGTCATGAAGTTCGATCTTTCACTCATGGCGAGGATGGGCTACCGAACGCTGAAAGCCGTTCTGCGCCGAAGGTCGCGATCTGCCGCACTGCGGAACACCCGTCCTTCGGTCCTATTCGCGTCAGAAGAGGAAGACAACATCATGGCCGACACGATCGAAGCGCGCCTCGCCGCCGCCGGCGTCACCCTGCCCGAAGCCGCCGCGCCCGCCGCGAACTACATTCCGACCGTCACCTACGGCAAAGTCCTGCAGACTTCCGGCCAGTTGCCGATGGAAAACGGCGCCCTCGCCGTCACCGGCAAGCATGGCAGCGAGGTCGATGTCGAGACCGGCCAGAAGGCGGCGAGGCTCTGCGCCATCAACGTGCTTGCCCAGGCAAAGTCGGCGCTCGGAGGTGACCTGTCGAAGATCGGCCGCATGTTGAAGATCACCGTCTTCGTCGCCAGCGATCCGTCCTTCGCCGAGCAGCACAAGGTCGCCAACGGCGCCTCGGACTTCTTCGTCGAGATTCTCGGCGACAAGGGCCGCCACGCCCGCTCCGCCGTCGGCGTGCCGGCCCTGCCGATGAACGCCGCCGTCGAGGTCGAAGCCACCTTCGAGATCGCCTGACGTGACGACGCGCTATGACGGGCCGTTCCGCTGGCTGGTGGAACGGCCGATCGCCCATCGCGGCCTCCATGACGGCAACCGTGCCATCCCCGAAAATTCCATTCCGGCAGCGCTTGCGGCGATCGCCGCCGGCTATGCCATCGAATGCGACTTGCAGATGTCGGCCGACGGCACGCCCCACGTCTTCCACGACGCCACGGCCAACCGGATGACCGGCCGCCACGCCGCCGTCGCCGCCCTCACCGACAGCGATCTCGCCGGGCTCACCCTCGGTCGCACGACCTCCGGCATCCCGACGCTGGAGAAGTTCCTCGCCGTCGTCCACGGCCAGGTGCCGCTGGTGGTGGAACTGAAGGGCGCCGAGAAGACCCGCGACCCGGACTATTTCCGCCGCGTGAAGCCGCTGATCGACGCCTATCCCGGCCATCTGGCGCTGATGTCCTTCGACGAATGGCTGATCGACCAGATGCTCGCCGACCGTCCCGAAGGCCGCCCGATCGGGCTGACGGCCGACGGCAGGCGCGCCGGCGTCCTCTCCGCCCACCGGGAGATCTTTTCGCGGGGCTGCGACTTCGTGTCCTACGACGTCCACGACCTGCCCAATGCCTTCGTCGACTATGTGCGGGGGGAAAGGCAGGCGCCGGCGATCTCCTGGACGGTCCGCAACGAGGCGGAATACGCGGTCAGCCGGCTTCATGCCGACCAGATCACCTTCGAGGACTTCGCGCCGCAACAGTGATCCCTTGCGCTGCGGCGGGGAAGGGTTACTTCTGGCCACATGAGGCAAGAGCCAGACCCCGCCGGAACGGCGATCTCCATCAGGGTTGCCGACAGGATCGCCGCCGTCGACGCGGCGACCTGGGACCGGTTGGCGACGACCCGCGTCGCGGGTGCTGCGGGCCCCCAGACAAACGAGCGAACGGATCACCAGGCAGATGGCGACGCCGCCCCGACCGAGGCCGCCCCGGACGCCCCCGATGCTCATCCCTCGCCCGGCAACCCGTTCCTCTCCCACGCCTTCCTGAGCGCGATGGAGGATGCCGGCTGCGTCGGCGAGCGGGCCGGCTGGCTGCCCCAGCATCTCGTTCTGGAGGATGCCGGCGGCGCCATCGTCGGCGTCGCGCCGGCCTATCTGAAATCCCACAGTCAGGGCGAATATGTCTTCGACCACGGCTGGGCCGACGCCTTCGAGCGGGCCGGCGGGGACTATTATCCGAAGCTCCAGATGTCGGTGCCGTTCACGCCGGTCACCGGCCCGCGGCTCCTGGTCGGCGCCGGCGACGAGGCCGACCAGCGGCGCGTCGCGCTGGCGGCAGGCGCGCGGGCCTATCTGTCCCAGACCGGCATTTCGTCGGTCCACGCGACGTTCCTGGAATCTGCCGACGTCGCCGCCCTGTCGGAGGCCGACTGGCTGCACCGGATCGACCAGCAGTTCCATTTCTTCAACCGCGGCTACGCGAGCTACGACCAGTTCCTCGAAACGCTCGCCTCGAGGAAGCGCAAGGCGCTGAAGAAGGAGCGCCGCGAGGCGCTGGCAAACGACATCACCGTCGAATGGCTGACCGGGAGCGGCCTGACGGAAGCCGCCTGGGACGCCTTCTTCGCCTTCTACATGGACACCAGCAGCCGCAAATGGGGCCGGCCCTATCTCAACCGACGCTTCTTTTCGCTCGTCAGTGAACGGATGGCCGACCGCATTCTCCTCGTCATGGCGAAGCGCGAGGGCCGCTACATCGCCGGCGCGCTCAACTTCATCGGCACCGAGGCGCTCTACGGCCGCAACTGGGGCTGCATCGAGGACCACCCGTTCCTGCATTTCGAGCTCTGCTACCATCAGGCCATCGACTTCGCGATCGAGAGGAAGCTCGCCGTCGTCGAGGCGGGCGCGCAAGGACAGCACAAGATCGCCCGCGGCTACGAGCCGGTGACCACCCATTCCGCCCACTACATCGCCCATCCGGGCCTGCGCCGCGCCATCCGGGACTATCTGGAAGCCGAGCGCGACGAGGTGGAGCGGGTCGTCGAGGTGCTGGGCGAACACACGCCGTTCAAGCGGGGGTAGCGTCGGGGAGCGCCCTCGATAACCTGTCTTCGAAAACGGCGCTCACGCCTGGGCAACAGCCTCTGCCGGTCGCAACGGCGCGACCCCGCAGGCGACGAAGTCGCCGACGTTGTCCGTGACCACTGTCAGGCCGAGTGCTTTCGCCGTTCCGGCGATCAGAGCATCTGCCATGCCGGGATTTCGACCCGCTCCGATGGCAGCTGCTTCCGCTTGACCGGAAAGAGTGGCCGTCCACAAGGCGACGGGAAGTATCTTGTCGTCGTAGCCTTCGATCAATCCCAAGAGCCACGTTCTGAGCGCCTCGGCTTTTCTCACCGCCCCGGTTCCCTCGAGGCGATGGATGCCCCGCTCCATTTCGTGGATGCTGACCACCGATAGAAATATCTGCCGCTCGAAGTCCCGACGTTCGACCCATTCCACGAACCCCGGAACGGGCTTCGCCTTCGTCGGCGCCAACAGCGAAATGGCATTCGTATCGAGGAGAAATCCCGTCAAAAATCGACGTCTCGCGAGGGAGATCGATTCCGCTCGAACTCGATATCGACCGGAAGGGTCTTGAGATAATCTACCAGGCTCGGCCGGGAGCTTGGCAGGCCGTTCGAAGCCCTTGCCGCTTCGGCGATAGGAACGATCGCAGCTACGGCCATGCCTTCCTTCGTGACAGTGACGATTTCGCCTTGGGCGACGCGATCGACGAGGGCCACAAGATCCCTTTGAGCGTCTTTCACATTCACTTCGGACATTGGACCGTTTCCGTTCCCTTGGCGCTGGCATTAAAGTGCGCGCGGCTACCATAAAAGCAAGCGCGAAATCCGTGTCGCTGCGCTGTTCAGTTCTCGAGCGATCAACAACCAGCCACCATGGACTCCCCACTTCAGCGGACTAACTCCGGCGCACGACGCGTATCTCCGGAGCCCGCATGACCGCCACCATCCCCGCCTACGAAGACGACAACCTCTTCGCCAAGATCCTCAAGGGCGAGATCCCCAGCGAGAAAGTCTTCGAGAATGAGGCCGCCATCGCCATCATGGACGTGATGCCGCAGTCGAAGGGGCACTTCCTGGTCATCCCCAAGGCGCCCTCGCGCAACCTCCTCGACGCCTCCGACGCGACGCTGCAGGCGGTGATGCCGCTGGTGGCGAAGCTCGCCCGCGCGGCGAAGGCGGCGTTTTCGGCGGACGGGGTGCGGATCGCCCAGTTCAACGAGGAGACCGCCGGGCAGACGGTGTTCCACCTGCACTTCCACGTCATCCCGATGTATGAGGGTGTCGAGTTGAAGCGCCACGCATTCGGCGACGTGCCGAGGGAAACCATCAAGGCACACGCCGAGGTGATCCGGGCGGAGCTGGCGAAGGGATGAGGGTTTCTCGGCCGCGCCAGGCTGCGGGGCCTATCGAACCCGGTCGTGGTGAGGCCTGCGCGGCACCAATGGGAGGCGCCTCGGCGCTGCCATCCGACGGGTCGGACAAGCGACCGCCCCACCGGCAGTTCACCCCAGACCGACCACCAGCGCCCAGCCCCCGATCACCAGCTCGGCCGCCAGGATCCCCAGGAGGATCCGCCGCCGCGACAGCTCGAACGCGGCGAAGCCCGCGGCCAGCGACGTGACGCGCACCCAGGTCGGGATGTCGGCGAGCGCGCCGGACGGGTAGAACACCAGCTGGGCGATGACGGCGGCGACCAGCGAGGTCGCGATGGTGCGGGCGATGGCTGCCGCCTCGCCGGTCTCATCGATGCGATTGGCCGAGAGGACACCGAGATAGCGCCACATGTCGGTGGGCAGCCAGCCGCCGAGGAGGATGAAGACGTAGGGCCACCAGGGCACGACGTTGGAATAGGCCCAATCCGACATCAGGCCACCTCCCGCCGTGCCTTGAGAAGGCGCCCGCCGGCATAGGCGACGATCCCGCCGCCTATGCCGGCAACGAGCAGCTCGTAGCCGGGCGACAACAGATGCGCCGGCGGCAGCGCCGCCATGCCGCAGAACAGCGCCAGCCGGCCGGAGAAATCGCGCGCAGAGCCATAGAGCGAGGTGAAGAAATACACCGGCGTCAGGAAGGCCAGCGCGCCCGTCGCAAGCGCCGGCAACTGGCCCATCAGGTTGAACACGATGGCGACGAGGACCGTGTTGATCGCCGTCAGCGTCACCGCGAAGCCGCCGAAGAAGGCCGCCCGCTTGTCGCGCGGGATATCCTCCATGCGCTCCATGGCGAACACCCAGGCGGTGATCGCGACGAAATGCGACAGGAACAGGAGCGTCGGCGTCCGCGTCTTCGGGCCGCGCAGCTCCGGCATCAGCGCCACCACCATCGGCGTCATGCGCAGCGACGACAGGGCGACGGCGAAGGCAGCGGCCGGCAGCGAAGTGCCGGCGGTGATCGCGCCGATCAGGATGATCTTGGCGGGCAGCGCCCAGACCACGGCGGTCATGAAGGCCGCCTCCTGCCAGGAGATGCCGGCCTCGCGGCAGAGCCCGGCAAAGCCGAAGAAGGCCGTCGTCAGGATCAGCGCCGGCGGGCTGAGGATCCCCTTCATGCCGAGGAGAATCCAGTGGGCCGTCGAGCGCTCGGGCAATTCGGGATCGGGGGCTGTCATGAGCCGGGGCGGCTCCGGATGGTGGGCTGCAATGAAAGGCGGCCCGGCCAGCGCAACACGCCGGCCGGGCCGCTGTCGTCATATGGACCGACGGCCTTCGCCGTCAATCGGATTGAGGAGCGCCGGTGCGGCCCGCAAAGGCCGCGCCTGCCGCCATCAGTTCGAGCGACGCGGCACCTTCGGCACCGAGCTCGCCCGGCGGCTCTTCGGCGCCGGCGCCTCGGCGGCGGGGGCGCCGCCGTCCTCCTCGTCCTCCGGCGTGTCGTCGATGTCCGAGCCGTCGGCCGCCACCGCGACCGGCTTCTTCTTCTTCGCCCCGTCGGCGCGCTTCTGCTCGGGCGAGCGCTTGGCGCGCGGCGGGGGCACCTCGTCGGCGATTGCCTCGAGGGCGATCTTCGTGCCGCCCTCGCCGTCTTCGACGACCAGCACCTTGACGGTGCCGCCATGCTTGAGCTTGCCGAACAGGACCTCGTCGGCAAGCGGCTTCTTGATGTGCTCCTGGATGACGCGGGATAGCGGCCGCGCCCCCATGTTCTCGTCATAGCCCTTGTCGGCCAGCCACTTGACGGCCTCCGGCGAGAGCTCGAAGACGACGCCCCGCTCGGAGAGCTGGGCTTCGAGCTGCATGACGAACTTCTCGACCACCTGGTGGATCACCGGCGTCGGCAGGGCGCCGAACGGGATGATCGCGTCGAGGCGATTGCGGAACTCCGGCGTGAACAGGCGGTTGATCGCCTCCTCGTCGGCGCCGGTGCGCCGCGAATGCCCGAAGCCGATATTGGCCTTGGCCATCTCGGCCGCGCCCGCATTGGTCGTCATGATCAGGATGACGTTCCTGAAGTTGATCTGCTTGCCGTTGTGGTCCGTCAGCCGGCCATGATCCATAACCTGCAACAGGATGTTGAACAGGTCCGGATGCGCCTTCTCGATTTCGTCGAGGAGGAGGACGCAGTGCGGATGCTGGTCGACGCCATCGGTCAGGAGGCCGCCCTGGTCGAAGCCGACATAGCCCGGAGGCGCGCCGATCAGCCGCGAGACGGTGTGCCGCTCCATGTATTCCGACATGTCGAAGCGCAGGAGTTCGACCCCGAGGGACGACGCCAGCTGACGCGCCACCTCGGTCTTGCCGACGCCGGTCGGGCCGGAGAAGAGATACGAGCCGATCGGCTTGTCCGGCTCGCGCAGCCCCGCCCGCGACAGCTTGATCGCCGAGGCGAGGTTGGCGATCGCCTCGTCCTGGCCGTAGACGACGCGCTTCAGCTGCTCGTCGAGATGGGCCAGCACCTCCTCGTCGTCCTTCGACACCGCCTTGGCCGGGATCCGCGCCATGGTAGCGATCGTCGCCTCGATCTCCTTGACGCCGATCTGTTTCTTGCGCCGGGATTCCGGCAGCAGCATCTGCGACGCCCCGGTCTCGTCGATCACGTCGATCGCCTTGTCCGGCAGCTTGCGGTCGGTGATGTAGCGGGCCGAGAGCTCCACCGCGGACTTGATCGCGTCATTGGTGAACTTCACCCGGTGGAAGTCCTCGAAATAGGGCTTCAGCCCCTTCATGATCGCGATCGCGTCGTCGACGGACGGCTCCTTGACGTCGATCTTCTGGAAGCGCCGGACGAGGGCCCGGTCCTTCTCGAAGAACTGGCGATACTCCTTGTACGTTGTCGAGCCGATGCAGCGGATCGCCCCGGAGGACAGGGCCGGCTTCAACAGGTTGGAGGCGTCCATCGCCCCGCCCGACGTCGCGCCGGCGCCGATCACCGTGTGGATCTCGTCGATGAACAGCACTGCGCCAGGATATTCCTCGAGCTCCTTGACGACCTGCTTCAGCCGCTCCTCGAAGTCGCCGCGATAGCGGGTTCCGGCGAGCAGCGTTCCCATGTCGAGGGAGAAGATCGTCGCGTCGGCGAGCACCTCCGGCACGTCGCCCTCGACGACGCGCTTGGCGAGCCCTTCCGCGATCGCCGTCTTGCCGACGCCGGGATCGCCCACATAGAGCGGGTTGTTCTTGGAGCGCCGGCACAGCACCTGGATCGTCCGGTTGATCTCCTCGGCGCGGCCGATCAGCGGGTCGATCTTGCCGCCCCGGGCCTTGTCGTTCAGGTTGACGCAATAGGCCGTCAGCGCGTCGGGCGCCGCCTTGCGCTTGCCCTCGTCCTCCTGGCCGATGGTCGAGGCCTCGTCCTCGGCGCCGCGCAGCGGCCGGCTCTCCGAGGCGCCGGGGCGCTTGGAAATGCCGTGGGAGATGAAGTTGACCGCGTCGTAGCGGGTCATCTCCTGCTCCTGCAGGAAGTAGGCGGCATGGCTCTCGCGCTCGGCGAAGATCGCGACGAGCACGTTGGCGCCGGTCACTTCCTCGCGGCCGGAGCTCTGGACGTGGATCACCGCCCGCTGGATCACCCGGTGGAAGCCGGCCGTCGGCTTGGAATCCTCTTCGTGCCCGGTGACGAGGTTGGCGAGCTCGGTGTCGATGTAGGAGGTCAGATTCTTGCGCAGGAGGTCGAGATCGACGCTGCAGCCCCGCATCACGGCAGCAGCGTCCTTGTCCTCGAGAAGGGCCAAAAGCAGGTGCTCGAGCGTCGCGAATTCCTGATGACGTTCGTTGGCAAGAGTGAGCGCCTGATGAAGTGCCTTCTCAAGGCTTTGCGAAAATGTCGGCAAGCTTCACCTCAATTCTTTTCCATCACGCATTGGAGCGGATGCTGGTGCTGACGGGCGAAATCCATGACCTGGGTGACCTTCGTCTCCGCCACTTCGAAGGTGTAGACGCCGCATTCGCCGACACCGTGATTGTGCACGTGCAGCATGATCCTCGTCGCGGCCTCGTGGTCCTTCTGGAAGAAGCGCTCCAGAACATGGATGACGAACTCCATCGGGGTGTAATCGTCGTTCAGAAGCAGGACTCTGTAAAGGCTCGGGCGTTTGGTTTTCGGCTTGGTCCGGGTGATGACCGACGTGCCGCGATCGGTGCCGCCGCCGTCGTCCTTGTCATTGCCCTGGAGCCTCGCCGGCCTCGCGCCCAGCATCTCGTCCATTCCCGCTTCCGTCCGTTCAGCCAGCATCGCCATGGGTCGTATGTATGCACGTGTCATGAGAATTTAAGGAGCCTTTGCGACGCATCCCCCGCGGGGCCGTCACCGAGCGTCGTCCGGTGAGAGACTAACGCAAAAAGGCCCGGCTGGAACCGGGCCTCTCGATCAAATTCGTCAGTCGGTGACGCGCGGTCCGCCGCGAGCTGGCCGCAGCGCCGATCGGCGTCCCGGCAGAGGTCAGTTGGCAGCCGCAGCCGCCTTCTTCTCAGTGGCGGCGACGGTTTCCTTGGTAGCGGCCGCGGTCTTGTCGGCGATCTTGGTCATGGTGCCGGAGCTTGCGGCCACCGTCTGCTCGAACGGCCTGTAGGTCTGCTTGGCGATGTCGGCATAGATGTCGGCGACCTTGGTCATCTGCGCGACCCAGGTCTCGTAGGTGGTCTTGGCGTATTCGCTCTGCAGCTCGATCGTCTTGTCGAGGCTCTTCGCCTGGAAGATCTTCTCCATCATCGCGGTCTGGGTCTCGTAGGACCGCTTGGTGAAGTCAGCCGTCTCGGTGCTGATCTGCTGGAAGCCCTTGCTCATCGCCGCGAACGACTTGAGGGCGTTGTCCATCGCCTCTTTGGTCATCTTGCCGGCGTCTTCGTACATGTTCATCGGTCTCGTCCTTTCCGGTCCATACCGTCTTCGCGAAGGTCGCGGACGCTCTTCCGGCGCTCACGTGGTCCCCGCTGTTCATCACGAGCCCAATATATTGCATCGCACAATTTCATTCAAGCGCGCTTGCTGCAGCGCACCACGAAAAGCACTGCAGGCAGGCCGCGGAGCGCCATCCAGACCGCCACACCCACGCCCGGGCGTGACCTTTCGTCACCCCCTTTTCCTGGGGATCAACGGAAAAAGATGAGCAGGGTGAACGCAATGCGAATGATATAAACCGATTGGTAAGCGAACGCGGCTTAAGCTCCTCGTCATCAAAAGGGCCCAACCAGAGGTTAGTCCCCGCATCCCGGCCGATCGATAGCGGAGGGAACGAAACCTCGCCGTGCCAGCAACACGATCGAAGAGTTTTTGCGTGCCATTCGAACTGACGCATTTGAGACGCACCGCCCGAACCCTTTCCAGGATGCTCGCCATCGCCGTCGTCGGCACGGGTCTGTCCGTTGCCGCCGGCATGCATGAGGCGGGCGCCGCAAATCCGAAATATGCCGGCTTCGTGATCGACGCGAACAACGGCAAGGTCCTCTATCAGGACCGCGCGGACGAGTACCGCTACCCTGCGTCGCTGACCAAGATGATGACGCTCTACCTGACCTTCGAGGCGTTGAAGGCCGGCAAGATCTCCAAGAGCGACAAGATGCCGGTCTCGGCCTATGCCGCCGGCCGGCCGCCTTCGAAGCTTGGCCTGCGGGTCGGCAGCACGCTGACCGTCGACGAGGCGATCAGCTCGCTGGTGACCCGGTCGGCCAACGACGCGGCCGTCGTCATTGCCGAATTCCTGGCGGGTTCGGAAGCGGCCTTCGCCCGGCGGATGACCGACAAGGCCCATCGCCTCGGCATGACGCGCACCGAATTTCGCAACGCCAACGGCCTGCCGAATTCCGACCAGCACACCACCGCCCGCGACATGGCGACGCTGGGCATCGCGCTGCGCGAGCACTTCCCGTCCTATTACAGCTACTTCTCCATCCGCTCCTACAATTTCCGCGGCGCGCGGATCGGCAACCACAACCGCGTCCTCAACCGCTACGAGGGCGTCGACGGCATTAAGACCGGCTATATCAACGCCTCCGGCTTCAACCTCGTCTCGTCGGTGAAGACCGACGGCAAGAGCGTCGTCGCCGTGGTCATGGGCGGCACCTCGGGCCGCTCGCGCGACGACCACATGGTGGATCTGCTGAAGCGCTACATGCCCAAGGCCAGCCGCCGCGACGGCGGCCCGCTGATCGCCGCCGCGCCCAATCCGAACGTCCAGGTCGCGGCCGCCATGCCGGACCTGCCGAAGCGCGGCCCGATCCCCGACTTCCGTCCCGGCGCCGGCGGCATCTCGATCAACGACCGGATCGCCATGGCCTATGGCAGCGACGAGGGCGACCAGGTGGCATCCCGCATGCCGATGCCGACGGCACGGCCGCTGATGGGCCGCGACGCGATCCGGGCAGCCCTGACCCAAGAGCGCCCGAGCCGCTCCGGCGCGGCGGCGGCGATCCTGCCCCTGGCCCGGCCGGCCGCCCAGCGGGCGATGCCCCAGACCAGCGCCTCGCTCCTGCGCGAAGCCTCGGTCGACGGCGCCGCCACCGGCTCGATCGACCGCAGCACCGCGGCCAAGGTCGTGCAGCAGCAGACGCCCTCTTCGCCCTGGGTCGTGCAGATCGCGGCGACCGATTCGGTCTCTCAGGCGATGGCGATGCTGAAGAAGGCCAAGAGCGCCGGCGGCTCGGACCTCGCGACGGCCGAGCCCTTCACCGAAAGCGTCGACACCGGCGGCACCACGCTCTACCGGGCCCGCTTCGCCGGCTTCGGCTCGAAGGACCAGGCGTGGAAGGCCTGCGCGGCGCTCAAGCGCAGCTCCTACAACTGCTACGCCGTAGCGAACTGAACGCATCCCCGCCGCCGCGCGGCGGGACGACACCTCAGAGAACGGACGGGGCATGACGCCCCGACGGGGACGGCGCACATGTCGGCGGCAAGGCCCGGCGACGACGGCTGGCGCAGTCCGGCAACCGGTCTAACGGCATGACGCCGAATTGCCGGAGAAGACGACGCCTTCGAAAGCCCGCCTGTCGGGCGCCCATGGGGGTGGGTGAAGGCGGCGATGGCGCCGGGGGGAACTCGTCCACCCGGCCATTCCGGCGGCGGTCCCGGCACTGCGGACCGCCACCCTGTGTAGAGTTGCGAGGGGAAGTCATGTCGATCGAGAACCGAAATCTCACCGTCCCGCCCCGTTCCGGCCCGTGGCCGGATGCGGTGCCGGCGGGGGTCCATCCCCTGCAGCAGGCGGCGCTGCGCCTCGGCGAGGCGCGCGACGGCCGCTCGCGGATGAAGGCCAAGGAACTCGTCGGCCTGCTGTTGTCCTACGGCGCCCGCGCCTGGCGCTCGTCGCAGCCGGTGAGCCACACCCGCATCCGGGCGCTCGCGCCGACCGGCACGACCGCCGTGCGCATCCGCTTCCGCTGAGTGCGGGGCGGCCTGCCGGTCTCGGCCGGCAGCCTCAGAAGACGCCGAGCTCCTGGAGCGCGGCGGAGAGTTCCGGCGGCAGGCCGTCGCCGGCCTCGCCAAAGGTCCTCACATCTCCCGGCGCGTCCTCGCCCTTGAGGTAGCGCCAGCCCTGGAACGGGCGCTTCGGCTGCTGGCGGGTGATGACCAGCGCCGGGTCGAGCAGGATGCGGCAACGGCCGATGCCCGCTTCGTCGGTGAACGGCTCGATGCCGGTGATCGCCTGCCGGGCCTGCACGCTGCCGCGGATCACCCAGTAGAGCGAGCCGCCGTCGACGAGTTCGTCGATGCGCTTCGGCACCATGCGGGTGACATGCCAATGGGTTGCCGAACCGGACGTTGCCAGGCGATGCTCGATGAAGGCCGCGAGGTCGTCCACGCTGTCGGCGCCGACGCAGAGCTTGAGAAGATGCAGAGCCATGGCTGGGTTTTGGCGAACTGCGCCGGTTCTGCCAAGGGCCGTTTTGCGGCTGGCCACCGAAATCGACGCCGGAGCTCGGCTGAGGCAATCGGCGATGGCGATCGGCAACACAGCGCGCGCGACCACTAGAAACCGCGCGCCGGCGCGATCCGCCGAACGTCAGCCGAGTTTCAGCCGAATGAGACTCTTGGGAAATATGGTGCCGGCTGGCGTTACGGCGGCGCTCTTGGCGGCCTCACGCCCGGTCCGGCTGTCGCCTCAGTTGGCCGCGATCGCGACCGTCTCCGCACTGGTGCAGAGGAAACCGAGCATCATCATTGCCGAAAAGATCGCGACCGTCCAAAGGGTCACGCCCCAGCACGACTTTCGTACGCTGTCATCCATGATCAGAAATGTCCTGAACCCCAGAAACCAAGTTGCGATCATTCCCCCCGATCGCGAACTTGGGCGTTAATTATCGCTTAACATGGACAGCCACAAGCGGGGTCCATGTTAAAATTTCCAGCACTGTAGCGCGCCCGCCTTGCATCGGGCTTAACCGCAGCCGATCCGCCGTTGCGGCGGGATGCGCGATGCGCTTTCACAAGGGCGGGCCGGCGTCTTCAGCCTTGGAAGGCGGTCGCGCTCGCATCTTCCGCCTGCCGATTGCCCGACCGACCGCCTGACTGCGAAGAATGCTGGAACCGGAGGTCCTGCAGACATGCCCCTCGCCGCTGCCGACACCGTCGCCGTCGTCCTGTTCCTTGGGGCCTGGACCCTCTACAACTTCCTGGTCGAACGGCAGGCCCGAGCCGGCAACGGCCTCTCCGGCGCCATGAACGTCCAGCGCGGGGTGTGGATGCGGGCGATGCTGAGCCGCGACCTCCGGATGATCGACACGGCGATCATGGCCGGCCTGCAGCAGGGCACCGCCTTCTTCGCCTCGGCCTGCATCTTCGCCATCGGCGGCTGCTTCGCGCTGCTCGGCTCGGCGGAGCGGATCTCGGCCATCGCCGCCGACCTGCCGTTTTCCGGCGGGCTGGACAAGCCGCTGGTCGAACTGAAGCTGTTCGGCCTCGTGGTGATCTTCTGTTACGCCTTCTTCAAGTTCGGCTGGTCCTACCGGCTGTTCAACTATTGCTCGATCCTGATCGGCGCCGTGCCGATGCGCGACGAGGCGGCGGCGGACATGGCCGCCGCCGAGCGGGCGGTGGAGCGAACCATCATCCTCAACCAGATCGCCGGCCGGCACTTCAATTCCGGGCTGCGGGCGATCTTCTTCTCCGTCGCCTATCTCGGCTGGCTGCTCGGGCCCCTGGTCCTCATCGCCTCCACCGCCTTCGTCGTGGCGATCCTGCTCAACCGGCAGTTCCGCTCGCCGGCGCTGAAAATCCTGCGGGCGTGACCGTTGCGCCTGCCGGCGCTGGAAACAGCGCGTCGGTCCGGCCCTGCATCCAGTAGGCGAGAAGGCCGAGATATTCGCGAATGGCGAAATGCACCTTCTCGACATTGCGCACCGACGCACTGGAAGGCCGCCAGACCTCGGCACCGCCGGGCGTGCGATAATCCACCGGATAGGGCAGGACGTCGAAATCCGCCTGGCGGAAGCAGCCGACGGCCCGGGCCATGTGGAAGGCTGAGGTGATCAGCAGCCAGGTCTCGCCGGGCTTGGGGTCGGCGAGTTGCCTGGCGAAGACGGCGTTCTCGAAGGTGTCGCGGGCCTGGTTGTCGAGAATCAGGCGGTCCGGCGACAGGCCGGCACCGAGGAAGAACTCCTTCGCCGACAGGGTTTCCGGAATGTCCTGCGCGAGGATCGCAGCGTCGCCGCCGGAAAACAGGATCTTCGCCTCCGGATAGCGCCGGGCGAGAATCAGCGCTTCGGTGGCCCGGTCGGCCGCCTCGTTGAATTCCGACCGGCCCCTGGTCCGCGCGATCCTCGTGTCGAAGGCGCCGCCGAGAACGACGATGCCGGCGATGGTTTCGGGCAGTTCCGGCCGGGGAAAGCGATCCTCCAGCGACGCCATCATCAACAGGCCGAGCGGCGACAGGCTGACGACGGCAAGGCTGGCGACGGCAAGGACGACGAGCGTCAGCCCTGTCCGCCTCCAGCGCAAAAGGACCAGCAGCAGGCCGAGACCGGCGAGAAGCAGGATGGCGACGAGGGGCTGGACGAGGAACCAGACGATCTTGGCGACGAAGAAGAACAGGATCTTTCACTCCGGGCGGCGGCCGGGCGTTCGTCGCCCGGCCGGGGCGGGGCGACCATAGCCGCAGCGCCCTGCCGGCGCACTGTCAGGGACGCGTCTTCCGGCCGCCTGTTGCTAGAGCGCCTCGGAAGGCGTCTTGCGCGCCGGCCCAGCCGGAGGCGTGGATTGCTGTCGCCGCGCCTTCGTCGTCCCGGCGCTTTCGTCCCCATTGCCGAGCGGCGGTGCCGCCTCGCGCATCCGGCCATCCGGCGCAGGGGCCGGAGGAGCGCCCTCCCCCGCCAGCGTCACGGGCGTCTTCATCAGGATCTCGCGATGCGGGAAGGGAATGGCGATGTCGTTCGCCTTGAAGGCGTCCCAGAGCGCCAGCAGCACCTCGCCGCGGACATTCGTGAGGCCGGCCTGCGGATCGCGGATCCAGAAGCGCAGGACGAAATCCAGCGACGAATCGCCGAAACCCGTCAGCCAGCAGACGGCCGGCTTCTCCGCCACCACCCGCCCCACCGACGCCGTTGCCTCCTTGGCGATCCGGGTCACCTCGTGCGGATCGGAATCGTAGGAGACGCCGAAGGTGACGTCGATCCGCACGAGGTCGTTGGAGAACGACCAGTTGATCACCTGGCTGGTGATGAAGTCCTCGTTCGGGATCAGATATTCCCGCCCGTCCCGGGTGATCACCGAGACGAAGCGGGCGCGCAGTTCGCGGATCCAGCCGAAGGTGTCGCCGAGCGAGATCGTGTCGCCCGGCTTGATCGACCGGTCGGTCAGGATGATGATCCCGGAGATGAAGTTGGAGACCACCTTCTGCAGGCCGAAGCCGAGGCCGACGCCGAGGGCGCCGGAGAGGACGGTGAGCGCCGTGAGGTCGACGCCGACCGCCGCGAGACCGACGACGCAGGCGACGAAGATCAGCCCGACCTTCAGAAGCTTGCCGATCAGCACCCGCAGGGCCGGCGTCAGTTCCTCGCTGCGCTTCACCCGGGTGTCGAGGAAGTTGCCGACGATCGAGGCGAGCCAGAGCGTGACGGCAAGGACGACGAAGGCCTTGATGACGAAGAGCAGCGAGATGCGGGCGCTGCCGATGTCGATGGCCGTCGCGTCGAGCACGCGCGAGACCGGGTCGGCCAGGTCGAGGATCGACAGCGCCGCGACGATCCAGGCGCCGGCGGCGATGATCCGCGCGGCGAGCCTGTTGCGCACGATGCGCGAGGCGACGGTGATGACGAGATAGGCCAGCGCCAGGTTGAAGACGACGCGGATGATCGAGGACCGCGGGCCGCCGGCGGCGCTGTCGACGAGTGTCAGCAGCCAGACGCAGACGGTGAAATAGACCAGCGTCATGCGCCGGCGGATGGCGACGATGATGCGCAACAGGCTCGGGGCGGCGCGGATCTTCCTCGCCTGCGCCTCGATCGGGGCGCGGGTCCACCGGTCGAGGAGATAGGCGACGAGGGCGCAGACCGCGATCGCCGCGATCTGCGCCAGGGAGGACGGCTGGTAGAAGAAGGCGAGGACCGAATTCGCCCAGTTGGCGGCTTCGGCGGCGATCTTCTGCAGCGCCGCCCCGTCCATCAGGTGCGGTCCCAGTTCGGCGCGAAGGAGGGGTCCACCAGCCGCTCATTGCGCCGGGTCAGCGCCGTGATAGCGGCGCGCTCGTCCTCGTAAAGCTCGAAGTCGAAGATCTCCAGGTTTTCGGCGAGGCGCTCGGGCTTCGATGTGCGCGGGATCGCGCCGACGCCATCCTGCTCGATCTCCCAACGCAGCACGATCTGCGCCGGCGATTTGCCATGGCGCTCGGCGGCGGACCGGATCACCGGATGATTCAGCACCTCGCCGCCCCGGCCGATGGGCGAATAGGCGACCAGCCCCATGTCGTGCCGGCGGCAGGCGGCCAGCACCTGGGCCTGCGGCAGGAAGGGGTGATATTCGACCTGGTTGCAGACCAGCGGATGATCGGACATGGCCGCCGCCTCGTCCAGCAGCGTCGAGGTGAAGTTGGCGACGCCGATGTGCTTCGTCAGCCCATCGTCCACGGTCGACGCCAGGGCGTCGATGGATTCCTCCAGCGCGACGTCCGGGTTCGGCCAGTGGATCAGCATGAGGTCGACGGCGCCGAGGCCGATCCGGTCGATCGAATCGGCTGCGGCGGCCTTCAGATCCTTCTCGGCGAGGTCGGTCCACCAGACCTTGGTGGTGACGAAGATGTCGCCGCGGGCGATGCCGCTCTTGCGGATGCCCTCCCCGACCTCGCGCTCGTTGCCATACATGCGGGCGGTATCGATGTGGCGATAGCCGGCCTCGATGGCCCGGGCGACCATGTCGACGCAGGCCTCCCCCTCCAGCGTGTAGGTGCCGAGGCCGATGGCCGGGATCCTCGCCGTGCCGGCTTCGATGAATTTCATGATTCGCCTCTCTCGCGCTGTTCGGGCGCCGTCGCGGCGCTTGTCGAGAAGGAGAAATAGGCACGGCCGATCGGGTTCCATCAGGGGGAAGGCCGGCGGCGTTGCAGGGGCGCCGGCCATGCCGCCGCATCAGCCGGGGCGACATCGTCGCCGTCATGCGGCACGCCGTCGCTTTGCCGACACGATCGAACGCTGTAGAGGCGGGCGTCGCGAGGCAAGAGGTCGTCGAAGTGCAACAGAACGTCAATCCATCGGCCGCAGGCGCCACCGGGACAACCCGGACCGGCAGCCCTGGCGGCAATCCGGCTGCCCGCGGCCGTATCGCGATCATCGACATCGCCCGGGCGCTCGCCATCGTCGCGATGGCGATCTACCACTTCACCTGGGACCTCGAGCACTTCTCCTATCTGCCGGAAGGGCTGACGGGACAGGGCGGCTGGCGGATCTTCGCGCGGTGCATCGCCTCGAGCTTCCTGTTTCTCGTCGGGTTCTCGCTGGTCCTCGCCCATGGCCGCGCGATCCGCTGGCGGAAATTCCTGGTGCGGCTGGCGCAGATCTCGGCGGGCGCGCTGGCGGTGACCGTCGCGACGCTGTTTGCGACGCCGAACAGCTTCGTGTTCTTCGGCATCCTCCACCACATCGCGCTCGCCAGCCTCCTCGGCCTCGCCTTCCTGCGGCTGCCGGCCGTCGTCACGGGGCTCTGCGGCGTCCTCGTCGTTGCGGCGCCCGTCTTCGTCGGCCTGCCCGGCTTCGACAGCCGCTGGCTCGCCTGGATCGGCTGGTTCTCAGACACCATGCCCCTGTCGAACGACCTGGTGCCGATTTTCCCGTTCTTCGGCGCGGTACTCATCGGAATCGCCGCCGGCCGTCTCGCCGTCGATCGCGGCTTCCTGGCGGTGATGCGCGGCTGGAATGACCGGCTGGCAAAGCTGCAGCCGCTGGAATTTTCCGGCCGCCACGCGCTGATCATCTATCTCGTCCACCAGCCGCTGCTCTACGGCCTCGTCGCGCTTGCCACCCTCGTCGCGCCGCCGGACCGTGACGCGATCTTCCTCGGCGACTGCACACGGGCCTGCCTCGCCAGCCAGGACGCGGCCTTCTGCGCCGATTATTGCGGCTGCGCCGAGCGGCGGCTCAAGGAGGAGGACCTGTTCGACCTGTTGATGAAGAACGATGCCGGGCCGGGCGACATGACGCGCATCCGGCAGATCACCACCGCCTGCAGCTTCGACCCGGCGGGGTGAACCGCTTCGGCCGGACGCTGCCGCGAGCGGGCGCGATCACCCCGAGCGCGACGTCTGGCCGACGCCGAGTTCGGCCATGCGGGTGAGGCAGGCCTCCTCGGCGGCCTCGAGCTCGCCCAGCATGTCGTCGATGTCGCGCTGCTTCTGCTGAAGTTCGGCGCGTCGCTCGGCGACCCTGCGCACGATCGCCCGCAATTGCCCCGCCTCGCCCGGCGGCTCGCGATACATCTGGACGATCTCGCGGATTTCCGAGATCGCGAAGCCGAGCCGCTTGCCGCGCAGGATGTTGCGCAGGAGCTGGCGGTCGGAGGGGCGAAAGAGCCGCGTGCGCCCGCGCCGGATCGGATGGATGAGACCCTCGTCCTCGTAGAAGCGGATCGTCCGGGTCGAGATTCCGAATTCACGCGTCAGCTCGGTGATCGTGTAGTGTTCCCGCATGGTTCCCCGGCTGCGAACGTGCCCCCCGGACATGCATGCGTCACGATTTACGTAAAAGTCAAATGCCGCCGCAGCACGGCAGCCCTGCGCGGTGGCCGGGCCGCGAGCCGGCCCCGCTGTCGGACGGAACGGGAAGGTGGCTTGCCTCCCTCAGATCCCGAACCACCAGCTCGCGAGGCCGAGAAAGGCGAAGAAGCCGACGACGTCGGTGACCGTGGTGACGAAGGTGCCCGAGGCGATGGCCGGATCGGCGCCGTAATGGTCGAGCACCAGCGGGATGAGGATGCCGGCGAGAGCCGCCGCCAGCATGTTGACGATCATCGCGATGGCGATGACCTGGCCGAGCCCGATGTCGTTGAACCATACGGAGGCCACGACGCCGATGACGATGGCGAACAGCGCCCCGTTGAGGAGGCCGATCATCACCTCCCTGCGCACGATGCGCCCGGCATTGTAGATGTCGAGGTCGCGCGAGGCGAGCGCCCGCACCGTCACCGTCATGGTCTGTGTGCCGGCATTGCCGCCCATCGAGGCGACGATCGGCATCAGGACGGCGAGCGCCACCATCTCTTGGATCGAGGCGTCGAACAGGCCGATCACCAGCGATGCGAGGACGGCCGTCGCCAGGTTGATCAACAGCCACAGGAAGCGCGAGCGCGCCGCCGTGACGACGGTGTCCGAGATCTCCTCGTCGCCGACGCCGGCCATGCGGCGGATGTCTTCCTCCGCCTCCTGCTGGACGATGTCGATGACGTCGTCGATGGTCAGGATGCCGACGAGCCGGTCGTTCTCGTCGACGACCGCGGCCGAGAGCAGGTCGTACTGCTCGATGATCTGCGCCGCCTCCTCCTGGTCCGTCTCGGCCGGGATCGCGTGGCGCGTCTCGTGCATGATCTCGTCGATCTTGGCGGGACGGCGGGTGCGCAGGATCCGGTCGAGATCGACGGCGCCGAGGAGCTTGAAGGTCGGATCGACGACGAAGATCTGGGCGAAGGATTCCGGCAGGTCCTCCTCGTCGCGCATGTAGTCGATGGTCTGGCCGACGGTCCAGTAGGGCGGCACGGCGACGAATTCCGTCTGCATGCGCCGGCCGGCGGATTCCTCGGGATATTCCAGCGAGCGCCGGAGCCGCAGCCGCTCGCGGAACGGCAGCTTGGCGAGGATCTCCTTGCGATCCTCCTCCTCGAGATCCTCCAGGATGTAGACCGCGTCGTCGGAATCGAGCTCGCGCAGCGCCTCGGCCACACGCTCGTTCGGCATCGCGTCGACGATCGACAGGCGGATCGCCTCGTCGACCTCGGTCAGCGCGGTATAGTCGAACTCGTCGCCCATGAGCCGGACGAGCGACTGGCGCGCGTCGTGGCCGAGATTGCGCAGGACGTCGCCGAGCTCGGATTCGTGCAAGGGGACGATGGTCTCGCGCAGGAAGGCGGCATCGTCCGCCGCGATGGCTTCCTTGATGCGGTCGAGGAAGTCCTCGGCGAGATAGCCGTCCTCGTCGTAGATCCCGGTGCGTTCGGGCACGGGCGCGTCCAAGACATGCTGCGGATCAGCCATGTTGCCCTCCCCCGGTGATCGCTGAAATCGATTGGTCGACGTGTTCGCCGTTCCCGCGTCTAACGCAAGCGGCGGCAAACAAAAATGGGCCTTTGGACGATTTGCCGATCGGCGGCGCAGACCCCATGTCGGAGAGGTGAGCCAAAGGCGCGGCTTGCCGTTCCGCCGGGCGCCCATGCCATCCTTCGGTCGTATTGGGGCTCGATAAGCGGGATCGACGATCGCGACCCGTCGGGCGGCCGGAACCGGCCCCCGCAGCGTCCGGAGACCAGCCCGCAGCATCCCGTCGTCGAGCGAGTGCCATCGCCATGCAACGTCCCTCCCCCGCTCTCGCCGCCAGCCGCTTCGGCCTCGGGCTTCGTGCGAGCCCCGTCGATCTGTTCGGCGCCGATCCGGTCGCAGCGCTGCTCGACGAAGCCGCGGAGGAATCGCGACGTCCGCCCGATCGCGATCTCGCGCCGACGAGGAAGATCCTCTTCGACGTCCAGTCCTTCTTCGCCCGCCAGCGCGCGGCGAACCAGGCGATGGAGAAGTCGGGCGCCGATGCGGCGAAGATGGCCGCGGGGATGCCGGCGGGAATGATGGAGCGGCCCGCGGCCATGGCGTCCGGCAAGGACGCCGCGCCCGAAGCAGCGCCGGCAAGGCCCGAACGGCCGCATCTGGCCTATTACAACGCCGAGTTCGAGGCGCTGATCGCCCGGATGAGCGACGCACCCATCGGCTTCTTCGAGCGGCTCGTCGGCTTCTGGTCCAACCACTTCGCCGTCGAGGCCGACCGCAATTTCAGCACCAAGGCGACCGTCGGCGCCTATGAGCGCGAGGCGATCCGCCCGCATGTGCTCGGCCGCTTCGAGGACATGCTGCTGGCGGTCTCGAAACATCCGACGATGCTGTCCTATCTCGACAATTTTCTCTCCGCTGGTGTGAACAGCCGCCTCGGCAAGAACGGCCGCTACGGGCTCAACGAGAATTACGGCCGCGAGATGCTGGAGCTGCATACGCTCGGCGTTTCCGGCGGCTATGATCAGAGCGATGTGCGGGCGCTGGCCAATGCACTCAGCGGCTGGGGCATCGTGCGCAACCTGAAGCGCCCGGACTACGGCACCTTCGCCTTCTTCAACGCCATGCACGAGCCCGGCCCGGTCACGGTGCTGGGCAAGCGCTATCCGCAGAAGGGCGAGGCCCAGGCCCGCGCCATCATCGCCGATCTGGCGCATCATCCGGCGACGGCCCGCCATCTGGCCTTCAAACTCACCCAGTCCTTCGTCGCCGACGAGCCGCCGAAGGATCTCGTCGCCCGGCTCGCCGACGTCTACATGAAGACCGACGGCGATCTCGGGGCGCTGGCTAAAGCGCTGGTCACCGATCCGGCTTCCTGGGAAGCCCCCCGCGACAAGCTGCGGACGCCGCAGGAATTCGTCTGGGCCTCGCTCCGGGCGATCCCCGCCAGGACACAGTTCAACGACGTCCGCCGCGGCCTGACGATCCTCGGCCAGCTGCCCTGGTCGCCGATCTCGCCGGCCGGCTATCCGGGCGATTCGCGCTACTGGCTGGCCGCCGACGCCATGACCAACCGGCTCGACTACGCCCAGTTCCTGGCCGCCCGCACCCGCCCCGAGGATCCCCAGATGCTGGCCGAGGCGGCGCTCGGCGACCTCGTGAGTGCTCCGACGCGAGAGGCGATCCGGCGGGCCGAGAGCCCGGCCCAGGCCTATGCCTTGCTGCTGATGAGCCCTGAATTCCAGCGGAGATAGCGCCATGCAACGCTGCAGCTACCCCACCATCAGCCGCCGCCGCCTGCTCGCCGGGGCAGGCGTCTTCGCCGCCTGGGCGGCGATGCCGAAGGTCGGCTTTGCCGGCACGCGCGACCCGCGCCTGGTCGTCGTCATCCTGCGCGGCGCCCTCGACGGCCTGGCGGCGGTGGCGCCGATCGGCGATCCCAACTACCGCTCGCTGCGCGGCGCCCTGGCGCTCGGCGAAGGCGGCAGGGACGTCCTGCCGCTGGGGGACGGCTTCTTTGCGTTGAACGACGCGATGCCCAAGCTCGCCGGCTATTATCGCAAGGGCGAGGCGACGATCGTCCACGCCGCCGCCACGCCCTATCGCGACCGCTCGCATTTCGACGGACAGAACGTCCTCGAAAGCGGACTTGAGGGTCCCTCAACGGCCGTTCGCAGCGGCTGGCTGAACCGCGTCGCCGGCGCCCTTCCGGCCGGCGAACGGGTGGGCACCAGCCCGGGCCTCGCCATCGGCCCGACGATCCCGCTGATCCTCGCCGGTCCGGCCGGAACGCTGACATGGTCGCCGCAGACCTTCAACGCGGCCCGCGAGGACACCGCGCTGCGCCTCGCCTCCCTCTACGGCGAAACCGACAAGGAGCTCGCGAGGCTGCTGACCGAAGGGTTGGAGACCGACAAGATGATGGCCGGCACGCCCTTCGATGTCGAGAAGGGACCGGCCCGTGCCTTTCGCGTGCTGGCCAATGGCGCCGGCAAGCTGCTCGCCAAGCCGGACGGCCCGCGGCTTGCCACGATCAGCTACGAGGGCTGGGACACCCATGTGCAGGAAGGCGCCGACAACGGCCGCCTCGCCAAGAATCTGTCCGCCCTCGACGTGTCGCTGGATGATCTGGCGCGAACCCTCGGCCCGGCCTGGAACGATACCGTCGTCGCCGTCGTCACCGAGTTCGGCCGCACCGCCTGGGGCAATGGCGGCGGTGGCACCGACCACGGCACCGCCACCACCGCCTTCCTCCTTGGCGGCGCCGTCAAGGGCGGCCGGGTCATCGCAAACTGGCCCGGGTTGCGCCAGGCCGATCTGCAGGACGGCCGCGACCTCAGGCCGACGACGGACCTGCGCGCCGTCCTGAAAGGCGTCCTCCGGGACCATTTCGGCCTGTCGGAGAAGGTTCTCGCCACCGACGTCTTTCCCGGCAGCATCGGCATCAGGCCGATGGCCGGGCTGGTCGCCTGACGAGATTTTCCTCCCTCGCCTGCCGGGCGTCGTGGCCGCAGCCCCGCGACCATTGCGGAACCATCCACCTGTTCCGGCCGCGCCGGCCCGAAAACGCGAAGTCGGCAGCCTCTTGCCACCTGACGGGCATCTTTCCACCGGACGGAAGCTGGGCTATTCATCCCATGAAGGGGCGATGGTCTCGGGGTGAAGGCATGCGGCGAAACCGGGATCCCGTGACGCCCAGCGCTCTCGACGACGCGACCGCGGCAGTTCGAATCCGGCCGTTTCAGGCGGCGGTTCGTGGCGGTGAAGGGGACAGCATGAGCGCAACCACGAAGGATCTCGACGGCGCGATCGATTCCATCGGGGATCGGGTCAGCGGGATCTGCGAATTCCTGCAGGATCTGGAAGACGGCAAGCCGGTCGACCCCGAAGCCCTCGCCGAAGCCCAGCATGACTGCCGCAACGTCAGCCAGTCGATGAATTCGCTGAAGCGCGTCGTTCACCGCGTGCCGAGATGACGGCGCCGGCTTGACGCCGCGCCGTCCCGACCTCCATGAAGCAGATCCCGGTTCCGTGCGAGCGCGGGTTCGGAGGCATCCGGGGCGAGCCGTCGGCCCGTTTCCGTCTTGCCGAATGACGGTGATCGACGGCCTGCGAGTCTTCGTCCTTCAGGACTCGCATCCGGCGCGAGTCTGAGTGAGATGGATCGATGAACGGAATGGTCGCGACGGACATCGCCACGAGGGTCTGGAACCACACCTTCAAGCTCGATCCGATCGTCCGCAGCCTGCTCGATACCGACTTCTACAAGCTCCTGATGCTGCAGATGGTGCGGGGCCTGCACCCGGATGTCCCGGTCACCTTCTCGCTGATCAACCGTTCCCCCAACGTCCGCCTCGCCGAGATCATCGACGAAAGCGAGCTGCGCGACCAGCTCGACCATGCCCGCTCCCTGACCTTCTCCAAGCGCGAGATGATCTGGCTCGCCGGCAACTCGTTCTACGGGACGAAGCAGATCTTCCGGCCGGACTTCCTCGAGTGGCTGGCCGATTTCAGGCTGCCGGAATACGAGCTGCGGCGCGTCGACGGCCAGTTCGAGCTCGACTTCCACGGCCCCTGGACCCACACGATGATGTGGGAGATCCCGGCGCTGGCGATCATCAACGAGCTGCGCTCGCGTGCCGTGATGCGGACCTTCAAGCGCTTCGAACTCGACGTCCTCTATGCCCGGGCAAAGGCCAAGATGTGGGAGAAGGTCGAGCGGCTGCAGGCGCTGCCGAACCTTCGGATCACCGACTTCGGCACACGCCGGCGGCACTCCTTCCTGTGGCAGCGCTGGTGCGTCGAAGCCCTGAAGGAGGGGCTGGGCGAGCGTTTCATCGGCTCCTCCAACGTGCTCCTCGCCATGGAGACCGACCTCGAGGCGATCGGCACCAACGCCCATGAACTGCCGATGGTGATCGCCGCCCTCGCCGAGAGCGACGAGGAACTGCGCGAGGCGCCCTATGAGGTGCTGAAGGAGTGGCAGAGCTATTACGGCGGCAATCTCCTCATCGTCCTACCCGACACCTTCGGCACCGGCTCGTTTCTCTCGCGGGCGCCGGCCTGGATCGCCGACTGGACCGGGTTCAGGCCGGATTCGGCCCCGCCGATCCAGGGCGGCGAGGAGATCATCGCCTGGTGGCGGATGATGGGCCAGGATCCGCGCGACAAGCTCCTGGTCTTCTCCGACGGGATGGACGCCGACACCATCGAGCGGACCTACCGCCACTTCGACGGCCGGGTGCGGATGAGCTTCGGCTGGGGCACCAACCTCACCAACGACTTCCGCGGCGTCGCGCCGGAGCCGATGGGCGGGCTCGATCCGATCTCGCTTGTCTGCAAGGTGGCGCGGGTCGACGGCCGGCCGGCCGTCAAGCTGTCGGACAATCCGGCCAAGGCGAGCGGTGATCCCGAAGCAGTCGAGCGCTACAGGCGGGTCTTCGGCGAAACGCCCTACGAGGCCCGCGCCCTCGCCGTCTGAGGCCGTTCCTCTCGCGAGATGAAACGGCAGGGCAAGCCGCCGACGAGAGCCGCGCCCGGCTCCCTTGCCTGCGACCTTTGGCGCCGCTCCATCGCCCGTCAATTCCGGCGATCGGTCGAATGCGCCGCCGCGCATTCGCAAAGCCTTCACGCAGATCGCGCACGACCTGCGTTGCTATCGCGCTGGACCAGCATGCCACGGCGACGCGCCCTCCTCGTCGCGTCGGCACGGCACAGCACGATCCCACGGTGCACGCTCCGCGAGCTTTCGATCAGGGGCCGGACTGCCTGCGCATGTCATCTCGCCCCATGACAATTATCTTGCCTATTATAATCACGGTTATTATATGAGCGTCATGACCGATCACAAGTTCCCTCCGCTCGGGCCGAGCCTCGGCTTCCTCCTGAACGATGCCGCGCGGCTGATGCGCCGGCGCTTCGAGCAGCGCAGCCGCGACCTCCCGATGACCTCGGCCCAGATGCGCATCATCGCGCGGCTCGCCCGCAACGAAGGCATCAGCCAGGCTGCCCTGGCGGCGATGGTCGACCTCGAGCCGATGACCCTGTGCCGCCACATCGACCGGATGGCCAGCGGCGGCCTCGTCGTGCGCGAGCCCGATCCCAATGATCGGCGCGCCCGCAAGCTCTACACCACCGACAAGGCGCGGGCCCTGATCCAGCCGATGTTCGTCAAGGCCGAAGCGATCTTCGAGGAGGCTCAGGCAGGGCTGGACCCCGAGGCCCGTGCCCGCTTCTTCGAGGCCCTGACCCTCATCGTGAAGAACCTGTCCGATCCCGATACCGGCGCCGACACGCCCCCCTGCACGACTGGCGAGGACGACGGCCGCACGGCCCAACGCAGCCGCGTCGCGGCGACCACCGAGGAGGAAACGGCATGAACGCCCAGGCCCGGAAGGAGGATCTGGCCGAAGCGCGACCGATCCCGTCCGAACAGTCCCCGAGCATCGAGCGGGCAAACGATGCCGGCAAGCCCGCCGCCAGCGATGCGGCCGCACCGGCCGCTCCGAAGCCTGCCACCCGCCGGCGGCCGCTGCGCAAGCTCCTGATCGTCGCCGTCCCGCTCCTCCTCGCGGTCGCCGGTGCCTATTACTGGGTGACCGGCGGGCGCTACGTCGAGACCGACGACGCCTATGTCCACCAGGACCGGGTCACCGTCATGCCGCAGGTGTCCGGCCAGATCGCCGCGGTCGACGTCGCCGAAAACCAGACGGTCGGCGCCGGCGAGGTGCTCTTCACCATCGACGACAGCGCCTATCGCGCCGCCGTCGAACAGGAAAAGGCCAATCTGGAAAGCGCCCGGCTGACGGTCGAGAAGCTGAAGGCCGCCTACCAGCAGGCCGTCGTCGACGCCCAGACCATGGGCGATTCGGTCGCCACGGCAAAGGCGACCTTCGACCGCCAGCAGGCCCTGGTGAAGCACGGCGTCGCCTCCCAGAGCACCTTTGACGACGCCCGCCTCGCTTTGCAGAAGGCCGAGGGCGATCAGGCCAGCGCCCAGCAGGCGGTCATCTCGGCCAAGGCAGCGCTTGCCGGCAATCCCGACATTGCCACGGACGACCATCCGACGGTGATGCAGGCCCTCGCCGCCCTCCATTCCGCCCAGCTTGATCTTGACCACACCGTGATCCACGCCTCCGAGCCCGGCGTCGTCAGCCAGACGACGATGCTGCAGGTCGGCCAGTACGTCACGCCGTCCATGTCCGTCATGGCGATCGTCGAGGCGGGCGACAGCTGGGTCGACGCAAACTACAAGGAGACCGACCTCACCCACATGCGGCCGGGCCAGCCCGTCACCGTCAGCTTCGACGCCTATCCGGACATCTCGCTGAACGGCGTCGTCGGTTCGATCGGCGCGGGCACCGGCTCGGAATTCGCGCTCCTGCCCGCCCAGAACGCCACCGGCAACTGGGTCAAGGTCGTCCAGCGCGTTCCGGTCCGCATCCATATCGACGCGGATGCGCAACTGCCGCCGCTGCGCGCCGGCATGAGCGCCGACGTCACCGTCGACACCGGCCAGGTACGCGGTTTCCCGGACTTCCTGCAGCCGGTCACCACCGCCCTCGGTCTCGACGCCTGGATCGACAGCGAGAACGCCGTTGCCTCCACACGTGACGGCGGCGGCGCGACGCTCGCCGCTGCCCCCGCCGCGAACGATGCGGCGACGGCGACACAGGGAGGGGCCGCCGGCGCGACCCGCTCGCAATGAGCGCCGCCGGCCAGGGCGCTGCGGTCGACCCGGACAACGTCCCCTACAAGGGTCTGATCACCGTCTCGATCATGCTCGCGACGATCATGCAGGTGCTCGACACGACGATCGCAAACGTCGCGCTTCCGAACATGCAGGGATCGCTGCAGGCCTCCCAGGACCAGATCAACTGGGTGCTGACCTCCTACATCGTCGCGGCCGCGATCATGACGCCGGTGACGGGGTGGCTGTCCGACCGCTTCGGCCTGCGGCAGGTCTTCATCGTGTCTGCGGCGGGGTTCGTGGCGACCTCTATGGCCTGCGGCGTTTCCACCAGCCTCGAAGAGATGATCTTCTTCCGGCTTCTGCAGGGACTGTGCGGAGCTGCATTGGTGCCGCTGTCGCAGACCGTGCTCCTCACCATCAACACCAAGGAGAAGCACGGCAGCGCCATGGCGATCTGGGGCGCCGGCATCATGGTCGGCCCGATCATCGGCCCGACGCTGGGCGGCTGGCTGACCGAGACGTTCAACTGGCGCTACGTCTTCTTCGTCAATTTGCCGATCGGCGCGCTGGCGCTGGCCGGGATGATCTTCTTCCTGCCGAACACGCCGAAGCGCCAGCGCGGCTTCGACTTCTTCGGCTTCGCCATGCTGTCGCTGTTCATCGGCGCGCTGCAGCTGTTCCTCGATCGTGGCGAGCAGGCGGACTGGTTCTCCTCGGCCGAGATCTGGATCGAACTCGGCCTGGCGATCACCGGCATCTGGGTGTTCTCGCTGCACATCACCGGGCGCCAGAACGCCTTCATCGACCCGAAGATCTTCACCGACCGCAACCTCGTCATCGCGCTGATGATGATCTTCGTCGTCGGCATGATCCTGCTCGCCGGCCTCGCGCTGCTGCCGCCGATGCTGCAGAACGTCCTCGGCTATCCCGTCGTGACCACCGGCATCGTGATGGCGCCGCGCGGCGTCGGCACGATGATCTCGATGCTCGTCGTCGGCCGCCTCGTCGGCAGGGTCGACACCCGCATCCTGATCTTCGCCGGTCTCATCCTCACGGCGATCTCGCTGTGGCAGATGTCGGGCTTCTCGATCGCCATGGACGACACGCCGATCATCGTGTCCGGCGTCATTCAGGGGCTCGGGCTGGGGCTGGTCTTCGTACCCCTGTCGACGCTCGCCTTCGCGACGCTCGAGCCGCGGTTCCGCGCCGATGCGGCAGCTCTCTTCAGCCTGATGCGCAACATCGGCTCGTCGGTGGGCATCTCGATCGTCTCGGTGGAGCTCGCCCGCAACATGGTGATCTCGAAGGCCGACCTCGTCTCGCACGTCACGCCGTTCAATCCGAACTTCACCGGCGTGGCGAACAATCTGCCCCTCGACCACACGACGATGATGGCGGTGCTGAACCAGTCCGCCTCGGCCCAGGCGGCGATGGTCGCCTATGTCGACGACTTCAAGCTGATGATGATCATCACGCTCTGCGCCATCCCGCTGCTCGCGCTGATGAGTTCGCCGAAGAAACAGGGCGCATCTGCCGACGGCGACAGCCATGCGGCAGTGATGGAATAGGCGTCGGCGGTGGCCGTGCCGATGCGTCCGCCATGGCTGGGTCAAGGCTCGGAACCCGGCCCCGCCGCCCGGCCCGTTGAGGCCTCAGCGAGACCTCGGCCCCGCGCGAGCCTCAGCGCGTGCGGGCGTGGAACGAGGTATCGATACCGAGGGTCTTCATCACCGAATAGGGCGGCCGGCGCATGCCCTCGCCATTGGTCGCGGCACGGCCCGTGAGGCGGGACGAGGCGACGTGGTCCATGGCAATCGCCGTGAGGCGCGAGCGGTGCATCTTCTGAGACTCCAGCAAACCGTTTGTTCTTATGATGCAGTGCACATAAACGGTAAAACTTGTCTGAAGAAGAGTCCCTGGATCAGGACTGCCATGCACCCGAAGCATGGCGTCATAGACCTGTCATGCAGGAAGTTGCTGGTGCGCCGCCATCATGCTGCAGCGCACCATTCTTTTCGACATGCGGCGCCGAGCCGCGGCTGCTGAGCTCAGAACGCGCCGGGCGAATATTTGCGGTCGAGCGCGTCGATCGCCTCGACATTCGGCCCGGACGAGCTCTTCGGATCGAACTCGGAGTCCAGATACTTCTCGACGATCGCCTTGGCGAGCTCCGGGCCGATGACCCGCGCCCCCATCGTGATGATCTGGGCATTGTTGCTCTTGGCCGCGCGCTCGGCGGAATAGGTGTCGTGGGTCAGCGCCGCGCGGATGCCGGGGATCTTGTTCGCCGAGATCGAGACGCCGAGACCGGTGCCGCAGCACAGGATCCCGCGCTCGGCCCTGCCCTCGCGGATCGCCATGGCCGCGCGCTCCGAGGTCGAGGCGTAGCGCTCGCCGGAGGTATCGCCCGACGGGCTGCAATCCTCGAAGCTGACGTCGTCGCGGGTCGAAAGATAATCCGCGATCGCCTTGACCAGCGGTTGGCCGGCGCTGTCGCCGCCGATGATGATCTTCATGTCCGTCTCCCAGATCCGTTCCGGCCCTGTCGTACGGCCGGCAGCGACACCTGACTCCGCAAGGCCGGAAGGTCAATGTCGTGCGGGCCGATGCGGCCGGGATCGTGGCAGATGCCGCGTCCCATCATGCCGCGCGGGATCGCCCTCGCCGGAGCATCCCCCCGCACACCTTGCGTCACGGCTCCCGGCGATCGCCCTGCAGCGTCCCGGGTCCAGGCCGCCTACCAGGCGCAGATCTTGGTGTTGGTCTCGGGATTGGCCCAGCAGGCCGGATCGTCGCGCTGGCGCACGAACATGCCCGGCAGCGAGATGTTGCGATTGCCCAGATTGACGAAGGCATAGGCGAATCCCGGGGTGTCGATGTTGACGATATAGGTCGCCGCCGGCCCCTCGATCTCGAAGCTCCCCTGCCGGTCCGTCGCGCGGAACTCGCACGGAAAATAGCCGTCGTCGGTGGCATAGCAGCGGGCCGGCTTGGCCTCGGCCGGCCCTGCCGAAAGCCCCATGCCCGCAAGTCCCGCCGCGACGATGCCCGCCGCCGCGACCCGTCTCAATTGATCGATCCGCATCTCGTCCTCCCTGAGGGCCCCAGGGTCGATCTTAACCTGTCCTCGGCACGTTGGGGAATGGCGATCGCGACGGCAAACACGAATGCGAGCGCCGGGCGATGCGCCCGAAGCCCGGCCGCCCTCGTCGATGCGGGCGGCCGAAGTGACGTTCTGGCTCAGAAGATGAAATCGTTGGCGTCGAGATCTGCAACCGAGACGTTGAGAAGCGTGATCGTGTTCGCCCCGTCGACGATCACCGCATTCGCACCCGATTGCACGAGGTGGCTGGCCTGCAGATCGGCGAAGCTGGTGATGTTGGTCACCGCAGCAAGGTCGATGCGCTCGAAATTGCTCAAGGCATCGAAGTCCGTGATGATGTCCTGTCCGAAGAAGTTCGAGAAGATGAAGGTGTCGGCGTTGAAGTCGCCCTGCAGGCGGTCGTTGCCGAGCCCCCCGATCAGCACGTCGAAGCCGGCAAAGCCGCGCAGGACGTCGTTGTCGTTGCCGCCATAGAGGGTGTTGTCGCCGGATCCGCCGAGGAGCGTGTCATCGCCGTTGCCGCCACCGAGGACGCGGGTGAAGGCGTTGCCGATCAGGATGTCGTCGCCGCTGCCGGCGATCGCCCGTTCGAGTCCGTACAGCCCGTCGACACCGATCTGTGCACCCGTCCCGATCCCGGTCGAGAAGTCGAGAGTGATGGACAGCGTCGCGGCGGCATAGCTGATCGTGTCGATCCCCGCCCCTCCGCCATAGTTGTCGTTCACGAAATCGACGTCGCCGGTGAGATTGTCGTTCCCCTCGCCGCCATCCAGGTAGTCGGAGCCGTCTCCCCCGACGAGTGTGTCGTCGCCCAACTCGCCCCATAGATTGTCGGCGCCGGCGCCACCATCGAGGGTGTCGTTGCCGGAACCGCCGTAGAGAGTGTCATTGCCGAGTTCGCCATAGATGACGTCGTTCCATGCCGGGTTGTTCGGATCGGCCTCGCCGCCGTCACCATAGAGGTGATCATTGCCACTGCCGCCATAGATGTGATCGTTGTCCAATCCCCCATAGATCAGGTCGTCGCCATTGTCCCCGTAGAGGAAGTCGTTGCCCTGGTTGCCGTAAATCCGGTCGTTACCATTGCCGCCATGGATGGTGTCGCCCCCGTCGGGGAACGTCCCGCCGAGCGTGGTGGCGGTGTTGCCATGGATCTCGTCGTCGCCCTCGCCGCCATAGAGCGTGTCCACCCCGAGACCGCCCTCGATGAAGTCATCCCCGCTCTGGCCGTAGATCCGGTCGTTGCCGTTCCCGCCGCGGAGCTTATCGCCGCCGTCGGTCAGCCGCCCGTCACCATTGACGATGTTGTCGCCATAGATGATGTCGTCGCCGTCGCCGCCGGAAATCTCGTCGATGCCGAGGTTGCCCTCGAGCTGATTGGCGCCGGAATTGCCGTTGATCGTATCGTTGACGGCACCGCCGATCAGGTTCTCGATGCTCGAATAGACATGCGTCGCGGTTCCGAACGTCGCATAGCCGCTGACGAGATCCGCATCGAGCATATCGAGGGCACCGAGATATCTAACGGTGTCGATTCCGCTGCCGCCATAGACAAAGCTGACGCCGGCATTGTCGAAGGACAGCGCGAGAACATCGTCGCCGGCGAACAAGTTGTAGATGTGATTGCCGGGGCCGTAGCCAGTGACGTTATCGTTGCCGTTGGTTCCGTCATAAGTCGTCATGTCGCTTCCTCGATCAGGATGAAGGGGTCGTGATGACAAACTGCCGTTTCAAGTTGCGTTGCGAACGCGTGCCCAGGCGGTACGGCCTTGCCCGTCGCCGCGGATGGAGCGCATGCTCCCCCGCAAGGTCGCCGCGTCGGCCGTTGACCGGGATGGCCGGGAAAACCAACACGGGCGGATCTGTTTGAACGATATGCCTGCGACTGGCGTCGCATAAACTTTTTACGGGATATGGACCCGTACAACAACCCAACCGCGCAAATATGAAAATATATCAAGAGAAAGCGGCGCATCATTTCGGTTGCGCCCGCGCGGCCATGCGCAACGCGTTCACGACGCGGCCGGACATCCGTCCAGACGTCAAACGCGCCCCAAACGCTAAAAAGGGCCGCGTTGCCGCGACCCTCTTGCAAGAACTTTCGATGCCCGATGCTTCGGCCCTGCGGCCAAAACAGCGGGATATCAGCGACGATCACCGCGTCAGGCGCTTGTAGGTCGGGCGCTTCGGGTTGACCGATTCCGGGCCGAGGCGGCGGATCTTGTCCTGCTCGTAGTCCTCGAAGTTGCCCTCGAACCACTCGACATGGCTGTCGCCCTCGAAGGCGAGGATGTGGGTGGCGAGCCGGTCGAGGAACATGCGATCATGGCTGATCACCACGGCGCAGCCGGCATATTCCTCCAGCGCGTCCTCGAGCGCGGTCAGGGTCTCGGTGTCGAGATCGTTGGTCGGCTCGTCGAGCAGGATGACGTTGGCGCCGGACTTCAGCATCTTGGCAAGGTGCACGCGGTTGCGCTGGCCGCCCGAGAGCGTGCCGACCTTCTGCTGCTGGTTCGGGCCCTTGAAGTTGAAGTTGCCGACATAGGCCCGGGAGTTCATCTCGTACTTGCCGAGTTTCATGATGTCGACGCCGCCGGAGATCTCCTCCCAGACGGTGTGGTTCGGGGTCAGGTCGTCGCGGCTCTGGTCGACATAGCCGAGATCGACGGTCTCGCCGATGTCGATCTTGCCACTGTCGGGCTTTTCCTGGCCGGTGATCATCTTGAACAGGGTCGACTTGCCGGCGCCGTTCGGGCCGATGATGCCGACGATGCCGCCGGCCGGCAGCTTGAAGGAGAGGTTTTCGATCAGCACCCGGTCGCCGAAGCTCTTGGTCAGGTTCTCGACCTCGATCACCTTGTTGCCGAGGCGCTCGCCGGTCGGGATGACGATCTTGCCGTCGGCGGGCTTTCTGTTCTCGGCCGCCTCGACGAGTTCGTTATAGGCCTTGATGCGGGCCTTGGACTTGGTCTGGCGGGCTTTCGCGCCCTGCTGGATCCACTCGCGCTCGCGGGTGATGGCACGCATGCGGGCGTCGTCCTCGCGGCCCTCCTGCTGCATGCGCTTCTGCTTCTTCTCCAGATAGGCGGAATAGTTGCCCTCATAAGGAACGCCCTGGCCGCGATCGAGCTCGAGGATCCAGCCGGTGACGTTGTCGAGGAAGTAGCGATCATGGGTGACCATCAGCACCGAGCCTTCATACTCGCGCAGGTGCTTTTCCAGCCACAGGATCGTCTCGGCGTCTAGATGGTTGGTCGGCTCGTCGAGAAGCAGGATGTCGGGCTTGGACAAAAGCAGCTTGCAGAGCGCGACGCGGCGCTTCTCGCCGCCGGACAGCGGCGCGATCTCGGCCTCGGCCGGCGGACAGCGCAGCGCGTCCATCGCCATCTCGACCTGGTTTTCCAGGTCCCAGAGATTCTGCGCGTCGATGATGTCCTGGAGCTTCGCCCCCTCCTCCGCCGTCTCGTCGGAATAGTTCATCATCAGTTCGTTGTAGCGATCCATGATCGCCTGCTTCTCGGCAACGCCTTCCATGACGTTTTCGAAGACCGTCTTGGTCTCGTCCAGATGCGGCTCCTGGGCGAGATAGCCGACCTTGGCACCCTCGGCGGCCCAGGCCTCGCCGGTAAATTCGGTATCGGCGCCCGCCATGATCTTCAGGAGCGTCGACTTGCCGGCGCCGTTGGGCCCGAGAATGCCGATCTTGGCGTCGGGGTAGAAGGACAGGTGGATGTTGTCGAGAACCTTCTTGTTCCCGTAGGCCTTGGAGAGGCCGGACATGTGATAGATGAACTGGCGTGCCATGGCGCGCTGCCTCTTTGGTGTCGAAGAGTTTGAAGAATTGCGCCGTCTCTAAGCCATCTGGCGCTGCGGAGCAACGCCGCAGGCGGGCCGGCACAACATCTTCGACACCGTCCGTCCTCGCCCCGGCGAGCGACATCCGCCGCGTCGCGGTGTCCTCCGTTTGCCGCAAGGGTCGGCGGCAGATGCGCGATCTGCCGCCCGATCCTTTCGCGCCGAAGCGGTTACTCGCAGTCCGACACGACGATCTTGCAGGACTTGTTGCCGCACTGATCGAGGGCTGCGGACTGGGCCGCCTTCTCGCTCTTGCCCCAGCCGATGCCGAAATAGTCGGCCGAGCCGGCATAGGCGCCGCAGGTGTCGAAGCGCACGACGACCTTGCAGTTGGTGTTGCCTTCGTCCTTGCAGTTCTGCAGCGCGGCATCGCCGGCCGCCTCGCGGGTCGAATAGCCCGTCGCCGTGCCGTAGCCGACGTCGCCGGCCTTCATGCCCTCTGCGTCATCGACCGCGATCGCACCGGCGGCAAGGCCGGGTGTCCCGTAGACCGCCGCGAGGAGGGCGACGGCCAGCGCGCATGCGTGCGACATTCTCATTCTCTGGATACCTTTCGAGAGAGCCCGGACGCGAGTGTCCGGCGGAGCCTGTCTTAGGACCCGGCCCGACAGGTTCAAATGTCCGACGGTCCCATTTCCTTGTCCATCAGTCCGGCTGGCTTAGCGTCGGTGCCTGCCGCGGCCAGCGCCGGGGCGACTTAGGCTTCGATCCCGGTAAGGGCCTCGCCCGGCCGCCACCCCTGCCCGGCCCCGCCCGCCCGCGCCGGAGCGCTTCCTTAACCACGACGACAGGCGAATCCGGCCGAAGCAGGCAAAAATGCCGGCAAAAACGGTGCCGGGGCGCCCGGCGTTAACCCTGGCAAGGCCCCGGGCCGCCCTCGACGACCGTTGCGGCGGGTCGTCCCGGTCCAATCGATGGCGGTGAGCCGGCCCACCGGCCGCTCCTGCGCCGTGTCGGGGAGCGGCCATCCGCAGGGCCGGCACCGCCCCGCAAGTCCGGCAATGCGGGCGATTGGCGGGTGCCACGGCAGGCGCCGGCGCACGCGGCGCTGCGCCGGCGACGAGGGGCCTGCCCCGCATGCTTGCCGATCAATGAACGACCGCCGCACAATTTGCGTCATGCCGTGCATCATTCTCTAAGTATATCCTCTCTCACAATTGCGTCTAATTTGAATAGAATTGCGCTTCTGCATTTTCGTTGGAAGTAAAATCCGAATGTCAATCTCCTCTCAACGACGGGGAGAATGACAATGAACAAGATCAAGAAGCATCTCGGCCTGGCGCTCGGCGCGATCGCACTTCTGGCTTCGGCTTCGCTGGCACAGGCGGCGGCTTCCTCGCCGATGCCGACCACGGGCTACACCTCGCAGCCGATCGGCCACTACGAATTCTGCAAGCGCTACGCCGCCACCTGCGGGGCCAATGCCACAAAGGCCGCCCTGAAGCTGAGCCCCGCGATCTGGAAGCGCATCGTCGACGTCAACGCCGCGGTCAACGGCAACGTCTTCCCGCGCACCGACCAGGACATCTACGGCGTGCCGGAGCACTGGGCCTATCCGACGACGGAAGGCGACTGCGAGGATTTCGTGCTCTTGAAGCAGTACATGCTGGAGCGCGAGGGCATCCCGGCCTCGGCGCTGCTGATTACGGTCGTCAAGCAGACCAATGGCGACGGCCACGCCGTCCTGACGCTGCGCACCGACCAGGGCGACTTCGTCCTCGACAATCTCGACAACAAGATCCTCGCCTGGCAGTCGACCGACTACACCTATCTGAAGCGCCAGGCGGTCGACAACGCCGGCAAGTGGGTCGGCATCGTCGACGACCGCAACCTCCTGGTCGGCAGCGTTCGCTGAAGCAGGAACCGGGGCACCGGCGCGGCGGCGGCAGTCTCGCTCGCCCGTCCCGCTCCAGAGGGAAGCAACATGATCGCCCGGGGCGTCCCGTCCCGTCCCGGACGTTCCGGGGGCCAGTCGTCCTTCACCGGACGACCGGCCCCCGGTCTCTTTGGTCAGAGCGCTTCGCAGCGCTTGGTTACAGCTCTCGGGTTCCGCTCTTGCAGGTTCCCGCTATTCCAGATCGATGTCGAGGATCGTCATGGTGAGGTGGTAGGACAGTTCGCCCTCGTCGGTATCCTTGGAGATCAGGCCGACGAACTCGTTATTGACATAGACCTCGGCGGAATCCGCCTTGCGGGGCATGCCACGCACGGACAGATCGACGCCCTTGAAGGTCTGCTTCAGATAGGCTTCGAGTTTTCTGATTTCGGCGGGATTCACGGGCGGCTCCTGGATGGATCGGGGATGCGATAGCTAGGGCGCACCCCCCGAATTTCGATGAATTGGCCGGCGCTGCCGGCCGGTCGGCGCAGTCGGGCAGGCCGACCGTTCACGCCGCGGTGTCGTCGCTTCGCCCGTCCCGCGTCAACCCCCTCGTCCGGCAAATACCGGCCGCATCCCCCATCGGCCGAGGCGGCGGGGGAGCGATGCCAAGGCTCCGGCCAAGCCGCGCCGAGGCGGTCGCTGGACGGGCGAGGAGACCGGGGGCGGGCCCGACGGTGCTGCCCCTTTGCGCCGAATGGTGCTCAGTCGCCGCGATCGAAGCTCTGGTCCATCTCCCGCGCCGGCTGGTCGCACAGCGTGTGGCCGATCACCTTGGCGGGGACGCCGGCGACGGTCGTCTGCGGCGGCACTTCCTTCAGCACCAACGAACCGGCGGCGATCTTGGCGCAGTGGCCGATCTTGATGTTGCCGAGCACCTTGGCCCCCGCTCCGATCAGGACGCCGGAGCCGATCTTCGGATGGCGGTCGCCGAATTCCTTGCCGGTGCCGCCGAGGGTGACGTCCTGCAGGATCGAGACGTTGTCGCCGATCGTCGAGGTGAAGCCGACCACGAGGCCGGTGGCATGATCGAGGAAGATGCCCCGGCCCATCCTGGCATTGGGATGGATGTCGGTCTGGAACACCGCCGAGGAGCGCGACTGCAGATAGAGCGCGAAGTTCTTGCGCCCGCTCATCCACAGCCAGTGGGCCAGGCGGTGGGTCTGGATCGCGTGGAAGCCCTTGAAATAGAGCAGCGGCTCCAGATAGCGCTCGCAGGCCGGGTCGCGGTCGTAGACGGCCTGGATGTCGGTGCGCACCGTCTCGGCAAAGCCGTGATCGGCGGCGATCATGTCGTTGAAGGCCTGGGAGATCAGCACCGCCGGAACGTCCGGATGGTCGAGGCGCTGGGAAATCCGGTGGACCAGGGCGGCCTCGAAGCTCGGCTGGTTGAGAATGGTGGCGTGGATGAAGCTCGCCAGCACCGGCTCTTCGGCCGCAACCGTCGCGGCTTCGTCGCGGATCGCGGCGAAGATCGGATCGACGGCCTGGATCTTCTCCTGGCTTCGGCTGCCTGCAACGCTCATGGCGCTCTCCTGCGGCGTGACTTCGACGCCGGCCTGCCGAAGGGCAGATCACCGGCGGATCGTTTCGAGGACATTTAGCCCCTCCGGCCGGCCCCGTGAAGGGTCGGCCCGCTCAACACTCGGTCACCCGGCCCGGCTCGCCCCGCAAAACGCCGCTCCAGCCACCGCGAAACACCGACCGAGAAGCAGCCGAGGCTGGTTAGATGGTGCCGTGAGACGGCGCTATTGTCGCAGGAACTCGGCGACCCGCTGCTTGAACCGGCGGTCGCCCACCGACAGCATGTGGTCGCGCCCCTCGATGGCCAGCACCTCAGCATCCGGCATCAGCGCGGCCAGCGGTTCCGGCGCGCCGGCGATCTCGTCCTCGGTGCCGACCCCGATCAGCACCTTCTGGACGATACGGCCGACATCCGCCTCGCTCAACTCGTCACGGGAGGTCTCGATGCAGGCGGCGAGCGCCAGCCGGTCGCTCTTCGTCTTGTCGGCGAAGGCCCGGAACATCCGGCCCTTCGGATCACTGACGTCGTCCAGCGACGGCGCCCGCAGCGCCGCGGCGATGGGATCCCAGTCGCCGGTGCCCTCGACGAGGGCGATGCCGAGGCCGCCGAGAATCACGCGCTCGACCCGCGCGGGCTCGGCGAGCGCCGCGAAGGCGGAGACCCTGGCGCCCATCGAGTAGCCGAAGAAGGTGGCCAAGGCGACGTCCAGATGATCGAGCAGGGCGAAGCAGTCCGACGCCATCTTCTGCGGCGTATAGAGCGAGGGATCGTGCGGCTTGTCGCTGCCGCCATGGCCGCGGTGATCGAGGGCAGCGACGCGGAAACCCGCCTCGGTCAGGGTCTTGACCCAGCCGGGCTCGATCCAGTTGACCCGCATCGAGGACGCAAAGCCGTGGACGAGAAGCACGACCGGCGCTTGGCTGTCGCCCTCGTCGAGGAAGGCGAGGCTGAGCCCGTCATTCGTGAAGTGGCCTTTGGTCATCGCGGATCGTTCCCTGCTCGTCGCGTCTTCGAGGTGTCTGCCCATGTCGATAACGCGCCCGCCGGCCTCTGACACCCCCGTTCTTTTGCCCCCTGTTCATTTGCGAGGCGTCGCACTATGGTCCCGCCGCATCAAAGGCAGGACGTTTTCGAGGGTTTCGAGCAAACATGGCCGGTCATCCGATCCCGTATTTTTCGAACGACGCCGGGCACGCCACCATCTCGGTCGGCGTCAAGGAGTTCATGTGCTGCGGTGCCAATCCGCCCCATGACCACCCCCACGTCTTTCTCGACATGGGCGACGAGCCGGAGATCGTCTGCGGCTACTGCTCGACCCTCTATCGCTACGACGCCTCGCTGAAGCCCGACGAGACCGTGCCGTCCGGCTGCCTCTTCGTCGAGGCCGCCTGAGGGCGAACCGGCGGCGCCGGCGGCCGGTTGTCGGCGTGTCGCTGACCGGTCGTTGACGCATCGCATCCTGCGTCCCGGCGCGAGACTTTCCCGACCATGACCGCCAGCCAGCCCCTCCGCATCGCCATCGCCATCGCCGGCGCCGGCATCGGCGGGCTCGCAGCCGGCCTCTGCCTTGCCCGGGCCGGCCTGCGATCGACGATCTTCGAGCGTGCCGAAGCGCTGGAGGAAGTGGGCGCCGGGCTGCAGCTGTCGCCGAACGCCTTGTCGGTCCTGGACCGGCTGGGCCTCCTTGCGGCGCTGCGAAAGGTCGGCGTCGCCGCGGACCGGGTGGAGCTTCTCGCCCACCGCAGCGGCCGGCGCATCGCCGAGGTGCCCGTCCATTCCGCCGACGGCACGCCCTACCTCTCCATCCACCGGGCCGAGCTGCAGGCGGTGCTGCTCGCCGCCGTCCGCGCCGAACCGGCGATCACGCTGACGCTCGGATCGGAACTCCGGCAAATGGCGACCGCCGACGCCAAGGTCGAGCTTTCCTTTGGCGGCGGCGGCGGGCCCGAGCGCTTCGACCTGCTGATTGCGGCGGACGGTGTTCGCTCCACCGTCGCGCGCCTTTCCGGCCTCGCGCCGGCCGCCCCGACCGGCGCCACCGCCTGGCGCACGACGATCGACGGGGACGCGGCGTCGGCATTCGGCGCGACAGGACAGGTCGCCGGCATCCGGGCCTGGCTCGGTCCGGCGCGCCACGCCGTCGCCTATCCTGTCCGCGCCGGCAGCGCCGTCAATCTCGTGCTGATCGCGCCGGGCGGCGCGCCCGCTTCGGGCAGGCAGGACGACACGCAGGGCCTAGTTTCCGGGTTCTCGCGCTGGGATCCGCATCTCGCCGCGCTGGTGAATGCTGCGCCGGCGCCGACGGCGTGGCCGCTCTTCGCCGCGCCCGCCGGGCGTCCCTTTGTCGTCGGCCATGACCGCGTCGTCCTTCTCGGCGATGCAGCCCATGCGATGGCGCCCTATGCGGCGCAGGGCGCGGCGATGGCCATCGAGGATGCCGCCGTGCTGGCTGCGGCGTTGGCCGATACGGACGATCCGCGCCGCGCCGCCCGGCGCTACGAGGCGGAGCGCCGGCCGCGGATCGACAAGGTGCGCGGCCGGGTCGCCTTTCACCGCCTCGTCTATCACCTGCCGGCGCCGTTCTCGCTCGCCCGCAACGCCGTCCTCGCCCTGCGGCCGCGTGACGCACTGCGGGCCGATCTGTCCTGGCTCTACGACTGGCGCGCCCCCGCTCTCGACCCGCGCCGCCCCGACTGATCGGCGCCGCTGCGGCGACGCCGACGGAACACCTCATCGCCCCCGGTCGTTTCGGATGACCTGAACCGCGCCGAGGACGGGCGAGCCATCGCCCGCGTGAGACCTCAGCGGTCGCCCGCCCGAGCGCGGAACGGTTCTGCAAGGGACGCAACGCGAAGGTCACGTATTTCATGTCGAACATCAAACGCCGCGGTAAGTTCATCGGCGTCGCCGCTCTCGCCGCGTCGACGGCCCTGACTGGGCCGCTGGCCGCGACCGCCTCCGCCGCACCGGCGATCCGCACGGTGGCGGCAACGGCGGACGCGCCAGTCTCCCGCGACACGCAAGGCATCCGCCTTGCCCAGGCTGCCCCGGAAGAGGTGCCGCCGCAGCCGGAGGCCGTCGAACCTGCGCCCGAGCCGGCGCCGCCCGCCGAGGCAGAAGCTCCGGCAGAGGAGCCTGCTCCTGCGCCGGCGCCCGAACCCGAGGCTCAGCCGGAGCCGGACCCGGAGCCAGCGCCCGCTCCGGAACCCGAACCCCAGCCCGAGCCGGAAGCCAGCGCACCTGCCCCCGCCGAACCGGCACCCGCTCCGGAGCCTGCACCCGCTCCCGCGCCGGAAGAGGCGGCTCCCGCGGCCCCCGACGCCGCAGCTCCCGCGGCGGCCGAACCCGCTCCAACCGCTGAAGAAGCTCCGGCCGCTCCCGCCCCACAGGCGGACGAGCCGGCACCGGCTGCACCCGAATCCCCCGACGCGGCGCCCGCACCCGATGGAGCCGGCGACGAGGCGGCCCCAGCGCAGGCAGGAGAGGCACCGTCGCCGCAGTCCCGGCCGGCCAATGAGCCCGTGCCCTCGGACAAGCCCGGCCAGGACGAGCCGGGAACCCCGGTTCCCGAGTCAGCGCCCGCCAATGGCAACCCTGCGCCGGCTGAAGCGCCTGCGCCGGCCGAGGCTCGGCCCGGTGCCGAACAGCGCCCCGGCGATCGCGGCGCCGATCGGCCGCGACGCGGACAGCGCGATGGCGACCGCGACAGCACCGAGCGTCCGGGAGAACCCGCCGCAGAACAGCCTGCTGCAGGTCAGGCGTCCCCCGGCGAGGCTCCCCAGGGGGCAGAGGGCGAGGCAGCCGGCGAGGCGGCCGAGCGGCCAGCGGAGCGTCCCGAGCCGGTCCCGGCCGCGACCCAGAACGAGCCCGTGGCGCCCGATGGCATCGATGCCAGCGACGCCCGCGTGCAGCGGCTGGCCGAACCTGTCGAGATCGCCCCGATCACCCAGGAACAGGGTGAGCGGATCGAGGCGCCGCGCCGCGGCGGCCGCGACCGGGATGGTGGTGATCGTGACGGACGCGATCGCAACGGACGCGGCGAAAACGGCCGCGATGCCGATGCCCGCGGCGGCGACCGGGATCGCGAGCGTGGTGATCGCAGGGACGGCGTCGAGGTGGTTCGTCGTGACGACGACGGGCGGCAGATTCTGTCGATCATCGGCGCCGGCGTCGCGGGAGCGGTCGCAGGCGGTGCCGCCGCCTATTTTATCAAGGGCGACGACCGCGAGCGCCTGACGCGCAATGCCGAAGAGACCTATTACGAGCGTCTGCCCCGTGGTCGCACGCGTCAGACGATCGTTCGCGACAACGGCGTTCAGATCGTCACCGTCACCGACAGCTACGGCGACATCCTGCGCCGCTCGCGGGTGATGCCGGACGGCCGTGAGGTGGTTCTCTTCTACGACCCCTACGAGCAGGACGACCGCCGTCCCCGCTACGACCGCGACCCCGGCCGCGACCTGCCGGAGCTGACGATCGGCATCCCCGAGGACGAATACATCGTCGACATCGACCAGCCCGACGAGGCGGTCTATCTGCGCCCCCTCGTCGCTCCGCCCGTCGAGACCGTCGAGCGGATCTACTCCGTCGACGAAGTCGTCCGTTCCGAGCGCATCCGCGACAAGGTGCGCCGCATCGACCTCAACACGATCAACTTCGACTTCGGGTCGGCGGCGATCGCCCAGAACCAGGTGGGCAACCTCGAGGCGCTCGCCGATGCCGTCAAGGAAGTGGTCGACAAGAACCCCGGCGAGACCTTCCTGATCGAGGGCCACACCGACGCCGTCGGCAGCGAGATCTCCAACCTCGCCCTCTCCGACAAGCGTGCCGAATCGGTCGCCTCGGCGCTGACGGAGTATTTCGACGTGCCGCCGGAGAACCTTGTGACCCAAGGCTATGGCGAAGCCTATCTGAAGGTCGACACCGAGGGCGAGAACCGTGAGAACCGCCGCGTCACGGTTCGCCGGATTACCCCGCTGGTGAAGCCGGTGCAGACCTCGGGCAACTGACGGCGGCCGACGGACGGTCGGGCGCCCGGCGCAAGCGGTTTGCATCGCTCGCGCCGGGCGACAACATGATCGATTTCAATGCCGGGCCGGCGCTTTCGTCACAAGCGCCGGCCCGGCCGTTTGAAAGGACAAGCCATCATGAGCAAGACGGACAGATGCACCATCGTCACCGGCGCCGCCTCCGGCATCGGCCGCGCCATCGCGCTGCGGCTCGTCGGCGAGGGCGGCAGGGTGCTGGCGATGGACACCGATGCGGCGGGCCTTGCCGATCTTGAAACGGCACAGGCCGAAGCCGGCAGGCTCGTCACCTTCACCGGCGATGTCGCGAAGGAAGCGGACGTCGCGTCCTGCATCGCGGCGGCATTGCGGCACTTCGGACGCATCGACGCGGTGGTCTGCAATGCCGGGATCATGAAGCGGGTTCCGGCGACCGAGCTATCCTACGAGGACTGGCACCGGGTGCTCGACGTCAACCTCTCCCAGAGCTTCCTCTTCGCCAAACATGCCGGGCCGGAACTGCGCAAGGCGAAAGGCGCGATGCTGCTGGTCTCCTCGACGCGGGCCTTCATGTCCGAAGCCGACACCGAGTCCTACTCGGCGACCAAGGGCGGGCTCTTTGCGCTCGCCCATTCCCTTGCCGTCAGCCTGTCGCCGGAGGTGCGCGTGAATGCGGTCGCCCCCGGCTGGATCAACGTCTCGGGCGAGGAGCTGCGGCCGGTCGACCACGCGCAGCATCTGGTCGGGCGGGTTGGCGAGCCGGACGATGTCGCCCACGCGGCGAGCTTTCTCCTCGACGGGGAGAAGGCCGGTTTCATCACCGGCCAGACGCTGGTGATCGACGGCGGCATGACGCGCAAGATGATCTACGCTCATTGAGACAAGGCACCGGCCGCCCTTCTGGGACGGCCGGTTCGCCTTCATGCCGGGCAGAGCCGCGGCCCTGCCCTAGGCCCACGTCTCGGGCCCGACCCAAGGATCAGTCCTCTTCGTCGTCCTCGTCGGTATGACGAGGCTGCTCGGCAGAGAGGAAGTCGCCCAGGGCCGTCAACGGCTCGACATAGCTCGCGAAGACCTTGATGCAGACCATCAGCGGCACGGCGAGGAACATGCCGACGACACCCCAGATCCAGCCCCAGAAGGCGACGGACAGGAAGATGGCGGCGGCGTTCATCTGCAGCCGGCGGCCGACGATCATCGGCGTCAGGAACTGGCCCTCGACGGCGGTGCAGGCCAGATAGAGCAGCACCGGCACCGCCGCGGCCGACAGGTGGCCGAACTCGGCGAGCGCTATCACGCCGACCAGCGCCATGCCCATGATCGAGCCGATATAGGGAATGAAGTTGAGGAGGGCCGCCAGGGCGCCGAACACCAGCGGCGTCGGCATGCCGACCCACCACAGGCACGTGCCGACGGCGATGCCGAGGCAGACATTGATCAGCGTGATGGTGAAGAGGTAACGCGACAATTCGCGCTCGATGTCGTGGGCGATGTGAAGCGCCCGCTTCTTGTCCGACATGGTCGGCATCGACCGCACGAGCTTCTGATAGAACAGGTCCCCGGACGCCAGCAGGAAATAGAGAAAGATCAGCGAGAAGGCGACGGAGGCGAGGATCTGCGGCGCCGTCTGGGTGACGTTGTCGAGCAGGCCGGGATTCTTGACCACCACCTCCCGCGGCTCGTCGCCGCCCTGCGACCCGGCGGCCGCCTGCTCCGAGGCGGCGTTGCGCACCTCCTCCTGTGCGGCCTGGAACCTGTTCAGCCGGTCACGCACCGAACGCATCTCGTCGTCCACGGCCGCCGCGTAGCGCGGCGCGTTGTTGACGAGATTGGTGATCGGATCGCTCAGCATGTAGAAGCCGAGCGTCAGCGTCATCAGCGATCCGACCACCAGGACCAGCGCGGAAAGCGGCTCCCAGATCTTCAGCCGTCGCCGCAGGAACCGAACGATCGGGCTCATCACCAGCGCGAAGAGCAGCGCCAGGATCACCGGCAGCAGAAAGCTCGCCGTCAGGTAGAGCGCCCCGAAAAACAGGATGAAGAAGATGCCGATGACGGCCCAGCGCGGGCCGCTCTCGAAGTTCTGCTTGTTGACGAGACCGATGGTCGGAGAGATCGTCGTGGAGCGGGGTTCGCTCCGCCTGGTGGCTTCTTTTTCCGACGACAAGTGATCCCCCGCGACTCAAAGTTCCCATCTAAACGGGACTTGATCTTCAAAGTTCCGCGAGCATCAAGTGAGCGTATCGACTGCTTCCTCGGATCTGGATCCGGCCTTCGGTGGGCGAGAGGGCGACGGCTGTCATGCGGGACCCGGCCTGTCGCGCAGGTTCGCCTCCAGGCGGAACGGATCGGCAGCGGAGATCCTCCAGCCACCCCAGCAATGTCATCGCCCGACCGGCACCGGCCCGGACGTCACCATTTTCAGCTTCCAGTCTGCCGCCGGCGTATCGTCGAGCTTCAGCTGGCTGGTGAGATAGGCCAGCCGGTCGCGGTCCGTGCCCTTGGCCGTGCAGAAACGGTCCTGCAGGTAGAAGGGTGGGATCGCCTGATAGTAGAGCGTCGCCTCGACGCTGGCGACGGGCCGCGGCAGGCTGGCGAGATCGATCTCGTAGCCGACCGTGTCGCCGCCGCCGGCCTGGTAGTCCGGATCGTCGCCGACGGCGACCGAACCGGTGTCCTCGGCCAGCGCCGTGCCCTTCGAGCCGAGCGCATTGGCGATCTTCACGCGCTCCTCGAAGCCCAGATAGCCCGACGGCAGAATGCGGTTGTCCTTCACATGGCTGCAGATCGACAGGAAGCTCGTCGTCAGCTGGCCGGCGGGCGCCGCGTCGTGGCCGCAGGCATTCGCGGCCTCCCCGCCCCCGGCACCGGTCCCGGCTCCAGCCAGCGGCGGCGTCGAGACCAGCTCCTGGTAGATCTGCGCTTCGCTCTGGCTGGTGATCGTCTGGTAGTGGGGCTGGTGGCGCCGCTCCAGCGGGGCGATGCGGGCGGAACAGTCCGGCTGCCACCACAACTCGCCGGTCACCGGCTCGCCCGCAGCGTCGACGATGACGCCGGCGGCATTGGTGCCGCCCGACGTCCACAGCGCCTCGCCCTCCGCATCGAGCGCCTTGAACTCGACGAAGGCCCTGCGGAAGCCGACGCCGGACGGGAACTTGTGGCCGGTCTTGGAGTCGATCCGCACGGTGGCGCTGAGCCGCCCGTCCGCCTCGGACACCTTTGTCACGGCGATCGAGGCCGACAGGTTCTTGGCGTTCTCCATCATCTTGTCGCGGGTCGTGACGATATTGTCGATGCCCTTGGAGACCAGCATCGGATCCTGCACCGCGATGCCGAGGAAATCCGGGAACTGGTCGGCCATCTCGATCAGGAAGACGTTGAGGCCGACGAGGGTGTGGAGGGCGAAGTTCTTGCGCCGCTCCAGATCGATGGCATCGGGACCAAGACCGTTCTCGACCTCGGGGAAATTGCTGTGCTCCTGGATGCCGGCGATCTTCGAGACCAGCGGCTGGCCGGTATCGTCATGGCTCTTCATGTGGCAGTCCTGGCAGCTCGCGGCCTTCGGGCCGGCCCCGCCCGGCAAGTCGCCATTCGCCGTCACGCCGGTGCGATAATCGCTGAATGCCCATTCGGGATAGGTCGTCTGCTCGAAGGTGTAGCCGAGGATCTTGCCGTCATCGAGCACCGGCAGATGCACCGTGTGGCAGCTGCCGCAGAGATCGGACTTCAGGAAGGTGTCGTCATGGCCGGGCGTGATGCCGAGGGCATTTCGCATCGGCACCTGCTTGGGGTCCTCGAACGGCCCCTTCAGCTCGTCGGCGGCACCGACGAAATAGCTGCCGGTGAAGGTGCGGGCGAAGCCCTCCGCCAGGTCCTTCGGGTTGAGCTGGTCCTGGCGCTCGGCAACGCAGCTGTTGGCCGGGCTGGAACTCGCCGCCTTGACGTCCGCATCCTTGAACACGGCGTGGTGGCAGGCGGTGCAGGAGATGCCGTCGCGGGCGAGCGCGCCGAAATCGGCGTGCTGCGCCGACGGGTTGTTCGGCGGATAGGGCACCGCGTCCGCCATCGAGCGCTCGAAGTTCGGGCAGCCCTCGCCTTTCAGATGGCCGTCGAGCTGGAACTGGCGCTGGCCCTGGATGCCGTGGCAGCCGAGGCAGATCGACTGCACCTCGTCCGACACGCCCGGATGGAAGGTCTGGGTCTCGCTGGCGAGCTGCGAGAAGAAGATCGGGTCGCGGCCGGCGAGCCCCATCGGCGAGGTCCGCCAGGTGCCGTAGGGCGATATGTTGATCAGCTTGGAGCCGTCCGGATTGTGCACCGGATCGAGCGGCGCCGGCTTCGTCATGTCGAACTGCAGCCCGGTTCCGCCGGCGTCGTGGCAGCCGACGCACTGGTCCGACGTCAAGTACTGGCTCTTCTCCGTGGTCTTGGCGTGTTCCTTGACCCAGACGACGTCGTAGCTCGCCGACGGCATCTGCAGCGCCGCGACGTCCTTCGGCAGCTCTGCGAAGACGTAGTCGAAGAGCGCCGCGACGTCCGGGTTGAGCTCTTTCGGCGCGGGCTTCGGGTCGTCGACTGCCGGGGCGATCGCCGTCACCGCCTCGTGATGCGTCTCCGCGCCGAGGTCGAGGGCGAAGTCCTGGGACAGGAAGGCGATTGGCTGGCCGGGCTCGCCGGCGATGTTGGAGAGGCTGGAGAAGGTCGAATTGTTCTCCGCCGAGGCGTGGCAGTTCAGGCAGTACTGGCCGAAGCCCTGATAGGGCAGCCCGTTGGAGGGGCGCGGCGGCCAGTCGATATTGGCGGTGCGGTCGTCGCTCCAGCCGTACCAGCCCCAGTACCAGCCGTCATGCGAGGCCTCGGTGTCGCGCACCATGAAGGCGGCGCCGCTGGTCGGCTTCAGCATCAAGGGCTCTTCCTTGGCGCAGAGCGCGGCGGGCGCCGGATACATCTCCTTGACGATCATCGCGCCGTCCGGCACCGGCGGCTCCTCCGCCGGCCGCGCGGCTTCAACCGTGGGCCGCGCCTCCTTCAGCCAGGCATGGAACTCCGGCGAGTACCAGATCATGACCGGCGCATGGGTGCCGCGATCGCCGCCGACCCAGGCGCCGTTGATCAGGCTCGCGACATAGGGGCCGGTGTCGCGGACAAATTTGTCGTGGACCCAGCCGGCCGCCTCGTCGCGGTGGCAGAAATTCGAGAAATACTGGTCGAGGGCCGCCTCGTACTCGTTCAGCGGCAGCGCCGCCGGCGCCCTGACGACCGGATCGAGACGCTTGCACAGAGCGAGGTCGGTCGGCACCTGGGCCGTCGTCTGCAGCGCCGTGCAGGCCGCCCCGGCAGAGGAGACGGACATCACGGTGAAGGCGAGCCCGATCAGAGCCCGCGTGAACCTGCCCGCCATGTCGCTGCCCTCCCGGTCGAATCGTCGTGACCGGGAGAGTACATCAATTCGGAATGGTTAAAAGTTCAATCCGGGCTTCGAAAGCCTCGCATGCTTTCGAAACCATGAAGATCGACTGGGTCCGCTCGCGTCTGTCGCAGCGGAGATGACGCGACGACTGTCGCTTTACATGCCTGAAAACAACACCTTGCCGAACTCAGTGTAGGATCTGCGACAGGAACAGCTTGGTGCGCTCGTGCTGCGGGTTGGTGAAGAAGGCGTGCGGCTCGTTCTCTTCGACGATCTGGCCGGCATCCATGAAGATCACCCGGTTCGCCACCTGCCGGGCAAAGCCCATCTCGTGGGTGACGCAGAGCATGGTCATCCCCTCCTCGGCGAGACCGACCATGACGTCGAGGACCTCCTTGATCATCTCCGGATCCAGCGCCGAGGTCGGCTCGTCGAACAGCATCACCTTCGGGTTCATGCACAGCGAGCGGGCGATGGCGACGCGCTGCTGCTGGCCGCCGGAGAGCTGGCCGGGATATTTGTGCGCCTGCTCGGGGATCTTGACGCGGTTGAGATAGTGCATCGCGACCTCTTCGGCCTTCTTCTTGGGCATCTTGCGAACCCAGATCGGCGCGAGGGTGCAGTTTTCCAGGATCGTGAGATGCGGGAAGAGGTTGAAGTGCTGGAACACCATGCCGACCTCGCGGCGCACCTCGTCGATCTTCTTCAGATCGTTGGTCAGCTCAATGCCGTCGACGACGATCGAGCCCTTCTGGTGCTCCTCGAGGCGGTTGATGCAGCGGATCGTGGTCGACTTGCCCGAGCCCGACGGGCCGCAGATGACGATCCGCTCGCCGCGCCGGACGGTGAGGTTGATGTCGCGCAGGACGTGGAACTCGCCGAACCACTTGTTGACGCCGATCATCTCGACGGCGACCTCGTCGGAAATCTGCATCTTGGTCGGCTGGGCTTGCAGGGCGCCGGTTTCGGTCTGGAGGCTCATGTCAGGATTTCCTTGCGATTTCAGCTCTTGTGGCCGGTGTCGAGGCGCCGCTCGGTGTAGATCGAGTAGCGCGACATCGAAAAGCAGAACAGCCAGTAGATGAAGGCGGCGAAGATCAGGCCGGTGGCCGGCGTCGAGGGCGTGATCCAGGCCGGATCGTTGAAGCCGCGGCGCACCGTGCCGAGAAGGTCGGCGAGGCCGATGATGTAGACGAGGCTGGTATCCTTGAAGAGGCCGATGAAGGTGTTCACGATGCCCGGGATCACCAGCTTCAGCGCCTGCGGCAGGATGATCATCCGCATCTTCTGCCAGTAGGTCAGGGCCATGGCGTCGGCGCCCTCGTACTGGCCTTTGGGAATGGCCTGCAGGCCGCCGCGGATCACCTCCGCCATGTAGGCGGCCGAGAACAGCGCGACGCCGACGCAGGCACGCAGGAGCTGGTTGAAAGTCACCCCCTCCGGCATGAACAGCGGCAGCATGAAGTTTGCCATGAACAAGACGGTGATCAGCGGCACGCCGCGCCAGAACTCGATGAAGATCACCGAGAGGAGCTTCACTGCCGGCATGTCGGAGCGTCGCCCGAGAGCCAGGAGGATGCCGAGCGGCAGCGACGCTGCGATGCCCGACAGCGCCACCACCAGGGTGAGCATCAGCCCGCCCCACAGATTGGTGGGCACGTGGGTGATGCCGAAATTCGCCGACATCAGGAACACGAACAGCACCACCGCCAGCGCCGGATAGAACATCCGCGCGACATTGCCCTCGCCTCGCCGCGCCATGAAGCCGGCGAACAGCACCGCGCCGAGCGCGGCCAGCGCTGCGAGGAAGGAGATGAAGGACAGGACCGAGAAGCGGAAGTCGAGGAACACCACGGTCCGCGCGTCGATGAAGCTCGCGGCGAGGATCGACAGGAGCGACAACAGCGCCGCGCCGATCGCGATCTTCACCGGCAGCGAGTGGGTTCCGACCTGCGGTTCGGCCGAGACGTCGGCGATGGTGAAGCCGGCGGCCAGCAGGAACAGGACGGCCAGCCCGCCGCCCGAGAAGGAGAACTGCCCGCCGGTGAGGAGCACGAGCGTCACCACCGGATAGACGCCGAACAGCAGCACCGCGTTCAGCCGCTTGTAGGGCACCTTCGGGATCGCGATGCCGGCGACGAGGATCACCAGGGCGACGAGCAGCACATCCACCCGCCAGCGCTCGTCGAGCGGATAGACGCCGTAGATGAACTGGCCGAACTTCGCCTGGATGAAGGCCCAGCAGGCGCCGCCATGGCCGCCGCCCTCGACGAGGCAGGCCTCGCGGTCGTTGCCGGTGAAGACCGCGTCGAGCACCGCCCACTGGAAGAGGTTCCACGCGCCCCACAGGACGAGGGCGCCCGCGAGGATCGACAGCACCGAATCCAGCGGCGTGGCGAAGAGGTTGCGCCGCACGGTGCCGAACGCGCCGACCTCGCTTTCGGGCGGCGGCAGCGCCGACTTCTGCTCTTTCGAGACGAACTGGAAAACCTGTTCTTCCATTTTTCCGTTCCCCTCAGCGCTCGACCAGCGCCATCTTCGAATTGAACCAGTTCATGAACACCGAAACCGACAGGCTGATGGTCAGATAGACCACCATCCAGATGCAGACGATTTCGATCGACTGGCCGGACTGGTTGAGCACCGTCGAGCCGACCGCGACGAGCTCCGGATAGCCGACGGCGAGGCCGAGGGAGGAGTTCTTGGTCAGGTTCAGATACTGGCTGGTGAGCGGCGGGATGATCACCCGAAACGCCTGCGGCACCACCACGAGGCGCAGCGATTGGCCGCGCGTCAGCCCGAGCGCCGAGGCGGCCTCGGTCTGCCCCTTCGACACCGACATGATGCCGGCGCGGACGATCTCGGCGATGAACGCGCCGGTATAGATCGACAGCGCCAGCCACAGCGCGATGAATTCCGGCCTGATCTGGAAGCCGCCGGCGAGATTGAAGCGGTTGGCGATCGGGAATTCCAGCGTCGCCGGCAGGCCGGTAACGAGGAAGACGACCACCGGCAGGCCGACGATCAGCCCCAGCGCCGTCCACAGCAGAGGCTTGCGCTCGCCGGTGGCCAGCTGCAACTTCCTGTTGCGCCTTGCGATGAGGATCGTGGCGACGATGCCGACGACGAAGGCCGCGAGCGACGCATAGGCCAGGGCGCTAAAGATCAGGCTCGGCACCTGCAGGCCGCGATTGGTCAGATAGATGCCGGCGGCGTTCGGCTCCACCCCCCGCGGGCCGCTGAGCACCGACAGGACGCCGAAGTACCAGAACAGGATGACCAGCAGCGGCGGAATGTTGCGGAAGGTCTCGACATAGACCGTCGACAGCATGCGGATCAGGAAGTTGCGCGACAGGCGCCCGATGCCGACGACGAAGCCGAGGATCGTCGCCAGCGCGATGCCGGCGGCCGAGACGATCAGAGTGTTGGCGATGCCGACGAGGATCGCTTGCCCGTAGGTTTCGTTGGCCGTGTAGGCGATCGGCGTGATGGCGATGTCGAAGCCGGCCCGCGACCACAGGAAGCCGAAGCCGGAAGCGATGTTCGCGTCGGCGAGGTTGCGGGCGGTGTTGGAGACGATCCACCAGACGAAAGCGACCAGGGCGACGACCAGGCCGACCTGGATGACGATGCTGCGCACGGTCGGGTTGGTGAGGATCGAGGATCCGGATGTGGCGCGAGGGGCGGCCTCTGTCTCGACGCTCATGGCGACGAACTCCTGTGACGCAGAAAACCGCAAATGGCAGCCCTCGGGATCCGTGCGATGCGGCACGCCCCTTGCGCAAACGACCCGTGGTCTGACGGTTTGGCCATGATCTCAGAAACGGACGCCCCGAAACCGGGGCGTCCGCATCACGTCTGTCGGCTCAGCGGACGGGCATGCCGTACTGCAGGCCGCCCTTCGTCCACAGGGCGTTCTGGCCGCGCTGGATCTTCAGCGGCGTGTCGACGCCGATGTTGCGCTCGAAGATCTCGCCGTAGTTACCGACGGCCTTGATGATGTTGACCGCCCAGTCCTTGGACAGGCCGATCGAGGCGCCGAAGTCCTTGTCCTCGCCGAGCAGGCGACGGATCTCGGGGTTCTCGGAGGTCTTCATCTCTTCGACATTGGCCTGCGTCACGCCGAGCTCCTCGGCGTCGAGCAGCGCGAAATGCGTCCACTTGACGACGTTGAGCCACTGCGAGTCGCCCTGGCGCACGGCAGGTCCGAGCGGCTCCTTGGAGATGATCTCCGGCAGGATCACGTGATCGTCCGGGCTGCCCATCTCGAGGCGCGAGGCAGCGAGGCCCGAGGCGTCGGTGGTGAGCACGTCGCAGCGGCCGCTGTCATAGGCCGAGTTGACGTCCGACTGGGACTCGATGACGACCGGGTTGTATTCCATCTTGTTGATGCGGAAGTAGTCCGAGAGGTTCAGCTCGGTGGTCGTGCCGGACTGGACGCAGACGGTGGCGCCGGACAGCTCGAGCGCCGAGTTCACGCCCAGCTCCTTCTTCACCATGAAGCCCTGGCCGTCATAGTAGTTGACGCCGGCGAAGGCGAGGCCGAGCGTGGTGTCGCGATCCATCGTCCAGGTGGTGTTGCGCGCCAGCATGTCGATCTCGCTGTTCTGCAGCGCCGGGAAGCGCTGGACGGCGGAGAGCGGCGAGTACTGCACCTTGGACGGATCGCCGAAGACGGCGGCGGCGACGGCCTTGCAGTAGTCGACGTCGAGACCCTGCCAGGCGCCTTGGTCGTTCTGGGAAGCAAATCCCGGCAAACCGGTGTTGACGCCGCAGCGAAGCTGGCCGCGATCCTTGACGGTCTGGAGCGTCTGGGCGGAAGCAGCGCCGCCAGCGAGCCCCGCGATCGTCAGGCCGAGCACGGCGGTCAGGAGCTTGGATTTCATCAGGAAGCCTTCCCCATTTGGGTTATCGTTGTAACTTGGACCGGGTCGCAGTTCATGCGACACGGCGGCAGCGGCGCCGCTTGATCGTCAGCACCATCGCCAGCCGCGGCAATCACATGACAAAAAAATAATCAGGTCAAGCGGCCGGTTTTTTCTTTTGCAATGCAAACCGGCGAAAAACTAAACTCTGCAGACAAAGTAGCCATGAGGACGAACAGTTGACCACGGATCGCTCAAAATCCCGGCAGACCGGCCCCAACACCCTTCTCGCGCATGGGCCCTACGATCCCCGGTCGATGCATGGATTCGTCAATCCGCCGGTGATTCACGCCTCGACGGTGCTGTTCGAATCAACCGATGCGATGAAGAACCGCAAGTCGCTGCCTTATACTTATGGACTACGCGGCACCCCCACGACGAGCGTGCTGGAAGACGCGTTGAGCGAGCTCGAAAACGCCCATGGCACGATTCTCGTGCCGTCCGGCCTCGCGGCGATCTCGATTCCCCTCTTTGCCTTCCTCGGTGCCGGCGATCACTGCCTGATCGTCGATTCGGTCTATTCGCCGACCCGCCAGTTTGCCAACGGCACCCTCGCCCGCATGGGCGTCGAGATCGAGTATTTCGATCCGCATGTCGGCGCCGCCATCGCCGACCTGATGAAGCCGAACACCAAGGTGGTGTTCCTCGAGGCGCCGGGCTCCAACACATTCGAGATGATGGACGTGAAGGCGGTCTGCGAGGCGGCCCGTGCCGGCGGTGCCGTCACCATGCTCGACAACACCTGGGCGACGCCCCTGTATTTCCGCCCCCTCGAACACGGCGTCGACCTCTCGATCCACGCCCTGACGAAATATCCCGGCGGTCATTCCGACGTGATGATGGGATCGGTGTCCGCCACGAAGGCGACCTTCAAGCAGCTGCGCGAGACCCAGCTGCAGATCGGCGTCAACGCCGCCCCCGACGACACCTACCTCGTCATTCGCGGCCTGAAGACGATGGGGATCCGGCTGGAGCGCCACCAGGCCTCGGCGCTGGAGCTGGCGACGTGGCTGGAGGCCCGCGAGGAGGTCGCCGAGGTACGCCATCCGGCACTGCCGTCCTTCTTCGACCGGGCGCTCTACGAGCGGCAGTTCACCGGCTCCTCCGGGCTGTTCTCGTTCCTCCTGCCAGGCTCCTTCCGGCGCACCGCGGCCTTCCTCGACGCGCTGGACCTCATCGGCCTCGGCTATTCCTGGGGCGGCCACGAGAGCCTCGCCGTCGCTGTCGACCTCTCCGACCGGACGATCGCGACGGGACCGGCGGATGGCACCTTCATCCGGCTGCAGGTCGGGCTCGAGGACGTCGCCGACCTGAAGGCGGACCTCGAACGCGGCTTCGCGGCGGCGCGCGAGGTCGGCTGAAGCTGGGCCTATCGGCCCGCCGGCCGCTCCCCATGACGTTGCGCGGCCAAGCGAACTTGCTCCGCAGACGGCGGCTTCACGTCATGGTTAGGCCCTATTGCAGCTACAGGAAATTTTACCGAGATAAGCTCGAAACGAATGCGCGAGGGTCCGGGCGATGACCGGCCCCGACCAAGGCGGACCGGCGCTGAGATGCGACCGGCCGGTCGGCGCGACGCCGCAAGGCGCATGAACGAGAGGAAGCCGCATCCAGATGGCCAAGATCATGACCTTCATCCGCAGCGCGGGCCGCCGCGCCCTGCTCGCCGGGGCGACCGCCGCCCTCCTGCTGCCCGCCGCCGTTTCCGGCGCCCATGCCCAGGCTAGCGCCGCCGCCCAGAAGATCGCCGACCATTTCGCCGCGATCCCCTCGATGCATGGCGATTTCGTCCAGTTCGATTCCAACGGCCGCCAGTCGGAGGGCAAGTTCTACATCGAGCGGCCCGGCAAGGTCCGCTTCGACTATACGAACTCGCCGCTGCGGGTGATCGCCGACGGCTCCAACGTCGCCATCAACAACAAGAAGCTCAACACCTGGGACACCTATCCGCTCTCCCAGACGCCGATGAAGCTGCTGCTCGACCGCCGGATCAACCTGTCCAACGCCAACATCCAGAGCATCAAGGAAGATCCTGACCTGACGACGATCGTCATGGGCGACAGCTCGGTCTTCGGCAATTCGCGCATCACCATGATGTTCGACCCGAAGTCCTCCGACCTGAAGCAGTGGACCATCCGCGACAAGCAGGGGAAGGAGACCACGGTGATGATCTACAACGTCCAGGAAGGCGGCAACATCCAGGATTCCGCCTTCAAGATCCCCTATACGGCGATCGAGCAGGGCCAGACCGGCAACCGCTGAGGCGGCTGCCTGCTCCGGCGGCCGTCAGAACATGCGGCCGCCGTTCGGCACCCCGTGGCCCGGCGCGAGCAGCACCACCTCGCCGGTCTCGTCCGGAACCCCGAGGGTCAGGACCTCCGAGCGCATCGGGCCGATCTGGCGCGGCGGGAAGTTGACGACGGCGATCACCTGCCGGCCGACCAGATCCTCCGGCGTATAATGGACGGTGATCTGGGCGGAGGATTTCTTCACCCCGATCTCGCCGCCGAAATCGATCATCAGCTTGATCGCCGGCTTTCTCGCCTCCGGAAACGGCGCCGCCTCGACGATGGTGCCGACGCGGATGTCGACCTTCAGGAAGTCGTCATAGGAAATGTCCGGCGCGCGTTCGCTGGTCATGTCTGGTCCCTCTTTCGCATCTGGCGGTATTTGCACGTCCGGCTGAGACTGCGGCAGGTTTGGCGCTTGCCGCAAGCCGTCCGGCCGGCACCGATCGCCGCTCATCCCCTCGAGAGTTCCTCGGCCCGGTCGCGGGCGGCGCGCATCGCCTCTTCCATCAGCCGCGCCAGCCGCTCGTCGTCCATCAGCACTTCCAGCGCCGCCTGGGTGGTGCCGTTGGGCGAGGTGACGTTCTTGCGCAGCTGCGCCGGCGCGTCGGCCGAGCGGATCATCAGTTCGCCCGCCCCCGCCACCGTGTGGCGGGCGAGGCGCATGGCGAGATCGGGGGCCAGGCCGAGAGCCTCTCCCGCCTTCGCCATGCATTCGGCGAGGTGGAACACATAGGCCGGGCCGCTGCCGGACACGGCGGTGACGGCGTCGATCAGCCGCTCCTCGCCGACCCATTCCACCGGCCCGCTCGCCTGGAGCAGCGCCGTCGCCGCAACCCGGTCCGTTTCGCCGCAGCGCGCGTTGCCATAGGCGCCGGTGACGCCCCGGCCAATCAGCGCCGGGGTGTTGGGCATGGCGCGCACCACCGGATGCGGCCCGAGCAGGGCTTCGATCGCCGCGATGGTGGTTCCGGCCGCGATCGAGACGACCAAGGTCTCCGGCCGCATCGCCGCCTTCAGCGGCGGCACGGCGGCGGTCATCATCTGCGGCTTGACGGCGAGGAGGACGATGTCGAAGTCGCCCTCGGGCACCGCGGTGCGATGGGTGACGCCCTTGTCGATCAGCAGCTGCAGCGCCGGCCCGACGGCCGGGTCGACCACCGTGACCTTCTCGGCCGCCAGTCCCTTGTCCAGCCAGCCGCCGAGGAGGGCGGAGCCCATGTTGCCGCCGCCGAGAAGGAGAATGCGCGCGTCGATCATGGTGTCTGCCTCCGGAAGCTCCGGGCGATCGCTCTCGCCCTTTCCGGGACATCCCTAGACCGGAGGCATCGCCCGGGTCCAGACGCGAGAGACCATCGCCAGCCGCAAGGCCCCGTCGCCGCCGGGGCTTGCCGGGGCGGCCTCGCGGCCGCCGCCCGGGCCGCCGGGATCATGCGCCTCAACTCACACGTGGCTCATGCGTCGGCTTTTGCGCCGCGATCAGGCCTCGCCGACGGTCTCGAACATCGTCGCCGCCAGCGCGTCCTCGGCCGACTTGTCGGCCCAGATGACGAACTGGAACGCCTGGTAGAAGCGCTCGCAGCTTTCCAGCGCCATGGCGAGCATGCGCTCGGCCTGGCCGCTGGTGGCGTCGAGGCCGTTCGACAGCAGCAGGGAGTGGCGGAACATCACCGCGCCTTCCTTGCGCCACAGGTCGAAGTGACCGACCACCAGCTTCTCGTTGATCCGCGCCAAGAGCCGCTGGATCTCGTCCTGCCGGTGGGGCGGGACCTTCAGGTCGAAGGCGCAGGCGAGATGCAGCGCCTCCATGTCGTCGATCCAGGAGAAGGACACCGAATAATCGGTCCAGACGCCGGCCACCGCCACCGCCAGTTCGTCCTCGCAGGAGCGCTCGAACGCCCATTCCCGCGACGTCGCCACCCACTCGATCACGTCGACAGGATTCGACTGTCGCATGACGGCCATTTCGTCGAATTGCATGCTGATTCCCCGTAAGATGCTCGGAAGCTGAATGGGCGGGCAGCCGCCCGCCGCGGCAGCCACCCGCAGGGTCATCCATTCGCCGCCGCCGACGAATCACCCTTGAGAATCAGCATACAGACGGGGAGTCTTCACGCTAAGGGCGTTAACCGTTTTTTCATGTTGATGGGTTTTGCGGCGCCGGAATCGGCGCAGGTCCGGAACTTAAGCGACTCTGCGGCCACGGCTTTCGGAATCGGGATGCCTCGGCACGCCGCCGCCGAGCCTGTCGATAGCCTGTGGATAAGCGCCGGAAGCCGCTGAAACCGACGCTCCCATGTCACGGCGAGCCCAGCGGAATTTTCTTCGCAAGGCTGACCAACCCCGAAGGGAACCGGCAGAGCGTCGTCTGCCGGCAGTCCCGATCAGACGCCTTCGCCACCGCCGGCGAGTTTCGCCTCGATGTCGGCGAGCCGCTTCTTCAGCGCCTCGTTCTCCATCCGCGCCTTCATCGCCATCTCGCGCACCGCCTCGAACTCCTCGCGCTGGACGAGATCCATCTGGTTGAGCAGGCGCTCGCCCTGGGTGCGAAACAGCGTCTCCACCTCGCGGCGCACGCCCTGGGCTGTGCCGGCCGCATCGGTCATCACGCGGGCGAACTCGTCGAGAAGGCGGTTGGGGGCTCGGTTCGGCATCGTCGTCTCCGGGGTTTGCAAGGTTTCACCGCAGGTAGAGGCGCGCCGTCCCTGAGACAATAGTGGCGCCGCCTTATCTGCCCGCTTGGGGCAGCTCCAGAACCCCGTCCTTTCCCCCGGCCGTGCCTCGCGCGCCGGCCGGTCGGACGGCATTTGGCCGCGCCGGACCGCCGGCGGTCTTCAAAGCGTCGCCGCTTCGGCCTATGAGGGCGTCGCGCAGCGCCGTTCGTTTCGGTGGCCGCCGCGCCCAACCGCAACGGACGACGAGGCCAGCTTCGACCATGCTCTCCCTTCAGACCTTCGGCGTGCTGGCCTATCCGAACATCGATCCGGTGTTTCTCGAGATCGGACCGATCAAGCTGCACTGGTACGGCCTCGCCTATGTCGCCGGCATCCTCTGCGGCTGGCTCTACGGGCGCTATCTCGTCGGCAATGCGAAGCTCTGGCCGAACGGCGTCTCGCCGATCACCAAGCTGCAGATCGACGACATGATCCTCTATCTCGTCCTCGGCATCGTCCTCGGCGGCCGGCTCGGCTACGTCATCTTCTACGATCCGATGCAGTATCTGGCCGATCCGCTCACCGTCTTCTCCGTCTGGGACGGCGGCATGGCGTTCCATGGCGGCCTCGTCGGCGTCACGCTGGCGCTGGTCCTGTTCTGCCGGCACTACAAGGTGCCGTTCTACAGCCTGATCGACGTCGTCGCCGCCTCGGTGCCCTTCGGCCTGCTCTTCGGGCGCCTCGCCAACTTCATCAACAGCGAACTCTGGGGCTCGCCGTCCACCGTGCCCTGGGCGATGGTGTTTCCGACCGGCGGCCCCGAGCCGCGCCATCCGAGCCAGCTCTACGAGGCCGCGCTCGAAGGCGTGCTCCTGTGGATCATCCTCAGGATCGCTACCCATGCCTTCCGGTCGCTGCACCGGCCGCGGCTGACGGCCGGGCTGTTCATCTTCTTCTACGGCGTCGCCCGCATCCTCGTCGAAGCCTTCTGGCGCATTCCCGACGCCCAGCTCGGCTATCTCTATGGCGGCTGGCTGACGATGGGCATCATCCTGTCCCTGCCGATGCTGCTGGTCGGGATCTGGGCGATCGTGACCGCGAAGCCGGTGACCTACGAGCCGCGCATCCCCGAGGAGGCCGTCGCCGGCAACAGGGATTCGACCCGCCCTTGAACGATCTCGGCACCAGGATCGCGGAAATCATCCGCACCGGCGGGCCGATCGGCATCGACCGGTTCTGGAACCTGTCGCTGTTCGACGCGAGGGCCGGCTACTACGCGACGAAGAATCCCTTCGGCCGAGCCGGCGACTTCGTCACCGCGCCGGAGGTCAGCCAGATGTTCGGCGAGCTGATCGGCGCGTGGGTCGCCGCTGCCTGGGACGGGCTCGGCCGGCCCCGGCCGTTCCGCCTCGTCGAGATCGGCCCCGGCCGCGGCACGCTGATGGCCGACATGCTGCGCACCTTGCGACGAGCCGCCCCCGCCTGCCTCGGCGCCGCCAGCATCCATCTCGTCGAGACCAGCGAGACCCTCGCGGCGATCCAGGCCGAGACGCTCGCGCCCCTCGACCTGCCGATCCGGCGCCACCATACACTCGGAGAGGTTTCCCCCGGGCCGGCGATCGTTGTCGCCAACGAACTCTTCGACGCGCTGGCCATCCGCCAGTTCGTCTTCGACGGCGAGGCGTTCCGCGAGCGCTGCGTCGGGCTTTCCGAGGCCGGCCAGCTGGAATTCGTCCTGTGCGAGCCCCTTGCCCAGCAGCCGCCGGCCGCCCTCCTGCCGCATCCGCCGGCCGCCGGCGCCGTCCTCGAAGTCTCGCCGGAGCGTGACACCCTCGCCGTCCGCCTCGCCGAGCGGCTGGCGGCGGAGGGCGGCGCGGCCCTCCTCGTCGACTACGGCCATGGCGAGACCGCCTTCGGCGACACGCTGCAGGCGATCCGGGACCACGCCTATGCCGCCCCGCTTGACCGGCCGGGGGAGGCCGACCTCACCAGCCATGTGGACTTCGGCCGGCTCGGCCACATCTGCGCCTCGCGACGGCTCGCTGTGGCGCCGCTCGCGACCCAGGGCGAATTTCTGCTCGGCCTCGGGCTCCTGGAGCGGGCCGGCGTCCTCGGTGCCCCCATGGACGCGGCCGGCCGGCGCCGGATCGAGGTCGCCGTCGCCCGCCTCGCCGGCTCCGGCCCGGGCCAGATGGGGGCGCTGTTCAAGGTGCTCGCTGTCGCCAGCCAGCGGCTTGACCTGCCACCTTTCGCGTCCACCCAGCCGGATTGACTTCCCATGTCGCCTCGACCACCATCCGCCCCCATGGCGAACCCCATGATCGACGCCGAGCCGCTGAGGGACGAGGACGTGATCCGTGCGCCGGAACTGTCGGACGACGGCATCGCCCATGGCTTCTTCGGCCGGCGTGGCGGCGTCTCCACCGGGCTCTATGACGGCCTCAACGCCGGCATCGGCTCGAAGGACGAGCCGGCCAGCGTCCATGGCAACCGCACCCTCGCCATGGCAGCGCTGGGCGTTTCGCCCGACCGGCTCGCAACCCCCTGGCAGGTCCATTCCGGTGCGGCGATCGTCGTCGATGCGCCGTTTTCCGGCGAGCGGCCGAAGGTCGACGGCATCGTCACGACGACGCCCGGCCTTGCGATCGGCGTGGTCACCGCCGACTGCGGCCCGGTGCTGTTCAGCGACCCGAGGAACCGCGTCGTCGGCGCCGCCCATGCCGGCTGGCGCGGGGCGCTCGGCGGCGTCCTCGAGGCCACCATCGCGGCGATGGAGACGGCCGGCGCCGAACGCCACTCGATCACCGCGATCCTCGGTCCGACGATCACCCAGCCGAACTACGAGGTCGGCCTCGACATGATGGCCGCCTTCCTCGACGGCGACGCCGCGCGCGAGCGCTTCTTCAAGCCGGGGAACGGTCCGGACAAGCGGCAGTTCGACCTTCCCGGCTTCATCGTCGCGGTGCTCTCTAAGGCCGGCGTCTCGGCCGGCTTTGTCGGGCGTTGCACCTATGGCGAGCCGGACAGCTTCTTCTCCTTCCGCCGCACCACCCATCGCGGCGAGCCCGACTACGGCCGGCAGCTCGCGGCGATCGCCCTGCGGGATTGATCACCATGATTCACTTCGAACGCGACGAATTCGATGCGCGCCGCGCGCGCCTCCTCGACGAGATGGCGAACCGCAAGCTCGACGCCATGCTGCTGTTCGCGCAGGAATCGATGTACTGGCTCACCGGCTACGATTCCTTCGGCTTCTGCTTCTTCCAGTGCCTGGTGCTGAAATCCGACGGCGAGATGCAGCTGCTCACCCGCTCGGCGGATCTCAGGCAGGCGCGTCACACCTCGATCCTCGAGGCGATCGTCATCTGGCGCGACCGCGGCAATGCCGATCCGGTCATCGAGCTGCGCAACCTCCTCGGCGACATGGACCTCCTCGGCGCCAGGATCGGCGTCGAGTGGCTGACCCACGGGCTGACCGGCCAGGCCGGCCTCGGCGTCAACGAGCGGCTCGGCTCCTTCGCGACGCTGAAGGACGCCTCCGACCTCGTTCCGATGCTGCGGGCGGTCAAGAGCGAGGCGGAGATCGCCTATGTGCGCGAGGCGGCGCTGCTCGCCGACGAGGCCTTCGAGGCGGCGCAGCCGCTGATCGTGCCGGGCGCCGACGAGGCGGAGATTCTCGCCGCGATGCAGGGCCATGTCCTGAAGCGGGGCGGCGACTATCCGGCCAATCCCTTCATCGTCGGTTCCGGGCGCGATGCGCTCCTCTGCCGCTACAAGTCGGGCCGGCGCAGGCTCGACGCCAGCGACCAGCTCACCCTCGAATGGGCCGGCGTCAAGGCGCAGTATCACGCCGCCCTGATGCGCACCGTCATCCTCGGCGAGCCGACCGACCGGCATCTCGAGCTCCATGCCGCCGCCCGCGAGGCGCTCAGCGCCGTCGAGGCGGTGATGCGGCCGGAGCATTCCTTCGGCGACGTCTTCGACGCCCATGCGGCGGTGATGGAGGAGCACGAGCTGGTGCGCCACCGTCTGAGCGCCTGCGGCTATTCGCTCGGCGCACGCTATGCCCCCTCCTGGATGGACATGCCGATGTTCCATGTCGGCAACCAGGCCGTCATCCAGCCGAACATGACGCTGTTCGCCCATATGATCATCATGGATTCCGACACCGGAACCGCGATGACCCTCGGCCGCACCTATCTCACCACCGAGACAGAGCCGGAGCCCTTATCGCGCCTCTCCCTCGACCTGACGGTGGTTCGCTGACCAGGTGACCGGAAGCGCAAAAGCGACATCGCGCATGTCGCAAGCGGACGATTCTCTCAGACTTTAACGATTTCTTCCGACCAGCCCGGCAAGATCGGGCCTGCTTCGATGCCGAAGACGGCCGGAAGGAGATCGCCCGTGGCAACGAAAATCGTCAGATGCGGCCCGCTCGTCGTCGCGGGCGTCGGTGTGGTGCTGTCCGGCTGCACCGGCACCGACATGTCGATCGCCATGGGACCGAACGGCCCGATCCCGCCCGAAAGCATCGGCTCGGTGTCGAGCTACGGGGCCCCTCCGGCTTCTGCGTCGGCCTCGGCGTCGGCGCTGGCCTCCGCGGCGCCCCTCGCCGCGAGCCCGTCCGGCAGCATCGGCTCGGCGCCGCTGCCGCCGTCGCCCATCGAGGGGAGTTCCCTCGCACCCCCGTCCAGCCAGATGGCGAGCGCACCGTCGTCGAACATGCAGTGGCAGGTCGGTCCCGCGCCGGCCGGCTATCCGCAGGCAGCGCCGCCCGCCCCGGCCCGCACCCGGCTGGCCGCCCTCCCCGAACCGGAGCCCCAGGCCGAGCGCCTGGCCGACACCGGCTACCCGGCAGACACCGGACCGGCGGAGGGCAGCCCCGAATACGCCCAGCCGGCGCTGAAGGAACCCGCCTCGCCGGACTATCCCCAGCAGGAACAGGCCGCGCTCGCTCCCGCCGATGCCGGGCCGCTGCGGCCGGCCTCGATGCGCGGCGGTGAAGCCCCGGCCAGCGCCGCCCGCGAGGTCCAGTTTCTGCCCGTCGTCGGCCCCCCGCAGCGCGAGGCCGAGCTTCTCGCCCGGGCCTTGTCGGAAGAATCGCAGCAGGCCGGCGTGTCGATCCGGCCGGCCAGCGGCCCGGTCGCCCCGATCCGCCTGAAGGGTTATTTCTCCGCCTTCACCAGCGAGGGCGGCACCGTGCTTGTCTATGTCTGGGACGTGCTCGACGCCAGCGACCAGCGCATCCGCCGCATCCAGGGCCAGGAGCGTGTCGCCGGCACCGATGCCGATCCATGGGCAAAGATCGATCTCGAGACGATGCGCAGGGTCGCCCAGGAGACGATGCGGCAGGCCGCCAGCCTCGGCTGAGCCTGTCCCTTGTCCGCCGCGACGGTCGCCGCTAGCGGCCCGTCAGGCTCCGCCGCCCGCTGGAATGGCCTATCCTTTCGCCCGGAACGTCGTAAGGCGAGAGCGCTGTAACGCAGGCTTCGGCGAGTGGGGCGCTGTTGGACGGGGTGAGCCCGGCGGGTTAGGGAAGCGGAAAGCAAGCGTCGATTTCTCGGCCGGCGATGCCCCAGTGCAGCTGAGTCGGGTTGAAGTTTTGGCGAAGGCTGCTAGAGCGTCCAGCGCAGATCGGACGATGACGGGCCGCGCGAGCGGCGCTCATCACGACGACCTGACGGTCGCGCCCGACGCCTCGGTCGGCATGCGGGGCGAAATCGAGTTCGGCGGCGTCCACGGTCGCGGGTGGCAGCGACGTTCGCAGCGTTTCTCGAGCCGCCTGCCTGCGATCTGGTCCGGAAGGAATGGCAGCTTGCGCAACAAAGATATCACCGCCTCCCGATCGACTGGAAAGAAAGCGATGAAGCTCTTCAGCGGCAATTCCAACCGGTCCCTGGCGGAATCGATCGGCAACTATCTCGATCTGCCGCTCGGCCAGGCGATGGTCCGCCGCTTCGCCGATCAGGAAATCTTCGTCGAGGTCCAGGAGAACGTTCGCGGCGAGGATGTCTTCGTCATCCAGTCGACGTCGTTTCCCGCCAACGACCACCTGATGGAACTCCTGATCATCATCGATGCCATGCGCCGGGCGTCGGCGCGGCGCATCACCGCAGTCCTCCCCTATTTCGGCTACGCCCGGCAGGACCGGAAGGCCGGCGGCCGCACCCCGATCTCCGCCAAGCTGGTGTCAAACCTCATCACCGAGGCCGGCGCCGACCGGGTGATGACCCTCGATCTCCATGCCGGCCAGATCCAGGGCTTCTTCGACATCCCCACCGACAATCTCTTCGCCGTGCCGCTGCTCGCCCGCGACATCAAGGAGCATCAGGATCTGAAGAACCTGATGGTGGTCTCGCCGGATGTCGGCGGCGTGGTGCGCGCCCGCGCTCTCGCCAAGCGCCTCGACGCCCCCCTCGCCATCGTCGACAAGCGCCGCGACCGGCCGGGCGAATCGGAGGTGATGAACATCATCGGCGACGTCACCGGCCGCAACTGCATCCTCATCGACGACATCATCGATTCCGGCGGCACGCTGTGCAATGCCGCCGACGCCCTGATGAAGGCCGGCGCGACCAGCGCTTCCGCCTACATCACCCACGGCGTCCTGTCGGGCGGCGCCGTCGCCCGCATCGCCGCCTCCAGCCTGACGGAGCTGGTGATCACCGATTCGATCCAGCCGACCATGGCGATCCGCGGCGCCGAAAACATCCGCGTCGTCACCACCGCCAACCTCCTCGGCGAGGCGATCGCCCGCACGGCCTCGGAAGAATCCGTCTCCAGCCTGTTCGACTGATTCCGCGCGGGGCCATACCCTCCCCTTGCCACCATCGAGGCTTCGCGGGCGTGGCATTGATGCACCGCAGCACGGTGAATGCCGCTCCGCCGGCCGTCCGCAGTCTTGCACGTCCCTCCCTTCCCCAGTGGCCCGACAGGCCAGCGCATCAGCGGTTTGAGCGAGGTTCGACGATGTCGATCCGAGCCCGATCAGCCGTCCCCGCCCACCGCACGTCGGCGTGAACAGGCCCGGATTTAACCCCTCGTTAACCGTGGAGGGTGTCCTTCGGGGCGAGACTTTCTCGCAACTGCGAAGACGAGCGGACCATGCAGATCAACGCGATAGTGCGAAAGCGCCCGACTCCGGCGCAGTCGTCCCATGGCAGGCGCCGCCGCCGCGCCGCCGGCCTCCTCTCGGCGCTGGCCGCGCTGGCGATGGCCCTCCCGATCGCCCTGCCCGCCGACGCCAATGGCCTCGACGATGCCGGCCAGTCCTTCGCCGTCGCCGCCATCTCGCGCCAGAACGCGCTGGCGCTGCGGCTGACGAGCGGCCAGACCGACAACGTCAAGACCCATCTGGAGGGACTGCGCAAGGATGCCTGCGGACCGGTGGCCGTGCGCCTGTCGCTTGGCCAGACCAGCGCCACCGAGGACTGGGAGCGGCTGATCGCCGACGCCGACGACGCCTCCCGCTGGAAGACGCTGCAGACGGCGACCACCACCGAGCGCTGCGCCAATGCCGCACGGGCCTGGACCGGCGGCTCACTGACGCTTTCCAACGATGGGCCGGACGCCGCCGGCCGCGGCTTCGAGCGCGTCGAGAGCAGCCTTGCAGCCGGGCTCGACGCGCGGCTCGACGCCGATCTCGCCGTCGGCCTGGCGCTCGGCGTCTCCAATGGCGACACCATCGAGAGCCAGGGAAAGGTGCGCGGCAAGGCGGCCCTCGGCTCCCTTGCGGCCTATGCCTCCTATCATCCGAGCGAGGCGTCCTTCGCCGAGGCGGCGGTGGGGATCGCACGCGTCGATCTCAGCGACCGCGTCGACGGCGACGCGGACGCCCTTGCCGGCGATGCCGACCCGGAGGGGCTCGGCGGCTTCGCCACGGTGTCCGTCGGTCGCCTGGAGCGCCTCGGCGACCTGCGGATCTCACCCTATCTCAAGGCTGCAGGCCAGATGGTGCGGCTCGCCGCGGCGCGCCAGCGGATCGGCGCCACCAGCTACCGGACCGGCGGCCGGGTGTCCGCCAGCCTCGCAGGCACCGTCGGCATCGACGCCTCGCTGCCACTGCGCCGGCTGCCGGACTGGATCGCGGTGACGCCGAAGGCCGGCGTGGAGGTCGGCTATTCGCTGAACCACCGGTCCGCGGCAGCCGTCACGGCCCCGACGGGCCGGACCAGTGGCCAGATCGTTGGCCCCGTCGCTGGCAGCGTGCCGGGCTCGTTCAGCACCAGCCGCACCCTCAGTCTCGACGTCGGCACCTCGGTGCGGCTGTTCGACGAATTGTCCCTCGCCCTCGACCTCGAGTCGCGGCCGATCGAGAAAGGCCGGCCGAAGACCCTGCGCCTCTCCTCGAGCTGGAGCTTCTGAATCCGCCGCGATCGAGCCTTGCGGGTCTCTTACGCAGTGGCCGGCCCGCGATTGCACTCGGATTGAGCCTGTGCGATCCTTGCGCAGCTTCGGTGCCCGAGTTTCGCCATGTCGCAGCTTCTCCGTCGGGTCGGCATTCGCCCTGTCGCAATCGGTCATGTCTCGGCCGGTCATGTCGCCGTCGGCCTCGTCGCGCTGGCGCTCGTGCTGTTCGGCGTCGGGCTGCTCACCCGCGAGGACGTCGCCGACAAGCCCTATCTGAAGATCGCCGGCGCAGGTTTCATCTTCAACTACCGGGTCGCCGACGCCTATTACGGCTTTACGGCCGTCGTCCAGAAGCCGGTCAGGAACTACTCCCGCATCGAGGCCGAATTCGAGGATCCCGCCGGCGGGCCGCCCCACCGCGTCACCGCCAGGCTGACGCCGCGCTCGAGCCGTTTCGGCCTCCGGTCGCCGCCGCTGCGTGGCATCGAGGCGAACCGGCCCTATCATGTGTCGGTGCGTCTCGTGCAGAACGGCGACGGCGCGGTGCTGTTTCGCGAGACCTTCACCGTATCCTCGAAGATCTCCGACCGTATCGTCCCGCCGGAACCGCTGACCGTCGGCCCCGGCTACGCTCGCAATCCGAACCTGCCGCACGGGTGGCAGGCCCCGATCACGGATCGCGGCTTAGATCAACCGGGATGAATTATTTGCGACAAAGTCGTGGCTGGCTGTTGCGCCCGGCCATGGCGCGGGGTGATATTGCGCCGGCGCTGCCGTCACCTTGGCGGCATGCCCCGGCTTTTCCCGCCATCTTTCGACAATCTATCTCAAGGAGACCCGTATGAAACGGAATCTGAAGGCTCTCGGCCTCGTCGTCGGAGCATCCTTCATGATGCTGCCGGCCGTCGGGACGGCTGCTTTTGCGGCGGATGCGGAAAGCTGCAAGACGGTGCGCCTCTCCGACGTCGGCTGGACCGACATCACCTCAACGACGGCGGTGATGTCGAAGCTCCTGGACGGCATGGGCTACGATCCCGACGTCAAGATCCTGTCGGTTCCGGTCACCTTCGCATCGCTGGCCGACGACAATCTCGACGTCTTCCTCGGCAACTGGATGCCGGCCCAGAACGAGCCCATCAAGAAATACATCGACGCGGGCACGATCGAGCGGGTGCAGACCAATCTCGAGGGCGCAAAATACACCCTCGCCGTGCCGAAATACCTCTATGATCAGGGGCTGAAGGACTTCGCCGACATCCACAAGTTCGCCGACCAGCTCGGCAACAAGATCTACGGCATCGAGCCCGGCAACGACGGCAACAGCCTCGTCCTCGGCATGATCGAGAAGAACGAGTTCGACCTCAAGGGCTTCGATCTCGTCGCCTCCTCCGAGCAGGGCATGCTCTCCCAGGTCGCCCGCGCCACGAAGTCCGAAAAGCCGATCGTCTTCCTCGGCTGGGCGCCGCATCCGATGAACACCAACTACCAGATCGAATATCTGACCGGCGGCGACGACACCTTCGGCCCCAACTACGGCGGCGCCACGGTCTACACCGTCACCCGCAAGGGCTACTCGGAAGCCTGCCCGAACATCGGCAAGCTCCTGCAGAACCTGACCTTCGATCTGGACCTGGAAAACCAGATCATGGGCAAGATCCTCGACGACGGCGACGAGCCCGAGGCCGCGGCCACCGAGTGGCTGAAGGCCAATCCGGACCGGCTGGACAAGTGGCTCGACGGCGTCGAGACGATGGACGGCAAGCCGGCTCTGGCCGCGGTCAAGGAATCCCTCGGCATCACGTCCTGAGGATTGTTCCGTTGGGACGGACCGGCCCTTCGGGCCGGCCACCTGACCGACAAGGCGGGGCCGGCTCCGGGCCGGCTCCGACCACAGCGCCGACCTGCGGCGCCGCCGCAAACTCCCTGAAAATCCGATAGGAAGTCGAAGCCCGTGGAATGGCTTGAAGCCAACCCCTTGCCGATCGGCGACGTCGCCGAGGATTTCGTCGACTGGCTGACGGCGAACTTCACCCCCCTGTTCGACGGCCTGACCGCATTTCTCCAGGCCGTGATCGACGCCATCCTGTTCGTCCTCACCTGGCCGCACCCGTTTGTCGTCATCGCCGCCTTCTGCCTGATCGCCTGGCTCGCCCGGCGCTCGATCTTCCCGGTGATCTTCACGCTGCTCGGCTTCCTGCTCATCATCAATCTCGGCTTCTGGGAGGCGACCACCCAGACGCTCGCCCTCGTCATCGCCGCGACGGTCACCTGCATGGTCATCGGCGTGCCGCTCGGCATCGCGGCGGCCAGGCGGGAATGGGTCTATGTCATCCTGCGGCCGATCCTCGACCTGATGCAGACGATCCCGACCTTCGTCTATCTGATCCCGGCGCTGATCCTCTTCGGCCTCGGCATGGTGCCCGGCCTCGTCGCGACGGTGATCTTCTCGCTGCCCGCCTCGATCCGCCTGACCCGACTCGGCATCGCCTCGACGCCGACGCAACTCCTTGAGGCCGGCGACGCCTTCGGAGCGACGCCGATGCAGCGGCTGTTCAAGGTCGAGATCCCCTACGCCCTGCCGCAGATCATGGCCGGCCTCACCCAGACGATCATGCTGTCGCTCTCGATGGTGGTCATCGCCGCCCTCGTCGGCGCCCCCGGCCTCGGCGTGCCGGTGCTGCGGGCCCTCAACGCCATCAACGTCGGCAACGGCTTCGAATCCGGCCTTGCCATCGTGCTTCTGGCGATCATCCTCGATCGCTTCTTCCGGATCGAGGAGAAGGGGCGATGACAAAGACCGTCGTATCGTTCGAAAACGTCTCGATCATCTTCGGCCGCGGCAGGGACAAGGCGCTGGAACTCGCCGATGCCGGCAGGAACCGCGCCGAGATCCGCGAGGAGACCGGCGCGACCCTCGGCGTCACCAATGCCACGCTCGAGGTGAAGGAGGGTGAGATCGCCGTCCTGATGGGGCTGTCCGGCTCCGGCAAGTCGACCCTCATCCGCGCCGTCAACGGCCTCGCCCCGGTGGCGAGGGGCCGCGTCGTCATCGACACCGGCCGCCAGCCCGTCGACCCCAAGGACTGCGGCGCCGCCCGCCTGCGCGAACTGCGCCGCCACGAGGTGGCGATGGTGTTCCAGCAGTTCGCGCTCCTGCCCTGGCGCTCGGTGGTCGACAACGTCGCGCTCGGCCTCGAATTCGCCGGCGAATCGAAGGCCGCCCGGCGCAAGCGCGCGCTGGAGCAGCTGGAACTCGTCGGCCTCTCGGACTGGGCCCATTCGCGCGTCTCGGAGCTCTCCGGCGGCATGCAGCAGCGCGTCGGCCTTGCCCGCGCCTTTGCCACCGACGCCCCGATCCTCCTGATGGACGAGCCGTTCTCCGCCCTCGACCCGTTGATCCGAACCCGGCTCCAGGACGAGCTGATCGACCTCCAGCAGAAGCTGAAGAAGACCATCATCTTCGTCAGCCACGATCTCGACGAGGCCTTCAAGATCGGCAACCGCATCGCCATCATGGAGGGCGGGCGCATCGTCCAGATCGGCACGGCGCAGGACATCGTGCTGCGACCGGCAGACGACTACGTCGCCGACTTCGTCGCCCACATGAACCCGCTCAACGTCCTCACCGCCGGCGACGTGATGAAGCCGATCGACCGGGACGACGCGACACCCGCCAATGTCGCGGCCATGGCCGAGCCGACGACGCCCCTGAAGCGCATCATGGATTCGGTCAGCGGATCGAAGGGCGCGGTGGTCGTCAGCCACAAGGGCAAGATCCTCGGCCAGATCGGCCCGCAGGAGATCGTCGACGCCCTGCAGAGGCACCAGAGCGCGGGGTGATGCGAGCGACCTCGGGCGAAGGCGCGTTTCGCGTCGAACGGCTGACGATTCCGGTGCCGGGCGACGACATCGGTGTCCGCCGGATCGCGACCTTCGTCCATATCCTCAAGCACGTCGTCGCCCCGCCCGAGCGAACACTGGTCGATCTCGGCGCCGGGCATTGCAAGTTCGGCGTCTGGGCGACGAAGCTCGGCTTCGAGGTCACCGCCGTCGACGGCCGGACGGCGCGTCTGCCGGAGGATCTGGGCTCCATCCGCTTCGTCGAAGCGGATGTGCGCGACTACGACCCCCGCGGACATGGGGTCGTGGCGATCCTCGGCCTCCTGTATCATCTGGAGCTAGCCGACCAGGAGAGCCTGCTGAGGCGCTGCTGCTACGGCGCGCCGGTGATCGTCGAGACGCAGGTCCATGTGGCAGAGATGGTGGCGGACGCGCCGAAGGACTGGCACCGGCTGGTCGAGCGGGACGGCTATTGCGGCGTGGACTTTCCCGAGGGCGACAATCCGATGGCCTCGATCGGCAACAGGACCTCGTTCTGGCACACCGAGGCCTCGATGCTGCGGCTGTTCGAGAAGGCCGGCTATGGCCGGCTGATCGTGATCGATCCGGTCTTCCTGTCGGTCTATGGCGCCAGGCGCTTCTATGTCGCCTGGCCCTGATGCGGATCGGCGTTGCCGACACTGCCGTGTGCTCCGGCCTGCTCTGGACACCGGGCGATGACCCCACGCGTGGCAGCGGTCGCCGCCTTCGAGCCCGGCCTTGCCTTGCCGCTCCCTCGAAAATGATTCCGATTTGCGGCCCGATGCTGTAAACGGCGGGCAAAACCAGCCCGACCGTCGCCTTCGCCGCAGGCCGTTCGCCGCCATCGGCGACTGTTGGGAGAAACACCAGAAAGTCGTCTTATGGATCGTCTCGCCGAGGAAGTCGGAACGCGCAGCCAGGCCAACGGAGCATCGCCCGCGGCCAAGGCCGCGCAGCGCCCCTACGAGACGCGTCGCACCTTCGCGATCATCTCCCACCCCGACGCCGGCAAGACGACGCTGACGGAGAAGCTGCTGCTCTCCGGCGGCGCCATCGAGATGGCCGGCGCCGTCCGCTCCAAGGGCAATGGCCGTCGGGCGAAGTCCGACTGGATGGACATCGAGAAGAACCGCGGCATCTCGGTCACCTCCTCGGTGATGACCTTCGAGAAGGAAGGCATCAATTTCAACCTCCTCGACACGCCCGGCCACAGCGACTTCTCCGAGGACACCTATCGCACGCTCACCGCGGTCGACAGCGCCATCATGGTCATCGACGCCGCCAAGGGCATCGAGGCGCAGACGCGCAAGCTGTTCGAGATCTGCCGCCTGCGCGACATCCCGATCATCACCTTCGTCAACAAGGTCGACCGCGAGGGGCGCGATCCGTTCGAACTGCTCGACGAGATCGAGGAGCAGCTCGCCCTCTCCGTCGCGCCGATGATCTGGCCGGTCGGCCAGGGCGGTCTGTTCAAGGGGTGCTACGACCTCGTCAAGAACGACTTCCTCTTCGCCGGCCTCGACAAGACCGAGCATTATGCCGGCGGCCTCGACGACCCGGCGCTGCAGGCAGCCCTCGGCGCCGACGCCTATGCCGGCTTCCGCGACGCCGCGGAACTCGCCTCCGAGGGCTATGCCGACTTCGACCCCGCCGCCTACCGCCAGGGCCACCTGACCCCGGTGGTCTTCGGCTCGGCCCTGCAGAACTTCGCCGTCGACCGGCTGATGGACTTCATCGCCGAACACGCGCCCGGCCCGCGGCCGCAGCCCTCCGACAAGGGCCCGGTCGACCCGTCCACCGACAAGGTCTCCGGCTTCGTCTTCAAGGTCCAGGCCAACATGGACCCCAAGCACCGCGACCGCGTCGCCTTCGTCCGCTTCTGCTCGGGCCATTTCAAGCGCGGCATGAAGCTCGACCACGTGCGCTCCGGCAAGCCGATCGCCGTCTCCAACCCGATCTACTTCGTCGCCCAGGAGCGGGCCCTGACCGAGGAGGCCTATGCCGGCGACGTCATCGGCATTCCCAACCACGGCACGCTGCAGGTCGGCGACACCCTGACCGAGGGCGAGAATTTCCGCTTCACCGGCCTGCCGGCCTTCGCGCCGGAGGTGCTGCGCCGCGTGCGGCTCGAAGACTCCATGAAGATGAAGCAGATGCGCCGGGGCCTCGAGGATCTCGCCCAGGAGGGCCTCGTCCAGGTGTTTCGTCCAACGATCGGCTCGGACTGGATCGTCGGCGTTGTCGGACCGCTGCAGCTCGACGTCCTCGCCTCGCGCATCTCCGGCGAATACAAGGCCGACGTCTCCTTCGAGCCGGTGCAGTTCAACGTCGCCCGCTGGATCCGCTCGGACAACGAGCCGGCGATGAAGGAATTCATCCGCCAGAACACCATGAACGTCGTGCGCGACCGTGACGGCTGGCCGGTCTATCTGTGCCGCGACGACTGGGACCTGCGCTACATCATGAGCCGCAACAAGGACATCGTCTTCGACGCGACGCGCGAGATCGTCGGCCAGCAGGCGGCCGGCAAGTAGCCCCCGCCCTCCCTGTCTTCGCTCTTGCCGTCGCCAGCGAAACCGATCGCGGACGCAGGGGCGCAAGAACTGGACGTCCAGACATACCGGCGCGCCGCGCCCGCCCCTAGGCTCTGCCGCGATCGATCGACATTGCGCCCGCGCGGGCGTGTCCGGCTTTGGCCGGATGCGCCGACGCGTGCGCCAGGTCGGTCGGCGCTCGTCGCTCCGCCTCCGGCCCTCTCCGGAGACATGCCCCTTTCGGAAACGGGGCCCGGAGGTGGAGGATGAGCTTTTCAGGGACGCGAACGAAAGAGCGTGACGATGAGACTGATCCTGGGTGCCGCGTTGCTCGCGGCCGGCCTGTCCCTTGCCTCTCACGCCGCGGCGCAAGGCGTCGTCGACGAATATTGCGCGGAAATCAGCGCCAACGACAAGGTCGCGTCCGACGGCTTCGAGCTGACCGACGCCGGCTCGATCCTGCGCCAGGACCGCGCGAACTATCACAAGTTCCAGGATTCCGACCGCACCGACCAGGGCGACCGCACCTTCGGATCGGCCAATGCGCGGGCGAGAATCCCGGCGCTTCTCGACAACGGCCAGACCGAGCAGAGCACCCTGCGGCAGATCGTCGGCGGCAACCCCTATGTCTGCGTCGAGGTCTATCCCAGCTACCTCTACGTCTATGTGAACTGAGACCGGCTGCGGGAGTGCCGAGCGGCAGATCGTCCGGCTGGCACTCCTGCATTACTCTGCGCCGCATCAGTCGTTCGACACGAAGCCCTGAACGAAGGCCACGACCTTCTCCTGCGGCATCTCGCAGGGCTTCAGCAGCACCCGCCCGCCGCCGAGGAGGAAGACGTTGGCACTGACGAAATCCGTGCCTCCGAGCTCTTCAGCATAGAGCCAGCGGCGCCGCCCGTCGGCCGAGACCTTCAGGGTTACGCCGTAGCGGCGGCCGTCATAGAGCCCTTCATGATAGCCGGCGCTCATCGCGTCGAGACGCGCTGCAAAGCCCTCATTGTCGCAGACGGCATCGGGCATGGGATCTTGGATCGGCTGTTGCACAGGGTCGTCCGGTGAATCGAGACCCAAAGGCTCCGGTCGCTGCAAGCTCGGCTCCCCACGTCTTCGCGTCTCTCGGCTCCCAATCGACACAGCGATGAGCCGGCCACGCCCCGCAACACCCTTCATGTAAGCACCGAGCCGGCGAACGTCACGCGTTCCCGGCTCGGCCTCGTCTGTCTGCATCATGCGCCGCTGCCGCTGGCGCTTACTGGGCCGGCTGCGTCGCCTGCGTGTCGTCGCCAGTCGCTTCGGACGCCGTTCCGCCCGCCGCGCCGGTGTCGGCACCGCTTGTGCCGCTCGCATCCGAGGCTCCGCCCGAAGGCGCCATGGCTGGCTGCGTCGCGGAGGTTTCCTCCTCGATCGCCGACTGCGCCTCGGCCAGCACGGCATCGACATCGACGCCGACATCCCGCGCCGCGCCGGCGACGGCCTGGCTCGCTTGGAGGAGATTCTCGCGCAGCGGATCGAGCGAGACGCCCTGGTAGCCCTCCTGCGTCAGTGCCGCCGAAAACCTGTCCAGCTGCTGCTCCGTCTTGCCGAGGGCCGTAAAGGCCGTCGTCAGCGGCTCGCGCAGCGTCGCCGGATCGAGCTGACCCGCCGCCGACTGCTGGGCGGCCTCGAGTTCGCTGACCTGTCCCCGCAACGTCTCGTTCTCGGTCTGCGCGGTCTCCAACTGACCCTGCAGCTCGGTGAGCTGGGCCTCGTTGTTGTCGCCGCAGGCCGCAAGCGTGAGAAACATGGCAGCAGAGGCGGCAAGATAAAGATGTTTCATGATGGCGCGTCCTTCTGTCGTTCACTGAATAGTGCACAGCCCGGATCGTGCCGGCCAACGCACTGCTTAGTAGACCCAAGAATGTCAGCGCGATTTCGTTCCGAATAAACTCGCTTCATGGCGAAGGAGCGAGGCCCAGCGCCGACCGTTGCATGATCGGCATGCTGGGCATCGTTCGTCTTCGCGCAGCAATCCACGCGAGACACTGCTGCTGATCAGGCTGCAGCCATCTCGATCCGACCTTCTTCTACCGCGAAGCATGCCACCCGCGTCGGCCCGTGCTGCGTCAGTTCCGGCCGTTCCGCCCGGCACCGCTCGTTCGCAAAGGGGCAGCGCGGGTTGAAGGAGCAGCCGGGCGGCGGACTGATCGGCGAGGGCAATTCGCCCGTCAGCCGGATGCGCTGGCCCTTCGATTTCGGATCGGTCGCGGGCGTCGCCGACAGGAGGGCGCGCGTATAGGGATGCAAGGGGTTGGCATAGAGCGCCTCCACCGGCGCGATCTCCACCGGCCGGCCGAGATACATCACCATCACGCGGTCGGCGACGTGCTTCACAACCGAGAGATCATGGCTGATGAAGATGTAGGTGAGGCCGAGCCGATCCTGCAGGTCGGCGAGGAGGTTGAGGATCTGCGCCTGGATCGAGACGTCCAGCGCCGACACCGGCTCGTCGAGGACGAGGATCTTCGGCTCGAGGATGATCGCCCGCGCGATGGCGATGCGCTGGCGCTGGCCGCCGGAGAACATGTGCGGATAGCGGCCGTAATGCTCGGGCCGCAGCCCGACCTCGGCCAGCGCCTGCTCGGCCTTCTGCCGGCGCTCGGCCGACGAGAGCTTGGTGTTGATCTTCAGCGGCTCCTCAAGGATCGAGCCGACCTTCTGGCGCGGGTTGAGCGCGCCATAGGGGTTCTGGAAGACGATCTGCACCGTCGAGCGCAGCTTCCTGACGTCGCCGGGATCGTCGCCGGTGATGGTGATGCCGTCGATCGTGAGCGAGCCGTCCGACGGCGTCTCGATCATCGTCAGCATGCGGGCGAGCGTCGACTTGCCGCAGCCGCTCTCGCCGACGATCGCCAGCGTCTCACCCTCCTCGACGGAAAAGCTCGCATCCTTGACGGCCTTGAGGCCGAGAGGCTTGGCAAACATGCCGCGGCGCACCTCGTAGACCTGGCTCACGTCCTTGGCGGTGACGATGGCGTTCATCAGGCGGCACTCACTTGGGCGGGATGATTGAGAGGATAGTGGCAGAGCGCCTCGCCGAGGCTTGCCGGCTGGCGCGGCGGCACGATCGTGCGGCAGCGGTCGTCCGCCTTCGGGCAGCGCGGGTTGAACAGGCAACCATCCGGCCGGTCCCCCTGCCCCGGCACGACGCCGGGGATCGTCGGCAGCCGGGCGCCCGACGAGCGCTCGGGAATCGCGGCAAGCAGCGCCGAGGTATAGGGATGGTGCGGCTGGTCGAACAGCGTCGCCACCGGCTGGCGCTCCACCTGCTGGCCGGCATATTGCACCACGACCCGCTCGGCCGTTTCGGCGATCACCCCCATGTCGTGGGTGATCAGGATCATCGCCATGCCGCGCTCCTTCTGGAGATCGAGCAGCAGGTCGAGGATCTGCGCCTGGATGGTCACGTCGAGGGCCGTCGTCGGCTCGTCGGCGATCAGAAGCTTCGGCCGGCAGGCGGTCGCCATGGCGATCATCACCCGCTGGCTCATGCCGCCGGACATCTGGTGCGGAAAGGCCGACAGGCGTCGCTCGGGCTCGGGGATGCCGACGGCCTGCATCAGCTCGATCGCCCGCGCCTGCCTTGCCTTGCGGTCGAGATCGGTGTGCGCCTTCAGCGCCTCCTTGATCTGGAAGCCGACCGTGAAGCACGGGTTGAGGCTCGACATCGGCTCCTGGAAGATCATCGCGACCTCGTTGCCGATGATCTTGCGCCTCTCGCGGCCAGACATCTGCCGCATGTCGCGGCCCTCGAAGGCGATCTCGTCGGCGGTGACCGTGGCGGACGGCGGCAGGAGGCCCATCAGGCCGAGCATGGCGACGGACTTGCCGGAGCCGCTTTCGCCGACGATGCCGAGCACTTCGCCGGGCTCGACGGTGATGTCGACACCGTCCACGGCCTTGAACGGGCCGGAGGCGGTGTCGAAGGTGACGGACAGGTTGCGGAGGGAGAGAAGGGTCATGGGAGGTATCAGCTCCGCTTCATCTTCGGGTCGAGCGCGTCTCTGAGGCCGTCGCCGACGAGGTTGATGGCGAGCACCGTGACGAGGATGGCAAGGCCCGGGAAGGTCACCACCCACCAGGCTCTGAGGATGAACTCCCGCGCCTCGGCGAGCATGGTGCCCCATTCCGGTGTCGGCGGCTGGGCACCCATGCCGAGGAAGCCCAGCGCCGCGGCGTCGAGGATGGCGTTGGAGAAGGACAGCGTCGCCTGGACGATCAGGGGGCCGAGGCAGTTCGGCAGGATCGTCACCACCATCAGCCGGAACGGTCCCGCGCCGACAACCTTGGCCGCCGTCACATATTCCCGCCGCTTCTCGGCCATCACCGAGGCCCGCGTCAGACGGACGAAATGCGGCTGCAGCACCAGGGCGATGGCGATCATCGCATTGGTCAGGCCCGGCCCGAGCACGGCGACAAGGACCAGCGCCAGCAGCAGCGAGGGAAACGCCAGGATGACGTCCATCACCCGCATGATGACGGTGTCGATCCAGCCGCCGTAGTAGCCGGCGATCAGACCGACCGAGATGCCGACGGTCACCGCCACGAAGACGACGACGACGCCGATGAACAGCGAATACTGGGCACCGAAGAGCAGCCGCGAGAGCATGTCCCGGCCGATCGCGTCGGTGCCGAGGAGGTAGTTCCAGCTGCCGCCGTCCGCCCAGACCGGCGGCACCAGCTGGGCCTGGCTGTTGGTGGCGATCGGCGAATAGGGCGCGATCAGCGGCGCCGCGATGGCCGTCGCGACGATCAGGACGAAGACCACGAGGCCGAGCACCGCGCCCTTGTTTTCGGAGAAGTAGTACCAGAACTCCTGCAGCATCTGCCGCCGGACGCTTTTCTTCGGACGATCCGGAATGTCGGTGCCGACGCCTTCTTCGGCTTCCTGGGCTGAAATATGGCTCATCTCGGTCTCCTCACCCGGCCCTGACGCGCGGATTGATGACCCCGTAGAGGAGGTCGACCGCCAGATTGACGAACATGATGATCATCGCGATCAACAGAAGACCGCCCTGGACCACCGGGTAGTCGCGGCGAAACACGCTGTCGACCATCCACTTGCCGATGCCCGGCCAGGAGAAGATCGATTCGGTCAGGATCGCGCCGGCCATCAGCACGCCGACCTGCAGGCCGATGGTGGTGACGACGGGGATCAGCGCGTTGCGGAGCGCGTGGACGCCGACGACGCGGGATTTGGCGAGGCCCTTGGCCCTGGCGGTGCGCACATAGTCCTCGCCGAGCACCTCGAGCATCGCCGAGCGGGTCTGCCGCGCGATGACGGCGAGCGGGATGGTCGCCAGCACGATCGACGGCAGGATCAGATGCGACACCGCCGAGGTGAACGCGCCCTTCTGGCCGGACAGCAGCGAGTCGATCAGCATGAAGCCGGTGACCTGGGGAAAATAGAACAGCAGCGAGATGCGACCCGAGACCGGCGTCCACTGCAGGATGCCGGAAAAGAAGATGATCAGGAGCAGGCCCCACCAGAAGATCGGCATGGAATAGCCGACGAGCGCCGCGCCCATCACCGACTGGTCGAACCACGAGCCGCGCTTGACCGCGGCGAAGACGCCGGCCGGCACGCCCAGGAAGACGGCGATGAAGATCGCGCAGAGGGACAGTTCCAGCGTCGCCGGGAACAGCGTGAAGAACTCGTCCGCGACGCCCCGCTTGGTGACGATCGAGGTGCCGAAATCGCCCTGCAGCAGCCCCCAGAGATAGGAGAGATACTGCATCACCAGCGGCCGGTCGAAGCCCAGCTGCTGCATCAGCGCGGCGTGGCGCTCGGGCGAGACGACCCGCTCGCCGGCGAGCATCTGGACGGGATCGCCGGGCAGGAGCCGGATGAAGGCGAAGGCCACGATCGAGACGCCGATGAAGGTCGGAATCAGGACCGCGATGCGCGAGAGAAGGAAGCGCTGCATGGTGCCCCTATGGTCAGGTCGAGTTGTTTGTTTCAGGCCGGCCTTGCTGGTCGGTCCTTGGTCGTTCAGTCGTCCCGCCCGATCCGGCGGAGCGCGATGCGGGACGCGTGCGAGCGCACCGCGTGGGCAAGGACTTCGAACAGCGGCTCGCCGTCTTCGTAGTTGGGCGGAGCCAGCGCGTCCGGTCGCTGGGCTTCGAGCATCTCGTCCGTCGCCGAGAACTCGCCATCCCGGGAAACCGCAATGGCAAAGCCTCCCTTCTCGCGGACGAAGCCGAAGGCCTGGAGGTCCGAAGCGCCGTCGCCGACATAGATCAGCTGGTCCGGCGGGACACGACGATCCGCCTCCGGCGTCTCCGCCTCGGTGCGAGACGGGGCATTCGAGCCGCCCAGATCGATCCCCTTGGCGAGCGCCTGGAGATAGCGAACCTTCTCGGGATGGGAAATCATCGTCTTGACGCCCCGCACAGCCCCGTCGTCGCCGATGTCGAAGGCCGATCCGTAGTGCAGGTCGAAAACCGGTGCGACGGGATGGGCGGAGAACACATCGAGATAGCCGGCAGAGACGATGGCGAATTCGAGTTCGACCGACGGATCGACGGTGCGGGCAACGGCGCGCAGCCGCTCCGGCATGGTCTCGGCGCCGGGAAAGCCCTTCGTCGAGCGGCCGGCTTCCTGCACGTCGGCCAGCGTGACGGACTTTCCCGCTGCCGCGCACATCCGCCGAAGGCTTTCGAACTTCGCCAGGATTTCGTCCCACCCAGCCTCGCTCAGCGGACGCATGTGATGGGACTTCCACGCGTCGACGTCGAACCCTTTGAGGACGACGAGGCGCTCGAACGAGTCCTCGGCAAGCGTCCAGTCGAAGTCGAAGGCGAGCAGGATCTTTCGGGTGAACGGATGGGTCGCCGTCATGACATCAGGCTCTTTCAAATCGAGAAGGGGCGGCCGATGCCGCCCCTCCCTGCAAGATCATGGCAAAACGAAGTGCTTACTGTTCGATGTCGACGTCGTCGAACCGGTGATAGCCCAGCGGATCCTGGTAGAAGTTCTTGACCGACTTCTGCATCGGCATGAACACCGTCGAATGGTCGATGGTCAGCCAGGGCGCCTCGCGCTTGAAGACGACCTGCGCCTCTTCGTAGAGCTTGGTGCGCTCGGCCTGGTCCGAGGTCGTCTTGGCCTTCTTGACCAGCGCGTCGAACTCCTCGTTGCACCACTGGGCGCGGTTGTTGCCGCCGACGGCTTCGCAGCCGAGCAGCGTGTCGAGGAAGTTGTCCGGATCGCCGTTGTCGCCGGTCCAGCCGAGCATCGCGGCACCGTCGCGGTCCTTGGCCTTCGACTTCTCCAGATACTCGCCCCATTCGTAGGAGACGATTTCGGCCGAGACGCCGACCTTCTGGAGATCCGCCTGCATCAGCTCCGCCGCGCGGCGGGCGTTGAGCATGTAGGGCCGCGAGACCGGCATCGCCCAGATCTTCATCGAGAGGTTCTCGACGCCGGCGTCCTTCAGCATCTGCTGGGACTTCTCCGGATCATACGGATCGTCCTGGACGGCATCGTTGTAGGACCACATCGTCGGCGGGATGGGATTCTTGGCCGGCACCGCCGCGCCCTGGAACACCGCGTCGATGATCGCCTGCTTGTTGATCGCCATGTTGAGGGCCTTGCGGACCTCGACCTTGTCGAAGGGCGCCTGCGTCGTGTTGTACGCCATGTAGGCGACGTTCAGGCCTTCCTGGCTCGGCACTTCGAGGTTCGGATCGCTCTTCAGCGATTCGACATCGGCGGCGTTCGGATAGGGGAAGATCTGGCACTCGTTGGCCTTGAGCTTCTGGGCCCGCACCGACGCGTCGGTGGTGATCGCGAAGATCAGGTCGTCGATCGGCTGCTGGCCCTTGAAGTAGTCCGGATTGGCCTTGTAGCGGATGACGGCGTCCGGCTGGTAGGCGACGAACTGGAACGGCCCGGTGCCGAGCGGCTGCTGGTTGAGCGTCGCCTCGTTGCCGGCCTCGGCGAGGCTGTCGGCATATTCCTTCGACATGATCGAGGCGAAGTCCATCGCGAGATCGGCGAGGAACGGTGCTTCCGGCCGGTTCAGCGTGAACTTGACGGTCAGGTCGTCGACCTTCTCGATCGACTTGATCAGGTCCGGAAAGCCCATGCCGCTGGCATATTCCCAGCTGGCGCCGGGAACGTACTGGTTCCACGGATTGTCGCTCTTCAGCTGTCGCTCGAACGAATAGATCACGTCGTCGGCGTTCAGCGTGCGGGTCGGCGTGAAGAAGTCCGTGGTCTGGAACTTCACGTCGGGCCTAAGCTTGAAGGTGTAGACCGTGCCGTCCTCGGAGATTTCCCAGGATTCGGCCAGACCCGGCTCGGTCTCGGTGGAGCCGTGCTTGAACTCGACGAGGCGGTTGTAGACCGTGCGCGAGGATGCGTCGAAGGTGGTTCCGGCGGTGTAGAGCGCCGGGTCGAAGCCTTCCGGCGAAGCCTCGGAGCAATAGACGAGCGTCTTGGCCGACGCCGCCGAACCGAGGGCCAAGGTCAGGGCCGTCGCGGCGAGAAGCCGGGTCAGGGAATTCATTCAGCATGCCTCCTGTCAGGATGGGGCGGATCTTTTCGTCCGCTCACTGAGTCCGCATCCGACAGCTTTTGGCAGCCGATGGCAAGCCCCGTTCTTTGACCATTCAATCAAAAACGATGCTCGGCGCCCGCGACTTTGGTCGCGAATTCTCGAGTTCGGCGAGAACTTTCGCGGCGATGTCGCGGTAGGCGGCGGCGTGGGGTCCGTCCGGATCGGAGGCGACGACGGGACGTCCGGCGTCCGAGCTCTCGCGGATCGCCATCTCGAGCGGAACCTCGCCGAGGAAGGGCACGCCGAGGCGCGTCGCCTCCGCCCGCGCCCCGCCATGGCCGAAGATGTCGTAGCGGTTGCCGGTGTCGGGAGCGACGAAGTAGCTCATGTTCTCGACGATGCCGAGCAGCGGCACCTCGACCTTCTGGAACATCGCCAGACCCTTGCGCGCATCGATCAGCGCCAGGTCCTGGGGCGTCGAGACGATCACCGCGCCGGCCAGCGGCACCTGCTGGGCCATGGTCAGCTGCGCGTCGCCGGTGCCGGGCGGCATGTCGACGACGAGAACGTCGAGCTCGCCCCACTCGACCTCCCGCAGCATCTGGGTCAGCGCCGACATCACCATCGGCCCGCGCCAGATCATCGGCGTCTCCTCGTCGACCATCAGCCCCATCGACATCGCCTTCAGGCCGAAGGCCTCCAGGGGCACGATGGTGCGCCCGCCGCTGGTCTTCGGCTTGTCCTTGAGGCCGAGGAGCCGCGGGATCGAGGGGCCGTAGACGTCGGCGTCGAGGATGCCGACCTTGAGGCCGAAGGTGGCGAGGCCGAGGGCAAGATTGACGGCCGTCGTCGACTTGCCGACCCCGCCTTTGCCGGAGGCGACCGCAATGATCCGGTCGATGCCGGGAATGCCGGGCTTGGCGGCGCCGGGACGCCGCCCGGGGGCAGGCGCCTGGGAGGCGGCCTGTGCCGGCGCCTGGCGCGGCTGGGGCGCCGGCGGCGCGGAGGCCCGGCCGCCGGCGCCCGCGGTCTTTTCCGCCGTCAGCGCGACCATCGCCTTCGAGACGCCGTCGAGCCTCGCCACCTCGGCCTCGACCTTCCGGCAGAACGGCTCGAAGCGCTGGGCCTCGGCCGCCGGCACGGTCAAGGAGAAGAACGCCTTGCCGTCGGCGATGAAGATGTCCGAGACGAGCGACCGCGTCACCACGTCCGCCCCGCCGTCCGGCGGCGTCATCTGCCGCAGGATGTCGAGGATGCGGGCCTTGAGTTCGTCAGCCAAATCGAGAATCTCCCAGGAAAATCCTGTCCATTTGCACCGCAGATATCGCGGCGCCCCCCGAACGTCCAAGAAAAACCGCCGACGGACCGGCGCCGGCGGCTCCGGCGCGGGGTTCCCTCCGCCAATTGCCGCTGGCGCCTCGGGCGCCGTCTTGCCGGAACCGACCGACGATGGCATCGAAGCCAGGTCCAGATTTCCTTCGCGACCTGCCGGATCTCGCCATGACCTCAGCCGCCCCGCCTCCCCCGACCGGCACCGATCCGCAGCCGGACCTTCGTCCGGACACCGCCGGCACCGCCACCGGCGAGGCTGCCGGGACGCCGCTGCTGCAGCCGGTGGACGAGGCGGCGCGGCATCTGGCGCGCATGCTGCTGCGCTCCGCCCGCGAGGGCGCGCTCGGCGTGTTGCGACCGGGTGACGGCTTTCCCGCCGTCAGCCGCACGCTGTTGGCGACCGACGTTTCCGGCTGTCCGATCATCCTCGTCTCCGGCCTGTCGCTGCACGCCAGGGCCCTTGCCGCCGACCCTCGCTCCTCGTGACACGCAGCGGCAAGGGCGATCCCCTCGCCCATCCGCGCATGACGATCTTCGCCGAGGCCGTTCCGGTTGCCCCCGGCGGCGACGATGGCGCCTTGGCTCTTGCCCGCTGCGGCGATGCCGCCCTGGCTAGTCCCGGCGGCGGCGAAGCCGCCGCAGTCGGTTTCAACGCCGGCGAAGCCGCCGCTGTGCGCGAACGGTTCCTGTCGCGCCATCCGAAGGCGAAGCTCTACGTCGATTTTCCCGATTTCCGCTTCCTGCGGCTGACGCCTGTCGGTGCCTCGCTGAACGGCGGCTTCGCCCGCGCCTTCGAGCTTGGCGCCACGGACCTCGTCGATGCGCCCGCCGGCGCCCTCGCCGCTGCGGGGATCCGGGCCCGCGACCACATGAACGCGGACCATGGCGACGCGATCGACACGCTGGCGACGATGCATGGAGAGGACGGCACGGGCTGGCAGATCGTCACGGTCGACGTTCGCGGCTTCGAGATCGCTCGGGGCGACCGGCTGGCACGCATCGAATTTGGCACCAGCCCGGCTGGCGAAGGCGGCTACCGCAAGGCCTTCGTCCATCTCCTGCGCCCGCCGCAGCCGGACGCCGGCGCGGCCTAATGACCACGCGCCGCCAGCTCGGTCCGAGCGGCCGGGCGATCGACGCGGGCAATCGCATTCAGGCGTCGCGGCCAGAGGGACCGCGCGTCAGACGTCGTAGCCGTCGGGGCAGCTGGCGATGAATCGGTGCCTGCCATTGGCGCGCAGAAAGATGCATTGTCCGGGGGCGTTGGCCGCAAGGCCGAGGACCCGATCGCCGAGCTCCGGCGCGGGCTCTGGAATCCGACCGGAGCGGAACGGGATGGTCTCGGCATCTTCCAGGCCGAACACCGCCCCGAAGACGGGCGAGCGCGGGCCGCTGCCGCAGGCGGAGAGGAGCAGGCAGCTCGCTGCAAGGGCCGCGGCCGCGCGATGCGTCCGGCGCGAGGTTCCGGACCTTGCCGCGCCCCCCGCCGCCAAGTCTCCGCCCCTTGTGCATGGCCGCAGCCGATTGCTTCCGGCCATCACCGGCATTCTCCAGTTGTCCACCGGGTCTGTTTGCGTGAAATCCCGCCACTTGGGCGGGATCTCGAAATGTCGTGCCGGAGCGCCTCGCGCCAATGCTGCCGGGCGCCCGCCGCTGTCGCGGAAGCTGGATCAGTAGCCGTCCGGGCAGCGGTAGACGTTGCCGTCGGAGTAACGGCAATAGCCCGGATTTTCCCTGGACCGGCCGATGACGTTGCCGGCCACGGCGCCGACGCCGGCACCGATGGCCGCACCCGCCAGGGTCGAGCCGGTATTGCCCCCGATGGCCTGGCCAGCAAGAGCGCCGACGGCACCACCGGCGAGCGCGCCGCCGCCCGTGTACCGGTCTTCCGTGGTGCAGCCTGCCGTCAGCATGGCGGCAACCGCGAGCGTCGCGAAAGAAATCTTGCGAAACATGTGTCGTCTCTCACTCTTCACTGTGATGTCCCCAGTCGTCATTGTTATAGGGGGATCGGCGGCGACGTCACCACCCCCGCTGCAATTGGCATCCGGAAAGGCTGCCAACATTCCTGGTGAACCGCGCGCCGATATCCGAACGGCTCGCCCGCCGCGCTGGCAGAGCGAGCGCCCTGAATGTGGGATGATTGGCCGACACTTGCGCAAGGCAGCCCGAACTCAGCCGAAAAGCTCGACGAATGGCGGGTGGTGGCGGGCAGACGGACTACGGTATATCCGTCTCGCTGGATCAATGAAAAGGCTAGCCGGCTGCGATCCGGGACAATTCGCCGCGCAGGCAAAAAAATTTCAAAGCGGCCATGTCCGGGCAAATTCAGCGCTGTTGCCGGGCCCGAAAGCAATCTCCAGCGCCCGCATACACAGCCAACGTCACGCTGCAGCGGGAGGGTAACAACCCCAACGCTTTGCCGTTTCCGGGCCATGCCCCGAGGATCCTAAGATCGTCGGGAGCGATTGGCTTCAGCTACAGCAGGCGGCTTCAGGTCAAAATGGCGGCAGAGGACGACGTCGCGACGGGCGCCGTCGGATTTTCGGTACGAGGGCCGTGAGTGACGGGGCCGCGAGGTCTCATCACCATGCGCCCACCAAAACGCCGCTGGGCATCGGTCGAGAACGAAGCGCCTTCAAATGATGTGAAGTTTGTAAGGCTCCGGGCCACGAAGATCAGGTTCCCATTCTGCGACCGCTCGTCCATCCCAGCGTGATGCGCGATTACCGCGGAACCGGGAATCGTTTAGCGTCGGCGCGGCCATGCAAGCAGTCTGAGCCCTTCACGGTTCCACCCAAGCCCCGGGGGCCTGAGCGCCGGCAAATTCTCTTCTGGTCGCCCCACGACTTGAAGCGGTCAGCGCGACGCGACGAGGCTCGGCTCGGCGTCGAAAGTGATCGACAGCTGGCCGTCGCGCGAAACGGACCAGTCGACGGTCGCCGACTGCTGGAAGACATCCTCGGACACTTCCTTGCAGGCGCCATAGACGCGCTTGTCGGTCGTTCCGCTCAGGCGGATCTGCAGCGGCAGTTCCTGGCGGCATTCGGCGACATTTTCATAGGCGGGCACGGGGACGGGAATTTCCTTGCAAACGGAAAGATCCCCCGAGCAACCGACCAGCAGCATGAATGCAGCGACGTGTTCCATCTCCAGCTCTCCTTCGGGAAGAACAATACATGAGCTGTGGCCCCAGTTCCGCACGCAAGCGAAAAGTGGGCTCACGTTAGCGTGAAACACACGGATCCGATGCCAATCGGCTGGCTCCGCCGTAGCCCGCGTTCCACGAAAAAATGGAAGCAGCAGAGCCGATTGCGCCGAGGAGCATCGCGGCACACCGGAATTTACCATTCGGAAAGAAAGAGGGCCGTGGGTCCGCGATCCAGGGCGCTGCCCGGTCTTCGGCGACGGAGAAGCAGATCGATCGAGCTCGCAGGCGGGTTCCGGGTGGGAGCAGAAGTCGCGGCCTCTGCGCCTGCTTCAGGCGGGCCAGCAGCCGAGAGGGATCGGCATGCGAGGTTCCGGACGACCGTCCGGGGCGGTCTTCGACTGACAAGAGAGAGCCTGTCGCTCAAGCCGCGCGGGCTCGACGCCAGTTGGCAGGGAGCCGACCACTCGCAGCATCGATATCAGTCGCCCGCGCCGCCCTGCATCACCTCGTACTGGGCTTCCGGAACCGTCAGGGTGTAGCGGATGCCCTCCGACAGATATTCCAGCCGCGCCGAACCGCCGACGGCGTTCGGCACGATGCGCTCGAGGGTGGAGGTCCCGAAACGGGCGTCGCGTTCCGGCCTGACGCGAGGGCCGCCGCGCTCCTGCCACGCGATCACCAGCGCCGTCTCTTCGCCGTGATCCTCGATCCGGGCGTCGATGGACACCTTGCCGCCCGGCACCGACAGGGAGCCGTAGGACGCGGCGTTGACCGCCAACTCGTGCAAAGCGAGCCCGACATGCAGCGAAGCGGTGGGGGAGAGATAGACGTCGACGGGACTGAACTCGATCTGGTCCATCCCGTCCGGCGCATAGCGCTCGACCTGCGTGGTGACGAGGCTCTGCAGGTCGGCGCCCCGCCAGTCCGCGTCGGTGACGATGTCCTGGGAATAGGAGAGCGACTGGATCCGCCCGCGGAAGCGGACGAGGAATTCCGGCACAGTCAGCGAGTGCCGCGCGGTCTGGCTGGCGAGGCTCTGGATGATGGCAAGGAGGTTCTTGGAGCGGTGCGACAGCTCGCGCAGCAGCGTCTTGAGCGTCTCCTCGCGCCGCTTCTGGTCGGTGATGTCGAAGGATGTCCCGATGATACCGCAGGCGACCCCATTCTCGTCGCGGTCGATGTCGACGCAGATGTCGTACCAGCGGGCTTGGTTGCCCTGGTTGATCGACATCTCGTAGCGCAGCGGCTGACCGGTGGTCAGAACCTCGCGCTTCATCTCGGTGGACCGCTGGGCCGCCACTTCGCCGAGGATATCGGCATCGCTCGTGCCTTCGCGCGCTCCGGCAAGCCAGGACTGCCCGGCATTCGAGACCCACGAATATCGCAAATCCAAATCTTGGGCGAATACGGACATCTCCGTATTTTCGATCGCTCTCAAGATTTTCTTTGCCAACATTAACCGACGCTCACAACGATCCGGTGCAACACCGTGTTCTCGCCTGTGAAACCTTCGAATACGACACACGGTTCCACGGCAATTGCCTTCCAGTCCCCCACCGTGATGATCCCGCCGCGCCGCGCTGAAGAGGTTCGATAGCCACGACTACAAAGGGCCCGGTAAGGCCGAGGTCAACCCGGGCGATGGGATTGCGTTCCTTCCAGCCGAAGATTTCCGGCTGAGACCGGATCGTCCAGACGACCCGGATCCGTTCTTGCAAAGGGCGCCTGCCGGAAGAGGCAGCGAGGCAGAAGCCCGCCTGCCGGCAGCGATCTCACCGGCACCGTTTCCCGACATCGCGGCACGGCGTTTGCGAGGCACATCCGGAGGCGACGACATTGCCTCGCCATCCGGACCATCTCCGCCAGCGGTCCTCGAAACGCCGTCCGACCGTTTCGACCGGCGTCCCTCGGCCGCGCGGCGCGGGCGAGCGTGACGAATGCCCCGGTATCCTGCAGGGATGCGCGGGGCGGCCGCCTCAGGCGGCGGCGCGATCGCCGCTGTCGAAGAACAGCGCCTGGCTGATTAGCGCCTTTACCATGTCCGGATTGAAGGGCTTGGTGACGAGGAAGGTCGGCTCCGGGCGCTCACCGGTCAGAAGCCGCTCCGGGAAGGCGGTGATGAAGATCACCGGCACCGAGACCTTGGCCAGGATGTCGTTGACCGCGTCGATGCCCGAGCTGCCGTCGGCGAGCTGGATGTCGGCGAGCACCATGCCCGGATTGTGGCTCTCGAAGAGCGCCATCGCCTCCTTGTGGGTGCGGGCGATGCCGGTCACCTTGTGGCCGAGGCTCTCGACCATCTGCTCGATGTCCATCGCGATCAGCGGCTCGTCCTCGATGATCATGATGTTGGTCGAGACCTGCCGGCCGATGTCGGATCCGGCCTGGTCGATCATCTCGGAGAAGCGCGCCTGGTCGACGCCGAGAATCAGCCCCGCCTCCTCGCTGGTGAAGCCCTCGACGGCGACGAGCAGGAAGGCCTGGCGCGGCAGCGGCGCGATCGCCTTCAGGTTCTTCGCCGCGCGTTCTTCCCAGGCCGACGTCGGTGCGTCTTCGCGAATGTTCACATCTAGCGACTGCCAGAGCGACGAGAACAGCTTGTAGAGCGAGATGCGGGGAGACTGGTCTTCCGGAAACAGCGAGGGATCGGCAATCAGCGCCTCGAGAACCGCAGCGACATACGCATCGCCGCTCGCCTGCGAACCGGTAAGGGCCCGGGAATAGCGGCGCAGATAGGGAATGTGCGGCGCTATGCGGGATGACATCGACATTTAGACTCCCCTCGTGTCCCTTGGACAAGACGTTCAATTATTGACGAATTCGGCACAGGCCGCGTTAGCGAGGCCGGGAACAAGGCCGCGTGCCGTGAGTTTCCGCCTAAATGGGACAGTTGGCGCGCGGTGTGAAGAGCTGGCCGAAAATTGCATCCATATCCATCTGACGGCTTGCGGGATGCAGTTACCGATTTATCTCTCGGCCAAGAAATTGGAAGCGCGCAGGATCCCGATGAGACGTTTGAAAATCAATTGCCGTCGCACGAGCGGCCGATGCCAGTATCGAGATGGTCGATGAGCGATCGCGAAAATGAGGATGACAAGTTGCAGACGGGACAGACCCCAAAGACCCAGCCGCCCGCCGAGTTCGGCATCAATACGGCGATCGGAAAGCAGTTGAAGGCCTATTACGACGACGTCGCAAGCGAGCCGGTCCCGGACCGTTTCCTCAGCCTTCTCGATGCGCTGGATCAGGCGGAGTCGGCAACGAAGAAAAATCGGGAGTGAGGGCATCCATGAGCGTAGAGTTCGATTTCCGCAAGGAACTCATCACGATCATCCCGAACCTTCGTGCTTTCGCGACGTCGCTGACGGGGTCTTTCGATCGCGCCGATGATCTCGTTCAGGAGACACTGGTCAAGGCCTGGGACAAGCAGCACACCTTCCAGCCCGGCACCAATCTGAAGGCATGGCTGTTCACGATCCTGCGCAACGAGTTCTACACCCAGATGCGCAAGAAGGGCCGCGAGGTTCAGGACGTCGACGGCATCCACGCCATGCAGCTCGCCGGCCACCCGGAGCAGCAGGGCCATCTCGATCTGCAGGACTTCCGCAAGGCGCTCGAGCTGCTGCCCGACGACCAGCGCGAGGCGCTGATCCTCATCGGCGCATCGGGCTTTTCCTATGAGGAAGCGGCCGAGATCTGCAAATGCGCCGTCGGCACGATCAAGAGCCGGGTGTCGCGGGCCCGCACGCGCATTGCCGAGATCCTCGGCGTCGAGGGCGACGGCGACTACGGGCCGGATTCGATCTCCAGCCAGATCATCGGCGTCGCACCGGCCGCCTGAGCGGCGGCGGGAGACCGGACGCGGCGGGACCACCCGCGGGAACCGGAGCGCCCTCGCCTTGTTATTCACGAAGATGCGATCCGCATCCCCGGCTTTTCAGCAACGCCTTCTCCAGCAACGCACAGACCACGAACGGACTGATCAATGAGCGACAACATGGCCAACGATCCCACCATGCCCGGTGGCGCTGCCCACACCCCGGGTTCCGATCCGAAGACCCAGGCCGACCGGGCCAATGTCGAGGAACAGCTGGGACGGCTGCGCGAGGACGTGGCGGCGCTGTCCGACGCGGTGAGGTCGATGGCCACCCATGGGGCCGACGACGTCCGACGCCAGGCCTCGGCGCTGCGCGAGGACGTGCGCCAGCGCGGCGAGCAGTATCTGCGCCAGGCCCAGGACGCGGCGTCAGACCTCGAGGAAGAAGTGACCGAGCGTATCCGCGCCGAGCCGATCAAGGCGGTGCTGATCGCGGCCGGCGTCGGTTATCTCTACGCTCGCCTGTTCCGGTAAGGCCCGATGATCTGGCAACTCGTCGCCAAGCTGGTGACCGGCGAGGCGGGCGTCTATGTCGCCCGCATGCGCCGGCTGGCGGTGCTGTATGCGGCGATGGCGTTGTTCGCCATCCTCATGCTCACCTATCTGATGAGCGCCCTCTATGTCTGGATCGCCTGGCTCTACGGGCCGCTGGCGGCGTCTCTCGGCTTTGCCGCGGGCTTCTTCGTCTTGATCGTCGCGACATGGATCGCGACGATCGTCGTCAGGCGCCCGCCCCGCAAGCGGGCCGACGACAGGCTGCAGCGCGACATCGCCTCGATCGCCGGGGTTGCAGTGCTCTCCAACGCGCCGCTGCTGTTCCAGTCCGCCAAGCGGAACAAGAAGCTTCTGCTGGTCCCGGTCGTCGGCGCCGTCGGCTGGGCCGTCTGGCGGGCGATCACCTCCTACCGCAGGGGCGGCGAGGTCTGAGCCTCTCCGTTCAGTCATTCGGCCAGTGAAATGACGGGTATCAGCCTTCGCGGAGGACGGTGCCCGTTTTCACATGCTTGCGGCAAACAGCTTCCGTCATCGCCCCGCCACTCCGGCAGCAGCCGGGAACGGCTTGGCGTCCGGGACGTTTTCACCATGACATGCCCGCATCAGCGGGCTCGAACACGGCAGCCGGCAAGGCGTCGTCCGGGGCACAGGGCCTTGCGGACGAGCCCATGCAGCCGATCCCCAAAATTCCGAACATCGAAACAGGAGGAAATACCCGGTGACCAAACTCGACGACGAAAAGGCCAGGCAGGGCCGACGCGGAACCCCGGTCCTGATGATCCTCATCGCCGCACTGGCCTTGTGCGTGGTGGTGTTCATCGGCGTGCAGATCTATGGCGCCAGCCAGCCGGACTCCTCGATCGGTGCCGGCCCTGAGACCACCGGCGAGCCGCCGGTCGCCGGGACTGCGGGGGGCGCGGCCGACGCTAATGACGCGACCGTTGTCGCGCCGAGCAACGAGGACGGGCCGGCTGCCGGCACCGCCAACTGAGCCGTCAGGCTCGAACAGACGAGAACCCGGCACGGCCGCGGCGGGCAACCGCCGTCGCGGCCGACCGCCAATCGAGGCATCCGGGCAGGCGGCGTTCCCGAACGTCACGGTCGTCGCCCGTTCAACCAGGGAGACGTGTCATGGCCAAATCATCCTCCGCAAGCAGCGGCAACCCTGCGCTGAAGGACCCGGATCTCTACGAGACCCTGCGAGAGGAAGGAAATTCCAGGGAAAAGGCCGCGCGGATTTCCAACGCCAAGGCGAACCCGCACATGCACCCGTCGAAGAAGGGCGGCAAGACGCCGGCCTATGAGGACTGGACGAAGGACGATCTCTACGGCCGGGCCCAAGAACTCGGAATCGAAGGCCGCTCGGACATGTCCAAGGCGGATCTTATCGAGGCCCTGCGCAACCACTGATGCGAGAGCCGGCCGATGCGGGGAGCGGCCTGCTGGCCCGCTTTCCCGGCCAACGGTGCCGCCGCGCCCGTTCAGCGCGCCGCGGCTTCCACCTGCGGCCTGCTCCCGACCTCGACCTCCTGCTCGAGATAGGTCGCCTCCGCCGGCACCAGCACGGTGAGCGCCAGCGGGTGGATCTCCACCCGCGACAGATCGTCGAGCGCCTCCAGCTCGCCGTCGCGCACCGCACGGTTCGACCGCGGCTTGCCGCGATGGGCGAGATCGACCCGCGTCGCCGATTTCACCACCAGATCCGGATTCTTGCGCCACTGGCCGGCGAAGATGTCGGCCGTCAGCTTGGCGACCCGCGCCAGCCGGCGCTCGGTGCAGATGTAGACGCCGAGCTGGCCGCCCTTCGGATTGTCGGCGAAGGGCAGGTGGCGGTCGCCGTAGAGATTGTTCGAGATCGCCAGCGCCGAACATTTCAGCCGCTCGCTGCGGCCGTCCACGTCGATCACCAGCTCCACCTTCGGCAGCCTGCGGAACGCCAGCCCGATGGCCCGCGTCGTCGCCCACATTTTGCCGAGCCGCGAGCGGTAGCTGATCCGCTCGCGAAACCGCACCATCCGGGCATGCAGGCCCGTGGCGAACTGGTGGACGAAGGGCTTGCCGTTGACGGTGGCGACGTCGACCTTCGTGGTCCGGCCGCCGGCGAGCGCCTTCACAGCCTCCTCGAGATCGAGCGGGATCTGCAGCGTGCGGGCGAACAGGTTCATCGTCCCCGCCGGCAGGATGGCGAGCGCCGTATCGCCTTCATACAAGGCACCCACGGCCGCCGAGACCGTGCCGTCGCCGCCGCCGACCAGGAGGACGTCGAGATCGTCGGTCGCGGCCGCCTTCTTGATCGCCGGTACGATGTCCGAGCCGGCACAGAGCTCGACTGTGACCTCGTGGCCATGGACGGCGAATTCGTCGCGGATCAGCGCCGACAGCCAGTCGAGATCCGTGGTCTTCAGCGTGCCGCCGTCGCGGTTGAGGAGCGCCAGTATTCGCATCGGGTCAAACCATTCGAACAAGAGGCCGCCCGCTCCGGGCCGGCCGAACCGCATCAGCTAGGAAGTCGCCGCGGCTTGTCGACGGGCGAACGCCCGCTCTTACCGCATTCCCGCCAGTCGGCGCGCTCCTCCATCCAACTTTCGCGCGCGCACCCTAGATGCCTCTTGCGAGACAGGCCGAGGGGCCGCTCCGCCAAGAACCAGGGTCGAAGGAGTTCAGCATGCTCGAATGGATCATCATTCTCTTGATTGTTGCGGCGATTGCCAGCCTGCTCGGCTTTCGGGGCATCGCCGGCGTATCGGCGGGCATCGCGAAGATCCTCATCTTCATTGTTCTTGCCGGGCTGCTCCTGCTGATCCTCTTCGGCGTTCTGGTCCTAGGCTAGGAAACTTCCGCGCCGCATCGTCCGATTTCGCGCCAAGCTGCGGTTTTATCGGGAACCGAAATGCCCGGACGCTGGTTGTCTAGGCATCCAATGTCGCGTGCTCCAGCCCGCCAAGGCCGGACACGCGACTGGTCTATCAATAATATAGACAAAGGTTTCCATCATGATCCGCAAGCTACTCGCAACGACGGCGATTGCCGCTCTTCTCACCGCGCCGGCCATGGCCCAGGACGCGGCCACCTCCGGCCAGACGCAGCAGCCGGCAGCCACCCAGTCCGACAGCACGATGTCGGGTAGCGCGATGTCGGGTGATGCCACCAAGGCGGCTGCCTCGGGCAACTACCTGACCAACCTGTCGAGCGACCAGTATCTGGCGTCGAACCTCACCGGCAAGTCGCTCTATGACGGCGAAGGCGAGGACGCGCAGTCGGTCGGCGACATTCAGAACTTCCTCGTGGGCAGCGACGGCAAGGTCGTCGCCGCGGTGGTCAACGCGACCGTCAACGACGAGTCCAAGGTCGTCGCCATTCCCTTCCAGCAGATCGGCTGGACCATGGGCGAGGACAATGAGCCGCGCGCCATCCTGAAGGCGAGCATGGACGAGCTGTCCAGCGCGCCGACCTTCCAGACCATGGAAGAGCAGCAGGCGGCCCAGCAGCAGGCCTCGACCGACGCCTCGTCGGCTGGCGGCACGACCGCACCGGCCGGTAACGAGATGGCGGCGACCCAGCCGGCCACCGGCACCGCGACGGGCAATGGCACGGCGACCGGCACCGACACTGGCCAGTCGATGGCCTCGAGCGACGCCGGCAACATGGCGGCCGGCAAGACCGACCGTGAAGCGTCGACCGATACCGCCGGCGCAGGCTCCTATCCGGCCACCGTTGGTCCGGACCAGTACCTGACCGAGAACCTCATCGGCACCAACGTCTATTCGGGCCCGGGTGACGACGCCAGCGATCTCGGCGGGATCAACGACCTCGTCCTCGCCTCCTCCGGCCAGATCGATGCGGCCGTGGTCGGCGTTGGTGGCTTCCTCGGCATCGGCGAGAAGGACGTCGCCGTCCCGTTCGGCGAGCTGCAGATGACCCGCGACGACGACGCCGAGCCGCGCATCACTGCCGCCCTCGACAAGGAGGCCCTCGAGCAGGCGCCGTCCTTCGATGCCGACGGCGGCAACGATCAGATGGCGGCGAACACCGCGCAGCCGGCCGACCAGCAGACCGCTGACCAACAGTCGGCCTCAGCCATTCCCGGCGTCGCGGCCGGTGGTGCTGCCGCCGGTGGCGCAGCGGCGGGCTCTGCCATGAGCGGCACCGAGCAGGCCGCCAATTCGGCCGGCCAGACCATGGACAATGCTGGCGAGCAGGTCGAGCAGACTGCCCAGAACACCGGCCAGGCCATGGGCAATGCGGCTGACCAGACGCAGCAGGCTGCGCAGAACACCATGGACACCCAGGGTGATGCGACGACCACGGCTTCGACCGGCGGCGACCAGCGCCAGGGCATGACCCGGATCGGCGACGACGCGCAGCTGACGGCGGACGACCTGATGGGCACGACGGTCTACGGGCCGAACGACCAGAGCGTCGGCGACATCGGCGACATCGCCCTCAACGCCGATGGCCAGGTCGATGCGGTCATCGTCGACGTCGGCGGCTTCCTCGGTATTGGCGAGAAGCCGGTTGCGGTCGGCATGGACAACCTGAACTTCATGCGGGACCAGAGCGGCACGCTGTATCTCTACACGCAGTTCACCGAGGACCAGCTGAACAACGCGCCGGAGTACAACAAGGACACCTATGCCGAGAACCGCGACACCATGCGGCTCGAGGGTGGCGCGTCCACCGGCTCGAACATGTCGGGCCAGACCGGAACCCAGCCGGCCAACTGACGCGTCCATCGCGTGAAAATGATCGAGGGCTCGCCGCAAGGCGGGCCCTTTTTCGTGCGCGACCCGCTAATGTCGGCCCCGGGGCTGCGGCCGGGACGCCGCAGATCGATGGCCGCGCGGCGCCCCATGGCGGCAGGCCTCGCGCGTTCGCTCATGCTTCGGATCAATTACAATTCGTTACAGAATGAGAGTAAAAGAGCCCGATTGTCGAATATGCTGGTGAGCATATGAGAGAGATCGGCCACGGGCAGTCCGGTGTCGCTCCGCCCGATGTCATCGTTTCAGCATGGACCTTCGGTGAGGCCCCTCGCGGTTTCCCGAGACATGCGCAGCAGTCCTGGAGAATCGCGCCGTATGGCCATGCTTCGGCAGATCCTCGTCACCCTGATCCTCCTGATCGTGGTCGGTGCCGTGTACATCAAGATCGAGCCCACAGCCGGGCGCGCGCTGCTGTCCGCCGGGCTGCCGCTGCCGGCGCCGGTGCGCGAGGCGATCGCCTGGCTGGCGCCGCCTGAAAGCGAGGCTCCGGTGGCAGGGACCCCCGAGGGGCGTTCGCGTGGCGGCCGCTCCGGCGGCGCCCAGCTCGTCGTCGCCAATCCCGTCGAGGCCGGCCGCACCCAGACCGAGATGCGGGCCATCGGCACCGGCGAAGCGGCCCGCTCCGTCACCGTCTATCCCGACAACACCACCGGCATCATCGAGACCGTCGCGGTACAGTCCGGCGACGCCGTCGAGGCCGGCGCGCCCCTGATCGTCCTCGAGCATTCCTCGGAAGAGCTCGCGGTCAGCCGCGCCCGCATCGCGGTCGACGCGGCGGAGGAGAAGCTCACCCGCTACGCCCGGCTGTCCCAGTCGCGCACGATCTCCAGTGTCGAGGTGAACGACGTCGTGCGCGAACGCGACAACGCCAAGCTCGACCTGCGCGCCGCCCAGATCGCCCTCGACAAGCGCACCGTGAAAGCCCCCATCGCCGGACGGGTCGGCATCATCGCCGTCGACGAGGGCGACCTCGTCGGCGCGACGACGGCAATCGCCAAGGTCGACGACCGCCGGGAGATCAAGGTGGTGTTCTACACCCCCGAGAGCTTCGTTGCCGAACTCGAGATCGACGCGCCCGTCAAGGCCGTTCCGACTGCCCAGCCGGACCGGGTGTTCGACGGCCACATCAGTGCCATCGACAGCCGCCTCGACGAGGCCAGCCGCACGCTGCGGACCGAGGCGCTCATCGACAACGAGGGCGACACGCTGCGCCCCGGCATGTCCTTCACCGTCTCGCTGTCCCTCGACGGCCGGGAATATCTCTCGGTCGATCCGCTCTCGGTGGTCTGGGAGCGCACCGGGCCGATCGTCTGGAAGGTGGTCGGCGACGAGGCGGTCAAGGCGCCGGTCTCCATCGTCGAGCGCAACATCGACCGCGTCCTCGTCTCCTCGAGCGAACTGAAGGCCGGCGACCGCGTGGTGATCGAGGGGCTGCAGTCGATGCGTCCGGGCATCAAGGTGCGCCTCGAAGGCGAGGAGCCGCGTTCGCCGGTCGCCGGGGCCTCGGCCCCCGGCCCCCGCGGCGGCGATGCGTCTGCCGATGGCCGCCGCTCCTCGTCGGGCGCGGCGAGCACCGGTTCCGCCGGCTTCGTCCCCGCCGCCGTCGCCGCCGAGCTGCCGGCTCCGCCGCCGGGAGATCTCTCCGGCACACCGGCCCTTACCGCCCGCGCCGTGCCTTCTTCCGCCACCGCGACGGACAAACGCCCGTGAAGCCGGAGCAGCAGATCGACGGCCTGACGGCCTTCACCAGCCTGTTCATCCGCAGGCCGGTCCTCACCATCGTCCTCAACCTCCTGATCGTCGTCGCCGGCCTCGCCGCGCTCAACGCCGTCGAGATCCGCGAACTGCCGAATGTCGACCGGCCGGTGATCACCGTGTCTGTAGATTTCGAGGGCGCCAGCCCGGAAACCATCGACCGCCAGATCACCAGCCAGATCGAGAGCGCCGTCGCCCGCGTCACCGGCATCGAATCCATGTCGTCGCAGTCGGAATTCGGCGACGCGCGGGTGACGATCGAATTCTCCGACACGACCGACCTCAACGTCGCGGCGAGTGATGTACGCGACGCCGTCAGCCGCATCTCCAACCAGCTTCCCGAAGGCGCCGACGAGCCGCGCATCGTCAAGGCCGACGCCGACGCCCAGGCGATCATGCGCCTCGCGGTGACGGCGAAGTCGATGAAGATCGAGGACCTGACGACCCTCGTCGAGGACCGGATCGCCGACCAGCTCGCCGCCGTCGACGGCGTCGCCGACCTGCAGGTCTATGGCGAGCGCGAGAAGCTCATCTATGTCGACATCGATCCCGACAAGCTCGCGACCCGCGGCCTCACCCTCGGCAACGTCGCGACCTCGCTGCAGAATGCGGCGATGGACGTGCCCGCCGGCTCGCTGGCCTCGCCGAGCCAGCAGCTGATCGTCCGGGCCGACGCCAACGTCACCTCGCCGGAAGAGTTCGAGGCGATCTATCTCGACGAGCGCACCCGCCTCGGCGACATCGCCTCCGTCCGCTTCGGCCCGGACGAGGCCGGCTCGCAGCTGCGGCGCAACGGCGAGACCGGCATCGGCCTCGGCATCGTGCGTCAGGCCGGCTCCTCCACCCTCGACATCTCCGACGGCGTTCGCCGCGAGGTCGCCAACCTCAACCGCACCCTGCCCGAGGGCGTCCATGTCGAGGTAACCAGCGACGACGCGACATTCATCAACGGCGCCCTGCACGAGGTCGAGCTCGCCATCGTGCTCGCCGTCGTCATCGTCATCGCCGTCATCTTCCTCTTCCTGCTCAATCTGCGCGCGACCTTCATCCCGGCCGTCACCATGCCGATCGCGCTGATCGGCGTCGTCTCGTTCATCTATATCACCGGCTTCTCGATCAACATCCTGACGCTTCTCGCCCTCGTCCTGGCGACGGGGATGGTGGTCGACGACGCCATCATCGTTCTGGAAAACATCGTGCGCTGGCGCGACATGGGCGCCAAGCCCCGCGCCGCCGCCGTCATCGGGGCGCGCGAGATGTTCTTCGCGGTGATCTCCACCACCGCGACCCTCGCCGCCGTCTTCGTGCCGATCTCCTTCCTCCCCGGCCAGGCGGGCGGTCTGTTCAAGGAATTCGGCTACGTCCTCGCGGCATCCGTGGTCATCTCGTCCTTCATCGCGCTGACCTTGTGCCCGATGCTCGCCGCGACCTTCCTGAAGGCCCGCGAGGACGAGCGAAAGCCGGGCCTCTTCGCCCGGGCCGTCGGCTGGATCGGCGGCCGCCTCGCCGGCTTCTACGCGGTGACGCTGCGGCTCTGCCTCGCCTTTCCGCTGATCGTCGTCGTCGCGGCAGGGCTGTTCTCCTTCAGCGCCTACACCGTCTTCAAGACCATGCCCCAGGAGCTCACCCCGTCGGAGGACCGCGCCGTTGTCCTGATGCGGGTCAGCGGCCCGCAGGGGGCGAGCCTCGACTACACCAACGCCCAGACCCGCCGGGTCGAGGACATCCTGATGCCCTATGTCGGCAGCGGCGAGGCGAAGAACGTCTTCGCCATCACCGGCCGCGGCGGCGCCAACCAGGCCTTCATGGTGGTCAGCCTCGCCGACTGGGCCGACCGGGTCCGAACCCAGCAGGAGATCGTCGCCGAGATCAACGGCAAGCTCCGGAACATCGCCGGCGTCAGGGCCTTCGCCATCCAGCCGAATTCCCTCGGCATCCGCGGCGGCGGTCAGGGCCTGCAATTCGCCATCGCCGGGCAGAATTTCGACGAGCTCGCGACGAGCGCCGACAAGCTGGTCCAGGCGATGCAGGCCGACGGGCGCTGGGGCACCGTGCGGCTCTCCAACGACGCCACCCAACCACAGCTCTCGGTGGTGATCGACCGCGCCCGCGCCTCCGATCTCGGCATCGACATCGACGGCCTCGCCACCGCGATGCAGGCGCTGCTCGACGGGCGCGAGATCGGCCAGACCTATATCGGCGACAAGGAAGTGCCGATCCGGCTGATCACCACAAGCGATCCGGTCAACGATCCGGGCGATCTGCGCAACGTCTTCCTCAAGGCCTCCGACGGCCGCATCGTGCCGATGTCGACGGTGGCGACCATCGAAGAAAAGCCGATCGCGCCGAGCCTCGAGCGGGAAAACCGCAGCCGCGCCGTCGCGGTCACCGCGCAGCTGCCGGACGACTACGCCATCCAGGACGCCTGGAACGACGTGCAGGCCTTTTCCCAGGACCTCCTGCCCCAGACCCAGCGCCTCATTCCGTTGGCCGAAGCCGCGACGCTGAGCGAGACCAACAACGGCCTCGCCCTCGTCTTCGGCTTCGCCATCGTCATCATCCTGCTCGTGCTGGCCGCCCAGTTCGAGAGCTTCGTCTCGGCCCTGATCATCATCGCCACGGTGCCGATGGGCGTCGCCTGCGCGATCTTCGCCCTCGCCTTCTTCGGCATGAGCCTCAATCTCTACAGCCAGATCGGCCTCGTCCTCCTCGTCGGCATCATGGCGAAGAACGGCATCCTCATCGTCGAATTCGCCAACCAGCTGCGCGAGCGCGGCGTGCCGCTCCGACAGGCGGTGGAGGATGCCTGCCTGATCCGCCTGCGGCCGGTGATGATGACCATGGTCGCGACCGTCGTCGGCGGCCTGCCGCTGGTCTTCGCCTCCGGGGCGGGCGCCGAGGCCCGCGTCGCCCTCGGCTACGTCATCGTCGGCGGCCTCGGCCTCGCCACCTTCTCCACCCTCTACATCACCCCGGTCGCCTATCTCATCCTCGGCCGCTTTTCGACGCCGATCTCCGAGCGCACCGCCGAACTCCACCGCGACGTCGCGGCGGCGGAACGTCGCCATGCGCTGGAGGAGGACGAAGAGACGGACCACGGCAAGGGGCACCGCGGGCATCCGGCACCGGCGGAGTAGACGCCCCCTTCCCGCGTCGCCCGGCAGTCGCTAGAAGCGCGCCATGGCACTTCCTCCCCTTCTGCGCCTCGATGGCGTCGCGCTCACCTTCGGCGGCACACCGCTCTTGTCCGGCGTCGAATTGAACGTCCTGCCGGGCGATCGCATCGCGCTGGTCGGGCGCAACGGCTCCGGCAAGTCGACCCTCCTGAAAATTGCCGCCCGGCAGGTCGAGCCGGATCGCGGCGAGGTCTTCCTCAAACCCGGCACGACCCTGCGCTATCTCGCCCAGGAGCCGGACTTTGGTGATTTCCAGACGGTGGGCGAGTATGTCGCCGACGGCCTCGGGCCGGCCGACGATCCCTACCGAGTCACCTTCCTGATCGAATCGCTCGGCCTCACCGAGACCATGTCGCCGGCCCATCTCTCCGGCGGCGAAGCGCGCCGCGCGGCGCTCGCCAAGACGCTCGCCCCCGAGCCGGACATCATCCTCCTCGACGAGCCGACCAACCATCTCGACCTTCCGACGATCGAGTGGCTGGAAGGCGAGATCCGCCAGATCAAGAGCGCCCTCGTCGTCATCAGCCATGATCGACGCTTCCTGCAGACGGTCACGAAGGCGACGGTCTGGCTCGACCGCGGCGGGGTGAAGCGCATCGACGAGGGCTTCGGCGCCTTCGAGGCCTGGCGCGACAAGGTGCTGGAGGAGGAGGAGCGCGACCTCCAGAAGCTCGACCGCAAGATCGTCCGCGAGGAGCACTGGCTGCGCTACGGCGTCACCGCGAGGCGCACCCGCAACATGCGCCGCCTCGGCGAACTGCACGCCATGCGCCAGCAGCGCCGCGACACAAGGCGCGCCGTCGGCCAGGCGGTGATGCAGGCCGGCGAGACCCGCGAGAGCGGCAAGCTGGTGATCGAGGCGGAAGGCATCTCCAAGGCCTATGACGGCCGCACGCTGGTCAGGGACTTCTCCACCCGCATCGCGCGGGGAGACCGGATCGGCCTCGTCGGGCCGAACGGCGCCGGCAAGACGACGCTGTTGAAGATGCTCATCGGCGAATTGAAGCCGGATTCCGGCAAGATCCGCCTCGGCACCAATCTCGACCTCGCCTTCCTCGACCAGAAGCGCGCCAGCCTGAAGGACGACGTCGGCGTCGCCGAGGCGCTGACCGACGGGCGCGGCGACCAGGTGATGGTCAATGGGGAGCCGCGCCACGTCGCCGGCTATCTCAAGGACTTCCTGTTCTCGCCCGAGCAGATCCGCACCCCCGTCGGCCAGCTGTCGGGCGGCGAGCGGGCCCGGCTTCTGCTCGCCAAGACGCTGGCAACGCCCGCCAACCTTCTCGTGCTCGACGAGCCGACCAACGATCTCGACATGGAGACGCTGGATCTTCTCGAAGAGCTGATCGCCGGCTATCCGGGCACCGTCCTCTTGGTCAGCCACGACCGCGACTTCCTCGACCGCACGGTGACCGGCGTGATCTCGCCTCAGGAAGACGGCGTCTGGCTGGAATATGCCGGCGGCTATTCCGACATGCTCGCCCAGAAGCGCGACGCGGCCGCCGCCGCGAAGAAGCCGGCGAAGCCCACCGCGCCCGCCCGCCAGAACGCCGGCAAGACGCCAGCCGCGTCGGGCTCCGGCGGCGGCGGATCGCCCGCCGCCGGCTCCACCAGCGCGGCGAAGCTCTCCTACAAGCAGAAATTTGCCCTCGAGACCCTGCCGAAGACCATCGCCGAACTGGAAGCGGCGATCGCCAGGGCCGAGACCGAGATGGCCGACCCGCAGCTCTTCTCGAAGAAGCCCGAACGCTTCCAGCAACTCGCCAAGACGGTCGAGGACAAGCGCGCGGCGCTCGCCAGGGCCGAGGACGAATGGCTGGAGCTGGAAATGCTGAAGGCCGAGATGGAAGGGTGACGCGGGTCCTGTTCGTCTGCGGCAAGGCGCGGCGGCGCAGCCCGACGGCAGCCGCCCTTGCCGCCGAGATGCCCGGCATCGAGCCGGACTATGCCGGCCTCAGCGCCGATGCCGACGAGCGTGTCACCGCCGAGCATCTGGAATGGGCGGAAACGATCGTTTTGATGGAAAAGCGCCAGCATGCGCGGCTGACCCGGCTTCTTGGCCCCGCCCCGCCGGGCAAGCGGGTGGTCTGCCTGAACATTCCCGACCGCTACGACTTCATGGAGCCGGCGCTGATCGAGCGGCTTCGCCCTGCTCTGAAACGCATGTTCGGTTGATGGCAGGGCGGGGTTGCCACCGTCCCTCCGTCGTGAGCCACCGGCGATCCTTAGAACGAGCCGAGGGCGGCGACGCTGCAAGGGCATCGCCGGCTTTCTGCCGCTGCGGACGAGAGCGACGACAGCGCATGGCTGTGGCCGTGACGCCTCCCCCCCCCTGGCGAGCCCCCCGCCCTACTTCATCTGCATCGCGCCGTGCCCCGCATGCTCGCCCTCCGGCGCCGTGCCCTCCGGGCCCCTCGCATTCGGCTTGTCGACGGCAAGTTCGACCTCGACCGTCCCCGCCTTTTCGAACCGCAGCGTCAGCGGGACCCGGTCGCCCTCCATCAGGCGCTTTTCCGGCTTCATCAGCATCAGGTGATAGCCGCCGGGCGCAAGCGTCACGGTCTCGCCGGCGGGGACCTCCAGGCCACCGTCGATCTGCCGCATCTTCATCACGTCGCCGTCCATCTGCATCTCGTGGATCTGGACTTCCGCGGCTGCCGGCGTCGACCCGCCGATCAGCCGGTCGGCGGTGTCGCCGGTATTGGTGATGGTCATGTAGCCGCCGGCGACCGGCGCGTTCGGCAGGGTCGCCCGGCTCCACGGGTGGCCGATCTCGAGGTCGCCGACCTTGTAGCCATGGGCATGTGCCGTGACGACGGCAGACAGGAGCGCTGCGGCCGCGAAGGCCGTGGTGATCAGACGCATGAATATTCTCCGGGAAAATCTGGGAAGAACCGCGCGCCGTCCTGCGGCCGCGGGTTCGCGATGACGATGTCAGGCGGCCAAGGCCGGCGGGCCGCGCAGTCGCAACAGGCCGGACGGCGGCAGGCGCGCGATCGCGGCCTCGGCTTGGATCGGCCGGCCCGGCACAGCCTCGGGAGCGGCGAAAGCCTGTCCGGCATCGGCAAACGGCAGGGCGAGCGGCGCCGATCCGCCGCAGGCCGTGGCACAGGGGCAGTCGGCGCAATGGGATCCACCGCTGGTCCGGCCCGCACCCGTCCCGGCCTCTTCGGCGGACAGAGGCTCGCCGGAGCACAGGATCAGAGGGTTACCGCCGGAAACGGCCGCAAGGCACCCCTGCGCCCCGACCAGCGCCTGCAGCAGCATGAGCTGCGTCAGGACCACGGCGAAGGCCGCAGCCGAAACCCTGTCACGAAGAAACCGCCGGAATCCGCCCATGCGCAGTTTCTGGCAGAGAATGCCGCGCTTGTCATGCCCGCTGACCGGCATCCAGCCCGGCGATCCGGCCGATGACCGGAGCGCCGCCGGCTCGACGCGTACCGACCCGACCTGCGGCGAGACCTCCCCCAAGCTTCACGCCGGCCTTGTCCCGCGCCAAACGTTCGTGAAGCGCCAAACTTTCGTGAAGCGCTTGAAGCCCTTGCGGCCGGCGGCTACGCAAGGACCATGTGGACCCGTCGCCCCCTTCCCCGCCGCCTTCTTCCCCGCAGCCTCCGGGCCTCCCTCGCCCGGCTCGCCGGCTTCCTGTTCCTCGCGGTGATCGCCGCCGGTCCGGCTGGAGCCTTCGAGACCAAGGCGCCGACGGCGATCCTCATCGACGTCGGCACGGGCCGAGTCCTCTACGAGAAGAATGCCGACGATCCGATTCCGCCGGCGAGCCTCGCCAAGCTGATGACCGCCACCGTCGTCTTCGACATGCTCAAGTCCGGCGAGACGACGCGGGACGCGACCTTCGAGGTCTCCGAAAAGGCCTGGCGGGAGGGCGGCGCCAATTCCGGCGGCTCGACGATGTTCCTGCCCGTCCACAAGCAGGTCAGCCTCGACGACCTGATCAAGGGCCTGATCATCCAGTCCGGCAACGATGCGGCCATCGTCATCGCCGAGGGCCTCGCCGGAAGCGTCGAGGCATTCGCCGACCGGATGAACGCCGAGGCGACGGCTCTCGGCCTGTCGCATTCGCATTTCGTCAATCCGCATGGCCTCCCCGCCCCCGGCCAAAAGGTGACGATGCGCGATCTCGCGGTGCTCGCCGAGCATCTCATCGAGACCTATCCCGAGGACTACGCGCTGTTCTCCCGGGAGAAGTTCACCTTCAACGGGATCACCCAGAAAAACCGCAACCCGCTCCTGGCCCTCGGCGCCGACGGGCTGAAGACCGGCCACACCAGCGCGTCGGGCTACGGCCTCGTCGCCTCGGCGACCCGCGACGGGCGGCGCATCGTCCTGGCCATGTCCGGCATGCAGTCCTCCGAGGAACGCGCCCGCGAAGCCCGCCGGCTGGTGGATTTCGGCCTGCAGGACTTCGAGGAGGTGACGCTGGTCGAGGTTGGCCAGCCGGTCGGCGAGGCGGCGGTCTCGGCGGGAGCAGCGGCGAGCGTGCCGCTGGTTCCCGCAAAGACCCTGAAGGTACTGGTGCCGCGCGGCAGCCTCGCCGATGTGACCCGCCGCATCGAGAGCAACGGCCCCCTCCCTGCGCCGGTACAGAAGGGGCAGCGCGCCGGCTGGGCGATCTTCACCCGCGGCGGCGAGACGATGCGCCAGGTGCCGCTCTACGCCGCGGACGGCGTTGCCCGTGCCGGCGTCCTGTCGCGCATCGCCGAGACGGTGGCCGCCCAGTTCCGACCGGACCAGCCCTGAGCGTCAGCGCCGGGCCGGCTGGAACGGTTGCCCGTGCCAAGCTGGCCCCGTCCTGCCGGGACCGCCGATTGCACCTTGACGCGGCGCAGCAAAAAGACGATATGAGCCCCATCACGCCGTGATCGCGCGATCGCCGACCTTTCAAGCTTCGTTTCCGAAATTTGGAAATTCCCCGGCGAATTCGGATCTGCCCAGTGGCATCCCGCCGCCAGCCAGCCCGACACGGCCCGTCGAAACGTCCGCCCGCGCGAAGACGATCGACATCTTCTGCGGAGCCCGAGCGGCCCGCACGTAGCCATAGGCATCCTTTGACCTCTCAGAATTTCCAGGCGTTCGGCCTTGCCGAGACGCTCCTTTCCGCGCTTGCGCGTCTTTCCATCACCGAGCCGACGCCGATCCAGGCGAAGGCCATTCCCGTCGTCATGGAGGGCCGTGACGTCCTCGGCATCGCCCAGACCGGCACCGGCAAGACGGCGGCCTTTTCGCTGCCCGTCATCCATGCGCTCCTGAAGAAGGGCAGCCGCGCGGCGCCCCGCCAGGTGAAGGTGCTGATCCTCACCCCGACCCGCGAGCTCGCCTCGCAGATCGCCGATAACGTCAAGTCCTACACCGTCGGCACCAAGATCACCCACACCGTCGTCTTCGGCGGCGTCTCGATCCGCCCGCAGATCGCCACCCTCGCCAAGGGCACCGACATCGTCATCGCAACGCCGGGCCGGCTCCTCGACCTGATGAACCAGCGCGCCGTCGACCTGTCGGCCGTCGAGCACGTCGTCCTCGACGAGGCCGACCGGATGCTCGACATGGGCTTCGTGCGCGACGTCATGAAGATCGTCGCCAAGCTCCCGAACGAGCGCCAGTCGCTGCTGTTCTCGGCCACCATGCCGAAGTCGATCGAGGATCTCGCCGCCAAGATCCTGAAGAAGCCCGTGCGCGTCGAAGTGACGCCCGAGGTCATCACCGTCGAGAAGATCGACCAGAGCGTCTATCTGGTGCCCCAGAAGGCCAAGAAGCACTGGCTGATCGACCGTCTGGCCGACGCCGCCCTGTCCAAGGTGGTGATCTTCACCCGCACCAAGCACGGCGCCAACCGGCTGGCCGGCGATCTCGAGAAGGCCGGCATCCCGGCCCTCGCGATCCACGGCAACAAGAGCCAGGCCGCCCGCCAGAAGGCGCTCGCCTCGTTCCAGAAGGGCTCGGCCCGGGTGCTGGTCGCGACCGACATCGTCGCCCGCGGCATCCATGTCGACGGCATCACCCATGTCGTCAATTTCGAGCTGCCGGAAGAGCCGGAGAGCTACGTCCACCGCATCGGCCGGACCGCCCGTGCCGGCCAGTCGGGCAGCGCCATCGCGCTGGTCGATCCGTCCGAGCGCTCGAAGCTGAAGGCCATCGCCCGGCTGACCCGCCAGACGCTGGAGCCGCAGAAGACCGACTTCGTCATTCCCGAGGGCGCTGCCCTCGACAGCGACGACCGGCCCGCCCGCGGCCCGCGCCCGGCCCGCGGTCGCCCCGGCCAGCAGCCGCGCCGCGGCAATGGCGGCCAGGGTGCGCCGCGCAATGCCGGTGGCGGCGAGAACCGCCGCCAGGACGCCCCCGGCGGTGCCCGTCAGGGCAATCGTCGTCGCCGCAGCGGCGGCAACGGCGCCCAGCGCCCGGCCTTCGCCGGCGCCTGAGCCGAACCGGATCATTGACATCGAAAGGGCGCGGGAGCCATCCCGCGCCCTTTCGCGTTCCAGGGATGCGGGTCGCCCGACACCCGAGCGCCGTTGCAGCCGGTCGGCTCGGTCGCCATATCACTCGTCAGTGACAATTCAGGAGAACCCGATGGCCGAAACGGTGAAGGTCGACATTCCCCACAAGCTGACCCGCGAGGCCGCGAGGGGGCGCATCGAAGGCGGCTTCGCCAGCCTGCGCCAGGACATGCTCGGCGGCATGGTGAAGTTCGAGGACACCTGGGACGGCGACCATCTCGATTTCCGGGCGCGGGTGATGGGCCAGTCCGTCACCGGCCGCCTCGACGTCCATGACGACAACGTCCATGTGGAGATCGACCTGCCGGGCTTCCTCGCGGCCATCGCCGGCAAGCTCAAGGGCAAGCTGCAGAAGGAAGGCACGCTGCTGCTTTCCAAGAAGTAGTCGCGGCAGCGCCGGCATGCGGCCGGGCGGGACCCGGACGTGCCGGCGTCGGCGGGCTTTGAGCCCGTACCTTGGCGTGCGGGGCTGGCGAAGCGCCGGCCCCGGTGTCGTTTCAGATGACGACGTTTATTGCGGCATGCCCTTCAGGGTCGCCTTCTCCGCCTTGACGAGGCCGCCATCCTTGCTGGCCTCGATGGCGAGGATCTTGCCGAGGCCGGGAACGGTCGAGCCGACCTGGATGTGCCAGAGCTCGCCCGGCGAAGCGAGATGGGCCTCGTGGCCATAGACCATGACGATGGAGAAATCCTGCGGCCGCAGCACCCAGGGGCGCACCAGCTCCGGCACGGGCAGCGCCGCGCCCTCGGCCGGGGCCTCGCCGTCGCCCGCCTTGGCCGTCGAGCCGACGGCGATCGGGTCGATCTCGATCTCGGCCATGCGCGCCATCAGGAGCCGGTCGAAATAGCCCGGATCCATGTAGGAGATCGCGGTCACGGCGGTGAAGAAGCCGGTCGACAAGACGAACAGGCAGAGTGAGAGCAGCCTCACCATGCGGTCGGACTGGGTGGCGGCCCGCAGCCTCTGCGCCGCGGAACCTGCCTCGTTCGCGGACATGGTGGTCGCGCTTGCACTCATGACGGACGGCCTCGATCGGTGGGGAACGGGTCGAAGCGGCTTCATGCGGCTTCGATACCCCGACCATCGCAGGCGCGGGTTAATCTTTCCTCGCCGGCACGCCTCCAAGGCCCGCAATCAGTGATGCTGACCTTCGGCGCCGTAGCCGGGCGCGCCCGTCGGCGCCGGAGCGCCCGGCAAACGTTTCACGAGAGTGGCGTTTCGGTGGAGGCCCCTGTCACCGGCAGGCCAATTTCGCCTCGCGGCCTTCAGACTTTGTTTGCGCCCACGCCCTATCGTTTCGCCATGCAGCAGCCCGGCGACGCCCCTTCCCGCAGCGATGGCCGCCACTTCTCGCGGCGCCGCACACGGCTGCGTCCGGTCAAGCTCGCCGACCTCTCCCGCCGGTTCCTCGACGAAGGCACGCTGTTCGACGAGTCCAAGGGCGGGGCGCGCATCCGGCGCTGCACCGGGCGTCCGCTGCCGCCACGCTTCCTGGTGCTGGACGAGATCGAGCTGAAGCTCCTGCCCGTCGCGGTCGTCTGGATCAACGGCTGCGAGATCGGCGTGCGCTTCGTCGGCGCCGGCATCACGCCCAACCGGACCGAGATCCGGCGCCTGACCGGGCGCTACTACGCCCTGCCGGAGTGATACCAGCGGCCCGCCCGGTCGGAGCGGCACCCCCTCGGCGCCGGTCGACGGCCGGGGCCGGTGGCATCAGTGGTTCGTGGACTTGTCGATCTGGACCGCCTCTTCGGTCTGTCCCTCGGCGGGATTGACCGCCCGGGCGTCCTTCTTGGCGATGTAGTCGAACTGCTCGACCAGCAGCTCGTGGATCAGCTCCTGCCCGAAGCGGGTGTTGACCGAGTCCCGGATCGAGGTGGTCAGCGCGGTGAGATCGAACTTCTCCGGCCGGTCGAAATCGAAGCTGTCGGTCGAATAGAGACGGCGGAAGACCTCGTCGAGAATGAACGGATCCGGCGGCACCTTCAGCGTGTTCCCGACGGTGCCGTCGATCGTGTAGACGAAGCGCGCCAGGATGTAGCCCTTGATCGTCTCGTTGGAGATCATCGGGATCGTCACGCTGTCGGTCGACTTGTAGTCGAGCCCCTCGAAATAGGTCGGCGCCTTCTCCTCCGCCGCTTCGGGGGTCGGGGCGAAGACCGAGGCCATCACATAGCTCGAGCCGAGCGCGACGAGGGCCGCCCAGACGCCGATGCCGATGAGCTTGATCACGCTCTCAGCCCCGACGGACGGAGGCGGTGGTGTAGGTGCCGTCGGAATCGGCCGCCGCGATGGTCGCCGCGATCACGCCGCCGATCTCGTGGCTCGCCTTGACGTGCAGCCCGAGCACCCGCTGGTTCTCCTTCAGCGCCTTCTGCAGCAGGCGCAGCCGGTCCTCGATGCGCGGGTCGCGGTCGCCGAGGCTGGCGACGGAGCGCGACAGCCGGGAGAGTTCGAGCAGGCAGTGGTTCTTGCGCGTCGTCAGCTCCGCCAGCGGCTCGCTCGCGCGGCCGCGCAGCGTGTCGATTTCCAAAGAGAGGATGGATTCCAGACGCTCCGCCGCCTTTTCGATGACCTGATACATGCCAGCCGTCCTTTTCGTGTTCATGGTCGCCTCCCGTTCGAGCGGCGCCAGTCGTTCCTGCCCGGCGCCTCGTCGGCGCGATCTCTCTGGTGCCGGGCTCAGATGCCCGGCTTGCCCGCCCGAAGGCTCGCCGCCGCGTCGGCGCCGTCCGCCGCGCGCAGCGTCGAGATGCCGTCTTTGACCTCGGCCCTCGCCTCGGCCCGGGCCCGGTCGCCTTCCGGCGCGCCCTTCTTGGCGATGGTGTCGGCAATGCCGATGCCCCCGCCCTTGGCGATTTCGTTGCCGATCTCCTCGGCCATCATCGAGCGCCAGATCGACCCGGCCGTGCCCTCGCCGAAGAACGCCGAGTTCTCGGTCGGCAGCATGGATTCGATGAAGGTCCTGAGGACGAAGCCCTCGAACTGCTCCAGTGGCGCTGCCTTGCGGGCCTCGTGCTTGACCAGCGGGCGGATCGTCGTCTCCATCTGCGGCGCCTCGGGGGAAGCCGCGGCCAAACCCGCACCTGCCCCCGGCGCGGCGCTGCCGCGGGCCGTCTCCATCGCCGCCGAAAAGCTCTCGCCCGTCGCCTCCGCGGCCGCCGGGCGCGCCGTCCGGGGGTCCGCCTGCATCTTCGCGAGCGCGAGCGGGGCGATGGAGAAGTCGGTGGAAACCGTCATGGAGGAACGTTGTACCGCGTTGGAGTGCCGATCGGTTGCTCCCGTTCTATTGCGCCCGGCTTATTCGAGGCTTGATCGGGCGCCGGTCCTGCGGGATCCCAGGCAGCGGTCAGTCGCGGCCGCTGACAAGGCGCGCCGCCGGTCAGACCCAGCGGGCGAGGAACGCGTCGATGCTGGCGTCGCGCTGGTCCGCCTCGGCTTCGGCATTGGCGACCCGGCCGGACTTGTCGCGTTCCTTCTCGAGGCTCTTCTCCACCCGGCGCACCTGCCGCAGCCGCTCCTGCGCGACCACCTCCTCGCCGGCCAGCTTCTGGCGCTCGACCTCGTTGCGCCGCAGATTGGCGACCTTGGCGCCGATGAACAGGCCATGCAGGGCGTTTTCGACGCCGAGGCTGCCGAGGATCTCGGCGTCGGCGCGCTCGAGGGCGACGCTCTTCTCGCGCAGCTGGCCGATCCGCCATTCCTCCAGCAGCCGCTTCTGCGCCTGGACCTTGAGGATGCGGTTCAGGCGCTTGACCCGGTCCGTCGTCTCGCTCATCCGCGCAGCACCCAGTTCTGGAATTCCTGCATGAAGATCGTCAGGAAGTCGCCGATCGTGTAGCCGAACAGGACGACGCCGCCGGCCAGCACGAAGGGCATGGAGATGAAGTAGATCGGGATGGTCGGCGTCATCTTGTTGGCGAGGCCGATCGCCAGGTTGACGATCACCGCGTAGAAGATGAACGGGCTGGAGATCCGCAGGCACAGGAGAAACGCCTCCGACAGATTGTCGGTGATGGCGACGAGGCTCGTCCTGGCGGTGAAACCGAGGGCCGGCGTGATCGTGGAATAGGAGGCGACCAGCGCCCTGGCGATCTCGGCATGCAGGTTGAGCACGAAGATCAGCGTCGTCGCGGTCATGGTGACGAGCGAGGTGATCGCCGAGGACTGCTCCTGCTCCTCGATCGCCGGCCCGAGCGACTGGCCCATGCCGATGCAGTTGGCGATGACGTGGCCGCCGAAGCTCAGGGCCAGCATGAAGCTGCGGCCGAGCATGCCGATGAAGAAGCCGACCATCGCTTCCGAGAAGATCAGATAGAGGTGCTGGCTCTCGTCGGCGGACTTCACCAGCGGCTCGACCACCGGCAGCAGCCCCGGCGCCAGGGCGAGCGAGACCGCGAAGGAGAGGAACAGGCGCACCTGCGCGGGAATGCGCGCCGACGAGATGCCCGGCATCACCAGGAGGCAGGTCCCGACCCGGCAGAAGATCAGGAACAGCGACAGGACGATATCGGGCAGATCGCCGATCACGAAATCGAACCGATGGGGCGGATGTCGACGCCGCGGGCGATCTCGACATGGCTGAGCACCGGCAGGGTGACGAAGATCCGCTCGATCATCATCCGCACGTAGGGCCGGGCGTCCGGCGCCGAGACGAGCACGAAGGACTCGCCCTGGTCCATCTTGGCGCGGATCACCTTGGTCGCCTCGGTGGCGAACTGCTCGACCAGCCGCGGGTCGATGTCGAACTCGACGACGTCGCCCTTGCCGTCGCGCTTCAGCGCCTGGTGGAAGGCGAGGTCCCACTGGTTGCCGAGGCGCAGCACGGAGAGCTTGCCGTTGTGCAGGAGGTCGCCGCAGATCTGCTGGGCCATGCGCATGCGCACATGCTCGACGATCTGCTCGGAGCGGCGCACATGCGGCGCGATCTCGGCGATGGCTTCGAGGATCAGGTTGAGGTTGCGGATCGAGACACGTTCCGCAAGCAGCAGCTTCATCACCGCCTGCAGGCCCGAATAGGACATGTGCGTCGGGATGATCTCGTCGATCAGCCGCTTGTACTCGCTCTCCAGCCGCTCGAGCAGCACCCGCATGTCCTTGTAGGACAGGAGCTGGGCGAGGTTGTTGCGGATCACCTCGGACAGGTGGGTCAGGACGATCGACAGGGTGTCGATCGGCTCGAAGCCCTGGCGCTTCAGTTCGGTGGTGAAGCTCTCCGAGACCCAGGCGGCGCGCATGCCGAAGGCCGGCTCCTTGGTGATGTCGTGGGGCACGTCCGGCCCCGGTGCGTCGCCGAGGACGATCATCATCTCGCCGAGGCGCAGCGGCTGGGCCGCGATGGTCGTGCCGTGGATCTTGATCTGGTAGGATTTCGGCTCGATCGTCAGGTCATCGGAGAGCTTGATCTCGGGAACGACGAAGCCGTAGCGCGAGGCGAAGCGCTTGCGCATTTTCTGGACGCGCCGGGCGAGTTCCTCGCGCTTGGCCATCATGTGCGCCGAGGTCTGCTTGCCGAGCACCAGCTCGATCTCGACCATCTTGAGGGATTCCTTGACGGAATCCTTTTCCGCTTCGGCCGCGAGCTTGTCCTGCGCGACCTTCTGCGCCGCAACGGCGTCCTCCTCCTGGCGCCGCTTCTTCGGCACCGTCCAGGCGACGAAGGCCATCGCTGCGGCGGTCACGATGAAGGGGATGAAGGGCAGGCCCGGCAGGATCGCGAGGATCGCCATCAGGCCCGCGGCCAGCGACAGCGCGCGGGGATAGAAGCCGAGCTGACCGAGGACCGCCGTCTGGGCGGCGCCCTGGGTGCCGCCCTTGGAGACCAGGAGGCCTGCGGCGAGCGAGACGATCAGCGCCGGGATCTGCGAGACGAGGCCGTCGCCGACCGACAGCTTGGTGAAGACGTCCGCCGCGGCGCCCGCATCCATGTCGTGGCGGGTGATGCCGATGACGATGCCGCCGAAGACGTTGACGGCGGTGATGATCAGGCCGGCGATGGCGTCGCCGCGCACGAATTTCGAGGCGCCGTCCATCGAGCCGAAGAACGAGCTCTCCTCCTCGAGCTCCTTGCGCCGGCGCTGGGACTCCTTCTCGTCGATCAGTCCGGCCGACAGATCGGCGTCGATGGCCATCTGCTTGCCGGGGATGGCGTCGAGGGTGAACCGCGCGCCGACCTCGGCGATGCGCGTCGCGCCCTTGGTGATGACGAGGAAGTTCACGATGATCAGGATCAGGAAGACGATGATGCCGATCAGGAAGTCGCCGCCCATGACGAACTGCGAGAAGCCGCCGATGACGTGACCGGCCGCGTTCACGCCCTCGTGGCCGTGGGACAGGATCACGCGGGTCGTGGCGATGTTGAGCGACAGCCGCAGCATGGTGGCGAGCAGCAGGATCGTCGGAAAGGCCGAGAACTCCAGCGGCTTCTTGATCCACAGCGCGACCATCAGGATCAGGATCGACAGGGCGACGGAAAAGGCCAGCCCGATGTCGATCAGGAAGGGCGGGATCGGGATGAAGAGGACCGTCAGGATCAGGATGACGACGAGGGCGAAGCCGATTTCGCGATTGCCTGCGGTCTTCAGGTCCTTGGCCTGCTGCGCGGCGGATGCGCTCGGCTTCAGAATGTCGACGGCCATCGTGCCACCCAATGATCTTTAACGAAAGATGTCGGTGCGCGCGCACCGCCCACCGCCGTCGTCGTCGCAGATCAAGGTTGCTTCAGGCTGGTCCGGCCCGGCGCCGGCGCAGCGCAAACGAAAGCCCGCCTCCCGGGCGTCCGGAAGGCGGGCTTCGATGTCGGCCTCAAGGCCAGGCGCGAAATCGTCTCCGGCGTCAGTTGGTGAAGCCGGTCTCGATGCGCGAATAGGATTCCTGGGTGAAGGCGTAGACCTGGGCGCCGGTGAAGGAGGCGGTCATGGCGATGACGACGAAGATCGCCAGGATCTTCGGGACGAAGGTGAGCGTCACCTCCTGGATCTGCGTCAGCGCCCGGAACAGGGCGATGACGACGCCGACGATCATGGCCGCCGCGACGGCCGGGCCGCAGGCTGCGACGATGGTCCAGACGGCGCTCTGGACGATCTCGATGGCTTCCGCCTGGTTCATGGCTACTCGACCTTCGTTCCGGTTTCGAGGGCGACGGTGCCGCCCTGTTCCAGCACGGCCTCGATGCCCGACGACCCCGCCCGCACGGCGGCGACGACGCCGGTGGTGGAGCCGTCCGCCGAGGTGATGGTCCGGCCGATCAGGGAATTGGCCTGGGTCAACGCCGAGACCGCCATCATCGAATCGAGCTTGGTGTTGGTCGCGATCGATTGTTCGACATTGGCGAAGGTTGCGAACTGGGCGACATACTCGGTGGAATCCGTCGGATTGAGCGGATCCTGGTTGGACATCTCGGCGACGAGAAGCTTCAGGAAGGAATCGTAGTCCATCCCGGTCTTCGACGTCGCGCTGGACAGCGAGCTCGACGTGTTGGTGGTCGATGTGGTCGACGAGACGCCGCTGACGGTCATGTCAGGCTCCCGCGGCCAGGCGCATCGGCGGCTCGAACTTGGCGACCGTGGTCCCGGCATCCACCGGTGTCTCGCCGAGGACGTTGTCCTCGATCGGGATCATCGAGCGGACCCGCTTCAGCGCCTCGAAGCTGCGGCCGCGGCCGATCAGATCCTCGACCTCGAGCAGGCCGTCGATGATGTCGCGGTTGCTGTAGGTCTTGAGCATCGCCGGATGGGCCTTGGCGAACAGCCCCGTCGCCGCCTCGACGCTGTTGGGATCCATCAGCATCATCTGGACGATGAAGTAGAGCTGGCGCATCGGCGTCTTCGCCTGTTCGGCCTGCATCACGTGGCTCTCCAGGAGGAAGGTCACGTCGTTGAGGAACTCGAGGGTCGTCTTGCGATCGACCTTGAGGACGGCGCCGTTGACGAAGATGCGTTCGCCGGCGCGGAGGGAAATGCGGAGAGTTGCCATGGTCAGTTCAATCCATCGCGGATCAGAGTGGTGATTTCGATGATGCCTGCAAAGTTGTTCGATCGTCCCAGCCGGATCGCCTCGGCTTCCCGCATGATCCAGAGGCCGATCGAGATCAGCTCTGCCCGCAGGTTCTCAGGCAAACCGTTCTCGGAGCTGGACAGATCCTCCACGAGGATCGCCCACAGGCTGCGCGTCATGTAGATGGCCTCGATCGCATCGCGGGACCGCGGGCCGTTCTTCTCCGCCCGTTCCAGCAGGTCGATCGAATGGTCGAGCGCCTGACGTTCGCGATCGCGTGCGTTGATCTCCACGTCCTCGGAGATTTCCGCATAGGAGAACTGGTACATTCCTACCCCTTGATCCAACCCGTTGCTCGGCCTGCGGCCGGTGTCGGGCTTCATGAAGCTACTGATCGGCGCCGGGACGCCGCCGTCCGATCGCTGATTGGCGGAGCGCCTAGAAGAGCGCTCCGACGAAGGTCTTGTCCTGGCCGGGCCCGAGGACCGACCGGCGGATCGCCGGCAGTCCGGCCGCATCGCCCTCCTCTCCCGCCCGACCGATCGAGGCCGTCGGACGCTCGCCCGGGTGCAGGCGATCGATCCACGCGCGGCGCAGCGGCAGAAGGGGGGTGGGGTCGTCCTGCGCCAGGCAGCGCCGGTGACAGGGCGGGCGGTCGGTGCGGTGTTGCGAGCTGTGCATCGTCATCGCTCCGCCTCGGCTCAGAGGTAGTTCAACAGGCTCAGCCGCGAGATCCGGACCGTGAGCGCATAGGAGGTCTCGAGCAGCGTCTCGAGGCCGGTCACCCGGGTGCTCGCCTCGTACTGGTCGACGCCCTCGAGATCGGAGATCGAAATGGTCAACACGCTCTTGCGCGCCTCCAGGCTCTCGTTGGCAAGCTCGACGCGGTTCTGACTGCCGCCGATCTCGGCCTGCAGCTGGGTGAGCTGGCTGAGGCCGAGGCTGACAGTTTCGACCGCGCGGCTTGTGAGAAGCTGGCGCGTCTCGTCGGTCATGTTGCCGGCCCCGAGGTCGGACAGCATCACGTAAGCCTTGGCGATGTTGCGGAAGGCCGCCTCGTTGGACGAATAGGAGGTCTTGATCGTCTCGCTGCCGCTGATCCGGTTCTCCACCGTGCCGTCGTCGGCGTTCGACCAGTTGTCCGTCCAGCCGCCGCCGGGGCCCGTCGCGAAGAGGTCGTCGAACGGTCCGTCGAGGAAGGCCTCGAGCTCGGCCGGCGTCATGCTGGAGACGCCGGCGTCGTCCTGTGCGTAGCCGAAGGTGGCGGCAAAGGCGGTGGCCGTCGCGTCCTGTGCGACGGAGCCGGCGAAATAGGTGTCGGCCGTGCCGCCGCCCGTCGCCGGGAAGCTGATCGCCGCCTGGTCCGTCGCCGCTCCCGAAAACAGGAAGCGCGAGCCTGAGGAGGAGTTGAGCGCTCCCATGAGCCCCTGCAGGCTGGCCATCGCCTGCTGCATGTCGGCGGCGATGCCGGCTTCGCCGGTGCCGTTGGCGATCAGCGACTTCTGGAACGCCTCGCCGGTGTCGGCGATCGACTGCAGCGCGTTCTGCATGACCGAGAAGCGCTGGGAGAGGATGGCGTTGGTGTCGAGCTGCCGGTCGACGCCCTCGCTCTCGGAGCGCAGCGAGATCGACTGGTTTGTGCGCAGGCCGAGCGTCAGCCCGACATCGGCGAGCCGGCCGGTCGTCGCCTGCTTCTGCATGATCGTCAGCTCCTGCTGGATCTTCGACACGGCGCTGCGCGGCGAGGACAGGAGCGAATAGTTGGAGACGAGGAAGTTGGTCATGGCGCTACTCAGACGATGGCGAGAAGGGCGTCGAGCATGTCGCCGACCGTGGAAATCAGCTTGCTCGAGGCCTGGTACGAGCGCTCGAGTTCGAGAAGATGCGACATCTCCTCGTCGAGGTTGATGCCGGTGACGTTGGACAGGGATTCCTGCGCCCGCGACAGGACGGTGGACTGGTAGTCGACCTCGTCGCCGGCATTGGAACGCTTGTCCTCCAGCCAGCTGATCGAGGAGCCGATGTAGTCGGAGATCGTCCCCGTCGTTCCGGCGCCGAAGCTGCCGTCGAAGCTGCGCTGCTCGTTGAGGCCGGAGAGCAGGTCGTTGAGGCGGTCGGCGAAGCCGGCGGTGCCGTTGGTGTTGTAGACGACGCCCTTCCCGGAAATGTCGCCGTCGCGCAGAAGGGTCGGGGTGACGATGGCGTTCGCCGACACCGCGAGGAGCCCGGCAAAGCCCGCCTTGGAGGTGATCGTCGACAGATCCGTCGACGAGCCGTCGGTGGCGATCGTGAACAGGCCGGACCAGCTGGTGCCGCCCGTGTCGGTCTCGGCAAAGGCGTTGACCAGTGACGCAGCGACCTCGTCGAGCTGGCCCTGATAGGCCACGGCGGTCTCGTCGCGCATGGTCAGGAGGCCGTAGACGCTGCCGCTCTTGATCGGCATGCCGGCCGACGAGCCGGACACCGACACGCCGTCGATCCTGAACGGATTGCCGACGGTCTTCGCGTCGTAGCTCGACTGCGGTGCGAATTCGACGGTCCGCGCCGTGGTCTCGAACAAAGTGATGCCCGAGTCCGTGTAGAGCGTCATGTCGTTGCCGGAGCGGACCTGGACGTTGAGGCCGACATAGCCGGACAGCTCCGTGACGATCTGGTCGCGCCGGTCGACCTCGTCGGTGACGTCCTGGCCGGTCGCCGTACCGGCCATGATCCTGCCGTTCAGCTTCTCGAATTCCTTCAGGAGGCTGTTCATCGTGCCGGCGGCGTCGGCGAGTTGCCGGTCGGCGTCGGTGCGGGTCGCCTGCACCGCCTTGGTCGTCGCGTTCAGGCTTGCGGCCAGATCGGAGGCGGCGGTGACCGCGGCCCGCGCCGTCTGCGGATCCTCCGGCGTCACCGCATATTGGGCAAGAGCGCCGTCGAGGGCCGTGAGGCGCGCCGCCGGCGAGGTGATGGAGTCGGTATCGCCGATGACCGCTCGGATCGAATCGAGCGCGCCATAGGCCACCTCGGCGGCGGCGACGGTGGAGTTCGCCGCCGTCATCGAGCGGAACAGCGCCTGGTTGCTCGACTGGGAGACCGAAAGGATCGACACGCCGCCGAAGACCGAGGCGGACTGGCTGGCATATTTGCGGGTCGCAGCCGGGTTCTCCGCATTCGCGACGTTGCGCGAAATGAGGTTCGATTGCTGCGACACGGCAGCCAGCGACGACCGGGCACTCGTGAAGGCGGATAGCAGGGACATCTCGGTTCATTCCCTCCCGAAGGGGTGCTGCGCGCCGGTCAGCGCTTCAGGTTGATGAGGACGTCGAGAATTTCCGAGCCGGTCTGGAAGACCTTCGAGTTGGCGCTGTAGGAGCGCTGGGACTCGATCATGCTGGTCAGCTCGCTGGCGAGGTCGACGTTGGAGGTCTCGACCGCATTCGAGACGATGTCGCCGAAGCCGTTGGTGCTCGGCAGGCCGTATTCCACGGTGCCGGACTGCAGCGTCGCCGAATAGACGTTCCCGGTGCCGGCCTGCAGCTTGTCGGGAGCGGTGAAGCGGGCGAGATTGAGCTGGTAGAGCGAGACCAGCGAACCGTCGGCCATGACGCCCATGACGCCGGCGACGCCGCCCATCTCGTTGATCGTGAATTCCTGGAAGTATCCGGCAGGGTTGCCGTTCTTCGAGACCTTGGCCGAGAAGTCGGTGTCGTATTCCGTCAGCGAACCGAAATCGACGTCGACGGTGTTGCCGGTGCCGAGCGTGATGCTCATCGTGCCCGGGGCACCCGTCGTCGAGGGAACACCGTTCGTCGGGTCGAAGGTCACGGTGGTGGACGTGGTCGTGGTGCCGTCCGACAGGTCGAGCGTCCACTCGTTGGCCGCCGTCTTGGTCATCGTCATGGTCAGGGTGTTGGCCGAGCCGACATTGTCATAGGCGACGAAGGAGGTGGTCTTGCTGTCGCCGATGCCGGCGGTTAGCGGAAACTGCAGGTCGAGTTCGGCGGCGGTCGTCGCTTTCGGCGCGACGATCTGGCCGACTGGCAGCTCGATGGCACCCGTCGTGCCGGTATTGAGGTCCGTGCCGGTCAGGCGATAGCCGCCGGAATTGACCAGATAGGTGGTCTCGCCGGCCGGCGTCGTCTCGGTGCGCCGCACGAAGGAACCCGCCCGGGTATAGAACTCGCGGCCGGTCTGGTCCTGGACGACGAAGAAGCCGTCGCCGGAGATCGCCACGTCGGTGGCCGAGGAGGTCGAGGCGATCGAGCCCTGCTCCGAGATCATCTGCCGGACGTCGGTCTTGATCGAGCCGGAATTGTACTGGCCAGCGCCGGACTGGGCGATCACCAGCGAGGAGAATTCCGCCTCGCTGCGCTTGTAGCCGTCAGTGCCGGAATTGGAGATGTTGTCCGAGATGACGGACAGGCGATTGGCCTGTGCGTTCATGCCCGAGACACTGGTTCTGAAAACGCCGTTGATGCTCATGGGGCTGGTCTCCGTAGCCTTCCGCTGCGTTTGACGGATAGGCCTGCAAGCTTGTCTCTAGCTGTGCCGTAGCCCCGATTTCATGCTTGGCGGACAAAAGAAAAATGCCCCGCCGAAAGTGCTCGACGGGGCATTCATGGTTAATACTTTCGAAAGAAATCGGTGTTTATTCTACTCCGATGCCGTATCCGAGGTAACGCTTGGAGGACACCGGATCGTAACCCAGACGCATCTTCAGCTTCTTGCGCAGCTTGGAGATGTGGCTCTCGATGACGTTCTCTTCGACGTTCTCGTCGAAGATGCCGTAGATGGCGTTGAAGAGCTGCTGCTTGGAGACCCGGCGACCACGGTTGGACACCAGATATTCGAGAATGCGGCGCTCGCGGCGCGGCAGGGCCATCGACTTGCCGGCGACTTCAGCGTCGCGCCCGTCCTGATAGACGCAGATCTCGCCGACGACGGTCCGGGTGGCCTCGGCGTTCTCCCGCCGGCGGATGGCGCCGACGCGGGCCAGGATTTCCTTGACGTGGACCGGCTTGGCGACGACGTCGTCGACACCGGCCGCGAAGAGGTCGAGCGTCCCGTCCAGGTTGCGGCTCTCGGAGAGCGCGATCATCGGGGCCGTCGAGCGCGACCGGATCAGCCGCGGGCAGACCGCCCGCTCGTCGAAGTCGCCCAAGAGGAAGGCCTCGACCGCCGACAGATCGGCTTCCGGCGCCGTCTCGACCCAGTCGCGAAATTCCTCCGAGCCGAAGGTCGCCGTCGAGACGCCCTCGCGAGCAAACAGCGACTGGTATCCGCTCGTCACCAGCTCCCGATTATCAACCACTACGATCATTTTCCCCGCTCCGTCCGCCGCCGCGTTGTTGGTAAAAAAACCGTAACCTGACGCGAGTCTTGCACCAATCCTGAAATTTAGTGATCTATTAACCATCCCTTCCCGGTTAGCACGTAAGTTGCTGATTTCCCACGCGCATTTTTTTGGTTAACGAAAGCCTAACGCCCCGCCGGAGGGTTCCGGCGAGGCGTTTAAGTGGTAAGTGCTTGATATCGTTTGCTCTACGAAGATCCCGCTGGCGGGATCCCGGCGCCGGATCGGGACCCGGCGATCAGAGGTAGATCGACGGATCGAGCCCCATGTGCCGCAGTCCGCTCTCGCCGGCCCCTTCATTCGGGCGCAGGACGGGTTCGGGACGCGCCGGCCGGCCGCCGCTCTGGTCGCGCTGGCCGGACTGCCCGTGCTGGGAGGACTGGCCACCGGCCGATCCCTCGCCCCGCGCCTGCCCGGACGCCGAAGCGTCACCCGGCATGCCGCTCGCCTGCGCCATGCGCTGGCCGTCGCGCGAGCCGAGGGTGATCACCGCGTCGTCGACGTCGAAGCCGACCGACTTCAGCAGCGCCTTCAGCCCTTCGGCGTCGTCCTTCAGCCGCATCGCGGTGTCCGGTTCCATGGCTTCGATGTGGACCGACAGGTTGCCCTCGATCAGCTTCAGCGTGACGTTGACCTTGCCGAGCTGCTCCGGCGCCAGCTGGATCTGGATGGTCTTCAGCGCCGCTCCGCCGGCACGCAGCCGCGTGCGATCGGCGCCATTGGCGCCCACCGCCGGCGACATGTCGGTGAGGGCGGAAGCCAGGGCATTGGCGATCTGGTTCGTCGCGGAGGGCTGCACCTGCGCGCTGGCCGGCATGGCGTCGGCAAAGCGCGCCACCGGAGCCGCCGACGGCGTCAGCAGGCCCGTCCTGGCAAAGGCCGCGGCCCGGTCGTCCTGCTGCGGCACAGCCTTCACGTCGGTCGTCGCTGCGACGGTCGTCTCGCCCGACGTCGCGGCAGCCGGCATTGTCGCCTCGTTCTTTACCGGCATCGCCGGAGCCTGCCTCGCGGACGCGGGCGCGTCCTTCTGCGGTTGCCCGGCCTCGGCCGGCGCCGGGGCAGCGGCCTGCTTCTCCACCGGCGCCGGGGCGACCGGCTTCTCGACCGGCGTCGCGGCAGCCGACTTCTCGGCCGGCGCCGAAGCGGCGGCCGGCTGGGCGTCGGGCGCCTTGGCGCTCGCCGGCCCGGAACTCATCGTCTGACCGTGGGCCGGGCTTTGAGCCGGATTCTGGGCCGGGCTCTGGACAGAACCCTTCGTCTCGCTCATGGCCTGGCCCTGGGAGCCCTGCCCCGGGGTAGCGCGTGCGCTGGTGCCGTGGTCGTCGGACTGCGGCGTCGCGCGGGTGGCGCTCGAAGGCAGAGCCTCGGCCCTCGGCCCGGGGCTGGTGGATGTCTCACGCGACACTGGAGCCGCGTCCTGGCGCGGGGCGGAGACCGGCCGCTCGTTCGCCGCCGACCCCGCCTTAGCGCTGCCGGATGCAGGTCCTGCCTCGGCGCCGTCGTCATGCGGCGCAGCGGCCGCCTGCGCCGTTCCTGACGGCGCGTTCGACGCATGCGCGGCGCCTGCCGCGTCCTTCGCGTCGGTCAGCCCCTTGCCTCGGAAAACATCGGCGCCGCCGTTGCGCGGGCCGGCTTGCTGGGGTTCCCGGGACGGCACGGCAGGCACGGCACCGGTAGCGGGCTCGGATTTTGCGGGGGCGTCATGGATAGCTGCGGCCGGATCCTGCCGCCCGGCAGGAACCGGGCCTTCGCTCGCGCCAGCCAGGGCCGGCGCACGGCCCGGCGCCGCGCCGGCATCGGGACCGGCGGCGCGCTGGCTCGGCGCGGTGGGCGTCGCCGCCGTGCCCGTCGTCAGGTTGGCGCTTGAGGTCGAAGCGGTCCCGGCCAGGCCCTTGGCCTCGCTCATGGCCTGCTCGTGGGGAGCCCTCGGCTGGTCAGGACGGGATTCTGCCTGCTGCGGTGCCTGAGAACCCGGCACAGCACCGGCGGAACCGGAATTTGCAGCCGTGCCATGCGACGCCGGAGCCGCCTCCTGGCGCGCCGCCGGGGCCGGCGCGGCGGACGGTGCCGCTGCCGCGGCCAGGGCCTGGGCCGGAAGATCGTTCGCCGCAGCCACGGCTGGCGCGTTACCCGCGCCGTTGCCGTTCGCGGATGGCGCCGGCATCGACGGCGCGCCAGTGCCGACCGGCGACGCGGCAGTCGCCGAAGCGGGCATTGCCGCCGCCGCCGGCGCAGGACCGGTCGAAGCCGCCTGGCCCGCCGCGCCGTTCAGGGCCTGCGGAGCAGCGGGAGCGGCCGGCGAAGCCATGGCCGGTCCGGACGCGGCCCGCTCGAAGACCGGGACCGCCACCGACGGCTGAGCCGCGCTCTCGAGCGTCACCGGGGCAGGCTGGCCGGTCGGGGCCGGCCGCTCGAGGGCGGCCATGCCGGCCTGTTGCCCCACAGCCGGTGGCACCGCCGCCTTCGGCATGGCAGATGCAGCGGCCTTTGCCGCGGCCGGGGCGGATGCGCTCTCCCGCGCACTCGCCGGAACGGCGCGCGGCTCGCGGGTGCTGGCCGGCTGGGGCACGGAAGTAGTTCTGCCGGAGAGGCCCTGGGCCACCGGCAACCCGGCGGCTGCGGCGCTCTGCGCGGCAACGACCGGCGCGATAACGGCTGGTGCAGCCGCGGCGGGCGCAGCAGCCATGGGCGCAGCGGCGACGGCCGGAGCTGCGACGACGGGCACAGCGGCGGCCGGCTCGCGCGCCGCCGAAGCGACGCTCGGCGCCGAGGCGGCGACCGGCGCGGCAGCGGCTGCGTCCACGGCCGGGCGCCGGCTCGTCGCTGGGGCGTCGACGATGGCAGCGGCCGCCGCCATCACGCGGCTGGGGGTGCCGGATTGCGCCGGGCCTGCGGTGCCGGAGACCGGCGCCGGCGCCTCGCCGGTGGTCTGGCGTTCGGCGCGGCGGGTCGCCGGCTCGAAGTCGGTGCGCATGGAGACGAGGTCGACGCGAGCTCCAAGCGTCGATGTCGAGGCCGAAGCCGTCTGCCGGGGCACACGGCGCAGCGCCGCCGCATCGACGGTGTCGGCGCGTGCGGATGCCGCCGCCTTGCCGGCAGGCATGCCGGTGACCCCGGCGGCGGCGATCCGTGAGGCCAGCTTGTCGGCGGCGTCGCCGGCATTGCGGGACGGAACCACGAAAGCGGCCCGGGTCTCGGCCGCCGGAGCGGCTCCCGAATCGGCCCTCGCGGCGGCAGCCGGCAGCGCCGGGCTGGCGGCCGGGCCGGCAGCCGGGGGGGCGGCGCCGGACGCGGCGCCCGCAGCGCGGGACGATCCGGCCGCAGCTTCGCCGGTCGCACCGCCGGAACGCAGCGCCGCCGGTGCGACGGAGGTCATGATGCCGGGATCGCGCGAGGCGGGATCACGCGCCGGCTGCGCCGCCGTAGCCGGGATCGCCGCCTCCGGGTCAGCGGCCGCATTCGGGGTGGTATCCGTCGCGGCGAAGATCCGGCTCTCGAGCCCGAAGCCGCCGAGGATCGCCGCGAGCTTGGCCTCGGGCGAGAGCGGCGCCAGCGAGGCGGCGGCGATCTTCGATTCGACGACCCGCTCCTCTTCCTGCGAACGCTCGGCGACGAGTTCGCCGCGGCCGACGGTCACGATGGTGCGGCCGCTGCGCGGCGGCGTCGGCGCGACGTCCTTCGGCGCCGCAGCGTTCGCGTCCCCGGGAAGCAGCAGCCCCAGCCGCATGGCGGTCTGTTCGGCCGAAAGTTGCAGCCCGACCGTCGGGTTCTCGACGCCGAGGCCCGCCTGCAGGAGGCGCAGCCGGGTCAATTCGGGATCGGCCGTGGCGGCGGCAGCGACGGGCGCGTGCAGCGCGGCTCGCCTCCGGCCGGTGGCATCGACCGCCGGGACCGCGTCGCCGGCGCCCAAGCGTGCGGTGTCCGGACGCGCGGTGCGGCCGGCCGGCTCGCTGGCGGCATCGGCCGCAACGGTTTCGTCGCCGGCGGCCTTTCCGGCCTCGGCGGCATCTGGAGTCTGGCCGCCGGTCGTCGCCGGCTGAGCCGCCGGCGCCGACGCCCGGCCCTTGCGGCCCTCGGCACGCGTCGGCGCGCCGTCTTCGCTCGTCACCGCGCCCCCGGCATCCTTTACCGCGCCCTCGGCGCCATCCGGGCCCGTGGCGGACACCGCCGCATCGCCTTCGTCCGATGTGTCGACGGCATCGCCGACGGTCCGTACCTTGCCCGGCGTCTGCGCTTGGGTGGCATTGCGGTTCTGCGACCGGCGCTTCGTCGCGGCCGCGTCGTCGGCCGAGGTCGCCTTCGCGGCGCCGTCGTCGTCCGCTTCGGCGACGCTGGCGACGATGTCGGTCAGGTCGCCGGCGTCCTTTGCTCCCGGCGCCTGCTCTTTGGCAGCGTCCCTGGAGCCGCCGGCATTCCGCTCGGCGCGTTCCGTCGACCGCTTGGGCGAGGCAGCGTTGCCGCTGTCGCGCGAGGCTCCGGCCTCGCGCATGGCAGCGAAGAATTCCTCGCCGTCGCCGGTGCCAGTGCCGCTGCCCGCGCCGCGCGTCGTCGCGCGATTGCCGGCCACCGCCGTCACCTCTGCCTGAACCCGCCCCGCGATCGTCATTTGTCCATGCCTTCCAGGTCGCTGCGCACGGCATCGAGAAGTTTCGTCGCCCGATCGACCACGGAGGAATCGAGGGCTGCCGCCGACGTGGTGTCGGCGGGGTCGTTGGGGTCCGCCTCGGCCGCCGCCATCAGCGGCTTGCGGATCTCGCCCAGAACCCCCATCGCGGCGTCGAAGAGCTTGCGGTCGGCCGGATGGAGGATCTCCCTGTCGATCGCTTCGAGCGAGGCCAGCGTCTCCGCCGTGTCGCGCTCGGTCAGGGTCGAGGCGGCGACGTAGAGCAGCGCCCGCTGCCGCGCGGCCTGGCTGAGATTGCGAACGTCGAGCACCCTTGCTCCTGCCAGTCCTGCGAGCTTCATGTTGCCGGCGACGAGCGCCCGGCGCCCGATCGACAGGTAGATGTTGACCTGGTCGACCAGCGGGATCCGGGCCACCGCATCCTCGACGAGCCCAACGGTCTCTTCCGCCTGGTCGAACGGCCGCGCCACATAAAGCGCCGTGAACCTCGCGCGAAAGTTGCCGGCGTAGATCGATGATGCGTATCGGGCGAAATACAGCCGCGCATAGTCGTCGGCGCGGGCATGCTCGCCGAGCTGCTCGGCCAGCGCCATGCCGAGGCGGAGCGCCGCTTCCTCCAAAAGCGTGCCGGAGGCGTCGAGCATCACCCGGCGCAGCCGTTCCAGCGCCTTGTCCGGTGCCGCCTTCTCCTGCATCTGGGCAAGGGCGAGATTGACCTGCGCGGCGAGCCCCGGCTCCATCGTCGCCGTGTCCAGCGCCGAGAGCATCGTCTCGTCCTCCTTCTGGCGGTTTTCGACATAGGCGAGCGCACCGTCCAGCAGCGGCCTGACGTCCGGCGGAAAATCGTTCTTGGCGAGGATCATCCGCAGCACCGAGGGCGGCCCGCCGCTCAAGACGAACAGCGCCGCCGCCCGCTGGTTGCGCGGGTCCTTCCAGGTCTCCTGGCTCGCCCGCTGGAAGGCCGGCCCGTACCATTGCAGCAGGCGGGCCTGCACGCGGTTCGCCGATTCGTTGCCGCGCGCCGCCTGGTCCTGCAGGAACTGCAGCGAGCGGATCACCTCGTATGGCTGGGGGCCGCGCTGGGGCGCCGGCTCGGGATGTGCGGCCGCCTCGCCATGCGCGGCATCGGCGTCCTCGCCATGGCCATCGGCTTCGCCGGCGGCCGTCTCGCCATGCTTCGCCTCGGTATTGGCATGGGGCGCGCCCTCCTCGCCCTTGCCGGCCTCGCCATGGCCGGCCTCGCCCTCTGCGCCATGGCCTTCTCCGGCCGCCGCCTCGGTGCCATGGGCATCGCCGTCGGCATGGGCTTCCACATGATCTTCGCCGCCATGGCCGGCCGCCTCTCCCGCAGGCAACGCGTCGCCGCGGCGCGCCGCCTCGCCGGCCTCGCGCACCTGTTCGGCAGCGCTCGCCGCGGCGGTGTCAGGCGCGTCCTCGGCACGGGCGGAGCCGGCCAGAAGCAGCGCGGCGAGCGCCACCGCGGCGGCCAGATGATCAGCTCGTCCGCGCATCACGCCTGCGGCTCGGTGAGGAAGATTTCGATACGGCGGTTGATCGCCGCCTCCGGGTTCGCCGAATCCTTCGGCTCGCGGTCGGCGAAGCCCTCGATCGCCTTGACGCGGCTTTCGTCGAGGCCGCCACGCGCCAGCATGTAATAGGCCATGTGGGCCCGCGAGGTGGACAGGCGCCAGTTGTCGTATTCGCCGTTGCTGTAGGGGCGCGAATCGGTGTGGCCGCGGATGGTGATCGTGCCCGCCCGCTTCGACAGCACCGCGGCGATCGTCTCCATCATGCGGATGGCGTCGGCGGTCGGCTTGGCCGAGCCGACGGGGAACATGCCGCCCGAGGCGTCGTCGGCGAGCGAGATGGTCACCCCGCCCTCGCCCTCGACCACCTCGACCTGCGCCGGCACGCGGTCGCCCAGCTTGGCAAGCTCGGTGCCGATCTCGGCCTTCAGCGTCTCGGCTTCGCCCGGCTCGGTCTTGTCGCCCTTGCCGGCGTCCTTGCCCCCGGCGTCATTGGCCTTGGGATCGGCGCCCGGCCCCGAGGCCGCGCCCTTGTCGTCGCCGGCCTGCCTGAAGCCGGTCTTGTCGGCCTGGTCACCCTCGGCCGTCGACTTGCCCGGCTCGTCGACGCCTTCGCCCTTGCGGCCCTTCTCGGGGTCGCTCATCGGATCTTCAGGCGGCAGGACGGCCGTGCGGAAGTCGATCGGCGGGACCTCGTCGAGGCGACCGCCGCTCTCCATCATGTTCGGCGACAGCTGCCAGGAATCGGGATCGAACGGATCGCGATACGCCTCGCCGCCGTTCAGCCCCGGCAGGCCGGAGCCGTCCGGCTTGCCGGTCAGCTCGCCTTCGCCGTTCTTGGTGCTTTCGGAGACGATCTCGGCGAGCACCGAATAGGGATCGCGGAAGATCGACTTCTCCTCGCCGCCGCTCTCGGCGCCGGCGACCGGCCGGTCGCGCGGGTCGCCGTTGGTCTCGGCGTCGCTCTCGCCGTTGGTGTCGGCCTTGCGGTCGGCGCCGTCGTCCTTCTGCTTGATGCCGCGGGTCGCCGGCGACGGATCGTTCAGCTTGATCGGGTTGAAGTACTGGGCGACCTGCTTGCGGGTCGCGTTGTCCGACGAATTGGTCAGCCACATCACCAGGAAGAACGCCATCATCGCCGTCATGAAGTCGGCGAAGGCGATCTTCCAGGCACCGCCATGATGGCCGTCATCACCATTTCCGCGGCGGCGGACGATGATGATCTCCTGCTTCTCCATGTGGCCGGCTTCGGACTGCTCGCTCACTGAAGCGCCTCTTCAAGCGCGTGCTTCCAGTCCGCGAGACGGGTCTCGAGGGTCGTCTGGTCGCAGGTGATGCGGATGTCGGCGAGGGTCTCGTCGGCCTCGAAGGCGACGAAGCCGCGCCGCGGACCGAGCGCTTCGGCAAAGGCGTCGAGCAGCGCCGCCGGGCCGACGGCCTGGAGCGCCAGCGCCCGCCCGTCCAGCGATAGCGTCGCCACGGCGGCTGCGAGATCCTCCAGGGTCTGGCGGGTGCGCAGATCGACGGCGATCGGCTTGAGGACGCTGGCGAAGGAGGTGCGCAGCGCCGCCTCGATCCGCTCCAGCTTGTCGGCGACGCCTTCGCCGAGCCGCCCGCCCTCTTCGGCGAGCGCGGCAAGGCGTGCCGCCTCGACGGCTTCGGCCTTCTCCTCGGCGGCGCGTTCACGCTCGGCGGCGAGCGCCTCGGCGACGGCTGCCTCGATGCGCGCCTCCGCCTCGGCGAGCGCTTCCTCGCGTCCCGCCTCATGGCCCTCGGAACGGGCCGCCTCGAGGTCGTCCTCGGTCAGCTGCGGCAGCTCGGGCGCCTTCATCTCGAAGGCCGGCTCGGTGTCGAAGCCGAAGTCGGCGGCGTCGAAATCCACCTCATCGAGCGCCTTTTCGGCCTCGCCCATCTCGGGGATCGCCTCGAGGGTCTTCGGGACCGGCCGCTTTGCCGTCTTCTTCACGGCGAGGCCGTCGGAAACCAGCGTCAGGTGCTCGAAGCTCGGCTTCTTCTCCGGCTTCGGCCGGGCCGCCTTCAGGCTCTGAAACGGCCTGTCGCTCTCCTCGGGGAATTCCGTCAGATAGTCTGCGAGAGAGATCATCCCTTACGCCGCCTCTTTATGGTTGATCCACTGCTTGATGACGTTCGCAGCCTTCATCTCGTCCTGATCAATCAGTCGCTCGATCCGCGCCTTCGGGCTTTCGCTCTCGGCGTCGTCGAACTGTCCGAGGAAGGCGGGCACGCCGCCGCCGAACTGGGATATATCCGGCGTACCTTGCGCGAAGTCGAAACCGCCGGGCAGCTCCAGCCCGCCCGGGCCGTCGTCGGCCGCGCCGAGGGCCGCCAGGCCGCCGTCCATCTCGAGGCCGGCGGTGTCCTGGCCGGGGGTCTGGATGATGGCGCGGATCGCCGGCTTCAGGCCGAACCAGATCACCATGACGGCGACGGCCAGGATGGTGAAGGCGTTGATCAGCGTGCCGGACTGGCGCATGAACATCTCTCCGATGCCCGGCGCCGGGATGGGCTCCAGCGAGGTGTCGCTGTCGATGAAGTCGACCGCCGTCACCTTCAGCTGGTCGCCGCGGGCTTCCGACAGGCCGGAGGCGGAGGCGACCAGGGACTGGATCTCGGCGAGGCGCTCGTCGATCTGGGCGTCGGTGGCGTTCTCGCCGATCGCCTCCTTGAGGCGGGCCCGGTTGACCACGACGGCGACCGACAGCTTCTCGACGCTGTAGCCGTCGCTGGTGGTCTGGACGGTCTTCTCGTTGATCTCGTAGTTGGTGAGCTCTTCGCGCCGCTCGTTGTTGTCCTTGGAGGTCTGGCCGCTGTTGGTCTGAGCCGCGCCACCGGCCGGCTGGATGTCCTGCTGGACGCCGACGGCGTTCTGCTTGGTGGAGTTCTCGCTCTCGCCATTCTCGCGGATCGCCCGAACCGAGCGCTCGACACGGCCGTCGGGATCGAAGGTGCGCTCCGAGATCTGCCGGCGGTCGGTGTTGAGCCGCGCCGTCACCGAGGTCTGGAAGTTGCCGATGCCGAGATAGGGCGACAGGGTGCGGCGGATCGAATCCTCGACGCTCTTGCCGACGATGCGCTCGATGCCGAACAGCTTGGTCGGTGCGCTGGAGGTCGAATCGTCGCCGGACGCCAGCAGCGTGCCGTCGGCGGACAGAATGGTCACCTCGTCCGGCGTCATGCCGGGGATCGCCGAGGCGACCAGGTGGCGGATCGCCTGGGCCGAGGTGAAGTCTTCCGGCTGGTCGGTGCGGATGACGACGCTGGCCGAGGGCTTCCTCTGGTCGCGCCGAAAGCTTCCCTCGTCGGGAAGCACGATATGGACTCTTGCCGCACGCACATGGGCGAGGGACTGGATCGTCCGGGCGATCTCGCCCTCCAGCGCCCTCACCCGGGTGATCTCCTGCATGAAGGAGGTGAGGCCGATCGATCCGAGATTGTCGAACAGCTCGTAGCCGGCGTTCTCCGAGCGCGGCAGCCCCTTCTCGGCGAGCAGCATGCGTGCCGGCGCCGTCTGCGAGAACGGCGTCATGATCGCGTCGCCCTTGGCATTGACGTCGAAGGCCATGCCGGCCTCGGTCAGCGCCGCGCCGATCCGCGTCACATCCGTCCGGTCGAGGCCGGAATAGAGGACCTCCATGTCCGGCCGGGAGAGGTAGTAGCTCCCGAGACCGACCAGTGCCACTACCAACAAGCCGACGAGACCGAGTGCGGAGAGCTTGCGCGCTCCCAGCCCGGAAAGGTTCGACATGATCTGCTGGGCCTGCCCGCCGATGGCCAAAGCCATAGTCATTCCTCGCATACGCACGAACTGCTTGATGAGTCGCGAGGACAATGCCGGTCCAAGCTTGCGCGAGGCCCCGGTTAACAAACCGTTAACGTCCCGATTTACATGAACATTTCATTTCACCGCGAGAAACGGCCGATGGCTGCCGTCTCAGCTCCTTCGACCCCGGACCACAGGCCGTGGTTTTGCTGGCGCCGTTACCGGAACACGCCGCAGAACTTCGCGGCACAACCCGTCCCGTCATTTCGGGGCGGTCGCCGATTGCAAGTTCCCGGCTCCACCTGAACAAGTCATAGTTAGATATAATAAGCTATTTCTTGTAGTATATGGTCTGGAGCTGCTGATCCTGGGCCCATCCCGTCCCTGCGGCGAGGCGTCGCGGCATCGAAGGTCCGCCGCGAGGATCCTTGCCTCCTGCGACCGGCCCTTCCGCTTCTGCCTGTCATATCGCGCGGCATCGTCTTTGCGGGCCACGCGAAATCCCTGCGCCGGTGCCCGCGCCGGCGGCCGCGGCGCCACGCCCCGGATACGCCTGCGCCCGGCCGGCTCCAGCCGCCCGTTACTTGCCGCGCATGGCCGGCAATACCGCCTCCGCCATCCCGGCCCGTGCAACCGACACACGCGGAACCGACGGCATATTCGCTTTCAGATTGCCGAGTGGCGAGACATGCACAACCAGTAGGTGTTGCGATCGGAGGCTCGGATGAACCAGATCCTGGATATCGGCGGCGCCGTGGTCGTCGGCGTCGCCTCGATCCCCATCGGCCTCTTCTACGGCAACCGCCGGACGATCGAGGATGTCGGCCTCCTCGGCAAGGACCTGCAGCGCGAGAATTTCGCCGAGAGCAAGCGGATCTGGGGGCTGATGAAGGCCGCCTTCGAGAACCGCGGCATCATCATGTCGGTGATCACGATCGTCGTCTTCGACTGTATCGCGCGACTGCCGCAGTCCACTGCGGACAAGCTGGCGGAACATCTCGTCCTTCGCGGCTTCAAGATGGTGGCGAAGTCCGACGCCCGGAAATTCATCAGGAAGACCGTCGCCAACATCGTCGTCACCAGGATCGGGCCGAAGATCGTGACGAACGTCATGGTGAGGCAGGTCGCCGGCAAGATCGCCGGCGGCGCTCTGACGCCCCTCGCGATCCAGGGAACGATCGGGCAGGCGTCGAACGCGTCGCAGCGCCTCAGGCGGGCCAATCCGAGACTCTGGAAGACGCTCGCCGACCAGAACCTCGACATGCTCCACGGCTTCGTCGAGGACGAGCTCGCCCCCTTCGTCGCCCTCGCCGGCATCATCGACAGCAGCGATCCGCGCTGCCGGCGCGCCTTCGCGAAATTCGAGAGCGAGGTTCCTCGGCATTCTCTTCAGGGATGTCCTGTTTGGGATCTATGTCGCCGCCGCCTGCATCTGCGCCTTCATCGCCTTCAACCTGATGGCCGACCGCGGTTTCTCGACGCTCCTGTGCCTGTCTGGCGCCGCCCCGGCACTCGTCGTCATCGGCTCGCTCTACGCCCTCGCCCGGCGACGCTGACGCCGCCTGGCCGCGCGTCTCACTTGCGATCGCTGTGGCCGAGGTCGCGGCCGGGGTCCAGCCGGTCGCGCACCCGCTGCTTCAGCACCTTCGCCTCCGGAAAGCCGCCGTCGGCCTTGCGCTCCCAGATCAGATCGCCCTCGTAGCGGATCTCGAAGACGCCCCCGGTGCCCGGAACCAGCGCCACCTCGCCTAGATCGGTGGCGAAGGTGGACAGGAGTTCCTGCGCCATCCAGGCCGCCCTGAGCAGCCACTGGCACTGGGTACAGTAGGTGATCGCGATCTTCGGACCACCGGGCGCGGCGGTTGCGGCCTCGGACATGGACGATCTCCTGGGACGATTCCTTGAAAAATGCGGGCAGCGGGCGCGCCCATTGCTATATGGCCCTCCCCCATGCCCGCTCTCAAGGACGCCGATGCCGGCCGACCAGCCCCAACGCCCCCCGCCCTTCGCGCCGCGCCACCAGACGTCGTTCGCGCGCCTGCGCATCGGCCTGCGCCGTCTCTTCTACGGCAACAGCAGGGCGGCCCTGCGCTTCCAGGCGGCCGCGCTGACCGTCGATCTCGCCATCATCGTCCTGTTCATCGCCCAGCCGGTCCTGAAGAACACCGAGGCGTTCCTGGCGATCGACTACAGCGTCGCCGCGATCCTCGTCCTCGACATCACGGCCCGGACCCTCGCCTCGCGCCAGCCCCTCGGGCGGTTGCGGCAGCCGCTGGTGCTGCTCGACCTCCTCATCCTCCTCACCCTGCTGATGCCCTACACCCTGATCAATTTCGGCTTCCTCAGGATCATCCGACTCTGGGCGATCTCGAAGTCCGGCCGGCTGTGGCAGCCGCTCAGGCGCCGGGGTCTCACCGAATGGGAGCTGCCGGCGCGGGCGGTGCTCAACCTCGTCACCTTCCTGTTCCTGGCGACGGGCTTCATCTACACGACCTTCTTCCGAGAAAGTTCGGGCTTCACCGGCTATCTCGACGCGCTCTACTTCACCGTCGCCTCGGTGACGACCACCGGCTATGGCGACGTCACCCTCGAAGGACCCTGGGGCAAGCTCACCTCGATCGTCGTCATGATCATCGGCATCAGCCTGTTCGTGCAGCTCGCCCAGGCGATCTTCAAGCCGACCAAGGTTCACTTCCCCTGCCCGCAATGCGGCCTGCAGCGCCATGATCCGGACGCCGTCCACTGCAAGGCCTGCGGCCACATGCTCAACATCCCGAACGACGACAGTTGAGGCAAGGATCGCCGGCGCATGATCCTCAAGCTTCGCAGCCCACCTGCCTCGCCGATCATGCGAAACCCGGAAAAACGCCCGATCGCGTCCAAATGTGATCTCGCACCGCGTCAAGCAAAGCCGCCTGACCTTGAAGGATCGGCCAGAAACGGGCATGTGTCTCCCCAATCCGACACTTTGCGCGCCCGTGTGGCAGCGCTCCCCTCCATCGGCGCGGCAAGCACCGGTGGCGAGACGATTTCGCGAAGGACCGTCATGGCCGTTTCGATCGACCTGAAGCCGCAGGAAAACCGCGCCGCGCTGGCCGAGCGCGCCGTCATGTCGGCGCCCGCTTTCCCGGCCCAGCCGCTGGACGAAAAACCCTCGCTGATCGGCCTGTCGCGCGAGGAACTCGGCGAGGCGCTGGCCTCGGTCGGCGTCGAGAAGCGCCAGATCAAGATGCGCGTCGCCCAGCTCTGGCACTGGCTCTATGTGCGCGGCGTCGCCGATTTCGCCCAGATGGCGAACGTCTCCAAGGACCTGCGCGAGAAGCTTTCGAGCGCCTTCACCATCGCCCGGCCGGAGATCGTCACCGAGCAGGTGTCGGTCGACGGCACCCGCAAATGGGTGCTGCGCTTTTCGCCCAAGGGCGCCGGGCGCCCGGTCGAGATCGAGACCGTCTACATTCCGGAAGAAGGCCGCGGCACGCTCTGCGTCTCCTCCCAGGTCGGCTGCACCCTCACCTGCACCTTCTGCCACACCGGCACCCAGCGCCTCGTGCGCAACCTGACCGCCGACGAGATCGTCGGCCAGGTGCTGCTGGCCCGCGACCGGCTCGGCGACTTTCCCGACGCCGCGACGCCGGCCGGCGCGATCGTTCCCTCCGAGGGCCGCCTCGTCACCAATGTGGTGATGATGGGCATGGGCGAGCCGCTGTATAATTTCGACGCCGTCAAGGCGGCGCTCGCCGTCGTCTCCGATGGCGAGGGCCTCGCTTTGTCGAAGCGGCGGATCACGCTGTCGACCTCCGGCGTCGTGCCGATGATCGCCAAGGCCGGCGAGGAGATGGGCGTCATGCTGGCGATCTCGCTGCATGCGGTCAACGACACGCTGCGCGACGAGCTCGTCCCGATCAACAAGAAATACCCGCTGAAGGCGCTGCTCGATGCCTGCCGGTCCTATCCGGGCCTGTCGAACGCCCGGCGGATCACCTTCGAATACGTCATGCTGAAGGGCGTCAACGACAGCCTGGAGGATGCCCGTCAGCTCGTTCAGGTGCTGCGCGGCATCCCGGCGAAGATCAACCTGATCCCGTTCAACCCCTGGCCCGGCTCGGCCTACGAGTGCTCGGACTGGGACCAGATCGAGCGCTTTGCCGATCACGTGAACCAGGCCGGCTACGCCTCCCCCATCCGCACCCCCCGCGGCCGCGACATCTTCGCCGCCTGCGGCCAGCTGAAGTCGGAATCGGAACGCATGCGCAAGAAGGACCGCGACAGCCTCGAGGCCGCCCGCGTCACCGAACTCGCCGCCGGATAACGCGATCGTTCCCGGTCATTGCGGGGACGGCCTTGACCCTCCATTAGCTGGAAGCTCCATCTCTCCTCCGCAACGCTTTCGGGCCCTTGCGGGACCGACAGCCTTTGCTGGGAGACGAACCGGATGACCAGGATCGCAACGCTGGCCGCTGCCCTCATTCTCGGAGCGACGGGCCTCGCCATGGCCCAGACCCCGCCGGCGCCCGCCGAGCCGGGCATGATGGACCACGCCATGCCCGGCATGGACGCCATGCCCGAAATGCCCGGGATGGACGGCGCGCACGGCATGCATGGCATGGCGGCGGGTGGCGCGGCCGACACGCCCTCGACCCGAGCCTTCATGAAGGCCATGGGCGACATGGAAACCGGCATGGCGACCCCGATGACCGGCAAGCCCGACATCGACTTCATGCGCGGCATGCTCGCCCATCACGAAGGCGCCGTCGCCATGGCCGAGGTCGAGCTGCAATACGGCAAGGACCCGGAGGCCCGGGCGCTGGCCGAGACGATCATCAAGGCGCAGGAGTCCGAAATCGCTCAGATGAAGGCCTGGCTCGCCCGGAACGGCGGCTGAGGGGTGGCAAGTCGCGGTCGGCAGGCCCGCCGGCCGCGCGCTTGCGAGGCCGTGGGGGGAGGCTCGAATTCGATGCGGGCTGGTGCTGATTGCGAAATGCGATTCTTGAATTCGTATTGATGGCCATACCAAACACGAGTCACCATCTACGTTTCCGACAATTTGAGGCACTTGAAGCGCTCAGCAGTGGAGATGGGGCGGCATGGGTTTGGTTTGGGATGTCAGCTTCCTTCTCTGCGGTCTTCTTCTTCTTTTTCTCGGTGGTGAGGGTCTTGTGCGCGGCGCGACTTCGATCGCGACGCAGTTCGGGCTTTCCAAGCTGATCGTCGGTCTGGTGATTGTCGGTTTCGGCACCAGCGCACCGGAGCTTCTCGTCTCGATCCAGGCAGCCCTGGCTGGCGCACCCGATATCGCCATTGGCAATGTGGTGGGCTCCAACATCGCCAATGTGCTGCTCATCGTCGGAGCGGCCGCCATCATCGCGCCGCTGGCCAATACCGACCCCTCGATCAGGCGCGACCTCGTTGTCATGGTCGCGTCTTCCTTTCTGATCTGGGGCCTGTTTCTCCTGGGCGCGATCGAGAGGTTCGCGGGCTTCGGACTCTTCGCAGCGCTTTGCGTCTATCTGGGCATCAGCTACCTGGTCGAAGCCAAACGCAAGAATTCGGCACCTGCCGAGCTTCCCGGCGCGGATACGCCCATGGCAACAGGGCCCGCTGCACTTTTCGTGATAGCCGGCATCGCCATGTTGGTTCTGGGCGCACGTTTCATGGTGGATGGTGCGACCGGGATCGCCCGGGATCTCGGCATCTCCGAGGCCGTCATAGGGTTGACGATCGTCGCCATCGGCACGTCGCTGCCCGAACTCGCAACAGCGATCGTCGCCTCTCGGAAGAATGAGGCAGAGGTCGTGCTCGCAAATGTCGTCGGCTCGAACATCTTCAACATTCTCTGCATTCTCGGTGTCACCGCGATGATCAGCCCGATCGCAGTCGCCGGGCGTTTCGCCAGTGTCGATGGGCCGATCATGATTGTCGTGGCTGTTGCTGCCGCTGCTTATCTGTTCTCGTTCAGATCGATCGGGCGCGGCGTCGGGGTAGGGCTCGTCGCCGTCTATGCTGCCTACATTGCCATCCAGAACGCCGTATGAAACGGTTTTGCCAATTCTGTTTCAGGTTTCGACCCTTCTCGGCCGTAGAGAACTTCGCAACAATGCCCCAAACTAGACCTCGCTGAGTCAAGGCAAGTTGAGCTGCCAAGACACTCCGAAGCGATCCGAAATCCATGCAAAAAGGGTGCTAAAGCCGTAATTACCGACCGGCATCATCACTTCGCCGCTTTCACCAAGCTTATCGACCAATGACCGCAGATGATCTTCGCTGTCACAATCAACAAAGAACGACGTGGCAGGGGTAAACGTAAAGGCGTGGACGGGCGGGCTATCGAAGAGCCGCCACTCGCTGCCTCCTAAACGAATGCGCGCTGCCGCGATTTGACCTGCTTGGGCTCCTTCAAGATGCTCTTCCAACTCCAGAACTTCGAGCGCGGGAAATGCATCACGCCAGAGCGCCAGCGCTGGTTTGGCATCGCCTTGAAACATGAGAAACGGAACGGCTTTCATGGAGGCACTCCTTCCTGTCCCATTAGGCTGCAATGGCGAATTCTGCCGATGGCAGCATTCTTAGAATCTCACTAGCAACCTGTCAGTCAGCAAACCACCTGAAGCGGCCCTTCGAACCCTCGTTTTTGAAACACTTTCACAGTATTTCGTTTCAGCCCCGCACCTTTTATCCGTTCGCCCACTTTCTGGCGCGTCGACCGGCGCTGACAGCGACTTCGCTCCCGAAATTCGAGCAGCGTCACCGCCAAACAAGGCTGTGGATTTTCCCGCCCCTCACTTCCGACATCCGTGCCCCGAGCGGCCAAACCGTCCCAGTGACCTCCCGCAGCCAGTATGATAAAGTATGCGAGCACTATTCATGAGCCCGCGCCGGAGCCCGCAATGTCGTCGATCGAACGCATGACCATCACCGTGCCCGCCGAGATGGCCGTGCCCGCCGAGATGGCCGCGGCCGCCGAGATGGCCGCGGCCGTCAAGGCGGCCGTGTCCGAGGGCGAATATGCCTCGACCAGCGAGGTGGTGCGGGAAGCCTTGCGCGAATGGACCAGATCTCGCGATAGCGAGCGGCGTGAACTGATGGCGCTGCGCGAGGCGATCCGGGCCGGCGACACGAGCGGCGCGAGCATTCCGGCCGAAGAGGTCTATGCCGAGATGCGCGCCGCCATCGTGGCCCGGCGCGCGGGCTCGCGGTGAAACGGCTCGGCTATTCCCCGGAGGCCTGGGCCGACCTTCGGTCTATTCGAACCCTGAAACGATCGAGCGCGGCCGCCCGACCCCGCTGACACTCGCCGGCACTGCCGAGCGCAAGAGGGCGCTGCGGCCCCCTCGCCCCACCCCCGCTCAATCTGCCGCCCCGAGGATCACCCCCGGCTGGCCTTCACTGCCCGCCTGCAAGATCACCGCACAGGCGTCGGCGCCGGGCGCGGCGCCGCAATCGCCGAGGGCGAAGCGCGCCGGTCGTCCGTCCCAGCGGCCGAGCGCCGTCAGGCCGCGCACCGCGTTGACATAGGTGATCGTGTGGCCGCCATTCTCGCCCCTTGCGATCGGCACCGTGGCGGAGCGGGTGTAGTCGACCCGCCAGAGCGTCGCCTCGCCCTCCCCGCCCCCGACGCCGACCTGGCCGGCGCCGCGATCGAGGGTGACGGCGACCGGCAGCGGCGCCTTCATCAACCCGGCGACCGCCCGTGAGCTCGAGCCGACCGCATGGCCGCCGCCGTCGACGACGGCCTGGGGCGTATAGACCCCGCCGTCGCCGCGGCGGATCGCATAGGCGCGCTGGCGGGCCGAAAAGGCCGGCGAGCCGAGCGTGTCCTTCCAGCCGAGCCGGTCCCAGTAGTCGACATGGAAGCCGAGCGCGAGGACGTCGCCGTCGCCGGCCAGCTGGCGCAGCACGACGTCGGCGGGCGGGCAGGAGGAGCAGCCCTGGCTGGTGAACAGTTCGACCACGTGACGGGGTCCGGCGCTTGCCGGCTGCACCGCCGCCATGGCAAGCGCCAGGGCCAGCAACGCGGTCATCGACGGGGCCAGCAACGCTTTCAACACATGCGCGGGCGAAAATGCCACCAACCGTCTCGACATCGCGTCTCTCCATCACGTTCGATCCTCTGACGGGTTCGAACCGGCGGCTGGACGCGTTACTGTCGCCGGACGGCGGGATGGGTCACGATCCCGTGCAGCATGAAGAGAGTTCGCCGCCATGGCCACGGTCCTGAGATTCCTGTTCGTCGTCCCGCTCGCCTATGTCGCGGCGTGCCTGACGGCGGCCTTCGCCATGCTCTGGCCCTTCGTCGATTTCGGAGAGGCCTCGACCCTCGATCCGTTCATGGTCGCCGAAACGGCGTTCTTTTTCGGCGCCCAGGCGGTGCAGATCGGCACCGTCGCCTTCCTGCCCTGGCTTGTCCTGATGGTGGTGAGCGAGGCCGCCGGCCTCTCTTCGCTGCTTCTCCACATGCTGGCGGGCCTTGCCGGCGGCATCGTCATCCTGTTTGCCGCTTATGGGCCGAACGTGCCGCATATGAGCGTCCAGACGGCGATCCTCGTCGCCTCCCTGACCTTCGCCCTCGTCTATTGGATCCTCGCCGGCCACGGGGCCGGCCGGTGGCGCCGGCGCATCGGCGCCAGGAGGGACCCCGCCCCCGCCCCGCAGCGTCAGGATGCGGCCTGACGCCATCCGCCCATGGATGTCCCGCCGCGCTCGCGATGCCATTGATTTTTTCGCCGCGCTGCGATGTCTGGGGCCGACAACTGGTTTCGCGTTTCGAAAGGTGCCCCTCGTGTCGACCCGAGATATCGTCCTCATCGCCCTTTTCGCCGCCCTGATGGCCGCCCTCGGGGCGTTCCCGCCCCTGATGATCCCTGCCATCGCGGTGCCGATCACCGCCCAGTCCATGGGGCCGATGCTCGCCGGCGGCATTCTCGGGGCGAAGCGCGGCGCCCTGTCGATGCTGCTCTTCGTCGCCCTCGTCGCCGTCGGCCTGCCGCTGCTGTCCGGCGGCCGCGGCGGCCTCGCGGTCTTTGCGGGTCCGACGGCCGGCTTCATCTTCGGCTGGATCGCCGCCGCCGCCGTCACCGGCGCCCTGGTCGAGCGGTTCTGGCGCGGCCTCAACTTCGTCACCGCCTTCCTCGCCGCGACGGTCGGCGGCATCGTCGTCCTCTACGGCATCGGCATTCCTTGGATCTCGCTGGTCGGCGGCGTGCCGCTCGCGACCGCCGCCACAGGCTCGGCGGCCTTCATCCCCGGCGACCTCATCAAGGCCGGCCTCGCCGCTGCCGCGATCCTGATGGTCAAGCGCGCCTATCCGATGATCCGCCCGGCGCATGGCCGGCCCTGACGGGCTCCATCATGAGCGTCTTGGCGGGCCGAGCATGATCGCCCTTGACGACGCCGGGCTCGATCGCGGCGAGCGCACCGTCCTGTCCGGCATCGACCTCACGATGTCCGAGCGCCGGATCGGCATCGTCGGGGCCAACGGCTCCGGCAAAAGCAGCTTCGCCCGTCTCCTCAACGGCCTGCTCCTGCCGAGCCGGGGCAGCGTCACCGTCGAAGGCCTCGACACGAGGCGGGAGGCGAAGGCCGTCCGCCGCACGGTCGGCTTCCTGTTCCAGAACCCGGACAACCAGGTCGTCTATCCGACCGTCGGCGAGGACGTCGCCTTCGGCCTGAAGGGGCGCAAGCTGCCGAAGGCCGAGATCGCCGCAAGGGTCGGCGTCACCCTCGAACGCTTCGGCCTCGCCGGCTTCGACGACCGGCTGGTGCACGAACTCTCCGGCGGCGAGCGGCAGATGATGGCGCTCGCCGGCGTGATGATCCTCGAGCCGCGCTGGCTCGTCCTCGACGAGCCGACGACCCTCCTCGACCGGAAGAACACCCGCACCATCATGGCGGCGATCGAGGCGCTCGACCAGCATGTCGTCCTCGTCACCCACGACCTCAGCCTGCTCGAAGCCTTCGACCGCGTCCTGGTCTTCGAGGCGGGCCGCATCGTCGCGGATGCCGCGCCGCGCGAGGCGATCGACGAGTATCTGAGGCTGACGGGATGATCGCCGGGCTCTACCGCGCCGGCGACAGCCCGCTGCACCGCATGGGCGCCGGCCGCAAGCTCCTGGCGCTGCTCGCGGCCGGAACTCTGGTCTTTGCGATTCCGTCGCCTTGGCCGGCCGCCGCCGTCCTCGCGCTGGTGCTTGCTCTCTATGGCGTCGCGGGCTTCGGCCCGCGCCTCGTCCTTCGCCAGCTGCGGCCGGTGGCCGTCGTCCTCGCGGTGCTGTTCACCGCCCAGCTCTGGCTCGCGACGCCCGGCGAGGCCGTCCTCGTCGTCCTGCGCTTCGCCGCCCTCATCCTCGCCGCCGGCCTCGTCACGCTGACCACCCGCACCGCCGATCTCGTGGCGGTGATCGAGCGCGGCCTGTCGCCACTGTCGCGCCTCGGTCTCGACGTGGCCAAAGTCTCCCTCGCCATCTCGCTCACCATCCGCTTCATCCCCACCATCGGCCAGATCGCCGGCGAGGTGCGCGAGGCGCAGGTCGCCCGGGGCCGCAGCCCCTCGCCGCTGACGCTGGTGGTGCCGGTGATCATCCGCCTCCTGAAGATGGCCGACGAGATCGCCGAGGCGATCGACGCGCGTTCCTGATTGCAGCGCCCGGCCGAAAGCCCTTGAGGGCAACGCATCGTTTTCGGGACGCGCACCCATCGCATTGCGGCGCCTGAGTCCCTATCATGAGGGCGGGCATCGTCGATTTTGGGAGGATCGTCATGCGGCTCACGCGCGCCGTCGCGGCTTTGTTCGCGCTGTTGCTCGCCGTCCAATCCGTTTCCATCGCCAAAGCCGAGGACCGTGCGACCATCCGTGTCGGGATCCTGAAGTTCGGCACGGTGAACTGGGAGCTCGACGCGATGAAGCGCGCCGGCCTCGACACGGCCGCCGGCGTCGATGTCGAGCTCGTGCCCTTCGCGGGGGAGGACGCCACCGCCGTCGCGCTCCAGGCCGGCAGCGTCGACATGATCGTCTCGGACTGGCTGTGGGTGTCGCGGCTGCGGGCCACCGGCGCCGATTACACCTTCGTGCCCTATTCGACCTCCGTCGGCTCGCTGATGGTGCCCGGCGACAGCGACGTTCGCGGGCTCGGCGACCTGAAGGACCGCAGCATCGGCGTCGCCGGCGGGCCGCTCGACAAGAACTGGCTGCTCATCCAGGCTCTCGCCCGGAAGGACGCCGGCATCGACCTTGCGGCGGAGAATGATATCGTCTACGGCGCGCCGCCGCTGCTCGCGGAAAAGGCCCGTCAGGGCGAGCTCGATGCCGTTTTGAACTTCTGGCACTACGCGGCTCGCCTCGAAGCCGCCGGCTTCCGCACCCTCGTCTCGGGGACGGACGCGGCGATGCAGCTCGGCACCTCCGGCCCCGTCGCCGCCATCGGCTGGGTGTTCGGCGACGATTTCGCCGAGCGCAATCCGAAGGCGATCGAAGGGTTTCTCGCCGCCGACAAGGCGACCAAGGAATTGCTCGCCACCTCCGACGCCGCCTGGGAAGAGCTGCGGCCGCTGATGAAGGCCGAGGACGAGGCGACCTTCACGACCCTGCGCCAGCGCTACCGCGAGGGCATTCCGTCGCGCTCGCCCGCCGATGAGGCGAAGGACACCGAGACGCTCTACGAGCTCCTGGCCAAGATCGGCGGCGAGAGGCTGGTCGGCCCGGCGACGACGCTGTCGCCCGGCACCTACTTCGACGACGGCAAGAATGGCTCCTGACCACCGGGCCGACGCTACGGACACAGCGCTGCTTCAGCGTCCGGCCGCGCTCGGCCGTCCCGTCTTCGGCCCGCGCCTCGTCACGGCCCTCTCCTTGGCGGGGCTGCTCGCCCTGTGGTGGATCGCCGCGATCGTCGCCGACAGCCGCGTCCTGCCGGCGCCGCCGGCGGTGGCCGAGGCGTTCTGGCGGGATGCGGCCACGGGGGAACTGTTCTTCCACCTCGCCATGACCCTGATGCGGGTGATCGCCGCCTTCGTCCTCGCCATGGCGATCGGCTCGGTGATCGGCATCGTCCTCGGCATGAACCGCGAGGCGAACCGCTTCTTCGATCCCTGGCTGATCCTCTTCCTCAACATCCCGGCGCTGGTCGTCATCGTTCTGGCCTACATCTGGTTCGGCCTGAACGAGGCGGCGGCGATCGGCGCCATCGCCGTCAACAAGATCCCCAATGTCGTCGTCACCATGCGCGAGGGCGCCCGCACCCTCGACCGGGATCTGGAGGAGATGGCCTCGGTCTATCGCTTCTCCGCTGGCCGGACGCTGCGCCACGTCGTCCTGCCGCAGCTCCAGCCCTATTTCGCCGCCGCCTCGCGCACCGGCATCAGCCTGATCTGGAAGATCGCCCTCGTCGTCGAGCTGCTCGGCCGTTCGAACGGTGTCGGCTTCCAGATCAACCTTTATTTCCAGCTCTTCGACGTCGCGGCGATCCTCGCCTATACCCTGGCCTTCGTCGCCGTCATGCTGACCATCGAGTTCCTCCTTGTCCAACCTTTCGAAGCCCATTCCACCCGCTGGCGACCAAGACGCGCTGGAAGTTGAGATCCGCGGCAAGACGTTCCGCGGCGCCGACGGCGACGCCGTGCGGGCGATCGACGAGATCGCCTTCTCCGTGGCGCCGGGCAGCTTCGCGACGCTGATCGGCCCCTCCGGCTGCGGCAAGACGACGACGCTGCGGATCATTCTCGGGCTCGACCGGGAGTTCGACGGCAGGCTGAAGCTGCCGGCCGGCGGCGGCCGCATCGCGGCGGTGTTCCAGGAGCCCCGGCTGCTGCCCTGGCGCACGGTCGAGGAGAATGTCCGCCTGGCGCTGAGCGACGAGGATACCGGTCGCGACCTCGATGATCTCTTCGCCGTCCTCGGCCTCGCCGAGATGCGCTCGCGCTATCCGGGCGAACTCTCCCTCGGCCTCGCCCGCCGAGCGGCGCTGGCGCGCGCCTTCGCCATCCGCCCGTCGCTGCTGGTCCTCGACGAGCCCTTCGTCTCCCTCGACGAACAGACGGCGTCGCGGCTGCGCACGCTCCTGACGGATGTCTGGTCGGCGCGGCCGACGACGGCGCTGATGGTCACCCACAATCTGCGCGAGGCGGTGCAGCTCTCCGACAGGATCATCTTCCTGACCGAGCGGCCGGCGCGCATGCGCGGCGTCTACGACATCACCACGCCCCGCGCCGATCGGGACGCCCGCTGGCGGGAGGCGACGCTGCCGGCCCTCGCCAAGCGTTATTCCGGTGTCCTGTAGGAGGTTTCGGGCGCTTCGGCGGTCGCAGAGCCGAGCCTGTCGGCCTGCCGGCGGCCCGTCCACCGCCAGTCGCCGCGTGATTGCCTAGACCCTTTTGCGAGCCCACCAAGGGGCCTCGAGCCACTCTCGGTGGAGCAGTCTCTGCGTGGAAAGCGCTCTGCGCCTCACGCAGTCGAGCCCATGCGGCGCTTCAGCGGCAACCCGCCGGCGCCAGTCGACGATCGGGGCGATCGGCCTCAGATCGCGTGAAGCACCGGCCGCTCGTCGGCGGCGTCGTAGATCACCACCACGGTCATGCCCTGGGCGATGGCGTCGTAATCGAAGTCCGGCGGCAGGTGATAGACCTGGCCGTCGCTGAGCCGCAGTTCCGACCGCTCCTGGTCGATGGCTTCGATCACGCCGTCCGCCTCGCGCGCCACGGAGGGAATAGACATGGCCACCGTCAGGAACGAACTCGCGAATAGCGCCAGTATCTGCCTCGTCATGACTTTCTCCTCGCTGCAACCCCTGCCCTCGGGCAACCGGCCCCGCGTCCTTCCAGTCGGAAGTCCCGCCAGTCCGTGGGTCCGACCCTCATCGTCGGTGACATGGGAAGGTCGCCTCTGATTGTGTCCAAAGTCGTACCGCCGCATGGCGAATTGTATCGAAAAGTTCTCAGGCATGGTAAGGGCTTCGTTAAGGCTGCACATCTTGCGGACCCGCGTCTTTCCCGCGTGGCGCGCCGGCTGCCGGATCCCCTCCGGCCGTGCCGCGTGTGGACGCGCCGGATCTGCCCGATCCCGCCCTTCGAGCGTCCCGCCTTTGCGCGTCTCGTCCTTTGCGGATAGAGAGATCACCAGCCATTCCGCCACCCGCCTCACCACCCGGCCCCATCACGGCTTTCATCCGCTCATGTCGCACAACAGCTTCGGCCATCTCTTCCGTGTCACCACCTGGGGCGAAAGCCACGGGCCCGCGATCGGCTGCGTGATCGACGGAACGCCTCCGAACATCCGCTTCACCCTCGCCGACATCCAGGCCGAGCTCGACCGTCGCCGCCCCGGCCAGTCGCGCTACACCACCCAGCGCCAGGAAGCCGACGCGGTGCGCATCCTGTCCGGCGTCATGCCCGGGGAGGCCGAGGGCGAATACGTCTCCACCGGCACGCCGATCGCGCTGCACATCGACAACACCGACCAGCGCTCGAAGGACTATTCCGACATCGCGAAGCGCTACCGGCCCGGCCATGCCGACGTCACCTACGACGTCAAATACGGCATCAGGGACTATCGCGGCGGCGGCCGGTCCTCGGCCAGGGAGACGGCGATGCGCGTCGCCGCCGGGGCGATCGCCCGCAAGGTCGTGCCGGGGCTGACGGTGCGCGGCGCGCTGGTCGCGATCGGCGACGTCTGGATCGACCGCGCCCGCTGGGACTGGGCCGAGGTATCGAACAACCCGTTCTTCTGCCCCGATGCCGCAACGGCCACCCGCTGGGCCGAACTCCTCGACGGCGTGCGCAAGCGCGGCTCGTCGATCGGCGCGGTGGTCGAGATCGTCGCCGACGGCGTGCCGGCCGGCCTCGGCGCACCGATCTACGGCAAGCTCGACGCCGACATCGCGGCGGGCCTGATGTCGATCAATGCCGTCAAGGGCGTCGAGATCGGCGACGGCTTCGCCGCGGCCGCGCTCTGCGGCGAGGACAATGCCGACGAGATGCGACCAGGCGAGGACGGCCGGCCGGACTATCTGTCCAACCATGCCGGCGGCATCCTCGGCGGCATCTCCACCGGCCAGCAGGTGATCGCCCGCTTCGCCGTCAAGCCGACCTCCTCGATCCTCACCCCGCGCCAGTCGGTCGATGCCGACGGCAATGCGGTGGACGTGATGACCAAGGGCCGGCACGATCCCTGCGTCGGGATCCGCGCCGTGCCGGTCGGCGAGGCGATGGTCGCCTGCGCCATCGCCGACCACTATCTGCGCGACCGCGGCCAGGTCGGCGTGGCGCGGCACACCTCGCATGGCTCGTCGCCGCAAGGGGCGAACGACGGCGGGCCGACCCGCCATGATTGAACTCGCCCGGGGAGGCGCTAGCTCGCTCAGATGAACACGCGGCTTTATTTCCACGAGATCTTCGCCGAGCATCTGACCGGCCCCGGCCACCCGGAGCGTCCGGACCGGATGATGGCCGTCGCCACCGCGCTCGAGGCCGAGGCGTTCCAGCATCTCGACCGGACCGAGGCGCCCGAGGGCTCGCTCGAATCCATCTACCGCTGCCACCCGGAGGACTATGTCCGCAAGGTCGCCAAGGCCATCCCCGAAGAAGGGCTGACCCGGATCGATTCCGACACCATCGTCAGCCCGAAGAGCTTCACGGCCGCGCTGCACGGCGTCGGCGCCGCGACCGCCGCCGTCGACGACGTGGTCTCGGGCGCGGCGAAGAACGTCTTCGTCGCCTCCCGTCCGCCCGGCCACCATGCCGAGAAAGCGACGGCGATGGGCTTCTGCCTGTTCAACAACGCCGCCATCGCGGCGCGGCACGCCCAGGCGGTGCACGGCCTCGAACGGGTCGCAATCGTCGACTGGGACGTCCATCACGGCAACGGCACCCAGGACATCTTCTGGGCGGATCAGACGGTCTTCTACGCCTCGACCCACCAGATGCCGCTCTATCCGGGCACCGGCGCCAAGACCGAGACCGGCGCCGGCAACATCGTCAACGCGCCGCTCGCCTCCGGCGATGGCAGCGAGGCCTTCCGCGCGGCGATGCTGGAGCGGGTTCTGCTCGCCCTCGAGGCCTTCCGTCCGGATCTGGTGATCATCTCCGCCGGCTTCGACGCCCACTACCGGGACCCGCTCGCCAACATCAACCTGACCGAGGCCGATTTCGACTGGGCCACCGGCCGGCTCCTCGACGTCGCCGATCGCCATGCCGGGGGACGCCTCGTCAGCCTGCTGGAAGGCGGCTACGACCTCAGGGGCCTCGCCGTGTCGAGCGCCGCCCATGTCAAGCGGCTGATGACCGGCTGATCCGCTCCGCCCGTTCCGCCTCGCCCGTTCCACGATGCGGCCAACCGGCCCGCATCCGGCTGGCGAGCGCACTTCCGGCGAACAGACCGACGAATGACGAAAGGGTTCCCCATGGCCGAGACCGGTGAGACGCCCCTGCCCGCCGACGACAGCGACATCAAGCGCATGAGCTTCGAGGATGCGATCGCCGCCCTCGAGCGGATCGTCGGCGATCTCGAACGCGGCGACGTTCCCCTCGACATCTCCATCCGCATCTACGAGCGCGGCGAGAAGCTGAAGAACCACTGCGAGCGGCTCCTGTCCGCCGCCGAGGACAAGGTCGAAAAGATCAAGCTCAACCGCGCCGGCAAGCCGGTCGGAACCGAGCCGCTGGATCCCGGCTGAGCCCCCGGACCGGCCGTCGCCGGGTTTTCCCGCACGCGTCCGGCCGGCAATCGGACCGGATCGCGTGGCCGGCGGCATGGGATCTCAAGCAGATGCGTCGACACACTTGCAGTCCCCCGCTTGATCGGCGCACTCTCTGAACGATTTATAACCGTGCCAATGACGCCGCTTTGGGCATTGTGGCATGGGTCGCGCCGTTTGATCGGCAAGCGTTGCGGCCGCGTCAGTCTCGTTGAAAGGTTTTGTAGTGGCAGAAACATCGATCACGCCGCTCCTCGATCGGATCCAGAATCCGGACGACCTGCGCGGTCTCGAGGAAGAGCAGCTCCCGCAGCTTGCCGACGAGCTGCGGGCAGACCTGATCGACCAGATCTCGCGGACCGGCGGCCATCTCGGCGCCGGACTCGGCGTCGTCGAGCTGACCGTTGCCCTCCACTACGTCTTCGATACGCCCCGCGACCGGCTGATCTGGGACGTCAGCCATCAGGCCTATCCCCACAAGATCCTCACCGGGCGGCGCGACCGGATGAAGACGATCCGCCAGGAGGGCGGCCTGTCCGGCTTCGCCAAGCGCGGCGAGAGCGAATACGACCCCTTCGGTGCCGGCCATTCCTCCACCTCGATCTCGGCCGGCCTCGGCATGGCGGTGGCGCGGGACCTCGCCCGCGGCTCCAACAACGTCGTCGCGGTGATCGGCGACGGCGCGATGAGCGCCGGCATGGCCTATGAGGCGATGAACAATGCCGGCGCCCTCGACGCCCGGCTGATCGTCATTCTCAACGACAACGACATGTCGATCGCCCCGCCGACCGGGGCGATGAGCGCCTATCTCGCCCGCCTCGTCTCCGGCAAGACCTACCGGTCCCTGCGCGACCGGGCGAAGAACTTCACCAAGCTCCTGCCGGACTTCATGCGCGAGGGCGCCCGCCGGACCGAGGAATACACCCGCGCCTTCTTCACCGGCGGCACGCTGTTCGAGGAACTCGGCTTCTACTATGTCGGGCCGATCGACGGCCATGACCTCACCCACCTCCTGCCGATCCTGAAGAATGTCCGCGACGCCAAGACCGGGCCGATCCTCGTCCATGTCGTCACCAAGAAGGGCAAGGGCTACGAGCCGGCGGAGAGTTCGGCCGACAAGTATCACGGCGTGTCGAAGTTCGATGTCATCACCGGCGCCCAGTCGAAGTCCAAGGCCAATGCGCCGAGCTATACCGGCGTCTTCGCCGACAGCCTGATCCGCGAGGCCGAGGAGGACGACCGGATCGTCGCCGTCAATGCCGCGATGCCCGCCGGCACCGGCCTCGACAAGTTCGGCGCCCGCTTTCCCGAGCGCACCTTCGACGTCGGCATCGCCGAGCAGCATGCCGTGACCTTCTGCGCCGGCCTCGCCTCGGAAGGCTACCGGCCCTTCGCGGCGATCTACTCGACCTTCCTGCAGCGCGGCTACGACCAGGTCGTCCACGACGTCGCCATCCAGCATCTGCCGGTGCGCTTCGCCATCGACCGGGCCGGCTTCGTCGGCGCCGACGGGCCGACCCATGCCGGCTCCTTCGACGTCGGCTTCCTCGCAGCCCTGCCGGGCATGGTGGTGATGGCGGCGAGCGACGAGGCGGAGCTGCGGCACATGGTGCGCACGGCGGCTGCCTATGACGACGGGCCCATCGCCTTCCGCTACCCCCGCGGCAACGGCGTCGGCGTCGAGATGCCGGAGCGCGGGGAGATCCTCTCCATCGGCCGCGGCCGGGTGGTGAAGGAGGGCTCCAAGGTCGCCATTCTCGCCCTCGGCACCCGCCTCGCCGACGCCATGGCCGCCGCCAAGGAACTCGACGGCTTCGGCCTGTCGACGACGGTCGCCGACGCCCGCTTCGCCAAGCCCCTCGACACCGCCCTGATCACCCGGCTCGCCCGCGAGCACGAGGTGCTGGTGACCATCGAGGAAGGCGCCGTCGGCGGCTTCGGCTCCCATGTCATGCAGTTCCTGGCGATGAACGGTCTCCTCGACCGCGGCCTGAAGGTCCGTCCGATGGCGATGGTGGACGACTTCGTCAATCACGCCGCGCCCGAGGCGATGATCGTCCAGGCCGGCCTCGACACGCGGGCCATCGTCGACACGGTGTTCCGCGCCCTCGGCGAGGAAGCCAAGCGCCAGATGCAGGCGTAGAGGCGGCAGGCGCCGGAAACACCGTCGGCCCGGATCCACTGTGATCGCGGGCCGCAGCATGCCTGCTCCTTGCGTCAGTCTCCATCGAGGCTGCGCCGCCTTCGACCGGGTGGGTGCAGCTCAGACTGCCTTCCGGTTGCGGGGCGCGTAGGAATCCTCGTCATGGGTCGCGCGAGCCCAGACGATCGAACGGCCTTCGAGCCCGAGTTCGTCGAGGAGGTGCCATGCGAAGGACAGGGCACGTTCCGGCGGAACGTCCTGATCGAAGAACAGCGTATAGAGGCCGGAAGGTTCGCCTCGATAGTGTTTCATGACGAAGCTCGGATGTCCCTCCACCGCGAACGCGCCGCCGACGAAGTCGTCGAGGTCGTCGGCGTCCTCCGTCAGGGTGAGAACCTCGCGAACGGCAGCGTCCGTCGACTGGAACTGGACCTGCGGGACCAGATCCGCGAACAAGAGGCTGTCACTAGAAACCTTGACGAGCATGGCGCCCTTTCCTTTCTGCCTCAACTGCGGACCAGTGTGATCTCAACCGGTATCGCAGCATAGTCGACGCCGCCTCTGGTTCGATGGACGACGCCGGGCGTGTGGCCGAGATTCCAGCGAGCCCATGTCGGCGTGTTTTGCCCGGCGAGAGGCGCGATGTCGGTATAGAATTCCACGCCCTTCTCGCCAGACGGCAGCGGCCCGCGATAAGCCTTGACGGAAGGGATGTTGCTGCCTCGCGCGGGCTTGCCCCAGATCTCGGCGCTGCCGACTTGCTGCTGGGCATCGATGGCGGATTGCGTCGGAGAAGACAGTCGGTGGAACGGTCCATGCCTGGCATTCACCATCCGCCGCGATCTCCATCGCCCTCACGTAGCCTGCGCCGATGTCTCTCGCGCCATCCACCACCAAGAGTGGCATTCCTACGTCAGCACGATTTTTGTCGTTTGGGAATGGGGCCGGTTCCATCCGTCGCCTTCCGCACCTGTCGCCGTCTTTGGCCTTCTGATCCGTCCAAGCCAGCATAGAACGTCCCGGCCACGCAGCCAATTCGCTTCAGCTGCAGGCTGGATTGGTCAGAGGCGCAGCAACGGGCAGCCACCAGCGGCGGAGCCAGGCTGACGCCGAACGCAGTCGGTCGGCGGTCGTCCTTGCACGTCAGGACCTTGCCCGGTGCGCCCGCCAGTCGCCGCCCGGCACCTCCGGGTCCCCGGGCGACAGCTGCGAGACATAGACCCAGGCGGTGGTGCCGGCCGGTTCGGCGAGTGCAACGCGGCGCCTCACATACATCGATCCCGCCTCGTCGGCGGGATCGTAGCTCTCCCAGGCGTCGAAGACCGCGAAGGCGCCCGGGGACAGGAGTTCATGCAGTTCGGCGACGACGAGCCGGCCGGCAGCCGCCTTACCCGCGTCGTCCGCGTCCCCGTCCGGAAAGAACCCCGGATAGTCGCCATGATCGCGCAGGATCCCGGCGAGGCGGCAGCTTCCCACCCGGCGGACCAGCCCCTCGGTCGCCGGCGTTTCCGCATCGCCGGCATCGTCCATCAGGGTGCCGTAGAAGGCGAAGTAGTCGGTCATCTGAGGCTCTGTCCTGTCTCGATCCGGCACCAGTGTCTGCGGCGCAGGCGGCGGCCCCATCCGGGCCAGCCCATGGCCATGCTCATTCCGTCGACATCCGGTTGCGCCCCGACCGCTTGGCGTTGAACAGCTGCTGATCGGCGCGGCGCTGCAGATTGTGGAGGCTCATGTCGTCGCCCCGCAGCGCCGACACGCCGATGCTCAGCGTCACCGTCTCGGAACCGAGGAAGTTCTGGACGCCGAGTTCCATGGCGAGCCGGATCCGCCGGGCCGCTTCTTCGCCCTCGTCGCGGCCGGCATCCGGCAGGAGCACACAGAACTCGTCGCCGCCGAGCCGAACCCCATGGCCATGGCTCCCGACGGCCTCGCGAATGGCGTCGGCGACGAGGATCAGCACCTGGTCGCCGAGGGAGTGGCCGTGGCTGTCGTTGAAGTGCTTGAAGTGGTCGACGTCGATCACCAGCATCGACAGGCGGCGCCTTTCCCGCCGCGCATTGGCGACGGCCCGCTCGCCGACATCGTCGATCCAGCGGCGATTAAAGAGGCCGGTCAGGGGGTCGGTGATCGACAGCGCCTCCAGCTTGTCGATCGTCCGGTCGAGCTGCTGCAGCGTCGTCTGGACGCTGGTCATCAGCCGGCCGGCCGCATCGCCGTAGATGGTGGGAAGTTCCGGCCGGGTGCGATCGCGGGCATAGCGGTCGAGGGCACCGGTGGCGGAGAGGATCGGCGACAGCATGGCATAGAGGCCGAGCAGCGCCCCGGCGGTTCCCGCCAGCGTCGCGATCAGAACCACGGCGACGATCCCAAGGTCGCCGACGAGCCGGTCCTGCACCAGCAGCCAGCTCACCAGGGCGATCAGCGGGACATGCGTTCCGAGGAAGCAGATGACCAGAATCTTACCGACATAGGAGCGGGGCCAGCCGATCCGCTGCATGACCGCGTAGAATTTCATCGACCATCTTCTCCCGTGAAGCGCTCGATGGCTCCGTCGCCCTGCAGTGTCCCCGATCGTCCGGTGGGGATGATAGTCACCCGTCCTTTAATTCCAAGTCGCTCGCAATCCCAAGTGGCCCGTAATCCCCAGCGACGCCGGAAGCCCCGCCGGGGGCAGCCGGCCTGCGGGCAAGGGATCAATCCGGTTCGAATTCCAGCGCCACGCCGTTGATGCAGTAGCGCAGGCCGCTCGGCGGCGGGCCGTCGGGGAAGACATGGCCGAGATGGCTGCCGCACTGGCTGCAATGCACCTCGGTGCGGACCATCCCGTAGCTGCGGTCGACGGTCTCCTCGACCGCGCCCTCGAGAGGCGTGTCGAAGCTCGGCCAGCCGGTGCCGCTCTCGAACTTCGTCGTCGCGACGAACAGCGTCTGGCCGCAACCGACGCAGGCGAAGGCGCCGGGCCGCTTCTCGTTGAGGAGCGCGCAGCTGCCGGGGCGCTCGGTGCCGTGCCCGCGCATGACCTCGTACTGCTCCGGCGTCAGCAGCGCCCGCCACTCGGCATCGGTGCGGGAAACGGGAAAGCTCTTCTGGTCCATCATCTCGTCCTTCGTCCTGGCCATGGCGGCTGCGGGTCGTGCCGACGCCTTGCACAAGACGCCGTCGCGACGCGCCGCACCGGCGCGATGCGGCTCATATGGGGCCGGCCTCGGCGCAAGAAAACCACCCCGCCCGCCCCCGTCTCCCGCCCCCTCCAAAGGGCAAACGGAGCCGTCTGGCGCCCGGCGCCGGAGGACGCCACCAGAGGACGGCCCTAACTGCCGCATCCCCGATCCGGCCGCCGCCTCGACCGGCATCGCTGCCACGACCCGGGACGCAACTTTGTCCGCCGCACGCCCTTTCGCATCAGCTCGGACAAGCCTATATCTGGTCCAGGCGGGCTGCGCGGTGCGACAGGGGTAACATTTCCTCGGGGCCTTAGTCATTCCCTAGGGAGCTGTCCCTGCCTCGGCCCGTGGGCTGGGGCACACGGCGCCCACCTACTCTGTAGGTTCCCGGGTTCGACTTCTCCATCGGCCGGGTGGCTCGCCTACTCATTCCCGCCCTCCGCCTCCGCGCCTTTCTATCGGGCAGCGGAGGAGTCGAGGGCGACGATCGCCACACCCCGCGAAGCGACTGCCTGAGCATGCCGACGGACCTCACCGAGCGCAAAGCCGACATCCGCCGCGAGGCCCTGGCGCGCCGCGACGCGATGACGGAAACGGCTCGCATCGAGGCCTCCCTCGCCGTCTGCGATCTCGTCACCACCTCTGTCTCTTTGAGGCCCGACGTCGTCTCCGGCTTCCTGCCGATCCGCTCCGAGATCGACATCCGACCCCTGATGATGAGCTTTGCCGATCGCCGCGCCCGTCTCTGCGTGCCGGCCATCGTCGATGGCGAGCTGCAGTTCCGCGAGCTCGTCCGGGGCGCGCCCCTCGAACCGCAGGGCTTCGGCACCTATGCGCCCGGCCCGGACGCCGCGGTGCTCGATCCCGATCTGATGCTGGTTCCCCTCGCCGCCTTCGACCGGACGGGCGGCCGCGTCGGCTATGGCCGGGGCTATTACGACCGGGCGATCGCGGCGATCCGCGCGCGCGGGACCCGGCCGATGCTGATCGGCGTCGCCTTCGCCTGCCAGGAAGTCGCGGCCGTGCCGATGGACGCCCACGACGTGCCGCTGGATATCATCGCCACGGATGCCGGCCTCATCCGGCCCTGAAGCCGACGCTGGGTCTGCCCGCCGCGACGAAGACCAGCGGCCCTCCCCGCCCTGTTTCGCCCTATTGGGCGCCCAGCACCAGCGCCCAGTAGGGCTGGCCGTTCGGGCCCGCCGCCGCCGCAAAGCCGATCTCGCGCACCCGCGGGTTGAGGAGGTTCTTGCGGTGGCCGGAGGAGTTCTTCCACCCGTCCAGCACCGCTGGCGTCGAGCGATAGTTCCAGCCGATGTTCTCCGCCGCCGCCTGGACGTCGTAGCCATAGGCGCGCACCCGGTCGGGCAGCGTGCCGTCGACGCTGTGGGAGAGATCGCCACGAGCGGCCATCGCCTTCGCCTGGCGCTCCGCCACCTGGTCGAGCACCGCGTTGAAGCGCAGCGCCGGCAGGCCGTTCTCGGCCCGGAAGGCGTTGATCGAGGACAGCGCCAGCTGGCGGTCGACGGAGACGGTGCGCGTCGACGCCACGTCCACTGAGCCGAGCCCCCCGGCGCAACCACCGAGACCGACGAGCAGCGCCAGCCCGAGGCCTGCCGCCAGCCGGCGGATCGGGGTCGCAGATGGTTTCAGCCGTTCAGTCATGCCCGTTCCCCCATCTGTCCGCCGGAACCCGCGCGGCGCTCGTCCTGTTAGGTCCGCAGAGCGGCCGGGCCGCATCCCGGATCGGCACGATCCCGGGCGCAAAATCCCAAGCGCCGGTTCTCATGGCCTTCGACCAAGGATTTTTCATGATCGACCTTTACACTTGGCAAACGCCGAATGGAGAAAAGCCCGTCCTAATGCTGGAGGAATGCGGCCTCGACTACGACCTCCACATGATCGACATCTCCGCCGGCGAGCAGAAGACGCCGGACTTCCTGGCGATCAACCCCAACGGCAAGATCCCGGCGATCGTCGACATTGACGGCGGCGAGCGCCACGCGGTCTTCGAATCCGGCGCGATCCTGATCTATCTGGCGGAAAAGACCGGAAAGTTCCTGCCCGCCTCCGGCCCGGCGCGTTACGAGGCGCTGCAATGGACCTTCTTCCAGGTCGGCGGCACCGGCCCGATGCTCGGCCAGTGGCATCACTTCCGGAATGCCGCCCCGGAGAAGATCCCCTATGCGGTGGATCGCTATAAAAACGAGTCGCTGCGCCTCCTCGGCGTGCTCGACGCGCATCTGAAGGACCGCGAGTGGCTCGCAGGCGACTATTCGATCGCCGACATAATCAATTTCGGCTGGGTCCGCTCCGGATTGTCGGGACTGAGGGACGACGGCGCCTCGCAGCTTGCCGCGCTGATGGCCTGGACCGAGCGGGTGGGCTCGCGTCCGGCGGTGAAACGGGCTATCGACAGGCTTGACCAAGCCAAGCGTGCCAAGACGGGCTGATGCGATTTCTGTTTCTCGGTGACATGGTCGGCAGAGCCGGCCGCAATGCGGTGTTTTCCGCCCTCCCCGGCCTCGTCGCCGACTACCGGCTCGATTTCGTGGTGGTGAACGGCGAGAACGCCGCCGGCGGCTTCGGCATTACCGAGGACATCTTCAACGAGACGCTTCGCGCCGGTGCCGACGTGGTGACCACCGGCAACCATGTCTGGGACCAGCGGGAAGCCCTGGAGTTCTGCACCCGCGAGGAGCGCTTCCTGCGGCCGCTGAACTATCCGAAGGGCGCCCCCGGCAACGGCTCCGGCCTCTTCGAGGCGAAGAACGGCGCGCGCGTCCTCGTCGCCAACATCATGGGCCGGGTGTTCATGTCGCCCGACCTCGACGATCCCTTCGCCTGCGCCGACCATTTCGTCGGCTCCTGCCCGCTCGGCGAACAGGCCGACGCCGTCATCGTCGACTTCCATGCCGAGGCGACATCGGAGAAGCAGGCGATGGCGCATTTTCTCGACGGCCGCGCCAGCGTCGTCGTCGGCACCCACACCCACGTCCCCACCGCCGACCACCAGATCCTCACCGGCGGCACGGCCTTCCAGTCCGACGCCGGCATGTGCGGCGACTACGATTCCTCCCTCGGCATGGAGAAGGAGGAGCCGCTCAACCGCTTCGTCACCAAGATCCCGCGCGGTCGCTTCGAGGCGGCCCAGGGCCCGGCGACGATCTGCGGGCTGGCGGTGGAGATCTCCGATCGCACCGGCCTTGCCGAGAAGGTGTCGCCGGTCCGCATCGGCCCGCGGCTGCAGGAGCAGCGCCCGGATTTCTGGTAGGGCCGATCTGGCCTTCGTGACGCAACGCCACATCTGACGCCTGTCCGCGCCGGCCGGCGGCGGACTGGCGAGCACCGTGCGTCCGCAAGGACGTATGGCGAACGCTCCGACCCGTTGAATTCTAAGCATCGTGCCGATCGAAGATCGCTTCCGACTTCCTCGGCCGATGTCAGTGCCCACCTTGCGCCGCAGGAGCCCCGATGGCCGACATGTTCGACTTCCTCGCCGACCCCTCCGCCTATGTAGCGCTGCTCACCCTCGTGGTGATGGAGATCGTCCTCGGCATCGACAATCTCGTCTTCATCTCGATCCTGTCCAACAAGCTGCCGGAGAACCGCCGGGCGACGGCGCGGCGGGTCGGCATCGGCCTTGCCCTCGTCCTTCGCCTTGCCCTCCTGTCCACCGTCGCCTTCATCGTCCAGCTGACCGAGCCGCTCTTCGAGCTGTTCGGCCACGGCTTTTCCTGGCGCGACCTGATCCTGATCGCCGGTGGCCTGTTCCTGGTCTGGAAGGCGACCAAGGAGATCCACCATTCGGTCGATCCCGAGGATCACAAGGACACCATGGTCTCCAAGGCCGCGACCGTGACCATGGGTGCGGTCATCATGCAGATCCTGCTGCTCGACCTCGTCTTCTCGGTGGATTCGATCATCACCGCCGTTGGCATGACCGACGAGATCGGCATCATGGTCATCGCCGTCGTCGTCGCCGTCCTGGTGATGCTGCTGGCCGCCGACCCGCTGTCGCGCTTCATCGAGGCGAATCCGACGGTGGTGATGCTCGCCCTCGGCTTCCTGTTGATGATCGGCATGACGCTGATCGCCGACGGCATGGGCTTCCACGTGCCCAAGGGCTACATCTACGCGGCGATGGCCTTCTCCGGCCTGGTCGAGGTGCTCAACATCCTCGCCAAGCGCAAGCGCCGGCTGGACCGCGAGCGCGCCGCCCCGGCCCCCGCTCAGGCCCCGGCCGGGGGCGCATCCGCTGCGCCCCACAAGGTCCCGGCCCAGGTCCACGGCGCCCCGCCGACGGTGACGTGAGCGGGCCACACCCCGCCTGCAACGGAAGAGTTGAGGCAAAATCGCGCGGCCGGATTTCCAGTCGGTTCACGACGCCGCGCGATTGTGCCGAACCCCTCGCATCCGGCCGCTCAAACTCGTCGCCTTCGGTCCTCCGGCTTGTTAACCTCACCGCGCATTTGCGGCATCCTTTCAGGATCGGAGGTTGAACATGCTGAATCGACGGATGATCTGCGGCTGTCTTGCGGCCGCTCCGCTGGCTGCATTGACGTGGCCGGCCTTCGCCGAGGAAAACCAGTGCGCGGTCTTCACCCGCGAGAGGCAGGCGTCGGTGACGCCGGCCGATGCGCTGGCGCTGCTGAAAGCCGGCAACGAGCGCTTCGTCTCGGGCCAGACGGTCAATTGCGATCTGGTGAAGCAGGCCGCGGCAAGCGCCACCGGCCAGGCGCCCTTCGCCGCGATCGTCGGCTGCATGGATTCCCGGGTGCCGCCGGAGCTGGTCTTCGATCAGAAGATCGGCGACGTCTTCGACGCCCGCATCGCCGGGAACTTCGTCGACACGAACATCCTCGGCAGCCTCGAATTCGCCACCGCGGTCGCCGGCGCGCGATTGATCTGCATTCTCGGCCACAACGACTGCGGCGCCATCAAGGGTGCCATCGACGACGTGAAGTTCGGCAATCTCACCGCGACGCTGGCGAACATCCGGCCGGTCGTCGAGGACGCCTCCACCGGCACGGACACGCCGACCTCCAAGGACGCCGCCTTCGTCCAGAAGGTCGCCGAGGCGAATGTCCGCAACGCTGCGCGGTTCATCCTCGACAACAGCCCGGCGATCAGGGAGATGGCCGACGCCAGGGATCTGATGGTCGTCGGCGCGATGCACGATCTCGCATCCGGCCGGATCACCTTCCTCGACGGCTGAGACCTGCGGCCCGGGAGATTGCTCACCGCCTCGCGGGTCTCGATCCCACCCGGCGCTTGGGTTGGTCCCCCTGGCGCCGGTCGAAGACCGGGGCGACGGCACGAACGCCAGCACGCACGAGCCCAACCGCGCTCGCTGGCCGAGCCTTGCCTCAGTCCTTCGTCCCGGGCTGGGGCGCGTCGGCACCGTTGGCCTTTCGCTCGCCCATTTCTCCGACGCTGCGCGCGACGTTGCCGAGGCCGCCCTCGAGGTCGAGCTCCTTCAGGAGCGCGTCCACCAGCGGCGCCTGGCCGCGATAGCGCAGCGCCGAATTGACCAGCCGGTCCGACATCGACGCCTCGCCGCCGCCGCCATTGCCGCCGCCGCCGCTGCCGCCGTGCTGGCCGTTCTGAGCGCCGCCAGCGGCGCCCATCAGGCCGTCGACCTGCAGGATCTTGATCTGCTCGATGCGTTCCATCGGCCGCACGCTCTCGGCGATGATCTTCGGCAGCTCCTCGATCAGCCGCAGACGCACCTGCATGGCGATCTGCTCGGCCGACAGCATGTTCGCTGCCTCGTTGATCGCCCGCGCGCCGTCCGCTTCGACCCGGAAGCGCACCTCGTCGGCCTCGGCCTTCTGGCGCACCGCGTCGGCCTCGGCCTCGGCGAGGATGCGGGCCCGGTCCGCCTCGCCGCGGGCGATCTGGCGCTGCGCCTCGGCCTGGTCCTCGGCCGCCTCGCGCTCGGCCTCGGCCCCGACGCGGACCGAGATCGCCTGGCGCTCGGCCGCCTGGCGAGCCTCGACGAGATCGACCTGCTTGCGCCGCTCGGCGGCCTCGACCTCGCGCACCGTCTCGACCTGCTCGGCGGCGCGCACCGCGATCGCCCGGGCCGCATCGGCTTCCGCCTGGGCTTCGGACCTCGCGCGCGAGCGGTCGGCGATGGCGATCTCGCGGTCCTGCTCGGTCAGCTCGATGGTCTTGCGGCGCTCGATCTCGGCCGCTTCCAGCGCCTGCTTCTGGGCGATCTCCCGGCGCCGCACCTCCTGCTCGGAGTGGATCTGCGCTTCCCGCGCCTCGCGCTCGCGCTGGGCCTTCTCCGTCGAGATCAGCGCCTCCTGCCCGGCGCGGCGCACGGCGATCTCGCGCTGCTGCTCCAGCCGGAAATATTCCTGGTCGCGGGTGATCTCGAGCTGCATCTGCTCGGCCTCGAGATTCTTGCGGGCGATGGCGACCTGGGTGTCCTGCTCGATGTCGTTGCGCTTCTTGCGCCGCTCCTCGATCTCCTGGGTGAGCTTGGTCAGGCCCTCGGCGTCGAAGGCGTTGTCGGGGTTGAAATAGTCGGGCTTGGTCTGGTCGAGGCCGGTGAGCGACACGGTCTCAAGTTCGAGGCCGTTCTTCAAAAGGTCTTCCGAGACGGCGTTCTGCACCCGCTGGACGAAGTCGATCCGGCGCTCGTGCAGCTCCTCCATCGCCATCTCGGCGGCCACCGAGCGCAGCGCGTCGACGAACTTGCCCTCGATCAGATCCTTCAGGCTCTCCGGCTCCATCGTCCGGCGGCCGAGGGTCTGGGCGGCGTTGGCGATGGATTCGGCCGTCGGCTGGGCCCGGACGTAGAACTCCGCGACGACGTCGACGCGCATCCGGTCCCGGGTGATCAGCGCCGCCTCGTCGGCGCGCCGCACCTCCAGCCTCAGCGTGTTCATGTTGACCAGGATCACCTCGTGCACCACCGGCATGACCAGAGCGCCGCCGTTCATGATCACCTTCTGGCCGCCGAGGCCGGTGCGCACATAGGAGACCTCCTTCGACGAGCGCCGATAGAGCCGGGCAAAGATCAGGAGGACAGCGACGATCGCCGCGACGACGGCTCCGACGAGAATCAGGGTTTCGGTCACGGTGGCGATGTCCTCATGGCTGGCGGGTGGCGGAAGCGGCGGCGTCTTCGAGAATGCCTCAGGCGGTAGGGTCAAGCATCACGCGGGCCCTCGCACCCGCCAGGGAGACGACGATGACGGGCGTTCCCGGCCCGTATTCCTCGCCCTCATCGTCCGGTTCGGCGAGGAGGTAGTGGGTGGTGCCGTGCTCGTCGGTGATGCGGATCTGCGCCGGCAGGCCGGTCCGCGCCGTGCCGCCACTGACGACGCCCATCCGGCCGACGAAGCTCTCGCGGCTGATCGCCGCCGTCTCCTCCTTGGGAATGATCCGCCCGACCACGCGGCCGAGATGGCGCATGACCAGCCCGCCGCCGAACAGCGCCGGGACCGCCGCGAGAAGCGGCGCCAGCGGCGCGCCGAGGAGCCCGTCCGCCGCCGCCTGCAGGGCGATGCCGCTGCCACCGAAGCCGATGAGGAAGAGGATGACCAGGACGAGGAACGGCACCCGGCCGAAGGAGAGCCAGTCCAGCGCGGCGTCGAGAAAGGAGCCGTCGAAGCCTCCCTCGACCCCGGCGCCGCCATCCACCCCGAGTTCCGCGTGGGGGCCGGCCGAGAGATCCGGCATGGCGTCGTCGACGAGCCCGGACAGCGAGTGGCCGACGATGGCCGACAGCGCTTCCAGGACCGCGATCGCGACGACGCCGCAAAGGGCGATGGAGAAGGGCAGGAGCGGTGCGGCGAAGAGGTCCGTCGGCATTGTTTCGAGATCCCTCCGGGTCGGCGTCTGGGAACGAACGGGCCAGCCGGAAGAGCGCGGCCAATGACGAGGTCCACAATGCTTGCCCGGGCAACCGGAGGCAAGCGATTCCCGCCCACCCTCCGGCACGGCGCACCCACGGGCGCAAACGCCCGCCCCGGGGCACTGGAGCCGGAAAATCCGGCATCTCTTAAAATTGAATCGATCGCTTTGACGGTTTGGCGACCGGCCCGCTGCAACCTGCAGTCATGCGAAACGCCCCGTCCTCATTCGTCCGCCCCCGGCCGCAGGGCTCCCGCCGCAAGCCCCACCGGTCCCGCGGCAGGCCGTCGCCCTTCCTGCGCTGGAGCGGCGATGGCCTCGTCGTCGCGGCGGTCTTCGCAGGCGCGATCTTCGCCGGCAAGATTTACGAGAACGGCTTGCTCGATCGCGCCTATGCCGCGATCGAGCGGCAGTTGACGCTTCCCGGCGAGACATGGCCCGGCACAACGTGGTCGGGCGAGACATGGACGGCGGATATGTGGCCGAACGAGACGGAGCCGGTTCTCGTCGGCGCGCGCAACTACCAAGCGCCGCCTTCTGTCCGCCAGGCCGGCCTGCCGGAGCGCTGGGGCGCCCTCCCCCTCTGCGGCGGGGGCAAGCGCGTCACCTGCCTCGTCGACGGCGACACCGGCTGGGCGGGCGGCACCAAGTGGCGCCTCCTCGACATCGACGCGCCGGAAGTCTCGCGCCCCGAATGCCCGCGCGAAAAGGCCGTCGCCCGCCAGGCCACCCGCCGCCTGCAGTCGCTCCTTTCGAGCGGCTATACGCTGGATGGCGACGGACAAGACCGATACGGCCGCAAACTCGTCACCATCACCCTGTCCGACGGCCGCGACGCAGGCGACGTCCTGATCGCCGAGGGCCTCGCCCAGCCCTGGCCGAACCACGGCAATCCCTGGTGCGCGGGCTGACCCGCCACGGCCTCGGCCTGCGATAGCATGAGTCAGCGGCCACGTTCCCTGGCCGCCCCGCCCGATCCCGCCTAGGCCTCCGGCGTCGGAACGGCTTCCGGCACGGCCGCCGCCGTCTCCGGCACCCGCGCGGTCGCCGCCGCCACCTGCGCCTTCGGCACCAGGAGCGCCAGCACGAAGGTCAGCGCCGCGACGGCGAACATCGCCCAGAAGGTGAGGTTCAGCGAATGGTCGAGCGCCGTCTGGGTCTGCGGATCGGCGGCGATCGCGCCCGGCTGCTCGAGCAGCGCCTGGATCTTGTCGAGGCTCGCCGGCAAGGCGCCGCCGCCGCCATGGGCGAGGCTGAGATTGAACACCGCGCCCAGCGCCGTCGCGCCGAGGGTCGAGCCGAGATTGCGGGCGAAGATGTTCGACGAGGTCGCCGCCCCCCGCTCGCTCCAGCCGACCGAACTCTGGACGATGACGATCGCGGCATTGGTCAGGAAGCCCATGCCGAAGCCCATCACCAGCGAGCCGAAGCCGGCGATCAGCGGCGACATTCCCGGCCCGAGGAACAGGAACGCGCTGGCGCCGATCGGCAGCAGCGCCGCGCCGAAGAGCAGGATCGGGCGAAGCCCGAAGCGCTTGAAGTTCTTCGCCGCGATGGTCGCCCCGATCGGCCAGCCGAGCACCATGGCAGTCAGCGCGAAGCCGGCGACCAGCGGCGACTGGCCGAGCACGCCCTGCACATACATCGGCAGGAAGGTGGTCAGGCCGATCACCGTCATGCCGCTCAGCAGCGTCACCAGGTTGGCCGTGGCGATCGCTCGCCGCAGCCAGAGCGCGATGTCCATCATCGGATCGCGCACGCGCCGCTCCTGGACGACGAACAGGACGCCGGTGGCGATCGACACCGCCAGCGCCGCAACGACGACGCTCGCCGAGGAGCCGACCTCGGTCAGCGCCACCATCAGCGCCGCCACCGACACGGCGAAGAGACAGGCGCCCAGCACGTCGATGCTGCGCTTCTCCCGGGCGATGTCCTCGTTGAGGAAGGCGATGAAGCCCGCCGCCGCCAGGATGCCGATCGGGATGTTGATCCAGAAGATCCACGCCCAGGAGAGATGCTGGATGATCAGCCCGCCGGCCAGCGGGCCGACCACCGAGGAAATCCCCCAGACGCTGGCGAGATAGCCCTGCACCTTGGCCCGCTCCTCGACCGTGTACATGTCGCCGACGACCGTGAGCGCCACCGGCTGGATGGCGCCGGCACCGACGCCCTGGATCAGCCGGAAGGCGATCAGCGAGGGCATCGACCAGGCGAGGCCGCAGAGCAGCGAGCCCATGAGGAAGATCGCGATGCCGATCAAAAGGATAGGCCGGCGGCCGTAGAGGTCGGCGAGCTTGCCGAAGGCGACCGTCATCGCCGTCTGGGCGAGGAGGAAGGCGGAGAAGACCCAGGAATAGAGGTGCAGGTCGCCCAGCTGGCCGGCGATCTGCGGCATCGCCGTCGAAACGATGGTCGCCTCGATGGCGATCATCGCCATGGCCGCCATGATGGCGGCGACGATGAAGGGACGGCGAAGCGTCGGCTGTTCGGGCATCTGGTCAACCGGAATGGCCGCGGCGGAAAGGCGCTCGCGGCGGCTGCCCCGGACCGATCGGGGCGGCGCAAGCGCGGCGATCAGGGGCCGGGATGGGGCGATGATGTCAGGTAATCTTGCAATGCTGCCATAGACCTGTCGCTGCAGGCTGGCAAGCGGCGCGCCTGGTGCCGCGCGGCGCTGCCCCTCCGACATGCGCCGCGCCGCGCCGCAGTAGGACCTGCCGTCACACGCCCGGCAGCACGATCACCGTCGGCCGGTCCGGCAGGGTCTTCACCGACACCGTGATCCTGTCCTCGCCCCGCCATTCGACGTCGAAGCCCGGCAGCTTGGCGAGGAACCGCTCGATCGGGCCGGCAAAGCGGTGCATCGGCAGGATGATCCGCGACTGCAGCCGCTCGGCGATCTCGCCCATGCCCTCCTGGCTCATGGTCATGCCGCCGTCCACCGGCACCATCAGGATGTCGAGCCGGCCGATGGCGGAATAGTCGTCGTCGTTGAGGCCGTGATGCAGGTGGCCGAGATGGCCGATGCACAGCCCCGCCACCTCGAAGATGAAGATCGAGTTGCCGTCGGCCTCCATCTGCCCGCCCCAGGAGCGGATGTCGGTGGTGACGTTGCGCACATACATGTCGCCGACGGTCAGCGCGTGGTTCGCCGGCCCGTCGCCCTCGGGGTTCCAGCCCCTCAGCACATTCCGGATCGCCGGATCGGGAAACGGCGTGTTGTGCGAGGAATGCGCCTTGTTCATCGTCACGATGTCGGGGAGCACCGGCCCGGCATAGCCGGCGAAGTCCGTCGCCGCTCTGACGCCGCCGGGGCTCTCGATCAGGAAGGTCGCATGGGTGACATAGGTGATCGTCACCGTCCGGTCGCCCGTCCGCCCGTCGAAGAGGCCGCGCTCGGAGGGCGAGAACTGCGCGAAGGTCGCCTTCGGCATGAGGCTGGCGATCGCCCGGCACTGGCTCGGCCGGTCACGCGGATCGGACGCCGTCTGCGCATTCGCGCCCGTACTCCCACCCATGCCCGCACCAAGGGCGAAAATCGTGGCGAGACCGACGAGCCAGCCGGTCGAGAGCACGACGAGAAGACGAAGTCGCAACGCTGAACTCCCCTGCCGGCGGCGTGAGAAGACGCACGGGATCCATCCGGCGGACGCGATCCGGCCGGGTGGTCGCGGCGCGCCGCCCCGGCCGGCCGTTCCCAGGCAAAGGCTACAAGCAACCGCCGCCGAGCCAAATCAACAAGCCGTCATCGCAGCTGAGCGTTCGGCGCAGGCGCACGCGTCCCCGCAAGGCCCGGTCCGGCCTGCTGACCGGAGCCACTCTTCACGGCTGTCCTATCCGTCCGATCGGCTCAAAGATCGACGCCAGGCTTCACCGGCGGTTCCGGCTCGCCGGCGATGAGGCCGCGCTCCTTCAGGAACGGATCGATCGCGACGGCCTCGCGCAGCTGCTTCTGGGCGAGCGGGTGCCGCCCCTGCCGCATCAGGATCAGCGCCCGCCCCGCCATTGCCGCGAAGTGCCGGGGTTCCAGCTCGATCGCCCGGTCGACGTCCTCGAGCGCCCCGTCGAAATCGTCCTGGAGAAACCGCACGAAGCCGCGCTGGTTGTAGATCTCGGCATAGGCCGGCGCCCGGTCGGCCGCCTCGTCGAGGAGGCTCTTGGCCCCGGCCAGGTCGTAGACCTCGCGCCGCGCCATCGCCTCGCGCACGAGTTCCCCGGTGCGGGCATCCGGCGCCTGCATCCAGACGCGCCAGATCCGGTTCTCGATGGCGCGCGCGGTCGCCTCGTCCGGCGCCGCCTTCAGGGCCTCGAACAGACGGTCGTCTTCGCCCGCGCCCGCTCCCGCATCGGCCTCGGCCTGCGCCGCCGCGCCCTCAGACGGGTCCGTGCCGGCCGCTCCGGCCTCGCCGGGAGACAACGGCGCGAGCACGGCCAGGGCGAGGCCGAAGATGAGCGCGATCATGAAGGCCGCCAGACGGCAGCCGCCTGCAGGCCCCCACCCGTGCCGCTCGTCAGCTCCCGAAGCCATCGACGCCTCCCGTCCTTCCCGCCGCCGAACGCAGCGGCAGGATCCAGGCCGCAAAAGGGAGCAGTTGGCGGTTCGTGCGCAAAGTCATATTGTCGTTATTGTCCCGGCCGATGCTCGACCGGTGGCGCATGAGGCGCCGGCAGGAAGGTCAGCAACCATGACGATCTACCGGCTCGCCTATGTCTCCCGCCCCTCGCCCGAGATTTCCGCCGACGACCTCCGGCAAATCGCCGAGACCGCGGCGCGGCGCAATGCCGAGCTGGAGATCACCGGCATCCTGATCCACGAGTTCCACCGCTTCACCCAGCTTCTCGAAGGGCCGCTCGATGCCATCGAGGCGCTGATGGTCTCGATCATCGCCGACGAGCGCCATTCCGGCATCCGGATCTTCCTGCAGCAGAGCGCCGAGGCGCGCAGCCTGTCGCGCTGGATCCTCTGGTCGGACTACGACCGCACGGCGATGAGCGCGGGCGAACTCCAGGTGCGCGAGGAGATCGTGCGGGCCGCCCTCGAGAGCCTCGCCGAACTCGACGCCGAGCGGCACAGCGGCCTGTCGCCGGGGCCTAGCTAACACGCCATTCGGAAGACATCGCCGGCATGTCGACCATCGTCTGCGCTGGCGCGTCGCACGCGCCTCGATCCCCGGACCGATCAGGCCCCGCACGACCTCCGCCCGCCGCCCGTCAGTCCTCGTCGCCCAGCATCTCTCGCCAGCGCGCCGCCATCGCCGCGCCGCCGTCGTCAGGCCCCTCCGGATAGCTCAATTCGTCCGCCCCGATCGTCACGAAGGCCTGTTTCGACCGCGTCCAGATATGGCCGGCCGGCACCAGCCAGCGCGGATCGTCCAGCGTTCCCGCCTTGACGTTCAGCCGGCCGGGATCGCCCTCCGACCGGTGCTGGATGCGCACGCCGCATGCGGGGCAGAAGTCCCCGAGCCGCACCGCGCCGCTCTCGGCCACCCGACGCGTCGTCTTCATCGACCCGGTCACCACCACCGACGCCGGATCGCAGCGCAGGCTTTCCCCAAAGGCGCTGGACGTCTGGGTCTGGCACTCCGAGCAATGGCAGAGATAGAACACCCGCGGCACCGCGCGGATCTCGTAGCGGACCGCCCTGCACTGGCAGCCCCCGGTCAGCGGCAGTGGCGGCATCCTCGTCCTGCGCATCGGCATCCTCCCCTCTCCCCCGATCACCGGCCTCAGTGCGGCGTCAACGACCGCTTACGGAGTCCGATCCGCAAGCCTGTCCCGTCAGGCGCTTTCCCTCGCGGCGACGGCCCGGTGGAATTCCCGCGCCTCCTCGATCATGTCGCCATGATGCGCCAGAGCCTCGTCGATCTCTTCCTGCGGCACCAGGAGGTCGCGCTCGGCGGTGGCGTTGCGGCGTCCGACCTCGCCGGGCTCGATCTTCAGGAGCCGGCGGTTGCGGGCGAGGAACGCCGCCATATTCTCCGTCGTGCCGACGGCGATGCGCTCCAGCCGCTCTTCCAGCCGCGCGGCCGGGACCGGCCCGCGCAGGCCGGCGATGATCCCCTGCTGGATGAAGAGTTCGGCCCGGCCGTTCGAGGTGTCGAGATACGTTCTCAGCCGGCCCGTGCGCAGCACGCGCATGTCGGGCGGCAGCCGCCGGACGTTTTCCCCCGGCCGGCGCGCATGGCCGGTCGCCGAGACCAGTCGGTCGAACGGATCGCGCACCAGCGCGGCGTAGGTCGCGCCCGTCAGCACCGTCTCGACCGCGTCGAAGGCGATGTGGCCGGAGATGAAGTCGTGGGCTGGCAGATGGTCGCGCGTCTCCATCAGCTCGGCATTGGAGCGCAGCTGCAGCGGCCGGCTGAACTTGCCGGCGGCCGCCGCGAAGATCGACGTCCCGCCGGTCTTCGGGATGTGCAGGAACACCGTCTGCCGGCCCGAGAAGCGCGCCGCTGCGACGTCGCCGAGATAGGCCTCGAGCGCCGACGGGCGCGCCTTGCCGAACAGCCGCCGCAGCATCCCCCCGCCCGCCGGGGCGACCGGGCCGGCATCGGCCCCGCGCACATGCAGCACGAACACCGCGTTCTCGAAGACCGGCGTCATCGCCGCGGTCTGCGCCAGGCTGTCCAGCGGCACGACGCTCATCATCCCCTTGTGGAGCAGCACCGCATCGGCGGCCGCTCCATAAGCGACGCTGCCGGCAAAGCGCGATCGCAGCTCCCCCGGCAGCGCCACCGCCAGCGGCCCCTTGTCCGCAAGGAGCTTGCCCACCGCCTCGCAGGCCTGCGTCCAATAGGGATCGAGCGCCATCTTCTGAACTCCCCTCGGTCTCTGCGGCCGGCACGCCGGATCTGCCCGAGCCCCTGCCGCGACGCCGTAAGCGGCGGCCTCACCCCTGCCGGATTCTTCGGACCTTGTCCCGGCAAATGATGGCCGTTGCAAGGGCGTGGGAGATGGACAGGCGGCGGGGCGATGTGGAAATGACACCGGATGGTGATCGCTTGCGCCGAGGTTCCGACATCTCTTTCCTGAAAACGACGCTCCTCCCCCGGGCCCGGCGCCGCATCGAATTGTCCCGCAGAGCCCTCACCCGGGAGCTGAACCTCACCTGGGCCAGCATGGCCGAGGACCAGCCCTTCGTGAATTTCGGCGACGCGCTCGGCCCGATCGTCGTCAGCGCGATCTCCGGCCGGCGACTGCGCAAGCAGCCCTTCGTCAGCGGCGAGACCCGGCTCTCGAGCATCGGGACGATCGCCCAGAATTTTTCGGGCGGCACGGTCCGCCTCTGGGGATCGGGGCTCGACGCGATCAGCCCGGGCCTCAATGTCGACGAGGGTGGCTACCACCTGCCGGCGTCGACGCGCTTCGTCGTTGCCGCCTGCCGGGGCCGGCACACCCGGCGGATCCTCGCGGAAAACGGTGTGGAGAGCCCCGAGGTCTTCGGCGATCCCGGCTGGTTCGCCAACCGGATCTGGCCCGAGCATGCGCGGCAGGAAAAGATCCATGACATCGGCGTCGTCCTGCATCTGACCGAATGGGCCGAGCGCCGGCCGGGCGCGGCGCTGAAGCCGCAGCTGCGCCGCTACGAGGTGCCGGAGGATCTTGCCGGCCGAATCGCCTTCATCAACCCGATCACCCGGCGCTCGGTCGACGGCGTCGGCGAGGTCGTCGGCGCCATCGGCCGCTGCCGCCGCATCCTGTCGACGTCGCTGCACGGCCTCGTCGTCGCCGAGGCACTCGGCATTCCCGCCTTCTACTTCGGCGCGACGACGCCGTTAGGCCCCCAGGAGATGCGGATCGCCGACACCCGGCTGATGGATCACCGCATGTGCGACCTCTATTCGATCCTCGACCGCGACACCGTGCCGGCCTTCATCTGGCCGCGCGGGCGTCCGCTCGACTGGCACCAGGTGCTGGAATGGTGCGACCGGCAGGCCTCGATCTACGATTTCGACGAGGCCCCCCTCTTCGAGGCCTTCCCCTTCAGCCGCCAGGTGGCGCTCGGCGACGAGCGCTGGCCCGTCCGCGAGGATTTTCTCGTCGACGGCGACTTTCTCTGATGCCCCGAGCCAGCTCTGGAACACGAGCGTTCCGGCGTTCCGGCGCGGGTGCCCGCCGATCGTCCGCTGCGCCGCCGCGCGGATGATTCTGGACGGACCGGCGAACATTTTTTATATGACACCCACGTTTCACCACCGACATTTCGAGAGCAGGTCCCCATGGCCGGTCATTCACAGTTCAAGAACATCATGCATCGCAAGGGCCGCCAGGATGCCGTGCGTTCCAAGCTGTTCTCCAAGCTCGCCCGCGAGATCACCGTGGCGGCCAAGGCCGGCCTGCCCGATCCCGACATGAACCCGCGGCTGCGCCTGGCGATCAACAACGCCAAGGCCCAGTCGATGCCCAAGGACAACATCGACCGCGCCATCAAGAAGGCCGCCGGCGGCGAAGGCGAAAATTACGACGAGGTCCGCTACGAGGGCTACGGCCCCGGCGGCGTCGCCGTCATCGTCGAGGCTTTGACCGACAACCGCAACCGCACCGCCTCCAACGTGCGCTCCTACTTCACCAAGTCCGGCGGCGCGCTGGGGGAGACCGGCTCGGTCGCCTTCATGTTCGACCGGGGCGGCGAAATCGTTTATCCGGCCAAGGTCGGCGATGCCGACAAGGTGATGGAGGCGGCGATCGAGGCCGGCGCCGACGACGTCATCTCAGATGAAAACGGCCACACCATCATCACCGCCTTCGAGGATCTGGGCGAGGTCTCGACCGCCCTGGAAGCCCTGCTCGGCGAGGCCGAGAGCGTGCGCGCCATCTGGCGCCCGCAGACCGGCACGCCGGTCGACGAGGAGAAGGCCCAGAGCGTCCTCAGGCTGATCGGCAATCTCGACGACGACGACGACGTCCAGAACGTCTATGCCAATTTCGAGGTCGACGACGCGGTGATGGCGAAGCTGTCGGCCGCCTGACACCTTGATCCGCGCCGGCGCCCGGAGCCTGTCCCGGCCCGGAGCCCAGGTTCGACACGGGCCCGTCATCCGCCGGGTCCTCTCCGCCCGATCCTTCCCCCGCGCCTCACCCTCCGTCCGCGCCGCTCAGTCGGCCCGCCGCGAGGTCGGGCGCGTCTTCAGCTGGTCGAGGGCGTCGGCATTGTCGCGCCCCCAGGCGTAGAGCATCTCGACCGGCTCGACGAAGCGCCGGCCGAGCGCCGTCAGCCGGTATTCCACCGCCGGCGGCACCGTGCCCTCCACGTGCCGCGTGATCAGCCCGCTCGCCTCCATCTCGCGCAGCGTCTGCGTCAGGATCTTCTTGGAAAATGCCCGGCAGGCTGCGCAGCAGCACGCCCGTGCGCGCCCGGCCGCCATGGCGGGCCTCCAGCGTATGCAGCACCATGCTGGTCCATTTGGTGGAAAAGATCTCGATCACGCGGCGCGGCGCGCAGTCCTCGCGCCATTCCGACTCGTCGCTGCCTGCGTCCATGGGTAGGTACCTTCCGGTGTCTATGTCCCGTTTCGGTTCCGTCTAGCGGGCCCGGCGACGCCTGCCTAGGTGAGGGGGAACATTGACGCGGCGATACCCGCGAAGCCCCCGAGACAACGGAGCAGCACCATGTCCCGAACCGCACTCGTCGCCGGCGTCACCGGCATCCAGGGAAGCGCCACCGCCGAACGCCTCGTCGACGAAGGCTGGACGGTCTACGGCCTCGCCCGCAATCCCGGCCGCCAGGAAGGCGTCACGCCCATCGCCGCCGACCTTCTCGATCCCGCCTCGGTCGCCAGCGCCGTCAAGGACATCCGGCCGGACGCCCTGTTCCTCACCACCTGGCTGCGCCAGGACACCGAGGCGGAGAACATCCGGGTCAATTCGGCGATGGTGCGCAATCTCTTCGACGCGCTGCGGCCGGGCGGTTCCCTCGCCCATGTCGCCCTGGTCACCGGCCTCAAGCACTATCTCGGCCCCTTCGAGGCCTACGGAAAAGGCACCCTGCCCCAGACGCCGTTCCGCGAGGAGCAGGGCCGCCTCGACGTCGCCAACTTCTATTACGCCCAGGAGGACGAGCTCTTCGCCGCCGCCGCGAAGGACGGCTTCAGCTGGAGCATCCACCGGCCGCACACGGTCATCGGCAAGGCCGTCGGCAACGCCATGAACATGGGCACGACGCTCGCCGTCTACGCGACGATCTGCCGGGAGACCGGCCGCCCCTTCCGCTTCCCGGGCTCGGCCGCCCAGTGGAACGGCCTCACCGACATGACCGATGCACGCCAGCTCGCCGCCCAACTCCTGTGGGCCGCCGAGACGCCGGCGGCGCGCAACGAGGCCTTCAACATCGTCAATGGCGACGTCTTCCGCTGGAGCTGGATGTGGCCGCGCCTCGCCGGCTGGTTCGGTATCGAGGCGGCAGATTTCGACGGCACCGGCCATCCGCTGGAAGACCAGATGCAGGACGACGCCGCCGTCTGGCGGACGATCGCCGCGCGCGAGGGCCTCGCCGAGCCGGAGCTTGCCCGCCTCGCCTCGCCCTGGCACACCGACGCCGATCTCGGCCGGCCGATCGAGGTCGTCACCGACATGTCGAAGAGCCGCAAGCTCGGCTTTGCCGCCTACCAGCCGACGGACGAGGCGTTCTTCGACCTGTTCGAGCGGCTGGTCGCCGACCGCATCATCCCGGCGGCGTGAGGCGGCGCCGCTCCCGGTATTCGGGAGGCGATCGCCGCTGATTCCTGTGAATCCTCGCGCCCGCGAACCTGCCGGGCGCGAGGCCTGTCTCCCCCAATCAGCCCGAGCCGGTCAGGCCGAGCCGATCGTATCCAGCTCGGCGACGACGTCGGCGCCAAGCTCCAGCTCGCTCGCCGCAAGGTTCTCCCTCAGATGGGCGAGCGACGACGTTCCGGGGATCAACAGGATGTTCGGCGCGCGCTGCAGCAGCCAGGCCAGCGCCACCTGCATCGGCGTCGCGCCCATCCTCGCCGCAACGTCGGTGAGCGTCGCCGACTGCAGCGGCGAGAAGCCGCCCAGCGGGAAGAACGGCACATAGGCGATGCCGGAAGCCGCCAGATCGTCGATCAGCGCGTCATCGAGGCGATGAGCGAGGTTGTACTGGTTCTGGACGCAGACGATTCCGGCGATCCGCCGCGCCTCCGCCACCTGTCCCGGCGTCGCGTTGCTGAGGCCAATATGGCGCACCAGCCCCTCGCCCTGCAGCTCGGCGAGCGCCGCCAGCGGTTCCTCGATCGGCCCTTCCGCCGGCCCGTGGACGTCGAACATCAGCCGCAGGTTCACCACCTCCATGACGTCGAGCCCGAGATTGCGCAGATTGTCCTCGACGGCTTTCCGGAGATCGCCCGCCGAAAACGCCGGCTTCCACGAGCCGTTCGCGCCGCGCATGGCGCCCACCTTGGTGACGATCGTCAGATCCTCCGGATAGGGGTGGAGGGCTTCGCGGATGATCTCGTTGGTGACGTGCGGGCCGTAGAAGTCGCTGGTGTCGATGTGGTCGACGCCCGCCTCGACGGCCGCGCGAAGGACCGCGACGGCGGCATCGCGGTCCTTCGGCGGGCCGAACACCCCCTTGCCCGCCAGCTGCATGGCGCCGTAGCCCATGCGCTTCACCGTCTTGTCGCCGAGCCGGAACGTCCCGGCAGTGCCGATGTCTGTCATGATCGATCTCCCTTGCTGATCGACCCCTTAACTGGATACCCAGGGACCGTTCGATAATTGCGGCTCAACCGCACAGGCCGTTCGAAAGGGCGAACGATGGTCGACCTCGCCGATCTCCCCGAATTCGTCGCAGTGGTGCGCGCCGGCGGCTTCCGCGATGCCGCCCGCGTCACCGGCAGGAGCGCGTCGGGCCTGTCGGAGGCGGTGCGCCGGCTGGAAACCCGTCTCGGCGTCCGGCTCCTCAACCGCACCACCCGCAGCGTCGCGCCCACCGAGGCCGGCCGCCGGCTGATCGACCGGCTGGGCCCCGCCCTCCACGAGGTCGAACAGGCCCTCGACGTCGTCAACGGCTTCCGCGACAGTCCCGCCGGCACCCTGCGGCTGAACGTTCCGGTGGCGGCGGCGCGGCTCGTCCTGCCGGCCGTCGTGCCGCCCTTCCTCGCCGCCTTTCCCGACATCCGGCTCGAGATCGTCGCCGAGGACAGCTTCGTCGACATGCTCGCCGCCGGCTGCGACGCCGGTATCCGCTACGACGAACGCCTCGAGCAGGACATGATTGCCATCCCCATCGGCCCGCGCACCCAGCGCTTCGCCACCGCCGCCGCGCCCGCCTATCTCAGCCGCATGGGCCGGCCGGAACACCCGCGCGACCTCCTCGCCCATCGCTGCCTCCTCGGCCGCTTCTCCGGCGGCGCGCTCACCAGCCCCTGGGAATTCGAGAAGGACGGCGAGATCGTCCGCATCGCCCCGGAACCGACGCTGATCGTCTCCACCGCCGGCGCCATGGACCTCGCCGTCGAGGCCGCCATCGAAGGCGCCGGCATCGTCGGTTTGTTCGAAGACTGGCTGCGCCCCGCCCTCGACGACGGCCGCCTCGAACCGGTGCTGGAAGACTGGTGGCAGAGCTTTTCGGGACCGTATCTGTACTACCCCGGCCGCAACCACCTGCCGGCGCCGCTCAGGGCATTCGTGGATTTTGTGAGGACGGTGCGGTGGTAGGGGGCGGACCGCCGGGCAGCGGAAATGCTGCCGGCAACGCGCGGCAATTCCCGCTCGATGCGGCCCAGCTTGGAAACCGTAGACGCTGCTCGGCCTGCCAGACGAACGACTCGTCGGGCGTCATCCGCTTGACTGTCAGGGCCTCACCCATCGCCATCGCCTCCGTTCGGCCCAATCACAGCGCGATGGCAGCCATCCCGTAGCCGCAATGTTCTCACGCGCTGCTGCGCGTTTCATCTTTGTTCATGTTTCGTCTGTCCAATCGCCAGCGATTCGGATAAGAGAAAGTTTGAACAAAATGTTAATGGAGACCCCCATCCGCATCATCGGCATCGATCCCGGGCTGCGCCGCACCGGCTGGGGCATCGTCGAGACGATCGGCAATTCGCTGCGCTTCGTCGCCTCGGGCACCATCACCTCCGATGCAAAATACGACCTCGCCTCGCGGCTCTGCCAGCTCCACGAGGGGCTGACCGGCATCGTCCATGGCCACAAGCCCGACGAGGCCGCCGTCGAGCAGACCTTCGTCAACAAGGACGCCGTCGCCACGCTGAAGCTCGGCCAGGCCCGCGGCATCGCGCTGCTGGTGCCGGCGCTGGCGGGTCTCCCCGTCGCCGAATATGCGCCCAACGCCGTGAAGAAGGCCGTCATCGGCGTCGGCCATGGCGAGAAGAAGCAGATCCACATGATGGTGAAGGTGCTGATGCCGAAGGCGACCTTCGACACCGACGACGCCGCCGATGCCCTCGCCATCGCCATCTGCCACACCCATCACCGCCAGTCGGCGCAGGCGCGCGCCGCCTTCGCGGCTCGCTGAGGCGGCCCGACCGAGAGCGACCTTGCGCCGAACCGGCCCCCGCGCCGGAAATCTCTCCCCCGGCGCGCAATCGAACGCTTCCAAGACGCGTTAACTGTCTTTATATCGCGGACCATGAGCACCATGCCCGCGAACACGCCGCTGTCCCACATCCGCAACTTCTCGATCGTCGCGCATATCGACCACGGGAAGTCGACCCTTGCCGACCGGTTGATCCAGAACACCGGAGGGTTGGAACTCCGCGACATGAAGGAACAGGTGCTCGATTCGATGGATATCGAGCGCGAGCGCGGCATCACCATCAAGGCGCAGACCGTGCGCCTGCACTACACGGCGAAGAACGGCGAGACCTACGTCCTCAACCTCATCGACACGCCCGGCCATGTCGACTTCGCCTATGAGGTGTCGCGCTCGCTGTCGGCCTGCGAGGGCGCGCTCCTGGTCGTCGACGCGGCGCAGGGCGTCGAGGCGCAGACGCTCGCCAACGTCTATCTCGCCCTCGACAACAATCTCGAGATCGTCCCGGTCCTCAACAAGATCGACCTGCCCGCCGCCGAGCCCGACAAGGTGAAGGAGCAGATCGAGGAGGTGATCGGCCTCGACGCCTCCGAGGCGGTGATGATCTCGGCGAAATCCGGCCTCGGCATCGAGGACGTGCTGGAGGCGATCGTCCACCGCCTGCCGCCGCCCAAGGAAGGCGACCGCAAGGCGCCCCTGAAGGCGATGCTGGTCGACAGCTGGTACGACGCCTATCTCGGCGTCATCGTCCTCGTGCGCATCATCGACGGCGAGTTGAAGAAGGGTCAGACCATCCGGATGATGGGCACCGACGCCAAATATCCGGTCGACCGGGTCGGCGTCTTCACCCCCAAGATGGTCCAGGTCGATGCCCTCGGCCCCGGCGAGCTCGGCTTCATCACCGCCTCGATCAAGGAGGTCGCCGACACCCGCGTCGGCGACACCATCACCGAGGACAAGCGCCCGACCACCACGATGCTGCCGGGCTTCAAGCCGGCGCAGCCGGTCGTCTTCTGCGGCCTCTTCCCCGTCGACGCCGCCGACTTCGACGACCTGCGCGCCGCCATGGGCAAGCTGCGCCTCAACGACGCCAGCTTCTCCTTCGAGATGGAATCCTCGGCGGCCCTCGGTTTCGGCTTCCGCTGCGGCTTCCTCGGCCTGCTGCATCTCGAGATCATCCAGGAGCGCCTGTCCCGCGAGTTCGACCTCGACCTGATCGCGACGGCCCCCTCGGTGGTCTACAAGATCCATATGACCGACGGCTCGGACATCGAACTGCACAACCCCGCCGACATGCCCGACGTCGTCAGGATCGACCACATTCAGGAGCCCTGGATCAAGGCGACGATCCTCACCCCGGACGACTATCTCGGCAACATCCTGACGCTGTGCCAGGAGCGACGCGGCATCCAGCTCGACCTCTCCTATGTCGGCAAGCGCGCGATGGTCGCCTACGAATTGCCGCTGAACGAGGTGGTCTTCGACTTCTACGACCGGCTGAAGTCCATCTCCAAGGGTTATGCCAGCTTCGACTACCAGATGACCGAATATCGCGAGGGCGACCTCGTGAAGCTCTCCGTCCTCGTCAATGCCGAGCCGGTCGACGCCCTCTCCATGCTCGTCCACCGCACCCAGGCCGACAGACGGGGAAGAGCGATGTGCGAGAAGCTCAAGGAGCTGATCCCCAACCACCTCTTCAAGATCCCGATCCAGGCGGCGATCGGCGGCAAGGTCATCGCCCGCGAGACCATCTCGGCGCTCCGCAAGGACGTCACCGCCAAATGCTACGGCGGCGACGCCACCCGCAAGCGCAAGCTCCTCGAAAAGCAGAAAGAGGGCAAGAAGCGCATGCGCCAGTTCGGCAAGGTGGAGATCCCCCAGGAGGCCTTCATCGCGGCGCTGAAGATGGATAGTTGAGGCGACACGTTGCCCCTCCACCCTCATGGTGAGTGTCCTGAGCTTGTCGAAGGGCGAACCACGAGGGTGGAGCTTCAGCGGGCGCCGAGCGCCCCTCGCCCTTCGACAGGCTCAGGATGAGGGGCTACTGGGACGCTGATTGAAAGCCCTGCAGCGAAAACCTCTATTCTTGACGGACCGACGACCCAATTCGACGAAGCAGAACGGCGATCACGGCTTGCCGCGACCTGCCTCTTCCCTCATCCTGAGCCTGTCGAAGGACGAGGGAAGAGGCGATGCTCGACGCCACCGTCTATATCCTGCGCTGCGCCGATGGCTCCTACTATACCGGCCTGACAAAACAGCCGATCGAATCTCGGCTATGGGAACATAACGCCGGCATTTGCGACGGGTACACGAAGAAGCGCCGCCCCGTTGAACTCGTCTTTTCGGAATCCCACGACCGCATGCTCGACGCGATCGCACGGGAAAAGCAGATCAAGGGGTGGTCCCGAGCGAAGAAAGAGGCTCTGATCGCACACCGGTACCATTGCCTGCCCGCCCTCTCGCACAACGAAAACGAGCCTGACACGAGGCGATGGCTGGGTCGCGGTGATTGAGACCGTGGCTGCTGGCGAAGAGCTCTCACCATGACCGGATGCAGGAGCGCGTCCACGCCCTGAAATGGACGAGTGGCATGCGATGAGTGCCGATCCCCTCGCCCTTCGACAAGCTCAGGATGAGGGGATTTGGCGTCGCGCGCTTCCTCGTTCGAGCAGACATGGTCGAACCCTTTCATCCCCTCATGGTGAGCCTGTCGAACCACGAGGGGATCGGCACAACCTCGTCCCGCTGCTCGACGAAGCTTCTACAAGGACGCCGCTTGCGAAATGACTGGGTATCGACAGGTGGCGGATGCGTCGGCAGCCACCAACAGCTGCTACAGGCGCGTCCCGGCAGTCCCGGCAAGCCCTTACACGAACGGCCTGATCTCCCCATCCATGATCTTGAGGCTGAGCGAAGCATCCGCCGCTTGCGTCATGATCTGCGATGCTTTCACATATTCGAACGCCACGCGGCACCTCGCCGGCTCGAGATCCATCAAATCCTCAGCCGCCATGAGAATGACCTGCAGATTCGGGTGACTGAGCAGCGGTAGCAGGGCGCGCACTGCGGTCGGCCCGCGCCGACGCAGTTCCGCGGTAATCTCTCTCCGCTTTTTGAAGAGACGATTATAACGCGAAACTTCATGGGTTTGCGTGGATTCGTACTGCTCGACGCCTATCGCAGCGTAAGCCGCGATCAGTTGGTCCACTGAAGAACTTGCCAATGTCGAATGCGCCCTCATTTCAGCACCCCATATTCGCGCAACGCATCATGACCAACCTCGACGCGTTCTTCCCAACTTCTACCACGCAGATACTGTCGTGGCGATTGCCCGCCGAATCTTGGGTTTGCTTGTTGGTACCACGCCGTGATTTCGTTGTGACGATAGGTCGGCAAACGAACGAGGTTCTCCGGACTCTCGACCATCGAAGAGGAAAACCCCTCGGCATAGGCTGCGGTTTTCTCCACGATGTGGTGAACCTCCGTCCCGGGACGACGACGCCACCGGCTGACGTCGCGTCTCAACTCGCTCAAGCTTTTCGGCTCGTCGAGATAGGTTTCGATCGGGCTGAAGAAATCATCCAGATAACCGACGGCTTCCAGCGCGGCCACGAAGGCGAGCAACCGCTTGTTGGAGCCGCGACCGAGAGCACGTCTCAGCCATATTGCCGAGCGCTTGGCCAGATTGTTCCTTGCGCGTACGAGCTTGGTTCTTGCTTCGGCAGATCCGGCGGATCTTCCAGGGGAGGACCGCCATTGTGTCCGATCCCGGCCCGGGCGGGAAGGCTGAACCGGCGCGTCTTTCCGGATGAGGTTCTGACTCCCGACCCAGCTCCCGAAGGTCCACCATCGCGCCAGCGTCCGGAAACGTGGCCGGAGCCTCTGGGATGACGCGGCTGGGTGGGGTCGAAATTCGCCCGGAGCGCCAGGACGAAGCGACGAGCCGCGAGTTCGGCTTGCAAATCCGCAACGGCCAGCCGCGTTGCTGCGATGGCACGAAGCGTATCCCTCAGCTCGAAATTATTGATTTCGTTCGCCACGCCGCCCCCCTTTGTCGAAGGTCGATCATGAGCTCACGGCACCAAGGGGAAGATATCTGAAGATCGGCGCCCGGCCCGATAGCGTCTCATCCGACTGAATCGAGCGGCGAATCCCGTCCTCTACCCAACAATGATATCTTCCCCCTCCCGCCCCTCGCCCATCATCCCCTCACCGCCGGCCCACGGAACGGGCACGAATGATCACCGGGATCGTTCGGGGGCCGGCGGGCGGTGTCCGCGGCGGCGTGCTCTTCCGGAGGGCGCCCGTCC
>PACL01000058.1 GCA_002700095.1 Fulvimarina sp. | reverse complement strand
CGGACGAGCTCGGCCACGCGCTCCTCGATCTCGGCGGCGACTGCATCCTGAAGACCCGGCGATTCGGCTATGACGGCAAGGGCCAGGCCCGAATCAACGCCGAGACCACCTTCACCGACGCCTTCGAGGCGATCGGCCGCGCCCCGGCGATCCTCGAGAAGCGCGTTCCCTTCGCGTTCGAACTCTCTACAATCGCGGCGCGCGGACGGGACGGAACCATCGTCGCCTACGACCCCGCGGAAAACGTCCACACCCTCGGCATCCTGAAGTCCTCGACCGTCCCCGGCCGGATCACCCCGGACGCCGCCGCGGCGGCGCAAGACATCGCTGCGAAGATCCTGACCCATCTGAACTATGTCGGCGTCATCGGCGTCGAGTTCTTCGTCGGCAAGGATGGGACCCTCCTCGTCAACGAGATGGCCCCGCGCGTCCACAATTCCGGCCACTGGACCGAGGCGGCCTGCCTTGCCTCGCAGTTCGAGAATCACGTGCGGGCGATCGCCGGCCTGCCGCTGGCGAGCCCCGAGCGGCATTTCGACTGCGTCATGGAAAACCTCATCGGCGACGATGTCGGCCGCTTCGATCAGCTCGTTGCCGAGCCGCGAAGCGTCCTGCACCTCTACGGCAAGGCCGAGACCCGCCGCGGCCGCAAGATGGGCCACGTCACCCGCGTCACGCCCCGCAGCGACGGGGCCTGAAGCCCTGAATTCGCCGTGCCGGAGATTGACATCAATCCGTCTTCTGGCTATCTGGCAACCATCATCCCGGCGCACCCGTCATGGTGCGCTTTTTTCTCATGCGGCGGAGCGGAAGGATCCGATCGTCGCGACGATCGATCCGGTGAAGTCATGAAAATCAAGAACTCCCTGAAGTCCCTCAAGGGCCGTCACCGCGCCAACCGCATGGTTCGCCGCAAGGGGCGCATCTACATCATCAACAAGGAAGCGCCGCGCTTCAAGGCCCGCCAGGGCTGAGGCGCTCGCCCGGCCGCGGCTGGGCGTGCCATCCTTTCGCAAGTTTCGAAAACCCGCTCCTGGGATATCTCCGGGGCGGGTTTTTGCGTTGTCCGCTTCACGACATCGTCAAATTGACACCCTTGCGGCGATGAGGGACTCTCCGGCCATGCGGATCCTGACCAGCCTCCTCTGCGCCCTCCCCCTCGCCATCGGCTTGCCGGCCGTCTCCGCAGCCCAGGATGCGCCGCCGCCGCCGACGGTCGCGCCTCCCGAAGGCGGCATCGCACCCGCTCCAGGTGGGGAAAACTCGCCGATGATCGTGCCGCCGCCGGACGAGGCGCCGCAGACCGGCCCCGAAGCCTTCGGCAGCGCGCCGCCCGTCGACGACGATCCGGCCGACGTCGGTCAGCCGGGCGATCCGGCGACGCAGCAGGCAGACGGCCAGCCGAACGAGACGCGCGAGGAGAAGATCGACCGGCTGTTCTCCGAGCTGCGCAAGCAGCCGGACGGCACCAAGGCGGCGCGCATTGCTGCGCGCATCGAGCGCGAGTGGCGGCGCTCCGGCAGCGCCACCATCGACCTCCTGATGCAGCGGGCGGCGAAGGCCATGGGCCAGAAAGACAACGTTGCCGCGATGGACGTCCTCGACCAGACGCTGGTTCTCGATCCCGATTATGCGGAAGCCTGGAACCGCCGGGCGACGCTGAATTTCTCGATGGACCGCTGGGGCAAGTCCCTCGCCGACATCGAGCAGACCCTCGGCCGCGAACCGCGCCACTGGGGAGCGCTGATGGGGCTCGGCATGATCCTCGAACGCCTCGACGAGAAGCAGAAGGCGCTGGAGACCTATCTGAACGTCCTGTCGGTCTATCCGGCGCTGAAGTCAGCCCAGGACGCGGCGGGACGCCTGTCCGAGGAACTCACCGGCCCGGTGATCTGAGAGCGGCCGCGCTCGAGCGGTGAGCCCTTTGCGTCGGTCAAAGACCAGGCCGACGGTATGGAAGCAGCCCTGCCAGCATCATGATGCCCGAGATGCGGCCGGCAAAGCCCGGCAGCGGCCGGCCATCCTCACGAACCCGTCGATATCCCCGTTATCGCCCGGGCGCCGACATTCGCGCCCATAAGATTGTTTTGGCAGCCAACGGCCGTTAATGTTTTCGTAATAAAACATCTCGGAACGATCCGAAGGGTGTTCGATTGCCCTCCCTGAGTAACGCCCGGCGCAATCGGCGCGGCGTTGCACCAACGAACGGAGGAACTCTGATGAAAAAGACGATTCTCGCCACGACCATTCTCGCCTTCACCGCTGCTCCGGCGCTCGCGCAGTCGGGCAATACCGGTTCCGATGCGGCGAACACCAGCCAGTCGACCATGAGCGATCAGTCGACGACGTCCGGCCAGTCTACCGGCGACAAGCCCGCCATCACCACCGAGGACATGGTGGCCTCGCAGAAGAAGGTGCTCGATGCGCTGAAATCTGCCGGCTACGAAGACGCCTCGATCATGGACGCCGCCTATCTCGTCCAGGCCAACACGCCGGACGGCGAGCGCGTCGTCATGATGATCGACACCAGCGGCCGCGTCATGGGCGCCCAGCGCCAGGGTGGCCAGCAGGGCAGCCAGTCCGGCCAGTCCAGCTCCGGGATGTCCTCGGGCTCAGACACGTCCTCCGGCAGCGACATGTCGTCCGGCAGCAACGCCACGGGCAGCACGACCGGCGGTTCCACCAGCGGCTCGTCGTCGCAGTAACAGGCCCAGAGGCTCGGCCGGCATCGCCGCGCCGCAGTCTCCCATGCCCCTTGCGGGCCGATCGGATACGCCCGGTGCAACCAGCGCCGGGCGTTTTGCATATGCGCCGGCTCGCTGGAGATCTGCCCCCGCCCCGCCACATTGCGGCCACGAGGGGCTTCGGAATTCCGCTGACGCCCACGGCAGGCGATGCTGAACAACCACCTGAAATGGCGAGCGAATCTCCGCGCGACCCGGCTGATCCGGCCGTCGCAGGGGGACATCTTCCCGGCTCGGGGCTCGACAGCACTGCCGTAATTGCCTAATGACATGCCATGATCTTCACAGCATGCAGAATTAATCGCCGGATCGGAAATCCGAACAGGGGGCTATCGGCTTGAGTCAAACGGACGCGCTGACGGTTCGCAATCTGTTCAAGGTGTTTGGGGACCGGCCGCAGGACGCCATCGAACTCTATCGGTCGGGCAAAGACAAGGACAAGATATTCGCCGAGACGGGGATGATGCTTGGCGTTTCCGACGCGAGCTTCTCCGTCAAGGAAGGCGAGATCTTCGTCGTCATGGGCCTCTCCGGCTCCGGCAAGTCGACCCTCGTCAGGATGCTGAACCGCCTGATCACGCCGTCGGCCGGCGAGATCGTGGTGAAGGACGCAGACATCGCAAAGATGTCCGAGAAGGAGCTCATGGAGTTCCGGCGCCAGCACGTGTCGATGGTCTTCCAGTCCTTCGCGCTGCTGCCGCATCTGACCGTCCTGCAGAACGCCGCCTTCGGGCTGGAGCTGTCCGGCGTCGACGTGCCGACGCGGGAGAGGCGGGCCGGCGAGGCGCTCGAGCAGGTGGGCCTCGGCCCCTACGGCCATTCCTATCCGAACGAGCTCTCCGGCGGCATGCAGCAGCGCGTCGGCCTTGCCCGGGCGCTCGCCAACGATCCTTCACTGCTCCTGATGGACGAGGCCTTCAGCGCCCTCGACCCGCTGATCCGCACCGAGATGCAGGACGAGCTCCTCGCCCTCCAGGCCGAGCAGCGACGCACCATCGTCTTCATCTCCCACGATCTCGACGAGGCGATGCGCATTGGTGACCGGATCGCCATCATGGAAGGCGGCCGCGTCGTCCAGGTCGGAACACCGGACGAGATCCTCAACAATCCCGCCGACGACTACGTCCGCTCCTTCTTCCGGGGCGTCGACGTCACCAACGTCCTCAGCGCCCGCGACGTGGCGGCCAAGAAGCAGGTGACGATCTTCGAGGGCGGCGACAATCTGCGCGGCGCCCTGCGGCGGATCGCCGAGGCCGACCGGGACTACGCCTATGTGGTCGACAGCCGGCAGCAGTTTCAGGGCGTGGTCTCCGCCGCCTCCCTCGAGGCGGCCCTGCGCGACGAGCGCCCGAGCATGAAGAGCGCCTTCCTGCCCGACGTCGTGCCGCTGAGAGGCGACGCAAAGCTCGGCGAGATCATCACCCGCGTCGCCGAAGCCCGCTGCGGCCTGCCGGTCATCGACGGCGATGGCCGCTATCTCGGCGTCGTCTCGCGCGGCCGGCTCCTCCAGGCGATGAACCGCGCGGAGAGCGCCCATGACTGAACAGATTTTGACTGAACACACTTCGGCGATGCGTCCCGAAGCGGCGAGCCAGAACGGCGAGACGCTGCTCGCCCAGAATTCCAATCCCTGGGCGACCGGCCCGGCCACCTCCTCCGATAACGCGGGAACGCCCGACGCCGCCGCAGCTCCCGACGCCTCGAGCGCGGCCTCCAACCCCTGGGGCGCGCCATCCTCCGGGGGTGCCGACGCGGCGGGCAGCGCCGCACCGCCGACCGGCGCCGATGCCGCCGCGACGCCCGACTGGCTGTCCAACGCCGCCCCGGCGCCGGAGCAGCATTTCGATTTCCTCCACCCCTTCGACCATTCGGTGATCCCGCTGCAGACATGGGTCGAGCATCTGCTCGACTGGGTGGTCTCCAACTTCCGGCCGATCTTCCAGGCGATCCGCTGGCCGATCGACAGCGTCCTCTCCGGCGTCGATTCGATCCTCCTCGGCACGCCCTCGCTGGTGATGCTGGCCTTCATCGGGCTTCTCGCCTGGCAGCTGGCGGGTCCTCGCCTCGCCGTCGGCGCCGTCCTCGCCATGACCTTCGTCGGCCTCATCGGCGCGTGGACCGAGGCCATGGTGACGCTGTCGCTGGTCATCACCGCAGTGTTCTTCTGCGCCGTCGTCGGCCTGCCGCTCGGCATCTGGATCGCCCGCAACGACCGCGTCGCCGGCTTCGTGCGCCCGGTGCTCGACGCCATGCAGACGACACCCGCCTTCGTCTATCTGGTGCCGATCGTCATGCTGTTCGGCATCGGCAACGTGCCCGGCGTCGTCGTCACCATCATCTTCGCTCTGCCGCCTCTGGTGCGGCTCACCAATCTCGGCATCCGCCAGGTACCGCCGGACCTGATCGAGGCAGCCCGCGCCTTCGGCGCCTCGAACCGCCAGCTCCTCTACAAGGTGCAGCTGCCGATCGCCATGCCGACCATCATGGCCGGGCTCAACCAGACCCTGATGCTGGCCTTGTCCATGGTGGTGATCGCCTCGATGATCGCCGTCGGCGGCCTCGGCCAGATGGTGCTGCGCGGCATCGGCCGGCTCGACATGGGCCTCGCCACCGTCGGCGGCGTCGGCATCGTCATCCTGGCGATCATCATCGACCGGATGACCCAGTCGCTCGGTGTCTCGCGGCGCGACCGCGGCAACGTCGCCTGGTACGCGACGGGGCCCGTCGGCCTCGTCACCCGGTTGCGCAGCCGCGGCGTCCAGGCCGAAAAGACCGCAGGAAGGCCGAAGGAGGCCTGACTGTCCATCGCGGGCGGGCACTTCGCGCCGGCCTGCATCTCAGGGCACGCAGCCTCGGCTCGCGTGCCGCAATCTACCCCCAGATCAGACAGGAGATCGAGCATGACCAAACCGATCCGAAAAAGCGCACTCCGGGCGCTCGCAGCGTCGGCCGGCATCGCCGCGATTCTTGCCACCGGCGCCGCCACCGCCCAGGACATGCCGGGCGAAGGCATCACCGTCACCCCGCTGAAGTCGTCGCTCGCCGGCGAGACCTTCCAGACCATGCTGGTCATGAAGGCGCTCGAGGAGCTCGGCTACACGGTCAACGACATCAAGGAACTGGAATACGCGACGGCCTATGTCGCAGTCGCCAACGGCGACGGCACCTTCCTCGCCGACAGCTGGGATCCGCTGCATGCGGACTTCTTCGCCGAGGCCGGCGGCACGGACAAGCTCTTCCGTGAGGGCGTCTATTCCGACAACGCGCTCCAGGGCTACCTGATCGACAAGAAGACGGCCGAAGAGCACAACATCACCAATCTCGGCCAGCTCAAGGACCCCGAGATCGCCAAGCTGTTCGACACCAATGGCGACGGCAAGGCCGACCTGACCGGCTGCACCCCAGGCTGGGGCTGCGAGAAGGTGATCGAGCATCAGCTGGATGCCTTTGAGCTGCGCGATACCGTGACCCACAACCAGGGTTCCTATTCGGCGATCATTGCCGACACGATCTCGCGCTACAAGGAAGGCCAGCCGATCCTCTATTACACCTGGACGCCCTACTGGGTCTCCGGCGTGCTGGTCCCCGGCGAGGACACCGTCTGGCTGAACGTTCCGAAGTCGGCCCTGCCCGGCTCGCGCAGCGGCGTCGACACCGCCCTGCCGGACGGCTCGAACTACGGCTTCGAGGTCAACACCCAGAAGATCGCCGCCAACAAGGAGTTTACCGACGCCAATCCGGCGGCCGCCAAGCTCTTCTCGATCATGAAGCTGCCGGCCAACGACATCAGCGCCGAGAACCTTCTCATCCAGAACGGCGAGGATTCCGAGGCCGACATCGAGCGCCACACCGAGGCGTGGATCAAGGGCCATCAGGAGACCTGGGACAAGTGGATCGAGGAAGCCCGCGCCGCCGCCGACGGCGACAGCGCCGCAGCCAACTGATCTCGACTTCCATCGCAACGCAAAAAAACGGGCGGCCTTCGGGCCGCCCGTTTTCGTTTGAGTCCCATGCTCCGCTTTGTCGCCTTGCGGGCAGGAGACGCGGCGCGTGGATGATTGCGACGCCCCGTCTCGCCAATGCGTCTCGCCGCGCTTTTGGCGCCCCGGTGACATCCTCGCCGCCGCTCTTCTGCAGCGGCGTGAAGCGGGCCCGCTCCGAGCCCGCCCCTTCAGACCTCACACCGCCGACAGCCCGTCCGAGCCGATATAGGCGATGCGCAGCATGTTGGTCGCACCGGGGGTGCGCAGCGGCACGCCGGCGGTGACGATGATGCGCTCGCCCGCCCGGGCGTATTTCTGCTCGACGGCGATCCGGCAGGCCCGGTCGACCATGTCGTCGAGATTCTGGGCGTCCTCGGTCACCACGCAGTGCAGCCCCCAGACCAGCGACAGGCGCCTTGCGGTGGCGAGCACCGGCGAGAGCGCGACGATCGGGATCTGCGGCCGCTCGCGGGCGGTGCGAAGCCCGGTCGTGCCGGTCGCCGTGTAGGTGACGATCGCCGCCACACCGATCGTCTCGGCCATCTGCCGCGCGGCCAGCGAGACCGCGTCCGCGCCGGTCGGCTCGGGCTCCGGGCTCTGGGCGAAGATGATGCCCGGATAGAGCGGGTCCTTCTCGACGCACTGGGCGATCCGGTCCATCGTCGACACCGCCTCGACGGGATAGTCGCCCGCCGCCGATTCGGCCGACAGCATGATCGCGTCGGCGCCCTCATAGACGGCGATCGACACGTCGGAGACCTCGGCTCTGGTCGGCACCGGCGCGGTGATCATCGATTCCAGCATCTGCGTTGCGACCACCACCGGCTTGCCGGCCTTGCGGCAGGCGCGGGTGATGCGCTTCTGGATGCCCGGCACGGCTTCCAGCGGCAGTTCGACGCCGAGATCGCCGCGCGCCACCATGATGGCGTCGGAGAGTTCGATGATCTCGTCGAGCCGTTCGACGGCCTGGGGCTTCTCGATCTTCGACAAAAGGAAGGCCCGGCCGCGGGCGATCTTGCGCGCCTCGGCGAGATCGTCGGGCCGCTGGATGAAGGACAGTGCCACCCAGTCGACGTTTTCCGCGAGGACCGCGTCGAGGTCGGCACGGTCCTTCTCGGTCAGGGCGCCGGTGGCCAGCGTGGTGTCCGGCAGGGATACGCCCTTGCGGTCGGAGATCTTGTCGCCGGCCACCACCTTGCAGCCGATGTGATGGGCGTCGGTCGAGATGCATTCGAGCTGCAGCCGCCCGTCGTCGATCAGCAACCGGTGGCCGACCTCCACTGCCTCGAGGATCTCCGGATGCGGCAGCTGCACGCGGGTGTCGTCGCCTGGCGCCGGATTGTCGTCGAGGGTGAAGGTCTGGCCGAGCTTCAGCGAGACCTTGCCGTCGGCGAACTTGCCGACCCGGAGCTTTGGCCCCTGCAGGTCGGCGAGGATGCCGATCGGCCGGCCGACGTCGGATTCGACCTTGCGGATGCGCTGGACCAGTTCGCGCATCAACGGGTGGTCGGCGTGGCTCATGTTGATGCGGAAGACGTCGGCGCCCGCCTCGTGCAGCTTGCGGATCATCTCTTCCGACGAGGAGGCAGGTCCCAACGTCGCGAGGATCTTGACCCTACGATTGCGTCTCATTCGTTCCCCGATTCGTTTCGTGGCGCTTCGGTGAGCTGTACCATCCAGCTCGCCTGTTCGCCGGTGTCGTACTCCCGGAAACCCATGCGCTGGTAGCCGCGCTTCAGGCAGTCCTGGCGTCCGGTGATCTTGAATTCGTTCTCGGCGATGCAGAGGTTGATCTGCCCCGCCCAACGGCTGCGGCCGTCGGCATCCTCGGCATAGACGTAGTAGTAGCGCGAGGCGAGCGGCCCCTCGATGATCGACTTGCACGTCGTCGCCGGTATGCGCCACCAGCCCTCCGTCGTCCAGCCGGCTTCCGTGCGGTAGCCGATGGCGACGCCGACCAGCGACTGCGTGCCGTTGCAGACCCTGAAGTCGGCCCTGGCGCTGACGGCGGTCAGCGGTGCGCCGAGCACGAAGGCGCCAGCGGCCATGAGGACCAGGCGAAGGGGTTTCGGCATCGCCTGGAACACGCCTACGAGCTTCATATTGGACTTCCTGAAATCAATCGACTTTCGAATCCGCAGTGTTCGCGTTGCCTCGGGCGGTGTCAACGACTAGGGGGCGTGTCGCGCGCCCCGTAGCATCATTCGATGACGTTCCTGCGGCGCGCCGCGGCCGGGCAAGGGCGATGCCGAGGAGAATCAGGCAGCCGCCGGCGATCTGCGCCAGTCCCGGCCGCTCGCCCGCGAACAGCCAGCCGAACAGCGCCGCCGCCACCGCCTCGACGAAGATCACCAGCGACGAGAAGGATGCCGATAGCACGCCGAGCGCCACCGACAGAAGCCCCTGCCCGCCGGCGTGGCTGACGAGCCCGAGCGCGGCGAGGTTGAGGCCGCCCGCAAAAGTGCCCGGCAGCAGCCCCTCGCCCGAGAGCATCGCGACGGGAAACAGGATCGCCGTCGTCACGAGGCTCGAGAACAGCGTCGTCGCCCCGGCGCCCAGCGCCCCCCTCGCCCGCCGGACGGCGAGGAAATAGAGGCCGAAGAACAGCGAGGTGACGAGGCCGAAGAGGTCGCCGAGCGGCGAGCCCTCGCCGTTGCCGGAATGCAGGATCAGCAGCGCCGCGCCCGGCACGCAGACCGCGAGGCCGAGAAACGTCGACCGCGACACCGGCTCGCCGATCGTCACCCGCGACAGCAGCGCCACCCAGAGCGGCGCGAGGCAGGCGAAGAAGGTCGCATTGGCGATGGTCGTGTGCATGATCGCCAGGTGCCAGAAGGCGAGGTCGCCGGCAAAGAACAGGCCTGCCATAGCCACTGCCCGCGGATCGACGCGCGCCGGACGATCGGTGGCGGTGCTGCGGCCTCGCCTGTGCCGCCGTTCGATCCCGGCCCAAAGGACGAGCAGCGGGAGCGCGGTGAACACCCGCCAGAAGGCGCTGGCGAAGGGACCGACTTCGGCGTTCCTGACGAAGACCGGGGAAATCGCCATCGCCGCCGCACCGAGAACGAGCAGCGCCAGCGCGCCGCCGGCGGTCAGGGCGGCAGCCGTCGTCGCAGGGCCCGTCACCGGCACGATCGGCGCCTGCGCGCTCACGACGGCGGCGCCGCCATGGGACGCATCGCCGGGCGCTCCAGGAACTGGCGATCCAGGAGCGGTCGAGGCGTCGGGCGACGTCGGCGAGGCTTCATCCATCGGATCGGGACATGGCAGAAACCTGACAGGGAGCAATGCCTTGCGGCGGGAGCCTATCCGGACGAGCGCAACCTCGTCTCGCCGGGGCAGGACGCCCCCGGACCACCCCACCATCACCGGCCGGGCGCGCCGCCGCAAGAGCGGCTCCGGCGCGATCCGACCGACCGGGCCCGAACCGCGCCCGCACGGCAAGGAAGCGGGCTGCCAAGCCGGCATCCCGGCGCAATCATCCGGACGTCCCATGACGGACACGCCGGCACCGAAACGACGACGATCCGGACGAGCGGTCGCCCGCGTCCGGATCGTGTCCAGGCCCCTGGAGGGACAGGCCTACTGCAGATACTTGATCGGATCGACCGGCGTCGAGTTCTTGCGGACCTCGAAATGCAGCTGCGGGATTTCGGTGTCGCCGCTCATGCCGGACTGGGCGATCACCTGGCCGCGTCGCACGTCGTCGCCCTTCTTCACGGACAGCTTGTCGGCATGGCCGTAGACCGTCACGAGGCCGTTGTCGTGCTTGACGAGGACGGTGTTGCCGAATTCCTTCAGGCCGTCGCCGGCATAGATGACGACGCCGTTCTCGGCGGCCTTGACCGGCGTGCCGCGGGGCACCGAGATGTTGACGCCGTCGTTGCGGCGGCCGTCGACCTTCTCGCCGTAGCGGTTGATGACGCGGCCCTGCACCGGCCAGCGGAACTGGTCGATGCCGGTGGAGTTCGGCGCGACCGCCGCCACCTGCTCCTGGACTTCCTGCTTGACCGAACCCGTGGCGGTGGTGTCGACGGCCGGCTCCGAGGCGGCGATCCGGCCGCTCTTGGCCGCGACGTCCGACTGTGCCGGCGTCCGGCTGTCGGCGACCCTAGCCGGCGTCTGCGTCCGGGCTGCGGGAGCGCTCGCCACCTGCTTCGTATCGGCCGGCTTGGCGGCGGGCCCCCGGCCGCCGGCCGGGATCATCAGCGTCTGGCCGAGCCGGACCGTGTCGGAATCGAGGTTGTTCGCCTGGCGGATCGCGTCGGCCGACACGCCCGTCTTGCGGGCGATGCCGTTCAGCGTGTCGCCCGAGGCGACGGTGACGCTGCCGGCCGCGCCGCGCCCGGTCTCCTGGCGCGCCGGGGTGGTGCCGCGGGTCTGGTTGGCCGGACGCGACTGCGGGGTCGCGATCTGGGAGGCCTGCTGCTGCAGGGTGGTCGGCGGCGCGCCGCGGGTCGCCGGGACGCCCGAACGGTCATAGGTGCCGCGCGTGTCCGGCTTGCGCATGTCGCCCGTTTGCGCGGTACGGACCGGCTCGGACCGCATGTCGCTGGTCTGGCGGCCCTGGTAGTCCGATCCCTGGCTCCGGTAGGTCGGCTCGGACGGCGGCGGCAGCTGGCCGCGCTGCATCGAGCCGGACGGGTAGGCCGACGGCTGCGGGCCACCGAGATAGCCGCCACCGGCCGGGGCGATCGCTCCGGTCGTGGTGCCGTCGACGGCGCCGGGATAGGGCTGGCTCTGGGGTGACGGCTGCACGGGCACGGTCTGCGGCACGGCTCCGGTGTAGAAGCCGTCGTCGAACCGCGCGACGTCACCGCTGCAGCCGGCGAGGAGGCCCGCCAGGGAGAGCGCGGCGACGGAACCGAACATGCCTCGGTGCAAGCGACTCAACACGGGTAAGCGCATCACAGTTCCTTCGGTAGGCAATGGATTCTTCGAGGAACATTGAAGCGCGTTAATCTTACTACCCGGTTAAGTCTCCTGTCAGAAAGGCGAATTCTGCCGAGGGAAGTTCTCCTCGCGGCATTTCGGCTACAAGACGTCCGCCTTGCCGAAGGCGATCGGCTGGTAGCGCACCGGGCCGAGATCCTCGCGTTCGAACCGGCTGCCGACCTTGCGCAGGCGCACAAGCGTCTGTTCCCCGTCGCCCGGGCCGATCGCGCAGATCAGCGAGGCATGGACGCCGAGCTGCTCAAGGAACTGCTTGGGAGGCGCGGGAAAGGCCGTGTGGATGACGATGCGATGGTAGGGGCTGCCGCTCGCAAATCCGTCCCGGCCGTCTTCGAAGATCGGCGTGACGTTGCTGATGCCGAGATCGCGAAACCGCTGGGCAGCAGCCTTCAGCAGCCGGCGATAGCGCTCGAAGGTTGTGACGTGACCGACGATGCGGGCGAGGAGCGCGGTGACGTAGCCGCTGCCGGTGCCGATCTCGAGGATCCGCTGCTCGGGCTCGGGCTCCAGCGCGGCCACGATGCGCACCGCCGCCAGCGCCCCCGGCATCGTCTCGCCGCAGGCGATCGGCGCCGTGCGATCCTCGTAAGGGTCCTCTATGCCCGCCGGCAGGAACAGCCGCCGCGGCACGCTCTCCACGGCGTTGAAAACGGCCGGCGCCACATGCGGCTCGCCGCGCAGCCTGACGAGAAATTCCGCCAGCTTCTCGCGATCGGGATCCGGCGGCGTCATCTGAGCGCGTCGGCGAGTTGTCCGCGCAAGCTTTCGGCAGTCAGGTCGAGCTGCAGCGGCGTGACGGAGATCATGCCGGCCTGCAGGGCGGCGATATCGGATTCGGCAACGTCCGGCCCGACCTGGCGTCCGAACTTCAGCCAGAAATACGGAAAACCGCGACCGTCCCGGCGCTCCTCGATGCCGAGCGAATAGTCGAGCTTGCCCTGCCGCGTCACCGCGATGCCCGCGACGGCATCGGCCTCGACGGCGGGAAAGTTGACGTTGAGGAGATGGCCCGGTGGCAGGGGAAAGCCGGCCAGCTTCTCGATCACCGCCGGCGCATGCGCCTCGGCGGTGTTCCACAGTGCCTCCCGGTCGCTGCCGGGCGCAAAGGCCTGGCTGAGGGCGATCGAGCGGATGCCGAGCATCATGCCCTCCATCGCGCCGGCGACGGTGCCCGAATAGCTCACGTCCTCGCAGATGTTCTGCCCGGCATTGATGCCGGACAGGACGAGATCCGGCAGACCGTCCATCACCTTGCGCACCGCCATGATGACGCAGTCCGTGGGCGTGCCGCGGACCGCGAAGCGCTTGTCGCCGAGCTTGCGCAGCCGCAGCGGCGAGGACAGCGTCAGCGAGTGCGACAGGCCGCTCTGGTCGGTCTCCGGCGCGACGGTCCAGACGTCGTCCGACATCGCATGGGCGACCCGCTCGAGGACGGCGAGGCCCTCGGCATCGATGCCGTCGTCATTGGTGATCAGGATGCGCATGGGTCAGGCCGCCGCGATGGTTTCGATCCCGCCCATATAGGGCCGCAGCGCCTCCGGCACGGTGATCGAGCCGTCGGCGTTCTGGTAGTTCTCCATCACCGCGATGAGCGCCCGGCCGAGCGCCACGCCCGAACCGTTCAGCGTATGGACGAAACGCTGGGCCTTCTCGCCGGCGATCTTGTAGCGGGCGTTCATCCGCCGCGCCTGGAAATCCCCGCAGACCGAGCAGCTGGAGATCTCCCGATAGGCGCCCTGCCCCGGCAGCCAGACCTCGATGTCGTAGGTCTTGCGGGCGCCGAAGCCCATGTCGCCGGTGCACAGCGTCACCACCCGGTAGGCGAGGCCGAGGCGCTTCAGCACCTCCTCGGCGCAGGCCGTCATCCGCTCGAGCTCGGCGACCGAGCTGTCCTCATCGGTGATCGAGACCAGCTCCACCTTGTAGAACTGGTGCTGGCGCAGCATGCCGCGCTGGTCGCGGCCGGCGGCTCCCGCCTCCGAGCGGAAGCAGGGCGTCAGCGCGGTGACGCGGATCGGCAGCTCGGCGGCGTCGAGGGTGCGCTCGCGCACGAGGTTGGTCAGCGGCACCTCGGCGGTCGGCACCAGCCAGCGGCCTTCGCTGGTGTGGAACAGATCTTCGGAGAATTTCGGCAGCTGGCCGGTGCCGAACAGAGCCTCGTCGCGCACCAAGAGCGGCACGGCGGTCTCGCTGTAGCCGTGCTCGCCGGTGTGGAGGTCGAGCATGAACTGGCCGAGCGCCCGCTCGAGGCGCGCCAGCTGGCCCTTGAGGATGGTGAACCGCGCGCCCGAAATCTTCGCCGCCTGCTCGAACTCCATCATGCCGAGGGCTTCGCCGAGCTCGTAATGCTCCTTGGCGTCGTCCATGCGCGGCGGCTCGCCGACCCGGCGGATCTCGACGTTGCCGGCCTCGTCCTCACCGACCGGCACGTCGTCCAGCGGCACATTCGGAATGCGGGCGAGCACGTCCTCGAGATCGGCGTCGATTCGCCGCTCGGTCTCCTCGCCCTCCTGGATTTCGGCCTTCAGCGTGCCGACCTCCTCGATCAGCGCCTCGGCGCGGGCGTTGTCGCCCGACCCTTTGGCCTTGCCGATTTCCTTGGAGGCTTCGTTCCGGCGGTTCTGCAGATCCTGGAGGATCTTCAGGTGGTCGCGCCGGCGCTCGTCGAGCTTGATGATGTCCATCGCCGCCGCCGGAGCGCCGCGCTTGGCCAGCGCCTCGTCGAACTTGGCAGGGTTGTCCCTGATCCACTTGATATCGAGCATCGTTCCCTCGTCGTCGGCGGCGAGGGAGATCAGGCCGGGCAAGCCCACGGTCAGGCTTGCGTCGGGGCCTCGCTCTCGGGCGTCTGTTCCACCCGCTTCTTCTCGATCATCCGCGCCGCCAGAATGGAAATCTCGTAGAGAATGATCGTCGGCAGGGCAAGACCGATCTGGGACATCGGGTCCGGCGGGGTCAGGATCGCGGCGGCGATGAAGGCCATGACGATGGCATATTTGCGCTTCGCGGCAAGGCCCAGCGAGGACGTCATCCCCGCCCGGACCATCAGCGTCGCGACCACCGGCAGCTGGAACACCAGCCCGAAGGCGAAGATCAGCGTCATGATCAGCGACAGGTATTCCGACACCCGCGGCAGGAGTTCGATGCTCGCCTCGCCGCCGCCGCCGGTCTGCTGCATCGACAGGAAGAACCACATCACCATCGGAGTGAAGAAATAGTAGACCAGCGACGCGCCGAGCAGGAACAGCCCCGGCGTCGCCACCAGATAGGGCAGGAAGGCGCCGCGCTCGTTGCGATACAGCCCCGGCGCCACGAAGCGGTAGATCTGCGTGGCGATCACCGGGAAGGCCAGGAAGAGGCCGCCGAAGGCCGCGATCTTCACCTGGGTGAAGAAGAATTCCTGCGGCGCCGTATAGATCAGCCGCACCTGGTCCCCCCGCAGCCCGGCCCAGTCGGTCGCGGTCTGGTAGGGAATGACAAGGAAGTTGAAGATCGGCTTGGCGAAGTAGAAGCAGACCAGGAAGGCGATGAAGAAGCCGACAATCGACCAGATCAGTCGCTTGCGCAGCTCCACGAGATGCTCGATCAGCGGCGCCGATGACGCCTCGATGTCGTCGTCGCTGCTCTTCACGCTACGTCCCTCGCCTTTTCGGCGCTGTCGCGACTGCCATCCTGGGAGGACTGGGCCTCGGAAGACCGGACCTCAGGAGACTGATTTTCCGAAGACTGCGGCGAAGACTTGCCGGTGCCCGCATCGGCAGGCTCGCTGCCCGTAGCTCCGGCATGGGCATGCGACCCGTTCCTGCCGGTATCGCCGCCCGTCTCTGCAGCGGGCGCCGTGGGAGCGCCGGCATCGACGGCCGCAGTCTTGGCCGGCTCGCCCTCGGGCACCGGCGCGTCGTCGCTGGACGGAACGCGGGGCGCTGAGGACGCCGTGGCAGTGTTCAGCGACGAGCGGATGTCGTCGCCGATCGCCTTCATCGGGTTCATCGCGTCGCGAATCGCATTGCGCGGATCGAGGGAGCGGACGTCGTCGATGCCCTTGCGGACGTCATCGAGTTCGGCCTCCTTCAGCGCGTCGTCGAACTGCCGACGGAAATCCCCGGCCATCGCCCGCATCTGCCGCGTGACGCGGCCGAAGGTGCGCAGCATGCCGGGCAGGTCCTTCGGGCCGACGACGACCACGAGGACCACCGCGATCACCAAGAGTTCGGACCAGCCGAGATCGAACAGCACTACTCAACTGCCTGGGGACGTCGTGCGCCGAAAGGCGCTACGACTTCGAGGAAAAATCCGCCGCTGCGCAAGCACCGGCGCCACCATCCAAGTACGGCTCAGCCAACCGTCTTTTCGGTTTTGACGTCGCGCGAGACCACGTCGCCGTCGTGGGCGTCGAGCGAGCGGCGCTCGGCGGTCTTCGCCTCGCTCTCCTCGTCGGACATGCCCTTCTTGAAGCTCTTGATGCCCTTCGCGACGTCACCCATCAGCTCGGGGATCTTGCCGCGACCGAACAGGAGCAGCACGACGGCCAGAACGATGAGCCAGTGCCAAATGCTGAAGCTACCCATACCCTTGTCTCCCTCGAGCGCGTTGATCGCCTCACATCGTAGCTAGCGATCATCGTTCGCCTTTTCAAACACGATAACGTCCTGCGGATCAATGGACACGACGACGTCGCGCTGATTTTCCGGCACGAGGCCCGCCCGCATCCTGGAGCGAAGCGGCTGGTCGAGCCCTTCGACCGCGACGGTCATCAGGTCGACGCCGCCGAGAAACCGCCGCGCGACGATGCGGCCATGGACGCCGCTGTCGCGCTCGTTGAGCCGCAATCCGCTCAATCGCAATGCGACGGTGACGAGACTACCGTCCGATGATGGCGAATCCGCGACGGGACCCAGCGGCGTCACCACCCGGCCGCCCCGCACCTCGCCTGGTATCACGTTGAGTTCGGAGAAGAATCCGGCGGCGAAGAGATTGGCCGGGCGGCTGTAGAGTTCGGCCCCGGTGCCGATCTGGACCAGCCTTCCGTCCTTGATCAGCGCGATGCGGTCGCCGAGCCGCATCGCCTCCTCGGCATCGTGCGTCACGATGATGGCCGTCGCCCGGGCCTCTCTCAGGATCTGCAGCGTGTCGGTGCGCACCACGTCCTTCAGCCGGCTGTCGAGCCCCGAGAACGGCTCGTCCATCAGCAGCACCGACGGGCGCGGCGTCAGCGCTCGAGCCAGCGCCACGCGCTGCTGCTCGCCGCCGGACAACATGTGCGGATAATTGTCGGCGGCATGGTCGAGGCCCACCCGGCCGAGTGCCGCCATCGCCTCCCGCTTCGCCGCCGCCGCCTTCAATGCGCTGAGGCCGAAGCGGACGTTGTCGAGGATGGTCATGTGGGGAAACAGGGCGAAGTCCTGGAACATCAGCCCGACGCCGCGCTTTTCCGGCGTCACGAAGGTGTTCGGCCCGCAGATCTCGCGGCCGCCGAGGAGCAGCCGGCCCGAGGTCGGGCGCTCGATGCCAGCCGCGATTCGCAGCAGCGTCGTCTTGCCGGATCCGGACGGGCCGAGCAGGCAGAGCACCTCGCCCGGCTGGGCCTCTAGGCTGATGTCCCGCAGGATCTCCGCAGAGCCGACCCGGTGGCCGATATTCTCGAAGGCGAGGCTGGCGGCAAAGCTCACGCCGGCGCTGGTGCGGGTCCGCACCGCCTCGGCCGGCTGCGATTCTGGAAGGGGGGTTACGCGCACGCCTCGCCCGATGGCTGGACCGGTCGATACGCGGCACGCCCGCCAACGCGCCTCGCGATCGTCCCGGTCGATGAAACCGGCGCCCGCCGCCCCCTGCCCCGCCGGGGCCTTCAGGTCGAGCCGTCGCCGCCCTCCTGCCTAACCGCTCACCCGCACCGGCGCAACTGCGGCCCGCGAGGCACTCAGCCGACGCGCGCCATCAGAGCGTCGTATTCGGTCCGGAGACCGTCCGTCAACGCCTCGGGCGCCCGGGCGATCACCGCCTCGCAGGCCTCGGCGCGGCGCTTGGCGTCGCCGGCGAGCGGCTGCGCGGCGCTGGCGACCCGGCGCATCTCGGCCATGTCGCCGTTGCAGTGGAGGACGACGTCGCAACCGGCCATCAGGGCGGCGGCCGACAGGTCGTAGAGATCGCCCGACAGCGCCTTCATCGACATGTCGTCGCTCATCAGCAGCCCATCGAAGCCGATCTCCGTCCGGATCACCGAATCGATGACGACCTTCGACAGGGTCGCCGGATGCCGGGGATCGATGTCGGTGTAGAGGATGTGCGCGGTCATCGCCGCCGGCAGCGTGTGCAACGCCCGGAACGGCGCGAAATCGGTGCGGGCGAGTTCGGCGCGGGGGGCGTCCACCCGCGGCAGTTCGTGATGGCTGTCGGCGTTGCCTCGGCCATGACCCGGCACGTGCTTCATCACCGGCAGGACGCCGCCAGCCATCGCCCCGTCGGCAACGGCGCGGCCGAGGGTCGCGACGGTGTCGGCATTCAGCCCGTAGGCGCGGTCGCCGATCACCGAATGGGCGCCCGCGACGGGCACGTCGAGGCAGGGCACGCAGTCGGCGTTGATGCCATAGGCCATGACGTCGGCGGCGAGCAGCCGGCCCTGCAGCCAGGCGGCGCGCTCGCCGGCCCCGGGATCGACGGCGAACAGCTGGCCGATCGCAGCCGGCGCCGGATAGGCGGGTGCCAGCGGCGGGCGCAGGCGAGCGATACGGCCGCCCTCCTGGTCTATGAAGACCGGCGTCGTCGCCCGGCCGCCGATCTCCTTCAGCGAGGCGACGAGATCGGCCACCTGCCGTTCGGACTGGATGTTGCGGGCAAACAGGATGAAGCCCCAGGGCCGCTCGTCGGCGAAGAAGCGGCGCTCCTCCGCGGAGAGGGTCAGGCCGGCAGGCGCGGCGATCCAGGCTTTCGAACCAGTCATCCTCGGTCTCGTCTCGTGATCATCCGCGCCGGAGCGGGCGTCGGAAAACGGGCGGCCGGACGGAAGATCGCTTCCATCCCCCGGTCCCTCGCCATGGTGGGAAAAAGGCCACCCGCCGTCTGCGGCGAGACGGCCGAGCAGCGTTGCGCCGCCGACGCCTAGCGCGACACGAAGCAGCTGCCGCCGGCGGATTTCAGGTCGCCGCAAAGCTGTGCGCCTTCCGTCTTGGATGTCACCGGAACGCGGACCCGGTAATAGGTGCCCTTGCCCGGAATGTCGGCCGACTGGATGACGACGTTGCGGCCGGCGATGACGCCGCTGTAGCGCTGTCCGAGATTGCGCGACGACGCTTCGGCGGATTCGCGCGAGGGCTGCGACGAGATCTGGACATAGTAGCCGTCATGCGAGGGCGCGGCTGCCGCCGGCTGGTCCAGGGCCTCCTGCTGGGGCTGCGCCTGCTGGGGTTGCGCCGCCGGGGCCGCCGGGGTCGGTTGGGGCTGCAGCGCCGCCGTTTGGATCTCGTCCGGACGGGCCTGCGCCGACGGAGCAGAAGCCGCCGCGACCGGCCGTGCCCCGCTGCGGGCCGAACCCGGCCTCAGCGTCGGCACCGGGACGTTGGGCGCCGGGACGCCGACGATTTCCTGATCGGCCGCTGCCGGGATTTCTCCGGCCACCCCGGCTGCCGCTTGTCCGCTCGCGACCTGCGACAGGTCGACCGGCCGAGACGCCGCCTCGATGAGCGGGCCGCGGCCGCGCGGATCCTCGGCCGCCTCGCCCGATCCGCCGTCGCCGACGACGAGGGTTCCGTCGGCTCGCACCGAATAGGTCCTGGCGCGCCGCGGCGACAGCACCGCGATCGGCGAAGCCTCGCTGTAGACGTCCGCCGACTGGGCGGTCTCCGTCGGCCGCTCGGCGGCATTGGCCGAGCCGATGCCGATCTCGACGCCGGGAAGGTCGGACAGCTCGGCGCTTTCCGTCGGCAGGTCCATCGGCACCTCCTGGGCGCTGACCAGCTGCTTCTGCTCCGGCGTCACGATCGCATCGCCGCTCTCGACGCGGCTGTAGACCATCTGATTCTGGTTGGGCACCTCGCGGCCGCCCGGATTCTCCGGCTTGACCTTGACCGGATCGGGATCGGCTCGGACGATCAGCACGGAGCCGTCGTCAACGACGCCGGAGCCCGAGCCGAGGAAGAGATAGGCACCGCCGGCGGCGAGCATCAGCGCGATGGCGCCGATCCCCGCCCCGAGGAAGCTGCTGCGGCCGACATGGCCCGCCGCAATGACTGCCGCGGCCGGGCGAGACGCCCGCATGTCGTCGTCGCCTTCATCCGCGTGGTACGCCCCGGCTTCGCCTGCGCCCTGACCGTCAAAGCCGGAGGACCACTGCGCCCCGTCGAAGGACGGGTCGCCCGCGACCTGTTCCTCCACATGGGCAGCCTGCGGCGCTTCCTGCTTGATGGCGGCGAGTTCGCTGGCGATCAGCTCGTCGAAATCGTCGAAGATCTGCGATTCGGCACCGGTCTCGTCGGCCGCCATCTGGCGGTCCGGCGCGAAGGCTTCGGTGTGGTGGATCGTCGCCTGGCGCGGATTGGCCGGCTCAGACAGGCCGCGCAGCGCCTGCTCGAAGCCCTGGTCGAACCCGTCGGACGTGGCGCCTGCGGCCGCCGCTGCCGGGGCCGCGACCTTGACCGCAGCCGCCGGCCTCGCCGTCACGGCAGGCTTGGCGGTTACGGCGGGCTTGGCGGTCACGGCGGGCTGCGGAGCGCGCGGTGCCGGCACCGGCGTAGCGCCCTTCTGGCCGATCCGGCTGGCGAAGGAGGAGACGACCAGACCCGGAGCGGCTGCGGGAGGCGCAGGTGCAATAACAGGTTCCGGCGAAACGGCCTCGACCGGGGCCTTGGCCGGAGCTGCGGCGACCTTGGCCGGGCCGGCACTCGCAACGGGACGCACGGCAGCCGCAGCGGGCACGGCAGCAACGGCAGCAGGCACGGCAGCAGCGGCCGGCTCCTGCAGCGGCGCGGCCCGAACCGGCTCCACGTCAGCATTCGGCGCAGCATTGGGGGCGATGGTATCTTCGAGAGTCGCGTCGTCGAAATCGGCAGCCGCCAGATCCAGCGCGTCGGCCAGTTCCTGCGACAGCGCCGCGCTCATCGCACCTTCGTCGAAGCTGTCGTCGTCGAGGCTCGTCTCGGCGGTGGCAACGGTTGGCTGACGAGGCGCCTCGGCTGCGACGGCAGCCGGGGCCTGATGAACGGGGGCCTGATGAACCGGAGCCTGATGAACCTCTGCCGCGGGCGCGACCTCGGTCTGCTCGGCCACGGGGGGCGCGATGGGCGCGGCGGCGGCCTGCGCCTCCGCCTTCATCGGCGCCTCGAGAATCCGCGCCAGTTCTTCGAACGGGTCATCGAGTTCGGCATCGAACGCCTGACCGCCCTTGCGGGCGGAACCGTTGAGGTCCCCCATCGACATGAAAATCCCCGCTCAATCCCCGCGTGAAGGCCCCATCCCTCACAAATCCGATGGCTAGGCGAGGAAATTGGCCAAAGCGTGATGCCCTAGCGCATTTCGTCAGGCGCGTCGGCGCCGATCAGATCCAGACCGATGAAGAGGACGGTCGCGACCGCTTTGACGAGTCCTAGCCTCGCAACCGACAGTCTTGGCTCAGCTTGGTTAACAAACCGTAAGTCGGGCAAGTCTTTGCCGCGATTGTACTGGGCGTGGAAGGCCGCCGCGAGATCGTTCAGATAGAAGGCCAGCCGGTGCGGTTCCTTGGCATCCGCGGCCTGGCCGATCAGCCGCGGAAATTCCGCCAGCTTGCGGATCAGCCCGATCTCGCCGACATCGGCGAGGCCGTCGAGCATGACGGCATCGGCGCCGGCATAGTCCGGGACGGCGATCTGCACCTCGCCCGCCTGGCGGAAGATCGCGGCGGCCCGGGCATGGGCGTACTGCACGTAGAAGACCGGGTTGTCCTTGGACTGCTCGGTCACCTTCTTGAAGTCGAAGTCCAGCGGCGCGTCGCTCTTGCGATAGAGCATCATGAAGCGCACCGGATCGCGCCCGACCTCCTCGACCACCTCGGCCAGCGTGACGAAGTCGCCGGAGCGCTTCGACATCTTCACCGGTTCGCCGTCCCGATAGAGCTTGACGAGGTTGCACAGGACGCAGTCGGCCTTCGCCGCGCCGCCGGAGATCGCCTTGGCGACGGCCTCCAGCCGCTTGACGTAGCCGCCATGGTCGGCGCCCAGCACATAGATCATCTCGGAGAAGCCGCGCTCGTACTTGTCGCGGAAATAGGCGACGTCGGCGGCGAAATAGGTGTAGGCGCCGCTGGACTTCACCAGCGGCCGGTCCTGGTCGTCGCCGACCTCGGTGGAGCGCAAGAGCGTCTGCTCGCGGTCCTCCCAGTCCTCGGGAAGCTGTCCCTTCGGCGGCGGCAGCGTGCCCTGGTAGATGAAGCCCTTGGCCCGCAGGTCGGCGATCGCCTCGGCGATCTTGCCGCCTTCCTCGGCATGCAGAGTGCGCTCGGAGAAGAACACGTCGTGCTCGACGCCGAGCGTCTTCAGGTCGTCGCGGATCATCGCCATCATGGCGTCGATCGCCCGGTCCTTGACCACCGGCAGCCAGTCGGCCTCGTCCTGGCGAAGCAGCGCATCGCCGAATTCCTCCGCCAGCGCCGCGCCCACCGGCTTCAGATAGTCGCCGGGGTAGAGGCCCGCCGGGATTTCGCCGATCTCCTGCCCCAGCGCCTCGCGGTAGCGCAGATAGGCGGAGCGGGCGAGAACGTTCACCTGCTCGCCGGCGTCGTTGATGTAGTATTCCTTCGTCACGTCGTCGCCGGCGAAGGCGGCCAGCCGGGCGATCACGTCGCCGACGACGGCGCCCCGCGTATGGCCGACATGCATCGGCCCGGTCGGATTGGCCGAGACGTATTCGACGTTGACCTTGCGGCCCGTCGCGGCGCCCCGGCCGTATTGCCCGCCGGCGCCGAGAAGCGCGGCGAGGTGGCTCGTCCAGAAGGTCCGCTCGAGGGTCAGGTTGATGAAGCCCGGCCCGGCGATGGCGACGCTGGCGACGTCCGGATCATCGCCGAGGCTCGCGGCGATCTGTTCGGCAAGGTCCCGCGGCTTCATGCCGAGGCTCTTCGACAGCACCATCGCGGCATTGGTGGCAAGATCGCCATGGGCGGCGTCGCGCGGCGGCTCGACCGTCAGGCGGGACAGGTCGATGTCGGCGTCCGCCGGCAGAAGCGGCGCCACCGCCCGCTTCACGCGGTTCTCGAAGTCGGCAAAGACGTTCATCGACCAATCCTCTCAACGGCCCGCAGGCCCGCTGGCGCCGGATCGCCCGGGCATGCACCGCCCTCGCCCGCCATGCGGCGCCACCGGAGACCGTCAGCGATGCCGCCACGGGCGGCGCTGGCCGACGATCCGGCTCCTGCGACCAAAATGATGAGCCCGGCGGCTAACGCAATTGCGGCACCGCGTCAAACAGGCGCTCATACTCGCCGATGGCATAGGTGTCGGTCATGCCGGAGAGATAGTCGGCGATCCGCCGCATCAGCCGCTCCCGGGAGAGGTCGGCCAGGCCGCTCGACCAGTCCCGCGGCATCAGCTCGGGCTCTTCGCAGAACCGGTCGAACAGCGCCTCGACCACCCGCTCGGCTTCCCGCATCACCACCATCACGCTCTCGCAGCGATAGAGGCGGTGGAACAGGAACTGCCGGGTCTGGTCGACGGCCGCCTCCATCTGCGGCGAGAAGCGGACGAGCTGCCGGCCGGCATCGCGCACATCGTCGGCGCTCTGCGGCTGCAGCGTCTCGAGCCCTTCTGCGGTCGTGGCGATGACGTCCTCGACGAGCCGGGTGATGTGCCGGCGCATGATCTCGTGGATCGTCCGGGACGGGTCGAGACCCGGATACTTCGCCTTGACCTCTCGGTGGATCGAGCCGGCGAGGTCGAGTTCCGCGATATCGGCGAGATCGATCAGCCCGGCACGCAGGCCGTCGTCGAGGTCGTGGGTGTTGTAGGCGATGTCGTCGGAGATCGCGGCGGCCTGCGCTTCCAGATCGGCGAAGCGGTCGAGGCCGAGGGGCAGGACCGCGTCGAAGTCGAGGATCGGCTTCGGCACGGCGTGTCCGCCGCCTCCCTCGGCCCCGGCATGCGGGCCGACCAGCGGGCCGTTGTGCTTGACCAGCCCCTCCAGCGTCTCGAAGGACAGGTTCAGCCCGTCGAAGTCGGCATAGCGGCTCTCCAGCGCGGTGACGATCCGCAGCGACTGGGCATTGTGGTCGAAGCCGCCGAACTCGCGCATCCGCCGGTCGAGCGCCCGCTCGCCGGCATGGCCGAAGGGCGTGTGGCCGAAATCGTGGACGAGGGCCACCGCCTCGGTCAGGTCCTCGTCGAGACGGAAGGCCCGCGCCAGTGCCCTTGCGATTTGCGACACCTCGATCGTGTGGGTCAGCCGGGTGCGGTAGGTGTCGCCCTCATAGGGCACGAAGACCTGGGTCTTGTGCTTCAGCCGGCGGAAGGCGGCGGAATGGACGATCCGGTCGCGGTCGCGCTGGAACGGCGTGCGCGTCGGGCTGGAGCCTTCCGGCACGAGGCGGCCGCGCGAGCGGGCGGGATCCTCGGCGAAGACCGCCCGGCCGGACGGACCTCCCGGAACCTGGTCCGAAGCCGGACCGATGATCGTGCTCGCGGCCATGCTTCTGCGCCTCTCCTGCCCTTCGGCGATTGACCGGGTCGCCTCGCGTCCATAACTAATGGTCCTGACTCAAACAAGGAGCGGCGCCGGCGGCAACGCGGCGTCGACGAGGCCATGAGCGAGACACTTTCCCAGCCCGTCACCCTGTCGAACAGCGCGGTCAAGCGGATCAACGCCATTCTGGCGAAGAGCGGCGGCGAGCCCAGCCTGCGCATTTCGGTCGAGGGCGGCGGCTGTTCCGGCTTCTCCTACAAATACGATCTCACCGAAGGCCGCGAAGCCGACGATCTGGTGATCGAGCGCGACGGCGCCCGCGTCCTCGTCGATCCGGTGTCCCTCGTCTATCTCGAGGGCTCGGTGGTCGATTTCGTCGACGACCTGATGGGCCAGTCCTTCCAGATCCGCAATCCGAACGCCGTCGCCTCCTGCGGCTGCGGCACCTCCTTCACGGTCTGACCGGCCGCATGCTGATCGCCACCTGGAACATCAACGGCATCAAGGCGCGGATCGATTCGCTCTGCGCCTGGCTCGAGGCCGCCTCGCCGGACATCGCCTGCCTGCAGGAGATCAAGAGCGTCGACGAGACGTTCCCGCGTGGCCCCATCGAGGCGCTCGGCTACCATGTCGAGACCCACGGCCAGAAGGGCTTCAACGGCGTCGCGCTCTTGTCGAAGGTCGCGCCGGCCTCGGTCATGCGCGGCCTTCCGGGCGACGAGAGCGACGAGCAGTCCCGCTACATCGAGGGTTTGTGGGAGATCGGCGGGCGCCGGCTGCGCGTCGCCTCGATCTACCTGCCGAACGGCAATCCCCTCGGCACCGAGAAATTCCCCTACAAGCTCGGCTGGATGGAGCGGTTGATCGCCCATGCGGGCTGGCGGCTCGCAGAGGAGGACGATCTGGTCCTGGCCGGCGACTACAACGTCATCCCGATGCCGGTCGACGTCGCGCGGCCGCAGGCCTGGCTCGGTGACGCCCTGTTCCAGCCCGAAAGCCGATCAGCCTTCCGCCGCCTCGTCAATCTCGGTCTCACCGATGCGCTCCGGGCGACGACGGACGCCGAGAAGACCTACACCTTCTGGGATTACCAGGCCGGCGCCTGGCAGAAAAACGACGGCATCCGCATCGACCACCTCTTGGTCTCGCCGGAGGTGCAGGACCGGCTCGTCTCGGTCGGCATCGAAAAGCATGTGCGCGGCTGGGAAAAGCCGTCGGACCACGTGCCGGTGATGATCCAGCTCGCGGCCTGACGAGGACCGGGCAAGCCGGCCTCGCCTCATGTCGTGCTGACATCAACGGCGAGGCACAGACCTCCGCAGCTTCGATGCCAGCGTTGGCCCGCCCTGGGACTTGTCTGTTCAGCTCTTCGGGCTCAGTTCTTGGCGCTGGCCACCGGTCCCGTCGCCGGGACCGGCAGTCCCTGCTGGTCGGCCCGCGCGAGGGCCTCGCGCCGGACGTCCTCGCTGGCGACCGAGAACGTCTCCTCCTGCAGCGGGCGGATCCATTGCTGGTCGCTCGCGCCGGCCTGGCGCAGCGCCAGGGTCAGCATGGCGAGGCCGCGGACCGGCTCGGGCCTGAGCGAGATCTTCTTGCCGTCGAAGAGCAGGTAGCCCAGCAGCGCCTTGGCGCCGACATGGCCCTTCTCGGCCGCAAGATTCAGCCAGCGGGCCGCCTGGCGGGGATTGGCGCGACCGCCCTCGCCATAGAGCAGCATCCGGCCGAGCTCGAACTGCGCCTCTGCGTCGCCGAAGAACGAGGCGGCGTGGAAGTAGAACTGACGCGCCCGCGGCAGGTCGACCGTCACCGGGCTGTCGGCGATGCCGACCCTCAAGTAGTCAGCGAGCGCGACGACGGCGCTGGCAACATAGGCGGCATTGGAATAGCTGCCGTTCTCGTCCTCCTGGTCGCGGACGATCTGCTCGAAGATCTTGAACGCCTCGTAGTCGTTCTCGGGCACGCCGTCGCCCTCGGCATACATCCGCCCGAGCTTCCAGCGCGCGCCCGGATGGCCCTTGTCGGCGGCATAGCGCAGGGCCTCGAAGGCCTCGAGCTTCTCGCCGCGCTGATAGGCCTTGAAGCCGAAGGAGAACAGCTCCAGCGGTCCGGCCTCGGGGTTGACCTTGGCGTCCGGGTCGAGCGCCAGGACGCCCTGCCCGCAGGACAGAAGCGTCGCCGCCGCCAGGGCGAACGCTGCGAGATGCCGCTCAAATATCCGCATAGCAGTGCTTTTCCGCGGTGCCGCCCGGATGGGTGACCGCTCCCTTGCGCGCCGTGCCGACCTGCTGCGCATACTTCCAGATCGCTCCCGTCGGATATTCGGTCTCACGGGCGGTCCAGCCGACCCGCCGCCGGGCGAATTCTTCCTCGCTGACATCCACCGATATCTCGCCGGTCGTGGCGTCGAGGGTGATGATGTCGCCATCCTCGATCAGGGCGATCGGGCCGCCGACGGCCGCCTCCGGGCCCACATGGCCGACGCAGAAGCCGCGCGTCGCGCCGGAGAACCGCCCGTCGGTGATCAGCGCCACCTTGTCGCCCATGCCCTGGCCGTAGAGGGAAGCGGTGGTGGACAGCATCTCGCGCATGCCGGGCCCGCCCTTCGGGCCCTCGTAGCGGATCACCAGCACCTCGCCTTCCTTGAACTCCCGCTTGTCGACGCAGTGGAAGCACTCTTCCTCATTGTCGAAGACCCGGGCCGGGCCGACGAAGCGCAGGTTCTTCAGCCCCGCGACCTTCACGATGGCGCCGTCGGGCGCGAGATTGCCGCGCAGCGAGACGACGCCGCCGGGGGGCGAGATCGCGTTCGCGGTCGTGCGCACCACGTCCTGGTCGGCGTTCCACTTCACATTGGCGAGGTTCTCGGCGACGGTCTTGCCGGTGACCGTCATGCAGTCGCCGTACAGGAAGCCGCCGTCGAGCAGCGCCTTCATCACCAGCGGGATGCCGCCGGCCTCGAAGAGGTCCTTGGCGACGTATCGGCCGCCGGGTTTCAGGTCGCCGATATAGGGCGTCCTGCGGAAGATCTCGCCGACGTCGAAGAGGTCGAACGCGATGCCCGCCTCGTGCGCCATCGCCGGCAGGTGCAGCGCGGCGTTCGTCGATCCACCGGTCGCCGCCACCGTCATCGCGGCATTCTCGAAGGCCTTGCGGGTGACGATGTCGCGCGGGCGAAGGTTCTGCTTCAGGAGTTCCATCACCTGCTCGCCGGCATTCGAGCAGAAGGCGTCGCGGATCTCGTACGGAGCCGGCGCGCCGCAGCTGTAGGGCAGTGCGAGGCCGATCGCCTCGGCGACCATGGCCATGGTGTTGGCGGTGTACTGGCCGCCGCAGGAGCCGGCCGAGGGACAGGCGACCCGCTCCATCTCGTCCAGCGTCACGTCGTCCATCTTGCCGACCGAATGCAGGCCGACCGCCTCGAACAGGTCCTGCACGACGATGTCGCGGCCCTTGTAGCGGCCCGGCAGGATGGAGCCGCCATAGATGAAGATCGACGGCACGTTGAGCCGGATCATCGCCATCATCATGCCCGGCAGGCTCTTGTCGCAGCCGGCCATGGCGACCATCGCGTCGTAGGAATGGCCGCGCATGGTCAGTTCGACCGAATCGGCGATCACGTCGCGGCTGGCGAGCGAGGACTTCATCCCGGCATGGCCCATGGCGATGCCGTCGGTGACGGTGATGGTGGCGAATTCGCGCGGCGTGCCGCGGTTGGCGGCGACGCCCTTCTTGACCGACTGGGCCTGGCGCTGCAGCGAGATGTTGCAGGGCGCCGCCTCGTTCCAGGCGGTCGCGACGCCGACCAGCGGCTGGTGAATCTGGACGTCGGTGAGGCCCATGGCGTAGAGGTAGGACCGATGCGGCGCGCGCTCCGGACCTTCGGTCACGTGACGGCTGGGAAGCCGTGACTTGTCGATCCTGTTCGCGTCCATGAAATCCCCCTCGTCATCCCGCCGATTCCTCCGCCAGGACCTCGGCTTGAGGATCGAGGTGACGGTGTTTTGTGGCGGCAACGGGGCGCCTGCACCGTTGCCACGACTATAGCCGGTGCAAGCCTGCAATAGTGTTGCCGCGAAAACACACGGCATCTTTCGCAGAAAACCGACGGAACCTTATGGTTCACAACGAAAAGGGCGTGCCCGTGCCGGCACGCCCTTTCCTGTCCCCGGATTCCCTGCGGGAAGACGTCGCGAGGCCAGCGGCAAGGCCCCGCCGGCCTTGCGGATCAGAAGGTGAACCGCATCGAGGCGTTGACGCCGTAGACGAAGTCGTCGCCGACGGTGGCGTCGTAATAGCTGCCTTCGGAGATCGACTGGTCGCCGTCGGTCCAGTAGCCGAGGACGCCGCCGAAGCGCAGCTCGGCCATCTTGTTGGCCTTGAAGGAGACGCCGCCCGACAGGGTGTAGATGTCGGTGTAGGTCGTCTCGGCGCCGGTCGAAACGCCGCGGTCGTAGCCGACAGCGATGGCGCCGGAGATCTGTTCGTTGAAGGCGTGGCCGACACCGATCGAGGCGGTGTAGCCGTCGCGCCAGTGGTAGGGCGCGTAGGAGGAGGTCGTCCCGATGAGCGGGCTGGAGATGGTGTTGATCGCGACCTCGTTGGTCGACCAGTCGGTCCAGCGGAACGAGCCGAGCAGCAGCCAGCCGGGCGCAATGCCGGTCTGCCCCTTGATCTCGAGCGACTGCGGGCTGGTCGTCTCGTTGAGGAAGGACTGCACAGGAACCACGGTGCCTGCCGGCAGCGTCGGCAAGAGCGAGCTCAGGATCGTCACGGTGCCGTCGCCTTCGATCTCGTCGTGCTTGACCTCGGAACGGTACATGGCCTGAACGCGCAGCGCGATCTCGGGGATTTCATAGGCCGCGCCGATGCGGAAGCCCGCCTTGTAATCGCCGTCGCTCTCGACGTCGATTCGGCTGGTGACGGCGGCGATCGGGAGGCCGGGTGCCGGATAGCGCGTGCCGAGGCTCGTCCCCTCGAAGTGGAAGTCCTCGACGAAGACGCCGCCGAGCAGGCTGTAGCGCCCGGAATCCGCGGCATAGCTCACGCGGCAGGTCAGGCCGAGCTCGGTCGAATCGAAGGCGAGCCGCTGGGTGCGCGAGATCGCGGATGCCGTGGCGAAGTCCAGCCGATCGGCGGACGAACCACTCTGGGTGGAGCTGACCTGCATCGGCAGCGCCCCGCCCGGCAGGCCGGAATAGTCGGATTCGCCCGCGAAGGATTCGGTTGCCGTGCCGGCGCAGCCGAAGACGTCGTTGCCCAGCGAGATCGAATAGTTCGGGATCGTGTAGTCGCCGGTGTAGTCGCCGCCGTCGACGTCGACGCCGTTCACCGAGGTGAAGCCGCGCTGCGGGTCGACATAGGTCATGCTGGCGCGGGTATTGACGGTGCCGGGCTCGAACAGGATGTCGGTGTCGGCGGTGCCGCGCTGAAAACCGCCGGCAAGGGCGCTGCTGCAGGTCGCCGCGGCAAGCACGGCTGCGATCGATAGGCTTTTGCGATTGATGGACATGAACTCCCCCCACTCTTCCGACGCCCGGCCTGTCTCGGCGTTGCATGGCGTCATCCAATCCCGTCAGCCTAGTGCAAAACTGGCGGAATGGATACATGGATGATACTGTGACCCCGCAACGAACTTGCTGTGCTATGATGCAGATATGCAGATTTTGAGAGACAATTATCAAGACTTGCTTTGGTTTTCTGACGTATTTTCTTCGACTCTGCGCGCCAATCCGTATGGTGGGTGGATGAAATCGCCCCCTCCGCCGCGCAATTCCGCATGCTGCGTGGCGGAAATGTGACAGAATCCGGGCTTACGAATACGTAAGCGTCAGGGCGTTCAAGAATTGCGCATCAGCCCGCAGCGAAACATCAAAAACGTCTTGGCTGACGGTTACGTCAATGCGACTGTCGGCCGGTGGCGCCGATCCGCGGCGCGATGTTGCCGCCGGATCCGGCCGCACTTCCCCGTCCCGGGACCGTCGCGGCAGACGCCCTGGCTTACTCTGTCGCCGACAGTACAGGGACCATGCTGCTGGACCGCGCCGGCCGAGCGCCGGTTGGGCTCCGCCACCGACAGCCCCTCGGCGGCAGGCACGGCTATGGTCCGGCCGTTGCACCAGAGCATGATCTTGGAGAGCGCAAACCAGCTTGCGAAAGGGATCACCCGGCAACAGGAGGATCGAGCGGGATGCCGACCGAAGCTGATCTCCTGCGGCTCCAGCAGATCATCCCGCAGGCGCCGCGGATCCGGCGCCCTCAGCGTTCCACCACCCGGATCGAGATCTGCCCGATCAGGGACGGTCAGGGACCTGCGCGTTCGGCGAGGGCCGTCACTGCGAATCGGCCGGCACCACCGCTTGGCCCGCCTCGAACCGCCCGAGCCGCTTGATCTCCCAGTCAAGCATGAGGCCGGACGTTGCCCGCACCCTCTGCCGGACCGTCTCGCCGAGGGTCTCGAGGTCGAAGGCCGTGGCGCCGCCGGTGTTGATCATGAAGTTGCAGTGCATCTCCGACATCTGCGCGCCGCCGACCGTCAGGCCCCGGCAACCCGCCCGGTCGATCTCCTTCCAGGCAGAGCTGCCCGGCGGGTTCTTGAAGGTCGACCCGCCGGTCTTCTCGCGAATCGGCTGGACGGTCTCGCGGTGGGTCTGCACCTCGTCCATCCGCGCCCGGATCTCGTCGCGATCGGCCGGCACGCCCTCGAAGATCGCCCCGGTGAAGATCAGCCCGTCCGGGGCCCCGGAATGGCGGTAGGAATAGCCCATCTCGCTATTGGTCAGCACGTGGCGCCGCCCCTTGCGATCGATGGCGTGGACTTCGACGACCCGCTCGGCCGTCTCGCACCCGTTTGCGCCGGCATTCATCCGCAGCGCCCCGCCGATCGCGCCCGGAATGCCGTGATAGAAATGCAGCCCGCCGATCCCTGCATCCAGCGCGGCGGCCGCCAGCCGCTTGTCGGGCAGCGCCGCGCCGGCGCGAAGCCGCTGGTCGGAGATCTGCTCGACGCCGGCAAAGCCCTTGGCCGAGAGGCGGATGACGACGCCCTCGATGCCGCCGTCGCGCACCAGGAGGTTTGATCCCACCCCGACGACCAGAACCGGGATCTCCTCGGGCAGCCGCTGGAGGAACAGCGCCAGGTCCTCCTCGTCCGCGGGCTGGAAGAACAGCTCTGCCGGACCGCCCACCTGGAACCAGGTGAGCTTGCCCATCGAGGCATCCGCGCTCAGCCGGCCGCGCACGTCGGACAGCCTGTCGCCGAGACGTTCGAGAAGCGAGGTCATCCGTCCTTCCCGAGCCCGAGCTTTTCCAGCTCCTTCGGCAGGGCGTAGGCCCACTGGGTGATCGATCCGGCGCCGAGGAAGACGATGATGTCGCCGGGATCGGCGAGCTGACGGACCAGCGGCGCGATCTCCTGCGGCCCGTCGATCAGCCTTGCATCCCGATGGCCGCCGAGCTTCAGCCGCTCCACCAGCATCTCCGAATTGACGAATTCGATCGGCTCTTCGCCCGCCGCGTAGACCGGTGCGACGACCACCGTGTCGGCATCGTTGAAGCAGGAGGCGAAGTCGGAGAACAGCGACTGCAGGCGCGAGTAGCGGTGCGGCTGGACGATGGCGACGACGCGGCCCGTCGCCGAGGCACGAGCGGCCGCGAGGACAGCGCGGATCTCCACCGGATGGTGGCCGTAATCGTCGTAGATCGCGATACCGCCGACGGTGCCGGTCAGGGTGAAGCGGCGCTTGACGCCGCCGAAGGCCGCGAGCCCGCTGCGGATCGCGTCACCGGAAATGCCCAGCCGGTGCGCGACGGCGATGGCCGCGGTGGCGTTGGAAACGTTGTGGCGGCCGGGCATCGGCAGGACCAGGTCACCGATCGTCTCGCTGGTGCCGGTGACGCGGTCGCGCAGCGTGACCGCGAACAGCGACTTGCCGGGCTCGAAGCGCAGGTCGTGGAAGCGCACGTCGGCCTGGATGTTCTCGCCATAGGTGATGACCCGGCGGTCCTCGATCTCGCCGACGAGGATCTGCACCTCCGGATGGTCGAGGCACATCACCGCGAAGCCGTAGAAGGGCACGTTCTCGACGAAGGCCCGGAAGGCGGCGCGCACAGCATCGAAGGTCCCGTAATGGTCGAGATGCTCGGGGTCGATGTTGGTCACGACAGCGACGTCTGCCGGCAGCTTCAGGAAGGTGCCGTCGCTCTCGTCGGCCTCCACCACCATCCAGTCGCCGCCGCCCATGCGGGCGTTGGTGCCATAGGCGTTGATGATGCCGCCATTGACGACGGTCGGGTCCATGCCGCCCGCGTCGAGCAGCGTCGCGACCATCGACGTCGTGGTCGTCTTGCCGTGGGTGCCGCCGATGGCGATGGCCTGGCGGAAGCGCATCAGCTCGGCCAGCATCTCGGCGCGGCGAACGATCGGCAGAAGCCGCTCGCGGGCGGCTGAGAGCTCGGGATTGCTGCGCCGGATCGCCGTCGAGACGACGACGACCTCGGCCGTGCCGAGATTGTCCGCCGCGTGGCCGATATGGACGGTGACGCCCTTCTCGCGCAGCCGCTGGACGTTGGCGTTCTCGCTCTGGTCGGAGCCCTGCACCGTGTAGCCGAGATTGACCAGCACCTCGGCGATGCCGCTCATGCCGATGCCGCCGATCCCGATGAAGTGCACCGGTCCGATGTTCGGCGGCATTTTCATGGCGTGTTCCCTTCGCGTGATCGGGTTTTCAGCGGGTTATAGCGACCCCGGGCATAGAGGCAACGAGGTCGGCGAGCAAGGCGGCGGCATTGGCGACGCCGGTCGCCCGGGCAGCTGCCGCCATCGCCGCGGCGCGCTCGGGGTCGGCGGCGATGTCGGCGATCAGCCCGCCGAGGCGCTCGGGCAACAACTCCGCCTGGGCCGCGACGATCGCCCCGCCCTCGGCGGACAGCTTCGCGGCATTGGCCGCCTGGTCGTGGTCGAGGGCATAGGGATAGGGCACGAGGATCGCCGGCCGGCCGATGACGGCGATCTCCGAGACCGTCGAGGCGCCGGAGCGGCTGACCACCAGATGCGCCCCGGCGATCCGCGCCGCCATGTCGGTGAAGAAGGGCGACACCTCCGCCGCGATCTTGCGCTCCGCATAAAAGGCGGCGACCTGCTTCTGATCCTCGGCGCGGGCCTGCTGGGTCACCTTGAGACGCCGGCGCAGTTCCTCCGGCAGATGGTCCACCGCCTTCGGGATCGCATCGGAGAAAAAGGCCGCGCCCTGGCTGCCGCCGAAGACGACGAGATCGAAGGGATCCTGCGGCCCCGCTGCCCCGTAGGGCCGCTCGGCAGCCTCCAGCACGGCCGGCCGCACCGGATTGCCGGTCACGGTGATCTTCGCGGCCACCGCCGGCTCGACCTTGTCCTGGGGAATGCCGGCGGCGATCCGGTCCACCCGGCGGGCGAGAAACTTGTTGGCCCGGCCCATCACGGCATTCTGCTCGTGGATGATCGTCGGCCGCCCGGCGCGGATCGCCGCCATCAGCGGCGGCACGGTCGGATAGCCGCCAAAGCCGATCACCACCGCCGGCTGGAGCTTGCGGACCAGCGCGCCGGCTTCCCGGAAGCCGCGCCAGAGCGTCCACAGGGATCTGGCGACGGCCAACGGGTTCTTCGAGGCGAAGGTCGCCGAGCGCACATGGTGGACCTCCTTCACCGGAAACCGCTCGGCAAACCGGCCTGCCCGCTCGTCGGTGACGAGTTCGACGGCGTAGCCGCGGGCGATCAGCTCGTGGGCCAGTGCTTCGGCGGGAAACAGGTGGCCGCCGGTGCCGCCGGCGGCGAGGAGGATGGTGGTCATGGATACTCGGTGAAGGACGATCGGAAAGGACGCTGCTCCTCGTTACCGCAAAATGCGGCGGAAACGACACGCCATCTTGCAGCGAACCAGGGATTTCAGCCCGCTCTCTCCGTAGCCCTCGCCGGCGAGGCTTGGAAGCACTCGCCTATGACAGATCACGAGAGGCATCGGCAGCCTGGCGCCTCGCACGGGCATGCGCCTGTTCGGTGATTTTCCGGGAATCGCGCAGGACGAGTGCGCCGATGACGAGCGCACTCACCGGAGTGATCAGCAACAGAAAGAGAATCTCCAACGCACTCATCGGGCCGGCCCTCCGTCACATGCGGCGGCGATTGACCGAAGCACTCAAGTCCGACGCGTCTCACGCCGGGCTCGCGCATGCGCCCGTTGGGTGATTTTCCGCGATTCGGAGTTGACCCAAAGGCCGATCAAGAGTGCGCTCACCGGCATCATCAGAGCAAGGATGACAATCTCTACCAAATTCATCGGTCGAGCTCCCTCAATGACCGCCTCGCGACCCAATGTACTGCCGGACTGAAGCAGAAGCAAAGCCCTGCCACGATCGCAGCGGGGACGATGCCGGCGGCCGGGTTGAAGACCAATGACACCGGGATCGTGAAGCCACCGACGACGAAGACGCCGATGGCGATGCCGTTCATATAGGTCGCCTGCAGCTTGATCTGTTCGCGCTCGCCTTCGGTCTTGCCGCCGCCGGCAACGCTCTCGGCCGACGGCAGGTCTTGCGGCGCGGGCGAACGATCCTCCCCCACGCCGCCTGTCCCTTACGCCGCCCCGTGCAGCGCCATCGTCCTCTGCACCAGCTGGTCGGTGAAGGACCGATTCTCGGCCCGCTTGCGGGTCAGCGCCAGGATGAACCCGGCCGACATGGCAATCGCCAGCATCGACGAGCCGCCATAGGAGACGAAGGGCAGCGTCATGCCCTTGGCGGGCATCAGCTGCAGGTTCACCGCCATGTTGATGATCGACTGCATGCCGAAGATGAAGACGAGGCCGCAGATCGACAGGCGCACGAAGGGATCGCGCTGGGTCAGGGCCGTCGACAGGCCCCGCAGGACGACGAAGGCGAAGAGGGTCGCGAGCGCCAGGCAGGCGATGATGCCGAATTCCTCGGCGAGCACCGAGAAGGCGAAGTCGGTGTGGCTGTCGGGCAGGAGCCGCTTCACGGTGCCCTCGCCCGGCCCCTGGCCGAGCCAGCCGCCGTTGAGGATCGCCTCCCGGGCCCGGTCGGTCTGGAAGGTGTCGCCCTCGCCGGTCCAGAACCGGTTGATGCGGCTCGCCACGTGGTCGAACATCACATAGGCGCTGGCCGCGCCGACGGCGCCGAGGCCGCCGAGCGCCACGATCCAAAGCCAGGACAGGCCGGCCATGAAGACCAGGCCGCCCCAGGCGCCGGCGACCAGCATGGTCTGGCCGAGGTCGGGCTGGGCGACCAGCAGCGCGGTGACGATCAGCAGCAGGATCAGCGCGTAGAGATTGCCGGGAACGTCGGCGCGCTTGACCTTCTCGGCCAACAGCCAGGCGCAGACGACGATGAAGCACGGCTTCATGAATTCCGATGGCTGGATGTTGAGCGGGCCGAAGTCGATCCAGCGCCGCGCGCCCTTGATCTCGGTGCCGAAGAACAGCGCCGCGACCATCAGGAGGATCGAGCCGATCAGGATGACGAAGGCGCTGCGGCGCACGCCCCGCGGCGTCAGCAGCGAGGTGACGAGCATCACCAGGATGGACGGAACGAGGAACAAGGCGTGCCGCTTGACGAAGTGAAACGGCTCGAGGCCGATCCGCTCGGCCACCGGCGGGCTCGCCGCAAAGGACAGCATGAAGCCGGCGACGAGGAGAATCAGGAAGGCAGCGAGCAGCCAGCGATCGACGCTCCGCCACCAGTCGGCGATCAGCGTCGCCGTCTCCCGTCTCGTCAGTGCAATCGTCATCGCGTTTCCCCGCGGCTCGCGTCGACGTCCGGGAGAGCGGCCACCGCCGCACGGAAGGCATCGCCCCGGACCTCGAAATTTCGGAACTGGTCGAAGCTCGCGCAGGCCGGGGACAGGAGAACCACCGCATCCTCTCCGGCCGCTTTCGCCTCGGCTGCCGCATGTTCGACGGCGACCGACAGTGTGCCAGAGATTTCGTAAGGAATTCGTTCACCAAGAGTCGCCGCGAAGGCGGGTGCCGCCTCGCCGATCAGATAGGCCTTGGCGATGCGGGGAAAATACGGCTTCAGGGACGTGATGCCGCCCTCCTTCGGCAGCCCGCCGGCGATCCAGTAGATCCGCTTGAACGCCGCCAGCGCCGGCGCCGCGGCATCGGCATTGGTCGCCTTGGAATCGTTGACGAAGAGGACGCGGCCGGCCCGGCCGACCTCCTCCATCCGGTGCGCCAGGCCCGGAAAGGTCCTGAGGCCCCGGTCGATCGTCGCATCGTCGATGCCGAGACAGGTCAGGGTAGCGACGGCCGCGGCGGCATTCTGCGCGTTGTGGCGGCCGCGCAACGATCCGATGCTGGAAATGTCGAAGCTTGCGTCCGCAACACCGGGCATGCCGCGGCGCTGCAGGCAGGTGCCGTCGAAGCCGATGCCGGCCGCGAGCGTTCCCGCCTGGGAGACCCGCACCACCGCCCGGCCGTCGGATTCGAGCCCGACGGCGATCTGTCGGCACGGCTCGGTGTCGACCCCGATCACCGCCGTCTCCGCTTCGGCCACGAGCCGCGCCTTGATGGCGGCGTAGTTACCCATGCTGCCATGCCGGTCGAGATGATCCGGCGACAGGTTGAGGAGAAGGCCGACGGTCGGCTGGAGCGTCGGGGCGAGATCGATCTGGTAGGACGAGCACTCGACGACGTAATGGCGCTCCGGCGTCGGCGGATCGAGGGTGAGGACGGCGACGCCGATGTTGCCGCCGAGCTGGGTGTCCTTGCCGGCAACGGTCAGGCAATGGGCGATCAGCGCCGTCGTCGTCGACTTGCCGTTGGTGCCGGTGATCGCGACGAAGGGCGCAGTCGGCGCGGCGGCCCGGCGCTCGCGCGAAAACAGCTCGATGTCGCCGATGACGGGAACCTGATGAATGCGCGCGAGATCCACCGTCCAGTGCGGGCGGGGATGGGTCAGCGGCACCCCCGGCGACAGCACCAGCGCGGCCAGCCGCGTCCAGTCGGCGGTTCGAAGGTCGGCAACCGCGATGCCCTCAGCCGCGGCCTTCTCGGCGCTCGCCGGATTGTCGTCGAAGGCGATGACGTTGACGCCGCCCTGAACCAGCGCCCGCGCCGTCGCCAGCCCGGAGCCGCCGAGCCCGAACAGCGCCACCGTCTGGCCGGAGAAAGAACGGACCGGGATCATCGCGCCTCGCTCATCTGAGTTTCAGGGTCGACAGACCGACGAAGGCCAGCATGAAGGCGATGATCCAGAAGCGGACCACCACCTGGCTCTCGGTCCAGCCGAGCTTTTCGAAATGGTGATGGATCGGCGCCATCAGGAAGACCCGCTTGCCGGTCAGCTTGAAGGAGACCACCTGGATGATCACCGACATCGCCTCGATGACGAAGAGGCCGCCGATGATTGCCAGGACGAGCTCGTGCTTGGTGGCAACCGCGATGGCGCCGGTCATGCCGCCGAGCGCCAGGGAGCCGGTGTCGCCCATGAAGATCGCCGCCGGCGGCGCGTTGAACCAGAGGAAGCCGAGGCCGGCGCCGATCACCGCGCCGCAGAGAGGCGAGAGTTCGCCGGTCCCGGCCACGTAGTGGATCTGCAGATAGTTGGAGAAGTTCACGTTGCCGGCGACGTAGGCGATCAGCCCCAGGGCCGCGGCGGCGATCATGATCGGCACGATCGCGAGGCCGTCGAGGCCGTCGGTGAGGTTCACCGCATTGGCCGAGCCGACCACCACCACGGCGCCGAAGGCGACGTAGAACCAGCCGAGATTGAGGAGCAGCTCCTTGATGAACGGAAAGGCCAGCGAGGTCGAGAAGGGGCCCGTGCCGGCATAGACGATCGCCCCGACGGCGAATGCCGCGATCAGGAATTCCAGCGCCAGCCGGGCACGGCCGGAAAAGCCGAGATGGCTCTGCTTGGTCACCTTCAGATAGTCGTCGTAGAAGCCGATGGCGCCATAGCCGACGGTCACCAGCAGCACGGTCCAGACATAGATGTTGCGCAGGTCCGCCCAAAGCAGCGTCGAGACGATCACCCCGGACAGGATCATCAGGCCGCCCATGGTCGGCGTGCCGGCCTTCTTGAAATGGGTCTGCGGACCGTCCGCCCGGATCGGCTGGCCCCGCCCCTGGCGCAGGCGCAGGGCGGCGATGATCGCCGGGCCGAACAGGAAGACGACGATGAACCCGGTGATCATCGCCGCGCCGGTGCGGAAGGTGATGTAGCGAAAGACGTTGAAGAGCGGGAAGGTGTCGGCGAATTCGGCCAGATAGGCGATCATTGGGACTCTCCCGAGGTCGCCTGCGCCGCCGCGGCCTGCGTGTCGCGGGAGGCGGCCTCCTGCGTCCTATCTTCGTGGCGTGACAGCAGCGTTTCGACCAAGGGAGAAAATCCAATACTCTTCGAAGCCTTCACGAGGACGACGTCGCCCCCGCGCATCGTGCGCTCGAGATCGGCGACGAGCTCGTCGTTGGTCTCGTGCCACTGGCATGCCACCAGGCCGGACAGAACGTCGTCGAGCGCCTTCATCTCTTCGCCGGCGAGGAACACGATATCGACGCCTGCCGCAAGGACTTCGTCCTTCAGGCCGGCATGAAGTTCGCCCGAGCGCGTGCCGAGTTCCAACATGTCGCCGAGAACCGCGATCCGTCGCCCACCGTCGCCGGGCATCGCGCGGGACAGGACGTCGAGCGCCGCGCGCATCGAGGCCGGGTTGGCGTTGTAGCTGTCGTCGATGAGCGTCGCGCCGCCGCCGCCCGGCAGCGCCAGACTGTGCCGGGCGCCCCTGCCCTTGACGGCGCGCCAGCCGGCGAGCGCGGTTGCGACCTTGCCGACGTCGGCGCCGAAGCGCGCTGCGGTGCCGAGCACGGCGAGGACATTCTGGGCCATGTGGCGGCCGGGCGTCGCCAGCGCGAGGCGCAGCGGCTCGCCGGAGATCTCGGCGTCGACATTGGCGCCCTCGCGGGTCGCCTCGAAGGCGATCAGCCGGAAGTCTGCCCCCGCCGTCTCGCCGAAGGTGGCGATCTCCGTGACCCCGGCCTTGCGGGCATAGTCCGCCAGGAGGCCGCAGCGCTCGTCGTCGGCATTGAGGATGGCGGTGCCGCCCGGCACCAGGCCCTCGAAGATCTCCGCCTTGGCCTCGGCGATCTCGTCGAGGTCGCGGAAATGGCCGAGATGGGCCGGCGCGATCAGCGTGACGATGGCGACATGGGGCCTGACCAGCCCGACCAGCGGGCGGATTTCGCCCGGATGGTTCATGCCGATCTCGAAGATGGCATAGCTCGTCTCGGCCGGCAGCCTGGCGAGGGACAGCGGAACGCCCCAGTGATTGTTGAAGGAGGCCGCGCTGGCATGGACGCTGCCGACGGCGCCGAGCCCGTGGCGCAGCGCCTCCTTGGTGGTGGTCTTGCCGACACTGCCGGTCACCGCGACGATCTTCGCGCGCGAGCGGGCCCGGGCCGCCTCGGCGAGTCGCCCCAGGGCCGCGAGGACATCGTCGACGACCAGCATCGGCGCCTGCACCTTGCCGAGCGCGGGAAGCTTCTGCTCGGCGACGACCACCAGCCCCGCCCCGGCGCGCTGGGCCGCCGTCAGGAACTCATGGCCGTCGAAGCGCTCGCCCTTGATGGCGAAGAAGGCGTCGCCCGGCGCGATCGTCCGGGTGTCGATGGAGATGCCGGTGATCCCCTCCGGCACGGGGCCCATCGGCCGCGCCTGCATCGCGTCCAGAAGGACGCTCGTCTCCCAAAGCATTTCGCTCATGCATGAAGCTCCGCGATCGCCGACCGCACTTCCTCGTGGTCGCTGAAGGGATGCACCACCTCGCCGATCTTCTGGCCGGTTTCGTGGCCCTTGCCGGCGACGATCACCGTATCCCCGGCCGCCGCACCGCAGATCGCCTGGCGGATCGCCTCGCGGCGGTCGCCGATCTCGGTGGCGCCGGGCGCCGCCGCCATGATGGCGGCCCGGATCTTCGCCGGATCCTCCGAGCGCGGATTGTCGTCGGTGACGATGGCGACGTCGGCGAGGCGCGTCGCGATCTCGCCCATCATCGGGCGCTTGCTGCGATCCCGGTCGCCGCCGCAGCCGAAGACGACGACGACGCGGCCGGTGGTGAACGGGCGCACCGATTCGATGACGTTCTCGAGCGCTTCCGGCTTGTGGGCGTAGTCGACGAAGACCGGCACCCCCGATGGCGTCGTCCCGGCGAGCTCCAGCCGGCCGCTCGCGCCCTTCAGCCCCTCGAGCGCGGCGAGCGCCTCGGCCGCCGGCACGCCGGTGGCGATGGCAAGCCCGGCGGAGACCAGCGCATTCGCCATCTGGAAGCTGCCGGCGAGCGGCAGGACGATGCGGTGGATGCGGCCCTCGGCCTCGATCTCGGCGATCTGCCGGCTGCGCTCGTGCTCGAGGCGTTTCAGCGTTAGAAAGCTGCCCGCCCGGCCGACCGTCATGACCTTCGCCGAGACGCCCGTCGCCACTTCGATCGCCCGGCCGGACCAGGCGTCGTCGGCGTTGATCACCGCCGGCGCGCCCTTCGGCAGCAGTGTCGTGAACAGCCGCATCTTGGCGGCGAAATAGCTTTCGTGGTCGGGATGATAATCCAGATGGTCGTGGCCGAGATTGGTGAAGGCCGCGGCGCTCAGCCTGATGCCGTCGAGCCGGCGCTGGTCGAGGCCGTGGCTGGACGCCTCGATCGCGGCATGGGTGACGCCGTCGCCGGCGAGCTGCGCCATCAATGCCGCGAGCTGGACCGGATCGGGCGTCGTCAGCGCGCCCTCGACGACGCGCTTCGGCGAGACGACGCCGGTGGTGCCGATCGAGGCCGCGGCGCGGCCGGTGCGCTCCCAGATCTGCCGGGTGAAGGTGGCGATGGAGGTCTTGCCGGCGGTGCCGGTCACCGCGACGACGTGGTCCGGCTGCGCGCCGTAGAAGCGTGCCGCCATCACTGCGAGTGCATGCCGCGGATCCGGGCTGCGCAGCACCGGCAGGCTGACCGACGGCGCTGTCGCCTCGCCGCAGAGGATGGCGGCCGCCCCCCGCGCCTCGGCATCGGCGGCGAAGGCGGCACCGTCCGCCTTGCTGCCCGGCAGCGCCGCGAACAGCGCCCCCGGCTTCACCTGCCGCGAATCGGCCGTCAGCGAGGAGATCTCCGGATCGGCGCCGCCTTCGAGCGCGCCGAGCCCCTCTGCCAGAAAGGAGAGCTGCATGATCGCTGGTCCTTGCTTCGTCCACGGCCGCAGAGCCGGCCGGCTGCCTGATCTTCTAGTGCAGCGACCCGGTCATTTGAATGCCGTCCGCGCGACATCGAAGACCAAATGTCGCCTGAGAAAGCTCGGCCGCACGATGGGTCCATCGCACGGCCGATCCGGAAAGTCTTGCGGCCACGCTCCGTACGTTCGGCCGGATCGATGCCGCCTAGTAGGAAACCAGCAGCGACTTACCTTCTTCGCCGAACTCGGGGCGCACACCGAGGAAGGTCGCCGAACGCCGGATGATGTTGCCGGCCATCACGGCGGCGTTCATGCCGGCCGTCGCATAGTATTTGCCCTTCTCCGCCTTCGGCTCGTCGACCACCGTCAGGACGATGTAGCGCGGGTGGTCGATCGGAAAGGCCGCCAGGAAGGCATTGAATTTGGCGGTGTTGGAATAGCGGCCATGCACCACCTTGTTGGCCGTGCCGGTCTTGCCGCCCACCTGGTAGCCCGGAATGTTGGCGTAGTTGCCGGAGCCGCGGTCGTCGGCGACGTTGAGGCGGAACAGGTAGCGCATCTCGTCGCTGGTCCGCTGGTCGACGACCTGGGTCGCCAGCGCGTCGGCCTCCTCCTTGGTGCGCGGCAGGAAGGTCGGCGGGATGAGCTTGCCGCCGTTCATCAGCGCCGCGGCCGCGACAGCGGTGTTCAAGGGCGTGGTCGAGACGCCGTGGCCGAAGGAGATCGTGATCGAGTTGATCAGCTTCCATTCCTTGGGCTGCGTCGGCGTCGCCATCTCGGGCAGTTCGGTCTGCCACCGGCTCAGGAGGCCGAGCTTGGTGAGAAACGCCTTGTGCGCCGGGATACCGACCTTCTCGGCCTCCTGGGCGGTGCCGATGTTGGAGGAATAGATGAAGATCTCCGGCACCGACAGGACCCGGCGCTTGCCGTGGAAGTCGTTGATGGTGAAGCCGCCGATACGGATCGGCTTGGAGGCGTCGAAGGAATCGGTGAGCTTCACCTTGCCCGAATCGAGCGCCATCGCCGTGGTGAAGGTCTTGAAGGTCGATCCCATCTCGTAGAGGCCGGCCGACATCCGGTTCAGCCGGTTCTTGTCGAGGGCCTGGGAGGGCACGTTCGGGTCGTAGTCCGGTGCCGAGGTCATGGCGACGACCTCGCCGGTTTCCACGTCGACGACCACGCCGCCGGCTGCCAGCGCCTGGTAGCGTTCCATCGCCTGGGCGACCTCGTCCCGCACGATGTGCTGGACGCGCAGATCCATGGCGAGCTTGACCGGCTTCAGGTCGGCCTCGGTGGCGAGGCCCGAGGTCTGCAGCGCCTTGAAGCCGTCGTCGTCGATCCACTTCTCGATGCCCGCCGTGCCCTGGTTGTCGACGTTGACGTGGCCGACGATGTAGGCGGCGGTGCTGCGCCCGGGATAGAAGCGGGTCTTCTCCGGACGGAAGCCGACGCCGGGAATGCCGAGATCGAGGATTGCCTGCTTCTGGCTGGGGGTCAGTTCCCGCCGCAGCCAGACGAAGCCCTGGTCGCCGGACAGGCGCTTGAAGAGCCACTTCGGGTCGAGGTCCGGCATCACCGACAGGAGCAGCTCGCTCGCTTCGTCGGCATCGATGATCCGGCGCGGCTCGGCGAACAGCGAGAAGGTGGTGATGTCGGTCGCCAGCACCCGGCCGTTGCGGTCGACGATCTGCGGTCGCGCGGACATAATCTGGTTGGCGCTGCGGAAATAGGCGGCCGATTCGACGGGTTCGACGCCCCATTCCACCAGCCTCGCGCCGATGACGAGATAGACGGCCGCGAACAGCCCGATCGCCAGAGCGAAGCGGCCGTGATTCTTCGGCGCGTCGAGGCCGCCCTTGCGGCGCCCGAACCGCTCGTAGCGCGACACCGCGGGGCTGCCCGACAGCTTGGCGGACGACTTGGCAGACGCCGCCGCGAACGGGTGGGCCATGCGTTTGGTGAAGTCTTTGAAACGCATCATTTCACGGACGTCCCGGCATTGTAGGCATAGCGCCCTTCGGCAGATTGCGCCGGCAGGGGCACGGCGCGCGGCGCGGGCAGCTCGTCCGGCTCGACGATCTGGTCGGGCTGGATCGGCAGCAGCTTCAGTTCGTCGGCATAGACCTCGACGAGTTGCTGCAGGCGGCCGGGCTGGTCGAGCAGGGTCCAGTCGGCCTGGAGCAGCGAGATCGTCTCCTTCTCCAGCTTGATCTTGCGGTCGATCTTAGCGACCTCCGCCTCGAGCAGCTCGGCATCGTGCTTGATGCCGTAGGTGTAGGCGGCCGCTCCGAGCATCACGGTGACCAGAAGAATGTTCAGCGTCTTCAGCATGGCTCAGTCTCCGGTCTCGGGCAGGTCTGCCAGCTTGGGAAGGTCGGCGAAGGACAAGGCGTCGGACTCAGTGCGCGGCGGCGCGTCGGTACGGATCCCGAGCCGCAGCTTGGCTGAGCGGGCGCGCGGGTTTCGCGCCGCCTCCTCGTCCGTCGCCGCCGCGGCCTTGTTGCTGGCGGCAAAGGTCAGCGTCCGCAGCGAGACATCCGGCAGATGCCGCGAGGCGGTGGGCTGAGTCGAGCGATCCTTGAAGAAGCGCTTGACGATCCGGTCTTCCAGCGAATGGAAGGTGACGACCACGAGGCGCCCGCCGGGCTTGAGAACCCGTTCGGCGGCGACGAGGGCACGCGCCAGCTCGCCGAGCTCGTCGTTGACGTAGATCCGCAGCGCCTGGAAGCTGCGCGTCGCCGGATCGATCTTGTCCTTGGGCGAGCGCCCGACGACGCGGCCGATCACCTCGGCCAGGTCCAGCGTACGCTCGAACGGCCGCTCGGCGCGCCGCTTGAGAATGGCGCCGGCGATGCGCCCGGCTTGGCGCTCCTCGCCGTAGAAGCCGAGAACCCGGGCGAGATCGCCGTGCTTCAGGGTGTTGACCACGTCGGCGGCACTGGCACCGGAGCCGGGACCGGCCCCGGCCATGCGCATGTCGAGCGGACCGTCCTTCTGGAAGGAGAAGCCGCGCTCGGCCGCGTCGATCTGCATGGAGGAGACGCCGATATCGAGGACGACGCCGTCGACGCCGTCCGGATGGCGCGCCGCGGCGATTGCATCCAGCTCGGAAAACCGGCCCGGAACGAGGGCCAGCCGGCCGGCCGACGCGTCCACCAGCGCCTGCCCGGCGGCGATCGCCGTCGGGTCGCGGTCGATCGCCAGCACTTCGGCGCCCTCCGCCAGAAGAGCCGACGCATAGCCGCCGGCCCCGAAGGTGCCGTCGACGATCAGATTGCCTGTGGTCGGCGCCAGGGCGCCGACCACTTCACGCAGCAGCACCGGAACATGACGGACTGGTCCGCCAACGCCGGGATCCTCGGTCCCTTTGTCGTCCGCCATTATTCCGGTGTTTCGACGGAGGTCGAACCCCCTCGATCGCGCGTCAGCCTGTCCCTCAGCTTCTCCCGCAGCGCCCCGCGGAAAGCCTCGAAATTGTCCGGCTCCCAGAGCTGGAACGAATTCTTCACGCCGACGAAGGTGACGCGGTCCGTGATCCCCGTATGGGCCCGAATGAAATCGGTCATCAGGATACGCCCCTCCGTATCGAACTTCAGATAGGCGCCGTCGCCATAGGCGTAGATCGCCAACTCCTGATAGAGGTCGCTGAACGGATCCACGGCCTCCATCTGCTTCTCGTAATGCTCCATCAGCTCCGGCCCGCCGACGTCGATCGCCGGCTGCGACAGCGAGCGCATCGCGAACAGCTCGCGAATACCGCGACTGGCGATGACCTGGCGAAACGAAGCCGGAACCGAAACCCGCCCCTTGGCATCGACGTTGTGGACGAAGCTCGAAAGGAAGCGGTCCATCAACGGCTACTCGTTCCACCCTGCCACACACCGAAGCCCTCGCACCGCCCGGAGCACCCCCCGCGACCAACCGAACGCAGGCACGAAAAGAGACCCCGACCAAGACTTGCGATGAAGCCGAGGCCGCCCCTTCCGCGCTGCGGAAGCACGCCATGCACTGCTTGATTTCGGGTCTGACACGACCCTCTTGATGTGGCTTTTGGGATATCATGGGCATCCGTGGGCGTCAATGGGAACGGGCCTGATCAGCCCTCCAGCAGCGCTTTCGCCCACCTTACGCCGGACGCCGTTAACGCCCCACTAACATTAAGAAATTGCTATTCGCTTATCGTAAAATTCCGGTTTGGTCATGAACGACTGAGAGAGCCGCGAGAGCTTGCGATGGCAAGGCCAGAGCAAGGATTTGCCGTCTCTTAAAAAAAGATTGCTGCAGTGCAAGGTCGGCCGGAAAACGCCGCGCGGATGGCGTCGCCGATCACGGCCCGGAACGACCGGATCGCCGCGGCAGCACCCGTGTCGCAACAGCCCGCGACGCCGGGTTTGTGGCGATGGCCTGGACCTGGAAATGATGGAATCACGATACGGGCACGCCATGCCCGCCGCGCCTTGCGGCGAGAGAAGTGTCAGCCGGCCTGTAAGCCGGGTTCTGTAAGCGGCAGAGCCGCCTGGCGACCATTCCTCTGGGACGGCCCTTGCGGACCGCCTCTAGCAACCTACCCGAACGACTGGCCCGGAGAGAGGCCGGCAGTGGGACGAAATCCCACGCCGCGTCGTTCCTATTCGGTCTTGCTCCCGGTGGGGTTTACCATGCCGCCGCCGTTGCCGGCGCCGCGGTGGGCTCTTACCCCACCCTTTCACCCTTACCCCGCCGACACTGCGGCTCGCTGCCTCGTGACCCTCGTCACGACGAGCCGAACTGTAGGCGGGGCGGTCTGCTTTCTGTGGCACTTTCCCTAGGGTCGCCCCCGCCGGACGTTATCCGGCACCGTCTCTCCGTGGAGCCCGGACTTTCCTCCCCCGCCGTCTTTCGACTTCTGACGGGAGCGGCCGCCCGGCCGGCTGACGGTGCCTCAGTCGGACAGGCGGGCCCGCTTGTCAATCGCCGCGGCGCGGCCGTGCACCGCTCATCGCTCGCCGAAGGCTGCCGACACCGTTCCGCCCGGGGCCGCGCACCTTGGGACGCCGCCGCCTCGTGCCGGCGCTCACGCCGTCGCAGCCACGCGCCCCGAACCAGGCGCGCCCAACCCTGCCAGCCCAGCCAGCAGCGCAGCGAGCGTTTCGACGGTCGAGACGTCGGCGACGCCGTCGACGCGGGCCCGCCGGAAGTGCCGCTGGAACGCGGCGGTCGCATGGAGTGTCGCCCCGTCGAAGCGCCCCGTCGGCGCGACCTCGTAGCCATAGGCGGCCAGGCTGCGCTGGAACGCCGCGACGCCGGCTCCCTCGTCGCCTTCGCGGAGGCATGGCCCGTCGCAGATCCGGGCTGGCGGCACGAGATGTCCGATCCCTGCGGCGTGGAGCCGGTCCCATGGGAACTTCTCCCCCGGGTCCTGTTTGCGCGCCGGCGCGACGTCGGAATGGCCGAGCACCCGCTCGGGCCGGATGCGATGGCGCACTACGATGTCCGTGGCAAGCCGCATCACCGCCTCGATCTGCGGCTCGCAGAAGTCCGGGCAGCCGCCCGCATGACCCGGATTGACGATCTCGATGCCGATGGACTGGGAGTTGAGGTCGCGCAGGCCCTGCCAGCTACCCTGTCCCGCATGCCAGGCCCGCTCCGCCTCCCGAACCATCTGGACGATGCGGCCGTCCTCGTGAACGACGTAGTGGCAGGAGACTTCGCTCGCCGGGTCCGCCAGCCAGCGCACCGCCGCCTCGCCGCTGCCCATGCCGGTATAGTGCAGGATCAGCAGGGTCGGCACGGCCGGGTCGCGTCGGGCGTTGAAGTTCGGCGACGGCCGGATCTCGCCGACCAATCCGCAGTCCGGCGTCAAGCGGCGTGCCTCTTGGCGATCTTCGAATAGGCGTCGTTGATCGCCTTCATGCGCTCCGAGGCGATGAACATGAACTCGTCGGGCACCCCCCGCGCCGCCAGCCGGTCCGGATGGTTCTCCTTGACGAGGGTGAGATACTGGCTGCGCGCCTCGGCCGCCGTCGCATCCGCATCGATGCCGAGCACCGCATAGGGATTGTTCGGCCCGGCGATGTGGCGCTCGCGCAACCGCTCGAAGGCGGCCGCGTCGAGGCCGAAGATCGTGGCGATCCCCTCGAGGAATTCGATCTCCCGCTCATGCACGATCCCGTCGGCCTTGGCGATGTGGAACAGTCCGTCGAGCACGTCGCCGAGCAACTGGCAGTTGCCGGACTCGTCCTCGCAGAGCCCGCGCAGCCGGCCCGCATAGGCCTCGAAGCCGGCGATGTCTTCCTTGGCGATGTCGTAGAGGCGGAAGACGTTGCGCATCTCCTCGGGCGGAATCTCCAGGATCTGCCGGAAGGCGGCGACCTCGGCCGCGGAAACGATGCCGTCGGCCTTCGCCATCTTGGCCGACAGGGCGATGATCGCCACCGAGAACGCCACCTTGCGCCGCGTCTCCCGGTCGCCGGAAAACAGCGAGCGCACCGCCTCCAGAACCGCGTCGAGCGTCGCCCGGCCGCTCCCCTGGATCGAATGGAGCAGCGTATTGAGGGTTTGGAAGATCGCCATCGGCACTCACCGGTCCGCTTCGTAAAGACCCGCCGCCGGTCCGGGAGCCCCTGACCCGGCCACGTCGGCTGGCGCTGACAATACGCCTTTCTCGGCTTCAAAGAAGCGCGAAAGGAGGTGGCGCACCTCTCCGCGAAATCCACCGCAGCGCCGAACAAGCTTTCGCTATCGCCCCTCCTCAAGCCCCGGTCAAGTTGCCCATGGGAGGGTCCGGCGGATGCGGAAGGCGCGGTGCGGCCGGCGATCGGCGCGCGCCTGTGGCCATTGAGCAATTGCGCCTGTGCCGATGCCGCACGAGAATCTCCGCCGCTCGCAAAGCCCCATGCTCGAAAGGTTCAATCGCCGATGACGGGTCGAAACGACGGACGCAGCGAGAAAAGCGCGGACAGGACGCCACACCGGATCGCCACGCGTCGCGCCTTTCTGGCGGGACTCGCGGCAACCGCCGCGCTCGCCGGCTGCCGGTCGACCGGGCTCAGCGTCGAGGAACTCGGCCTGTCCGACTATGCCGCGGCGGAGGCCCGGCATTATCCCGTCCACGGCATCGACGTGGCGAAGTACCAGGGCGACATCGACTGGGCGGCGGCCCGCGACGGCGGCGTCGCCTTCGCCTTTCTGAAGGCCACCGAGGGCGGCGACCGGGTCGACGACCGCTTCGCCGACAACTGGCGCGGCGCTGCCGCCGCGCGCATTCCCCGCGGCGCCTATCATTTCTGGTATCATTGCCGGCCCGGCCACGAGCAGGCCGAGTGGTTCATCCGGAACGTGCCGAAGGAGCGCGGCGCCCTGCCGCCGGTGATCGACGTCGAGTGGACGCCGTTCTCCCCCCCCTGCACCATCCGCCCGCCCCGCGAGACGATCGTGCGGGAGGTGATGGCGATGTCGGACCGTCTGGAGCGCCACTACGGCCAGCGCCCGCTCCTCTACATTCCGATCGACGTCCACCGGGAGAGGCTGGTCGGCGCGTTCCCCAACCACGAATTCTGGCTGCGCGCGGTCGCCGATCATCCCGACAACGTCTACGAGAACCGCAAATTCCGCTTCTGGCAATATACCGCCACGGGCACCGTGCCTGGCATCAAGGGCGATGTCGATCGCAACGCCTTTGCCGGGACGCGTGACGACTGGGTGAAGTGGCTGAAGGCCAATCTTGCGCGATGAGGCTTCAAACGGTCGTCAAGACGCTGTAACCGAAGACCTCACGATGCCATCCGTTCGGAGTGCGAGTTCGATGCCCGTTGCGCCACGCCTTGCCGTCACCCTTGCCTTGCTGGCCGCCACCACCGCCGGCGCCTCCGCCCAGCAGTGCGGCGGCGACTTCCAGACCTTCCTGCAGGGCGTTCGCCAGGAGGCGCTGGCGGAGGGTCGCTCGCAGTCGGCCGTCGACGCGGCCGTCGCCGACATGCGCATCAACCCCAAGGTCCTCGCCGCCGACCGGGCGCAGGGCGTCTTCGCCCAGGACTGGCGCCAGTTCGCCACCCGCATGGTGAGCGGCTACCGGCTGAAGTTCGGCCGCCAGAACATCCAGAAATATGCCTCGGTCTTCGACCACGTGGAAGCCGAGACCGGCGTGCCGGCGGCGGTCATCGCCAGCTTCTGGGGCCTCGAGACCGACTATGGCGCCGTGCTCGGCGACTTCGAGACGCTGCCGGCGCTCGCCACCCTCGCCCATGACTGCCGCCGGCCGGAGCTGTTCCGGCCGCATCTGATGGCGGCGATCGAGATCGTCGACAAGGGCTACCTGACGCCGCAGGAAATGCGCGGCGCCTGGGCGGGCGAGATCGGCCAGACCCAGCTCCTGCCGGAGGAATACGTCAAGTTCGGCACCGACGAGGACGGCAACGGCCGCGTCGACCTGCGCAAGGATACCGCCGACGTTCTGATGACCACCGGCAAGTACATCGCCTCTCTCGGCTGGCGCCGCGGCGAGCCATGGCTCGAGGCGGTGGACGTGCCAGCCGACTTCCCCTGGGACCGCGCCGCGCTGGTCAACAAGGAGCCGCGGTCGAACTTTGCAGCGCTCGGCGTCACCAAGGCGGACGGCTCGCCGCTCGAGACGGACGACGTGCCCTCGGCCCTGATCCTACCGATGGGCCGCGACGGGCCGGCCTTCCTCGCGTTCCCGAACTTCGATATCTACCTCGCCTGGAACAAGTCGCTGGTCTATTCGCTGACGGCCGCCTATTTCGCCACCCGGCTCGCCGGTGCCGAGCCGGTCGACATGGGCAACCCCGCCCCCAGCCTCACCCTCGACGAGACCAAGGCGCTGCAGCAGAAGCTCGTCGACCTCGGCCACGACGTCGGCGGGATCGACGGCATCATCGGCGAAAACACCCGCGCGGCGGTCCGCCGGGAGCAGCTGCGGCTCGGCATGCCCGCCGATGGCTGGCCGACGGCACAGCTTCTCTCGGCGCTCTGAGGCTTCCCGCCAGGCACCGCATTTGCCTGCCGGTGAACGCCGGCAGGACCATCAGGCTCGGTGGCCGGCTCGCCCGACCGTCCCGCGGCAGCCGCGAGCCGTGGTGCCGGAGACGCTTCGCGAAGCCGGGCAAGCCCGGGCCCGCACGTTCCGCTCCACGCCCAAGCCTCCCGACCTCCGCGTCTCGTAGCCGCTCGTCGCAACGGGGCATGACGCGCCGAGCATTTCCCGGCAACGGTGTGGATCACCCGCCGCATCCGACCCCACCCGCCGGCCCTGCGGGATACCCTGACCCCCTTGTGTATCCACCCCAAATGGGGGCGTTTTCCGGCAGATCCAATGCTCGGAACCGGCATTGCACAGAAACGATACCGTTGCGATTCCGACCACTTCCGCGAAAGCCGCGCCAGGCCCGCAGGGCACGTTGACGCACCAGCGGATTCGTTGTTGTGATGGATTGACGACTTCGGGACACAGCGGGCTATCATGGGCCAATCCATCACCGACGACATGTTCAGGTTCGTCGATTGCGTTCGGCAACTGGAGGACCACGACGCGATCGCCAACGAGCTGTTCAAGACGGTCCGGAGCTTCGGCTTCTCCAGCTTCGGAATTTCCGGCCTGCCCCAGCCGGGCGAATCCCTCGAGCCCTATTTTCTCCTGTCCGGCTGGCAGTCGGAATGGTTCGACCGCTATGTCGGCAACGACTATGTCCATCTGGATCCTGTCATCGCTCACACCACCCGCACCGACACACCGTTCACCTGGGACGAGGCCTGCAGCGCACGCAAGCTCGGCACGAAGGCCCGCCGGATCATGGAGGAGGCGACCGAGTTCGGCATGCGCCAGGGCTTCACCGTCCCGATCTACTCGCTGAACGGCCTGTCCGCCGTCGTCACCTTCGGCGGCGAACGCATCGAGATGTCGCCGCGCGAGCGGGGCGCCCTGCACATGATCGCCATCTACGCGCACAGCCAGATCAAGCGACTTCTGACCCGGCGCGACGACGAAACCGATCAGGCGTCGCCGTTCTCCCTGCGCGAGCGGGAATGCGTCCTGTGGTGCGCCGCCGGCAAGACCAACTGGGAGATCGGCCGCATCACCGGCCTCGCGGAAAAAACCGTCGAGGCCTATCTGCGCAATGCCAGCGCCAAGGTCGGCGCGATCAATCGCGCCCAGCTCGTCGCCGAGAGCCTCCGGCAGCGGCGAATCAGCTGACCGTTTCGGCAGGATCGCATCGGCGGCGACAGCGAGCGATGGCCTCCTCACACAGATTTGATCAAAAAAGATAAAGCTGGCCCGGCGCCAAGTGGAACACGGACGGCAGCAAGGCTTGTGACAATTCTTCCCCAAAGATAGCGCGGCGATTTTCTGGCCAGGATAGAAGGCGTTTCCTTACAAGCGCCTCTGGATCCGACATATCATATATTTTCATCGCGGACGCCGCAAGCATCAAAATCCTCGTCGGCAACGCGCTTTCGGTTTGCTTGTCAATACGGGGAAACCCCCGAGTGTAAAAATCTCCATCCGGAGCGCAGAACCGCGCTGAACCGGAAGGAGACATCCGATGATGCGAATGGTGACAGCGGCCAATATGTCCGACCATGCCGAGATCATGGACGACGTATGGGAGTTTCGGCATCGACACTTCGTCGAGCGGTTCGAGTGGACCGCGTTGCGCAAGCCCGACGGTCGCGAGATCGACCAGTTCGACGGGACGAACGCTGTCCACCTGCCTCTCGTCCTCGACGGCCGTGTCGCCGGCTATACGAGGCTCCTGCGCACCGACCAGCCGCACCTCCTGTCGGACGTCTATCCGGAGCTGATGGACGGCGGCCCCTGGCCGCGCGGCGACGACATCTTCGAATGGACGCGTTGCGTCGCCGAACCGGGTGCTGCAGACGCGCAGGGCGTCAGCGCCAACAACATGGTCTTCGCCGGCGTCGCCGAGGCCTTCGTGGCGCTGGGCCTGCGCGGCGTCATCGTGCAGACCCATCCGAAGCTCGTCACCCGGCTCCTCGAAACCGGCTGGGACGTGCAGCCCTTGAACATCCCCCAGCTCTACGACGGCAAGCCGCTGGCGGTAATCTTCGCCTCCGCGACGCCCGAGACGGTCAGGATCAGCCATTCGCTGTTCCGGCTGGAGACCCCGGTCCTCGCGATCGACGCCCATCTTCCCCATCCGACGCTGCCCGGCGTCACACTGCCGGCGACGCCCATCGGGGCTGCGGCATATTCGCGCACGACCGGCGCCGACGGCGTTCGGCGTCAAGGGGAGCGAGGCATCAATCCGGGGAGAAAATCATGATCTCCGAGGACGCCATTCCGCTGGCGCAAGTCAGAGAAGCTGCACATTTTCTCATCTCCAGCCTGTCTGCCGTAAGAGGTTTGTCCCCCGACGCGGCGCAAGCAATAGAGTTTGCCATCTCTAAGTGTGACGATAGGTTAATTATACCCAGGCGCGCCCTTCCTATCGAAGTCATCAACCGAAATGCGCTGCTGCATGCTTTGAATTATGCAATTCCTGAGCTAGAGCATGGCCGTCCAGAAGCTGCCGCAGCGGTGAGTTTGGCCGTCAAGATCTTGGTCGACCATCCCTAGCGGCAAAACCAGTAAGATAGTCGAACTATGCGTAATTCAAAAGCAGCATCCGACATCGACCGGCAGATCGCCGCCCGGATCAGGCTCGCTCGCCTGGAGACCGGGATGTCCCAAGAAAAGCTCGCCGAAGCCCTGGGTATTACCTTCCAGCAGGTCCAGAAGTACGAGAAGGGCCTGAATCGGATCTCGGCTGGTCGTCTGCGCGAGATCTCCGATACGCTTGGCAGGGAAGTAACGTGGTTCTTTGAGGAGATGCCGACCTTCGAGGCCTATCCGACCCTGTCCAAGGCCGACCTGCGCATGCTGAAGAATCTCAAGGCGCTTTCCCCCGATACCCGCCGGGCTCTCGACGCCCTGCTCGTGTCGCTCAACCCCGATGTTGCAACCGCCGAGTGACGAGAGGCCGCCGGTTGCCGTCCGGATCTCGTCCGGAGGACGCNGGCGCAGAAGCGTTGGTGCGACATCAAGCGATGCTGGACGGGCGTCGCCACCGCACGAGCGCCGATTGCCGAATTCTTGTCAGACGAAGGTCGCGACCGCCGCGTCGCTGATCCGGAAGCTGACTTCCTGCTCGCCGCGGAAATGATCGGCCGAGACGCTGCCGGCGACATGCAGGGGCCTGCCCTGGCTGGACTGGAGAAGCTCGCCCAGTTCGCTTCCCGCCGCCTTGAAGGCGATCGCCCGCATGGTCGCGCCGTCTTCCCCCTTCAGCCGCGCGGCGACGTGGCCATTGCCGACGATGCGGGCGTCGAGGACCGTGTGCCGCGCGATGGCGAGCACCGGCGTCTCATGCGCCGAGCCGAACGGTCCGGCCCGCTCCAGCATCTCGTAGAGCGGCAATGTCAGCCCGGCGGCACTGACGGCGCCGTCGATCTTCAGGGCATCGGACGCCCGCGCGGCGGCAAAATCCTCCCGCGCCGCGGCTTCCAGATGGGCGCGCAGGTCCCCGAGCCTCTCGCGCCGCACCGTCAGCCCCGCCGCCATGGCGTGCCCGCCCCCCTTCTCGATCACCCCCGCTTCGACCGCCGCCCGCACGATCCGGCCGAGGTCGATGCCGCTCACCGAGCGCCCCGAGCCGGAGCCCTTGCCGCTGGCATCGAAGGCGATGGCGAAGGCCGGCCGCCGGTAGCGCTCCTTCAGCCGCGCCGCGATCAGCCCGACGATGCCCGGATGCCAGTCCGACGAGGCGGTGACCAGCACCGGCGGCCCTTCGCCCGAGCCGATCTCGGCGCCGACCGCGGCATCCGCCTCGGCCAGCATGCGGACCTCCATCGCCTGGCGCTCGGCATTCAGCGCATCGAGCTGCGCAGCGATGGCGTCGGCCGCCACCTCGTCCTCGAGGCAGAGCAGTCGGCTGCCGAGGGCAGCGTCGCCGATCCGCCCCCCGGCATTGATCCGCGGCCCCAAAAGAAAGCCCAGATGCCCGGAGCGCACCGGGCCGGAGAGCCGCGCCACACGGCAGAGCGCCCGCAGCCCGGCATTGTCCTGGCGGCGCATCACCGCCAGCCCCTGGACCACCAGGGCCCGGTTCAGCCCCTTCAGCGGGACTACGTCGCAGATCGTCGCCAGCGCCACGAGGTCGAGCAGTTTCATCAGGTCGAGCGGCGGCCGGGGGACGCCCGGCCGGCTGCGCAGCACCCGCTGCGTCGCGACCAGCGTCATGAAGACGACGCCCGCGGCGGCGAGATAGCCGAGCCCGGAGAGATCGTCCTGTCGGTTCGGATTGACCAGCGCCGCCACCGTCGGAATCTCGGTGCCGACCTGGTGATGATCGAGCACGACGACATCGAGGCCGAGGCTGCGTGCATGCTCGGCCGTATCGAAGCTCGAGGTGCCGCAGTCGACCGTCACCAGAAGCTGCGCACCGCCGGCCGCCAGATCATCGATCGCCTGGACGTTGGGCCCGTAACCCTCGGTGATACGATCCGGTATGTGAACGACCGGGTCCAGCCCGTAATGGGCGAGGAAGCGCCACAGGAGCGCCGAGGAAGCCGCGCCGTCCACATCGTAGTCGCCGAAGATCGCCACCTTCTCGCGCCGGGTGACGGCGTCGGCGAGGCGCTGCGCGGCGGCCTCCATGTCGGTGAGGACGCTCGGGTCGGGCATCTCGTGGCGCAGCTTCGGGTCGAGGAAGCGCTCGGCCGCCTGCGCCTCGACGCCGCGCGCCGCTAGCACCCGCGCCACGATGTCCGGAAGGCCGAGCTTCTGCGACATGGCGAGCGCCTGGCCCTCGCCGCGCAGGTCCAGCGCGCTCGTCCAGCGCCGGCCGGTGACGGATGTCTCGACGCCCAGGAATGTGGTGTTGCCGGCTGCTGGCATTCTGTTTCGCTCTGGCGGGATCAGCTTGGTTCGCTGCTCGGAGGAACCGAACCCGCCTTATGTCAAACTGCCGGCGCTTCGGGAACCTCCCTGCCGGGCTCCGGTCCGATCGATCAACCGTCCGGCGGAGCCCCGCGATGAGACGGCTGGCGTGTCGGCAGGATGATCTGCCGGAACAGCCGGCCGACGCCCGCCGCCTGCGGACCGTTCGTCGAGGCCCTCGCCCCGTCGCGCCGCCCGTCCCGCAGCACGCTCAGGCGAAGTCGCCGACATGGTGGTGCGCCCGGACCTCGCGGATGGTGCGCGAGAAGGAGCGCATCAGCAGCGTGTGGGTGGTCACCCGGTCGCGGTAGAACCGCACGCCGTCGAGGAGATTGCCATCGGTGACGCCGGTCGCCGCGAAGATGACGTTGCCGGACGCCATCTCCTCCGCGGTGTAGATCTTGTCGGGATCGCCGACGCCCATCCGCTCGGCCCGGACCCGCTTGTCGATGGTGTTGAGCTGCAGGCGGCCCTGCATCTGGCCGCCGGTGCAGCGCAGCGCCGCCGCCGCCAGGACGCCCTCCGGCGCGCCGCCGATGCCCATGTAGATGTCGATGCCGGTCTCTTCGGGATCGGTGGTGTGGATGACGCCCGCCACGTCGCCGTCGCCGATCAGGCGGATCGCCGCCCCCGCTTCGCGCACCGCGGCGATCAGCTGCGCATGGCGCGGCCGGTCGAGGATGCAGGCGGTGAGATCCGCCACCTTGACGCCTTTCGCCTCCGCCAGCGCCTGGAGATTGGACGCCGGCGAGCGTGACAGGTCGACGATGCCCTTGGGATAGCCCGGCCCGACCGCGATCTTCTCCATGTAGACGTCGGGGGCGTTAAGCAGGCTGCCGCTGTCGGCCATGGCGACGACGGCGAGCGAGTTCGGCAGGTTCTTGGCGCAGACCGTCGTGCCTTCCAGTGGGTCGAGGGCGATGTCGACCATGACGCCGCCAAGGCCCACCTTCTCGCCGATGAACAGCATCGGCGCCTCGTCGCGCTCGCCCTCGCCGATGACGACGGTGCCGTCCACCTCGATCTGGTTCAGCGCCTTGCGCATGGCGTCGACCGCCGCCTGGTCGGCGGCCTTCTCGTCGCCGCGGCCGCGCAGCCGCGCCGCCGCGATCGCCGCCTGCTCGGTGACGCGGGCCAGCTCCAGCGAGAGGACGCGGTTCAGATTGTCACCCAGCTTTGCCATGGTCCCGATCATCTCAAATGCTCCCCCGCCACTCTGGTCCGTCCGCCGCTCGGCGGCGGGTGCCGACACGCCGTTGCCCGTCCTTGTTCCGAACCATCCGTCGTGGCGGCAAGAGGATAGCCCGAAAAACGTCTCCACCGCCACGCGGCGGGTCTGCCGCGGGAGGCTATGCACCGATCCCATGTCGCCCCGATGTCGGCGCCGCCCCGGAGCCGCGCCCCGCCTCGCCGCCGGCAGGACATCCCCGCCTCGGCCGGCAGCCGCGCCCGCAGCCACCCGGCCGCCCCGATACGAGAACCGCCGCAAACCATTTCTGGTTGCGGCGGACGTCTTGATTATTGCGCCGGGTCCCCGACGCATCATCCCTTCGAGAGAATCAGTCGAGATCCTCGATCCGGATCATCTGCGGCTCGCCCGAAAGGTGGCCGTCGTTGCGCAGCGCATCGAGCGCGCCCCGGATCGCGGCCTCGGTCGTCTCGTGGGTGACGAGGATGACGGGCGCCGTCCCCTCACCCTTGCGGTCGGCCTTGCGCTGGACGATCGATTCCAGCGAGATCGCGTTCTCCGCCATGCGATTGGCGATCGAGGCGAAGGCGCCGACGCGGTCGAAGACGGAGAGGCGGATGTAGTAGCCGCCCTCATGCGCCCGCATCCGCGCCCGGTGATAAGGCTGCAGCCGCGCTGCCGGCAGGCCGAGCGTCGGCGGCACGAAGCCGCCGGCGACGTCCATGATGTCGGAGAGGACCGCGGAGGCCGTCGCTGCGCCGCCGGCACCGGGGCCTGCAAGCAGGATCGAGCCGAGCAGGTCGCTGTCCACCGCCACCGCGTTGGTGACGCCGTCCACCTGGGCGAGCGAGGAGCGCGCCGGGATCATCGCCGGATGCACCCGCTGCTCGATGCCGCTGTCGGTCTTCAGCGCCACCGCCAGCAGCTTGATCCGGTAGCCGAGCTCGGTGGCGGCGGCGATGTCTTCGATGGTGATCTTGGAGATGCCCTCGATGAAGATGCTCTCCAGCGAGATCTGCGAGCCGAAGGCCAGCGAGGTCAGGATCGCCAGCTTGTGGGCAGCGTCGAAGCCGCCGACGTCGAAGGTTGGATCGGCCTCCGCATAGCCGAGCATCTGAGCATCCGCGAGACACGCGTCGAAGGTCAGCCCCTCCTTCTCCATACGAGTCAGTATGTAATTGCAGGTGCCGTTCAGGATGCCGTAGACGCGACTGACCTCGTTACCGGACAGCGCCTCGCGCATCGTCTTGATGATCGGGATGCCGCCGGCGACGGCCGCCTCGAAGAGGATCTCGGTGCCGTTCTCCGCCGCCAGCGTCGCGAGTTCCAGCCCGTGATGGGCGAGCAGCGCCTTGTTGGCGGTGACGACCGGGATGCCGCGCTTCAGCGCCGCCTCGACCGCCTCTCGGGCGATCCCGTCCGAGCCGCCGATCAGTTCGACGAAGGCGTCGATTTCGGCCTCCCGGGCCAGCGCCACCGGGTCTTCGAACCAGCGCATGCCGTCGGTGTCGAAGCCGCGGTCGCGGCTGCGGTCGCGCGCCGAGATGGCGGTGATCCGGATGGTGCGGCCGACGCGCTCGGCGAGGAGCTCGCTCTTGCGTTCGATCAGCTGCGCGACGTTGGCGCCGACGGTGCCGAGCCCGGCAATGCCCAGCCGCAATTCGGTTTTCATGACAAATCCGTCTCAGGGCACGAGGTCGGAAGCTCGGGGCCCCCGGTCCATCATGCGGCAATGAACAAATGGCCGGCGCGCGCCGGGAGCCCTCCAGGAGAGGGCCGCCGACGCTGCCGGTTTCGAAGCCCGTGCGCCCTCAGGAGCGCGCGCGCAGGGAGACGACGTTCTGCCCGTCTTCGGCGCCCGACGCAAGGAAGCGGCGGATGTTGCGGGCGGCCTGGCGGATCCGGTGCTCGTTCTCCACCAGCGCGATGCGCACGAAGTCGTCGCCATGCTCGCCGAAGCCGATGCCGGGCGCGACGGCGACCTGCGCCTCCTCGATCAGCAGCTTGGAGAATTCCAGCGAGCCGAGATGGCGATAGGCCGGCGGGATCGGCGCCCAGGCGAACATCGTCGAGGCCGGCGGCGGCACGTCCCATCCGGCCCGGCCGAAGGATTCGACCAGCACGTCGCGGCGCTTGCGATAGACCCCGCGGACCTCCTCGATCGCCGCATCGCCCGCATTGAGCGCGGCGGTGGCGGCGACCTGGATCGGCGTGAAGGCGCCGTAGTCGAGATAGGACTTCACCCGCGCCAGCGCCGACAGCAGCCGCTCGTTGCCGACGGCGAAGCCGATGCGCCAGCCCGGCATCGAGAAGGTCTTCGACATCGAGGTGAATTCGACCGCAACGTCCATCGCCCCTTCGACCTGAAGGATCGAGGGCGGCGGCACGTCGTCGAAATAGATCTCCGCATAAGCCAGATCCGACAGGACGATGATCTCGTTCTTCTTCGCGAAGTCGACGATCTCGCGATAGAAATCAAGGTCGGCGACATAGGCCGTCGGGTTCGACGGATAGTTCAGGATGATCGCGATCGGCTTGGGGATCGAGTGGCGCACGGCCCGGTCGATGGCGGTGAAGAAGTCCCGGTCGGGCTTGGCGGGAATCGCGCGGATGGTGCCGCCCGCCATCAGGAAGCCGAAGGCGTGGATCGGATAGGTCGGGTTCGGGCACAGCACCACGTCGCCGGGCGCGGTGATCGCCTGCGCCATGTTGGCGAAGCCTTCCTTCGAGCCGAGCGTCGCCACGACGTGCTTGGCCGGATCCAGCGTCACCCCGAAGCGCCGCTTGTAGTAGCCGGCCTGGGCGCGCCGCAGCCCGGCGATGCCCTTGGAGGCGGAATAGCGGTGGGTGCGCTGGTCCTGGATGACCTCGCACATCTTGTCGACGATGAACTGCGGCGTCGGCAGGTCCGGATTGCCCATGCCGAGATCGATGATGTCGGCGCCCCGCGCTCGGGCGGTCGCCTTCAGCCGGTTCACTTCCTCGAAGACGTAGGGCGGCAGGCGCCGGACCTTATGAAATTCTTCCATGTTTCTTGTCCTCCGGCCCCATGCCGGCAATTGCGTCTACGCCGGCAACGTGGCGCGAGCCTATTGGCCCGATTGGATCTGGCGAAGCACCTCTTCGGGCGTCCGGCTCGGCGCGGCGCCCGTACCGGTGCCAGTGCTGGAGCCGGTGCCGGTGCCGGTGGCATTTCCGGTGCGTGCATCGACGCTGACGGCGCTCCGGTCGGGCTTGGCGGCCAGCGCGGCCTCGACCTCCTCGGCCTGCTCGCGCTTCACGCGCTGCATCCGGGCGATGTCCGCCTCGTAGCCGCGCGCCGAGGAACGGCCCCGGCTGCGGGTGGCGAGCGCGGCGGTGCGCTGCTCCTGGGCACTGACGGTCGCATCGTCGACCTGCGGCGCGGCGACGTTCGGAAAGGCGCCGAGCATCGGATAGCCGTCCGGCCCCAGGCGCTGGCCGGACTGGCCGTCGGGCGCCACCCGCTGATAGCTCACGGGCTGCATCATCGCCGGTTCGTCAGTCGCGGACTGGCAACCGGCCAGAAGACCGCCCAAGACGACTGCCGCCAGCGCGCGCGGCGCGATCCCACCGATCATCCGAGTTGCCCTTCCCGTGCATGCGCGGCCGAAAGGCCGCTTCTCATCCGCGATGCCTGTGTCATATCCTACGGATAAGCCAATTACAAAGAAGCGGGCGTGCGTTTCATGTCGCCATTGCAATAAAAACGCTTAAGACGGACACGCGTTCGGCCAGCAGGAGAGCGGTCCCAGAATGCCGCCCCGCCGCCCGAAGCCTCGAGGGAGGAGACAGACCATGGCCACCAAAGCCGGGAAGCCCGAAACCGAACCGTTCGGAGCGGCGAAAGACGATTTCGTGGTCAAGGATCCGGAGGCCTTCGGCCTCAACATGGCACGCATGCTCGAGCAGATCGGCAAGGCCGCCGCCGCCTGGGTGGCCCCGCGCGAAACGGGCGAGGTGGTCGACGACGGCCCGATGCGGATGTCGGAGGTGGTGCAGACCCTGTCGCGGGTCTCCGAATACTGGATGACCGATCCGGCCCGGGCGATGGAGGCCCAGACCAACCTCTTCGCCAGCTACATGGGCATCTGGAACAACTCGATCCGCCGGATGGCGGGCGAGATGCCGGAGAGCCCGGTGGAGGCGCAGAAGGGCGACAAGCGCTTCGCCGCCGCCGACTGGAACGAGAACCTGTTCTTCGACTTCGTCAAGCAGACCTATCTCCTCACCACCCGCTGGGCCGACGATCTCGTGGAAAGGGCCGAGGGCGTCGATCCGCATACCCGCCAGAAGGCCGCTTTCTACGTCCGCCAGATCTCCAACGCGCTGGCGCCGTCGAACTTCGTCATGACCAACCCCGAGCTCTACCGGGAGACCGTCGCCTCGAATGGCGAGAACCTTGTCAAGGGCATGAAGATGTTCGCCGAGGACATGGTCGCCGGCCATGGCAATCTGAAGCTGCGCCAGGCCGACTACACGAAATACGAGGTCGGCCGCGACATGGCGGTCACCCCGGGCAAGGTCGTCGCCGAGAACGACCTCTGCCAGATCATCCAGTATGCGCCGAAGACCGAGACGGTGTTCCAGCGCCCGCTGATGATCGTCCCGCCCTGGATCAACAAGTTCTACATCCTCGACCTCAATCCGGAGAAGTCCTTCATCGGCTGGGCGGTGGAACAGGGACTGACGGTCTTCGTCGTCTCCTGGGTCAATCCCGACGAGCGCCTGGCCGAAAAGGACTGGCAAGCCTATATCGAGGAGGGCATCGCATTCGGCCTCGACACCGTGGAGAAGGCCACCGGCGAGAGCGAAGTGAACGCCGTCGGCTACTGCGTCGGCGGCACGCTGCTCGGCGCCTCGCTGGCCTATCTCAAGGCCAAGGGCGACGAGCGCATCGCCTCCACCACCTTCCTCACCACCCAGATCGACTTCACCCATGCCGGCGACCTGAAGGTCTTCGTCGACGAGAAGCAGCTGAAGCTGCTCGAAAAGGCGATGGACCAGAAGGGCTATCTGGAAGGCTCGCAGATGGCGACGGCCTTCAACCTCCTGCGCTCGGGCGACCTGATCTGGCCCTATTTCGTCAACAACTACCTGCGGGGCAAGGAGCCGCTGCCCTTCGACCTCCTCTACTGGAACGCCGATTCCACCCGGATGCCGAAGGCCAACCACCTGTTCTACCTGCGCAACTGCTATCACGAGAACCGACTGTCGCGCGGCCGCATGGAGATCGGCGGGGTGCGGCTCGACCTCTCGAAGGTGACGATCCCGATCTACAACCTCGCCACCAAGGAAGACCACATCGCTCCGGCCCGCTCGGTCTTCACCGGCTGCCGCGCCTTCGGCTCGAAGGTCGAGTTCGTCCTCACCGGCTCCGGCCACATCGCCGGCGTCGTCAACCCGCCGGCCAAGAAGAAGTACCAGTTCTGGACCGGCCCGGCGCCGAGGGACGTCGGCGCCTACGAGGACTGGCTCCTGGCGGCGAAGGAGACCCCCGGCTCCTGGTGGGGCCACTGGCTGGAATGGCTGACGCCCCTTTCCGGCGAACAGGTGAAGGCGCGCAAGCCCGGCGGCCGCAAGCTGAAGCCGATCGAGGACGCGCCGGGGCGCTATGTGCGGATGAAGAGCTGAGGCCCCGTCGGGATGAAGGCGCTTGCGTATGACAACGACGCCTCGGCGAATGCCGCAATCCTCTGTCTCGATGCGCTTGCGGGCCTGTGACATCCATCACTGAGCGTGAGAGTGCCGCGCAGATATCTGACCGACCAGAAACACTCTCTGGAAGGTCGGATCAATGCAGATGCAACCCATATCGGAAGCGGTGCCGCTTCGCGTCGACGCACGGACCCTCGTGGACGCTCCTCATCCGGCACTGCGCCGGTTACGCCAATTCCATTCCCTGGTTTCGCTCGGCCAGAACCAGGTTTTAGCCCTCGATGCCAAAGACGTCTTCGCACTGACGACCGATCCGCGCACGAAGCAGATCGAGGGCCACGACTTTACGAGGCTCAACGAAATCCCGGACGGATATACGTCGCGTCTGCTCGCGGATTTCTTCCTGTTCGGCAACGACGAAGCGCACCGGGCCAAGCGCGGCCTGTTTGCCCGGGCATTCTCCTTCCACAACATTCGTCGCCGCCAGGACGGCATCCGAGCAGTCGCCGACGGGATCGTTGCCGATCTCCCCCGAGGCGGGCCTTTCGATTTCGTCGATGCCATGGCCGCACGCCTGCCGGCGGAGATGATCGCCGACTTTTTCGGGTTGCACCGTCAGGACGCGCGGTATTTCGCCGGCCTCGTCTATGACGTCGCGCTCGCCGTCGGCCCCACCTATCCTCATGACAGGCACGAGGCGATCGAGGCCGCTGCCCAGGAATTGTTCATCTACATCTCGGACGCTTTGACCGTCCGGCGGAGTTTCCCCACCAACGACCTGCTCTCGGCCATCGTCTCGGACTGGGAGAAGGACCAGGCGCTGACCTTCGACAGCCTCGTCCATCAGGTGATTGGTGTCGTGATCGGCGGCACCGACACGACCCGAGCGGGCTTTGCGATGCTGGTGGCGCTGCTCCTGCTTCATCCCGAACAGTGGGCAGCGGTGACGGAGGATCCGGCACTGATTCCTGCCGCAGTCAACGAGGCCCTGCGCTACGAGCCGCCCGTCGGATCGATCACCCGGATGGTCACCACCCCGATGGAGATCGGCGGTTTCGCGCTGCCGGCAGGGACCGTCCTGAGAGTGAGCCTCCTGTCGGCCCTGCGAGATCCGGCCGCCTATGCGCGCCCCGATGAATTCGACATCCATCGGGACGACAACCCGAGGCTTCATCCGATTTTCGGGAACGGGCCGCACCGCTGTATCGGCGAGATGCTGGCAAGGATCGAAATGCAGGAGGCGCTCGCTGCCCTGGTCGCGGCCGCGCCGGACATCCGGCTGGTCGAGGTGCCGAGAATGCTTGGCTTCGGCGGCATCAGGCAGATCACGGCGATGACCACCGAGATCGACTGACCGCTTCAAGCATCCCGTCATGACTCGAACGCTCGCGCCGCCGCCAGGGCCCGCTCGATGAAACGCTTGTCGCTGCGGCGAGACGGCTGTGAGTGAGCCCCGGCAATGGCAGAACGTCTTTGCTCCCGCGCCCGCTCTTGCTGAAGGCGGTTGCTGGCGTTTCATCCCTGACACTCGGCACCCTGACGCTTTCATTGCCGTTGGCCCGCATCGACGCTATAGAGATCGCCAGGGTCCGGGCACCCGCCGTCCGCAGGCCGATCGGCCATGGTGAAGCTCCCGAAATCACACCATCGATCGCTCACTCAGGGCATCGCTGGCCGGTGGCAATGCGGACACCCACCTCTTGGCCGTCATGCGATGCCGGAAAGAGTGTTCGACATGACAATCCCCTATACGCCCCTGCCGTCGCTTCCCGTCCTGAAGGATCAGGCCCGGCGCCTGCGCGCCTCGCTGCAGGCCGAAGGACGGCCTGTCTCCCACTGCCGGGCCCTGGAGCTGATCGCACACCAGCACGGCTTTCGCGACTGGAACACCCTGCATGCGCGTCTCGGCAACCGCCCGAGGCTGTCGCCCTACACGATCGGCGCGAGGGTCGCCGGCTCTTATCTCGGCCAGCGCTTTTCCGGCGAGGTGCTCTCGGCGGGCGTCTTCGAGGCAGACCCGACCCGCATCCGGCTGACGCTGAAATTCGACGAGCCGGTCGACGTCGTCACCTTCGACAGCTTCTCGGCCTTCCGGCACCGGGTGAACTGCGTCGTCGACGACACCGGCCGCAGCAGCGAGAAGACCTCGAACGGACGGCCGCAGGTGGAACTCGCCTGGTAGCTGTCCTACCGCCACGTTGACCCGGCGGGGGCGAGCCGCTACCCGCCGGGTCCATCATGGTCCCGTTCCCCTCGCCTCTCATCCCCGGCCGCCTGATCCAGCGCTACAAGCGCTTCCTCGCCGACGTGGCGATCGACGGCGAGGACGCGCCGGTCACCGTCCACTGTCCCAATCCCGGCGCGATGCTGGGGCTGAAGGCGCCGGGCTCGCGGGTCTGGCTGTCACGCTCGCCCAACCCCAACCGCAAGCTGGCGATGACGCTGGAGCTGATCGAGGCGGACGGGACCCTCGTCGGCCTCAACACCGGCCTTCCCAACCGCCTCGCCGAAGAGGCGGTCGCCGCCGGCCTCGTCCCCGCCCTCGAAGGGCTCGGGCCGGCGCGCCGGGAAGTCCGGTATCAGGAAAAGTCCCGGGTCGATCTTCTCTACGAGGATCGGGACGGCCGGCCGGTCTATGTCGAGGTCAAGAACGTCCACCTGATGCGCCAGCCCGGCCTTGCCGAGTTTCCAGACTGCGTGACGACCAGGGGCGCCCGCCACCTCCTCGATCTCGCCGCCGAGCTCGAGGCCGGCGCCAGGTCCGTAATGCTCTATGTCGTCCAGCGGGCGGACTGCACCCGCCTCGCCTTTGCCGACGATCTCGACCCCGCCTATGCGGCGGGCTTTGCCGAGGCGCGTCGCCGAGGGGTTGAAGCCTGCGCCGTTCGGTGCGACATCACGCTGTCCGGGATCGTGCCATCGATCCTTCTTCCGATCGTCGAAACCGAGCGACCATGACCACCTATCTCGAGGCCGAGGCGAACCCGATCCGCAACACCGGCGCCATCCGGCTCTACGGACCCGAGGGCTTTGCCGGCATGCGTGCTGCCTGCAAGCTGACGGCCCAGTGCCTGGACGAACTGGCGGCGATCGTCGTTCCCGGCGTTACCACCCAGGCGATCGACGATTTCGTCGCAAAATTTGCCCGCGACCACGACACCGTTTCGGCGACGCTGAACTATCGCGGCTATCCGAAAAGCGTCTGCACCTCCATCAACCACGTCGTCTGCCACGGCATCCCCAACGACAAGCCGCTGAAGGAAGGCGACATCGTCAATATCGACGTCACCTTCGTCGTCGACGGCTGGCACGGCGATTCCTCCCGCATGTATCCGGTCGGCAAGCTGAAGCGGGCCGCCGAGCGGCTCTGCGAGGTGACCTATCGCTCGCTCCTGATCGGTATCGAGGCGGTGAAGCCCGGCGGCCATGTCGGCGACATCGGCGAGGCGATCCAGGCCTATGCCGAGAGCGAGCGCTGCTCGGTGGTGCGCGACTTCTGCGGCCATGGCGTCGGCAAGCTGTTCCACGACGCGCCGAATGTCCTGCATTACGGCCGCCGCGGTGACGGGCCGGAGCTGAAGCCCGGCATGATCTTCACCATCGAGCCGATGATCAATCTCGGCCGGCCGCATGTAAAGATCCTCAATGACGGCTGGACCGCGGTGACGCGGGACCGCACCCTGTCGGCCCAGTACGAGCACTCGCTCGGCGTGACCGAGACCGGCTGCGAGGTGTTCACCTTCTCGCCCGGCGGCCTCGATACGCCCGGCATCGCCTTCCAGCGCGATCCGGCCGCGGCCGAATAGGCGGGCCATGGCGTCTTCCGGCGGCCGAGACGAGGACGACGCAGAGGCAGACGCCGAGGACGGCGGCCTCTTCGCTCCCGATCGACACGGACAGGCACCCGGCCTCGAAGAGCGCTCCGAGCGTCCGCGGGCCGAGACCGGCGCGAAGCTCCCGGCAGCCGCCGACGCCAGGGCGCCGCGCCATCACGACGGCCACCGCGACCGGCTGCGCGAGCGCTTCTCCACCGCCGGCGCCGATGCCCTCGCCGATTACGAACTCCTCGAGCTGATCCTCTTTCGCACCATCCCGCGCCGGGACGTGAAGCCCGTCGCCAAGGACCTGATCGCGAGGTTCGGTTCCCTCGGCGAGGTGCTCGGCGCGCCCCAGCGGCGGCTGATGGAGGTGCCGGGCGTCAAGGAGGCGGTCGCCCTCGACCTGCAGGTCGTCGCGGCGATCAACCGGCGGGCGATGCGCTCGGCGGTCCGCCAGCGCGAGGTGCTCTCCTCCTGGACGGCGGTCATCGACTACTGCACCGCCCAGATGGCCCACGAGGCGCGCGAGCAGTTCCGCATCCTCTTCCTCGACAAGAAGAACGCCCTGATCTCCGACGAGGTGCAGGGCACCGGCACCGTCGACCACACCCCGGTCTATCCCCGCGAGGTGATGCGCCGGGCGCTGGAGCTGAACGCCACGGCGATCATCCTCGTCCACAAACCCTGCTCCCCTACAGCGTCGGTGTTTTAGGCATCATATTGCCCGTGTTTGGCGCGCACATGGCCACCAACAGCTGTTCCAGAGCGTCGCAACTTGCCCGCATATATGTTGGGTCGGCGTGGCTGTACCTCTCGGTCACCGTCAGCTTTCCCCCCATGCCGTGCCCGAGTTGAGCTGCGACCGTCCACGGATCTACCCCGTGCATCCGCATCCATCGGGCGCAGAAGTGCCGGAGCGAATAAAAGTTGACTCCCCTATCCAATCCAGCGCGCTTACGGGCAGCGCGCATCATGTGTTCGTTCTTGGCCATGGGCTGCCCGCGCCATAGCACCAGCGGCCCCGCAGGGCGGTCTAGAAAGCGGCTTCGCATTGTCGGTGGGAGTTTCACGGTAGGACGATGCTTGGCCGTCTGCAGGCGTCCTTTAGGGTTCAAGTGAACGAGGTTCAGGTCGAAATCGATTTGCTCGCGGGTAAGCTGACGTGCGGCCTCAGGTCGGCAGGCAGTTCCGATCATTATAACGAACATATCATGCCAGTGCGTCGACTCGCTGCCCCGGTAAAAGGCCCNCAGCTCATCAAGCGTGATATCCGCACCCTTTTTAATGTCCCGTAGGTCGCGCTTGTCAGGGACTTTGTGCACAAACGGAGTCGACGAGACTACACCCCGCTTCCAAGCTCGGTTCATCGCAGCCGCACCGACCTCAAGCGTGCGGTTTACGCTTCCGACATTTAAGCCCTTTGCCGCTAACCAGCGCTGGAATTCTTCCTGTCGAGGCACACTGCGTACGTCGGCAACCGTGGCCTCGCCCCAAAACTCATTCCAATAGCGGAGGAGGATTTTGCGGCTGGGAGCGCTCGCAAGGTTTTGCGCATGATTGTTCCAGTAATCGAGCAGCACGTTCGCAAGGGGCATTTTCTCCGGGGCAATGCTGTCGGCCTCTAAGCGCAGGTTCTCGAAATACCAAGTGCTCAGCTTTTCGCAGGCTTCCCGAAAATCTGTGACGCCGAGCGAGATGCGCTGGGTTGAGCGGGTTGGCTTGTCGTATCGACAACGGTAGAAGGCGGGGCTATTTTCCCGCTGTCCGATATACCATTCTCCACACTGGAACTCTCTGCGCGTAAACTTGCCCATTTATCGCCCGCAATCAGCATATCGACTATATGGATGCCCAGGTATCTAATCTTGCGTTCCGAGAATGCAACATATGGTACTTTGCCATCGCGGCGCATGCGTTTAAGCGTGGTGTGATCCACCTGCAAAAAATGCGCAGCCTCCGCCTCTCCATATTGGCGGTATAGGGCAATTCCATATTCCCTAGCCACACCCTCACGCATGATCTGCACCTCATCCAAGGCACGACCCGCCCGGATAGAATACAGGCGTTATCACGGCAGGTATGAGGTAGCCAATGAACAAGGCCGTGAGCGCGATTGCCAGCCACTTAACCCGGCCGAGTATCAGCGACAGCAAACCAATTACGATCAGAAAGCCGCCAATCGCAGCGATAAATGAGTTATAAATACCCCACACCACGGGTCCCATCCAGCAATACAGAAACGGAAACCCGAAGAAGTATCCCCATGCATAATTGGAGGCCAGCGCCAAAATGACACCCGCAACCACCTTATCCTGAAAGGTAAGTTTAGGCCCTGCGGTACTCAAAACTCTTCCCCGGCAGAAAGCGGATCTCAGAGATAGCCAACGTGCGACCTTCAAATTCGTAATCTGCACCCAGGCTCAGCATGGCAGGCTCTAACCCGTCCGGCATGTAAACCGCATCAAGGTCTCGCCATTCATTCCACTCGCGCAGTTGCGGCAACTTCGTTACGTTTCGGAGGAAGGGTTGCGGCCACCATTCCCCACCTTCCATCGCTAAAGCGACCACCTTCTGCTCAATCCACTCCCTGACCCCAAGGTCATCAGGAATAATCGGCAGCTGCTCCACCTGTAAGTCTTTACCGACCATGGTGACCGCCGCATAGGGGAGGTTCATCACGTAGCGGCGCAGGTCCTCCTTGCTATATCTGCCGTATGGTGCATTGCTTTGCCCCAGCACATAGCGGCAGTAGGTCCCAAACATGTCCTCGCTCATTCAGTCCCTGCTCAATCTGATTACGTTCTGCGTCTATTACGGAACACGCCCGATCGTATGGCTACGGAGACGTTACCACGCGAAACCGAAAAGCCAAGTAAGCATCGCGAAGCCGCAGCTAGAGAACCTTGAGCCGACTGGATTCCGCCGGATGGAGCGG
>PACL01000057.1 GCA_002700095.1 Fulvimarina sp. | reverse complement strand
CTGCTGCGCGAGATGATCGGCTTTGCCGCCGAGCGGCTGATGGAACTGGAGGTCGGTGCTGCGACCGGCGCCAGCTATGGCGAGAAGAGTGCCGAGCGCCTCGCCCAGCGCAATGGCTACCGCGACAGGGATTGGCAGACGAGAGCCGGCACAGTCGAGTTGCGCATTCCGAAGCTGCGCAGGGGCAGCTACTTTCCCGGCTTTCTGGAGCCACGGCGCATGGCCGAGAAGGCCCTGACGGCTGTCATTCAAGAGGCCTATGTCCAGGGCATCTCGACGCGCTCGGTCGACGACCTGGTCAAGGCGATGGGCATGACCGGCATCTCCAAGAGCCAGGTGTCGAGGCTGTGTGAAGAGATCGACGGCAAGGTAAAAGCCTTTCTGGAGCGGCCGATCGAAGGCGATTGGCCCTATCTCTGGATCGACGCGACCTACCTCAAGGTCCGCCGCGGCGGCCGCATCGTCTCGGTTGCCGTGATCATCGCCGTCGGCGTCAACGCCGATGGCCGGCGTGAGGTTCTCGGCATGGAGATCGGCACCTCGGAAGCCGAGCCGATCTGGACCGAGTTCCTGAGAAAGCTGACCCGACGCGGCCTGCGCGGCGTGAAGCTCGTCGTGTCCGACGCTCACGAGGGCATCAAAGCCGCGGTCACCAAGGTGCTAACGGCGACATGGCAGCGCTGCCGCGTGCACTTCATGCGCAACGTCCTGGCCCATGCCGGCAAGAGCGGCCGTCGTGTCGTCTCCGCCTTCATCGCCACCGCCTTTGCCCAAGAGACGCCAGAGGCCGCCAGCCTGCAATGGCGTTCCGTCGCTGACCAGATCCGGCCAAAGGTGCCCAAACTCGCCGCCATCCTTGATGAGGCCGAGCCCGACGTGCTGGCCTACATGACCTTCCCGAGGGAGCATCGCGCCAAGTTGCACAGCACCAATCCGATCGAGCGGCTGAACGGCGAGATCAAGCGGCGCACCGACGTCGTCGGCATCTTTCCCAACGATGAGCCCATCCAACGCCTCGTGGGCGCGCTGCTGCTCGAGCAAAATGATGAGTGGGCCGTGCAGAGGGCACGATACATGACGCTGGAATCCGTCGCTCCCTTGAGCGATGATCCGTTCGTTAGCCTGCCAGCCGTGGCACGCTGATCAATCCGGCTTGGCCGGAACCGCACGGCCATCGCCGTCAGCTACACCACATGGTGGGACACTATCATCCCAAGGTGCGAGAGGGTCGTTGGATTCTACTTAGTATCAGGCCAAGGCGGTGGTGGATTTTTCTCGAAATGCCTACGTTTTTGCGGACCATTTGATCGCAGATCTAACGGAAGATGTTCCATTCGGTCGCATATCTAACGAGTTGCGCGACCGATGGCGCGAGCGAGCGGCGTACTGCCAGCCGAAGGCACGGAGCCATCCGCCGGCGGAGCCCTTAGTTGACTTCTACTTAGTATCGCAAACCCAAACGGTTGACCGGGCCTCTTCGTCGCTCGCCAGATCGAAGGCATTTGATCGCGCATCTAACGGCGAGCGGCTCATTTGGTCGCACATCTAACAGCCATCGCTTGCTCCACGCTCGGACAGAGCTCAGCATTTGATCACAGGACGTCTGCACGAGGCGACGAAATGGGAGAGGGACGATGGCGGTACAGAGATTGAGGCGGAGGCGGGTGCCCACGACGTCGTACGCGCGGCTCGAGAACGCCGCCCTGGCTGCGGTGGTATCCGAGGGCGGGGAGATCGAAGGGCGGGAGAGCGGGCTCTATAACCCGGCTCCACGGGGGAGCGTCGCAAAGGCATCGGCCAGCGTCGAAATCTTCCGCTCGATCGCCCCCCAGTCGCCCCGGCCGGCGGAGATGCTCGACACCGTCACCGTCAAAGGCGACGGGATGCTCTCCGCTCGAGACTTGGCAATCCACGAGTACCTTGTCGCCGCCGCGTACGAAGCCGCGTACGTCGCATCGGAGCAGGGGACCGAGCGCGAGGTCGTCGGGCAGGAGCTCGAGGTTCCGATGAAAGGCGTCCTTGCGTTCCTCGGTACTTCCGCCCGGCGTGCCCACGTCTTGAAATCGGTTGCCGCGCTGAACCGGACTTCGGTGTCATACAGCATCCCCGGGGGGCGCACGGTGACCGATGTCCCTCTCTTGGTCGGCTGGCACGAGTCGGGCGCCGAAGCCGACGTCGTCCGGTTCTCGCTTCCGTCGCGGGTGTGGTGGCTGCTCGCAAGCCAGCCGTCTTACGCGTATCTCGAGTTGGCCGCACTCGCGACGATGTCGTCGCGCTACGGCATTCATCTCTACCGCCACCTGGCGCTTCGAATGAGCCGGACGCGCTGGGATCCGATGGAGCCAGATACGGTCCTTCACTACAGCCCGGAGGAAGCGGCTGCCGCCATCGGCTACGACGAGGCGCCGATGCAGGTGGGGCGACTGACGACGGCACTGAAGCGCGCCGTTTCGGATCTTAAGGAGGTCCGGCGCTTCCGCGTCGAGTACGCCGCGCCGCGCCGCCGAGCTGCGAAGGGGGCTCCGATCTCGGCGTTCGTCCTCCAAATCGCGATGCTGCCCCCGCAGGTCGAGACGGCCAAGCTGGGGGGCATCCACAAGTCGGCCAAACCCTTCACCGGCGCGCCGGACGTGCCGGATCTTCGAGTCAATTCGCATGTGTGGGACAAAGCCTCGGAACTCGCGCGGCAGCACGGCCGGCGTATAGCGCCAAATTACATCTCCGGCGCTTGGTTCGGCTCTCTTCACGAGGCGTACGGGGGCGGGCCGACGGATCGGGACGCCGCCCGGAAAGAATATCGAGGCGCAGTCCTCCTCCGCGCGATCCGGGCGCACGGCCCGGACCGGGCGGCATTCGCTTGGTTCACGGAAGAGCTCAAGGATCCAGACCTGCTCGCCGAGGTTGACCATTCGTCAGAGCTCGACAGAAGGTTCAAGTACGAGGCCGCCGGCGAGAAGGCCCGACGTATCCGCCTCAGGGACTACAAGCACGGCGACCGCAAGCAACGGGCGGCGCGGCTGCCCAAGCCGACGCGTGAGCAGCGGTTTGCAAAAGCGGTGGCGAAGGTCGAGGCCGGCAAGGCAGAGCGCTTGAAGCGTTTCGCCGATGCGACAGTAGTGGAACTGGACGTCGCCTACGACGGTATCAACGACGCGAGACGAATGGCTGACGACTTCACGCGCCGGACCTGGCGGGGCAACCGACTGATCGAACTTCGTCTCAGCCACCTAGTACGCGACGACATCGTCACGGAGGTCATCGGACGCTACCCGGCATCGGTCGACGACCTTGAGTCGGTGCTCTCGCGACCGGACATCATCAGTGGCTACCGACCGATCCACGATCCGACGGTGGAAGCGCCGGTAGTCACGGGACCGCGCCGCCCCGCCTTTCTTCCCGGAAGCAAGCCATGGGAGGTCGTAGGCGGGACGACCAAAAAGCCGAGCGATGACGATTGACGATCGCTCCCCGTTAACCCTGCCGGCGTCCGCGTCCGGCAGGGTCCTCGACGCCGCGCCGCCGGCCGGCTACCTGTGGCAACACAACCGGAGCGACCACCATGCGGAACACGACCTTCTCGATACGTAGCTGACACCCGTCAGGCCCGCCGCCGCAATCAAGCGACGGCCGTATCAGAGGAGAACCGCATGCCGTCTCACGAAGATTCCTACGATTCCCGACCGATTCCATTCCCCCAGCGCCGGCGGCTCGACATCCGAGCGTTGGCCGACCGCACCGCGCTTTACTATGCCCAGGATGCCGCCCCGGGGCCGCGTCTGACGGACGACTGCCCGGTGCTGCGCCGGTGGTCCGTCGCTCGGATGGGCGGTTGCCCCTGCATCATGGGCGTCGACGATTTCGGCCACGTCCTGTCGATCGAGATCCAGGCATACGCCGCAGACGGCACGTGGGCGCGGCGACTCGACGGCAGCTACGTCCGCCTCCGGGAACCGTGGCCGCTGCCGCTTGCTCCGGAGGCCGGACGATGAGCCGGACGCCCATGACGGACCGCGAGCGCGCTCACATCGAGCACACGCTCGCGCGTTACGAGAGTCTCTGCGCCGACCTGCGGGACACCCTCCTTCACGGATGGCCGTCACCTAATTTTCTGGAGGAGAAGGGTACACCGCTCATCGACCTTTGGCGGTTCGGCAGCCGCGGAGTGATCATTCTTGAGGGGGAGGTCGCGTCGCATCCGGTCCTCGGCGCCGGATGGACGCGGACTTCGCCGCTTCTGGCGCTCTCCGTCCGGGCGGGCGTCGGGCGCACCCAATCGCGCTGGTACCGTCTGGGTACGCACCTCCAACAGGTGGCCGACGCGCTCGGGGCCCAAATCGTCGACGGAGGCCCCGAATGAAGCCATTTGACATCAGCCCCGAACAGCGGGAGCTGCTCATCCGGGATGCGGAACGCTACGAGCTTGTCGCCCGAGGGGTCCGAGAGATCGCGGAGTTCGGGCGTCCCTCCGACATCGCGCTCGCGAGTTCCCCGGTAATCGAGGGATGGGGCTTCGAGGCGCTGGTGGGTAACGAACTCGTCGGCGCATGGAAGCCGGCAGGAAAGCCTACCCTCGTCGCAGGCCGCGCCGGTCGCGTCATCCTCAATGCTGCCGACCTGTCGGCTGTCCTGACTGAGCAGGGCTGGTTCCGCCTCGGCGCCCCGGACGAATCCCGGGCCAGAACAACGGAATTGCCCCGATGATCGACATACGACCACGCACACGCACACGCTGACGGCATCCGGTCTCTCTCCGGGTGCATCGACACCCTGTGAAAAGGAGACATCCTGATGTCCGATATTATCCATACCTATGATCCGGCGGGCCTGCGCGAGCGGTTCCCTGAGATGCTCCAGCAGGCATTTGATGTCTCGCCGCCGCCGGGCTGGGTGCCGCTGGTCGCGCGCCTGCTCGAGCGCATCGACCCCGCGCTCGCACCGGAGGATCGTCAGTCTTTCCGGATTACGCAGATCAAGGAAAAATTTGGCGGACTTCGCTGTTACCACAACGGCGGCGAGGACATCGAGATGATGGTCGACGCCGCCGACGAGGAGGCGCAGCGGACGTGCGAGGTCTGCGGAGCTCCCGGGCGCAAGCGCACGGGCGGCTGGATCGCCGTGCGCTGCGACGAACACGCGGAGGTCTGACGATGCGTATCTGGATCCTGTCCGACCTTCATATCGGCGCCGACGGCATGGAACTCGAGATCCCGGAGGCAGACGTCTGCGTCTGCGCCGGCGACGTGACCGACCCGGTGCTCGGTTCGATGCGCTGGCTGAGCCAGTGCATCGGGTACCATATGCCCGTCATCTTCGTCGCGGGGAATCACGAGTTCTACGGGGACTCGGTCGCGCACGGCCGCGCGATGGCGCACGCTCATCCCGTCGATGGCGTGCATTTGCTCGACGACAGCAGCGTTGTCCTCGACGGCGTGCGCTTCGTAGGGGCGACCCTCTGGACCGATTACGCGCTGTACGCGGCGGGCAAGGTCGACCGCGAGGCGGATCTGGAGATCGGACATTCGATGGACATCGCTGAGCGGCTGCTTGCGGATCATTACGCCGTACGCGTCGGTGACGGGGGAGGCCTGGTCCGCCGTTGGACGCCGAACGACGCGCGAGCGATGCACCAGCGGAGCAGGACGTATATTGAAGAGGCGCTTGCGACGCTATTTGAAGGACCTACGGTCGTCGTGACGCACCACGCGCCGCATCCGCGCAGCGTGTCGCCTGAGTACCATGAGAGCCTACTGAATCCGGCTTTCGTTTCGGATCTAACCCCGGTCATCGAGACCGGTCGGCCCGACCTGTGGGTGCACGGTCACGTACACTCGTCGCACGATTATCGGGTGTCCGACACCCGGGTCGTCTGCAATCCTGGGGGCTACTCGCACGAGAGGTCCGACTGGGATCCCGGACTCGTCGTCGAGTTGGATCGTCGCTCGGGGGGAGGATCCCGATGACCCGCCGGGTTTCCTGTACTTCGAAGCAGGCTTTGCTCGATGATGCCAGAGAGCGGGCGCGTCGGCTGATCGAGGAGAGCCGGGCGCAGAGGCAGCGGGACATCGAGGGCTGGACGTCCGTCGGTGAGCTGGCGGACCGGATCACCGCCGCCGTCGACGAGGCGCGCCGGGGGCCGGCAATGTCGGTGGAGGAAGCGCTTGCGATGATCGACGGCTTTGGCGAGACGAGGCACTAGGGCCGCTGGAGCCGGGCTTCGGCTTGGGCGCAGCCCTCTTTGATCAGGCGATCCCACTCCTCCAGCATCAGCGACTTGTCGGGCAGGGCGGGATCCTGGTCGTATACCGTCTCATCAAGGCCATACCGCCCTTCATCGGCTCTCGTGATCATCGGCACCGCCTCTTTCGTCAGTCCGAGAGTCGTCACCCGGGGGCGCATGTGCGTGACGAACGCGCGACGGAGGTCATGGGTGGCTGCCCATGGCGCGGACGCCAGAGGACCGCCAGGCGCGCGCAGCTCCTCCAAAACTTCGTTGAGCATGCGCTCGGACATGTGGCCGGTCCCGGGGTCCGTCTTACGGCGCAGACGCTGTTGAGGGAAAAGCCAGGCATTACCGGTCCGACCATACGCCTGCGCGGCGCGAACCGCGCTGGCGGCGAGATCGGGCAGCGGCAAGACGCGAAATTTACCGCTCTTGTCCGGCCCGATCTTCCAGACCATGCCGTACTTGGGGTGCTCCACGAAGGCCCGCCGACGCGCGCGGACAACGGTCATCCGGCGCTGCCCGGTCATCATCTGTAGCAAGATGGCTAGCCTCGCGGCATGATTCTTCGCCGCCTCCAGCCCGATGACGATCATGCCGAGTTCCTCCAGTGTCAGCGCCCGTGGAGCCTCGCTCTCTTCGTGCTCTTCGTATGCGCTGACGGACGACGTCGGAGCGCGCTTCAGCTCGGTAGCGACATTCGCGGTCAGGCCACTGACTTCAGAGTTCTCGACGGCCCAGCCGAACACCGCCTTCATAGCTGCGACCGATAACCGCGCCTGGTTCGAGTTCGACACCTGCTTCCCGTCCACGTTGCCGCGTCCGAGGACGGAGTTCCGGACGAGCCTGAGGTCGTGCGTGGTGATCAGCGTCACTGGGCGCCCGGCGATCGACTTGAAGTCCGCCTCAAGTGGCGAGCCCGGGACCGCACCGAGGGCGGAGCGGTAGCCTCGATGTGTGTCTGGCGAACGGTGGCCCTTGCACCAGGCGAGGTAGGCGTCGCGCATGCCTTCCCACCTCATGACGGTTCCCGCCGCCGCCGCCGCCTGGGCTGTCGAGGCGTCGACGGAGCGGTGGGCGACGGACGCCTTGAGCATTGCTGATGGGTCGTTGCCCTCGGTGAGCATGCCACGAGCGCGAGCGACCAGATTGCGCAGCTCCGGGATGTCCGCGGCGTCGAACGCCGACAGCGGGCCGATGGCAATCTTTTTCACCCGCGTGATCAGGTACCAAGCGGCGGCTCCTGACTGCACGCGGATCGCGAGACCGGGCATTGTCGCGTCCCGGTAGATCTCGCTGTCGCCGTCACTGGCGATGCGAGCGGCCTTCCTGATGGTGTTCCCGTCGAGGATTTCAGTTGGCATAGGCGTGACCTGTGAAAGGGAGGCGTGACCTGACGGTTAGCACCATGGGCTCCAAAGGTCACGCCGAGGTCACGGCCAAGAAAGTTTACCGTTGCAGGCGGGGTTGAGAAAATTGCTGAACACGCGGTAGTTTAGGGGCTATATCACGATGCGGAGGTAGGGTCTGAGCCTCCTGACGCCCCTTACCAGCTATCTCTTAATCAGCGGGTCGTAGGTTCGATCCCTACATCACCCACCATTCAACTCCCTGAAATGACTGCAATATCGGTTTCAGGGAGCGGTCCCTGATTTCCCATCTTGGCGTTTTGGTCCCTGATTGGTCCCTGCGATGGGCCGCTTCAGCCTCGCGCATCCGTGGTCTATCATCATGTCGCGATCCCAATTCCGGGCGAACGGAGGCCCTTCGACATGACAGACGACGACAAATCCCCGAGGCCCGACTTCGTCCCATACGACGCAGCGAAAGCGATCGCGCTCGTGAAAGCTGTCTTCCCGCGAAGCACGGCGGAGAACCTTCAACGGTCAACGATGGTCCCGATGCGTCAGGTGACGCGCTGGCTAAATGGCGATTCCCGGATACCGCCGCGGCTGCTAGCGAAGCTCGAGAAGCAGCTTGCCCTCAAAGCCGAATTCGATGACCGGATAAGGATGGCTTACGCAGACATGCGGGCCGAGTCAGGATTCGTCCGCCAGATCGCTCGGATGACGATGCTCGAGCTTGCGCATCACGACCATTTTGAGGAATTCGAAGACATTTGATGGGGATCCTCGTGAATTCCCTAAGCCGTCGTTAGCGGCCGTGTGATATCCCGGACTTTCCAGACGTAACTGGGGCGAGTGAGGCCCCCGCCGTCGAAACTGGAGGGTCGAAGAATGACGCACCGGATCACTCGTCTTGTCGGCAACCGCCGCATCCCCGCCGTTATCGACGACATCGATTTTGCCGATGAAGACGGCGAGGACGACACTCCCGACTACCGCTCTGCCTTCCCGCCCAGCGCCTGGCTGATCGACGCCGCCAACGCCGAAGCGATCGCAAGGCTCAGGGCTGTCGTCGCCGAGCGCCGGCGCCACGTCATCGTCATCGCCAGAGCGAACCCGGACTGGCGCGAGGCGACGTCGAATTTGACGCGGCTGCTCCTCGGCTCTCGGGAAGAACTGCGCCTCGTCAGGCGAGACGGCAGCCCCGAACTTCTCGATTCCGTCCTCGCGTTCCTCGGCCACTGTCATGTCGTCCTGACCGCGAAGTCTGGCGATGCGGTTCAGGAGGTCTATAAGAGGCTCGCGCTCGTCGAGATCGACGCCGGCCGCATCACCGCCGATCATGTCGATGCGCTGATCCACGATAGGTGGCCGGGTTCGGGCGTTCGCTGGCCGGTGGATCGCGACGTCGTGTCGATCCCTTCCCATCACCTTTCGACCGCTTTCTATCAAGCCCAGACGCCGGCCGAGATCATCGAGATCCTGGACGTGATCGAGCGGCACGACACCGCGGACAAGCAGCCGGCCGAGGCGGAAGGGGAGTCGAAGTCGGATCTCGACCGTGCCAGCGAGGCCTATTGGACGGAGAAGCCGGAAAAGAAGAAGCCGAAGCCCGAGCCGGCGAAGCCGATCGACGACAAGATGAGGCGAGCGATCGCGGCGATCGAAGTTCAGCGCCCGACGTCGCCGACGCTCGACGATCTGGCCGGTTACGGTGCGGCGGCGGCTTGGGCCAGCGACCTCGCAATCGACATCTCCGCCTTCCGCTCCGGCGAGATCGGCTGGCAGGACGTCGACCAAGGCTGCCTCCTCGTCGGGCCGCCGGGCACCGGTAAGACCCTGTTCGCCCGCGCCGCGTCGGCCACGACCGGCCTCCCGCTGATCGCGACCTCGTACGCCCAGTGGCAAAGCGCCGGCACCGGCCATATGGGCGACGTGATCAGGTCGATCCGGACGGTTTTCGCCGCGGCCGAGGAGAACGCCCCCTGCATCCTCTTCATCGATGAGATCGATGCGATCCGGGGTCGCGGCACTGACGAGCGCGACGATGGCTGGTGGACTGCGATCGTCACTTGTCTCCTCGAATGTCTCGACGGCATCTCCCGAGTCGAGGGGATCGTCACCGTCGGCGCCTGTAATCACGCCGATCGCCTTGACCCCGCCCTCGTCAGGTCCGGCCGCCTCGACCGCCGGTTCGAGATCGCCCTTCCGGACGAGCCGGCGCTCCTGCGCATCCTCGCGCATCACGCTCCGGACGTCTCGCCGACCGACCTCGAGCCGATCGCGACGGCTTTGGCTGGCACCATCTCCGGCGCCGACGTGGCCCGGATGACGCGGGAGGCCAAGCGGGCGGCTAGGCGGGGGAAGCGGCCGATGACCGGCCAAGACGTCATGGCGGCGGCGTTGCCCGCGGAGAAGAGGCCGCGGGAAATCGTCTGGCGGACAGCGATCCATGAGGCGGGCCACGTCGTGGCATTTCTCGTCGGCGGACACATCCCAGATGCGCTTTCGCTCGTCTCGGGTGGCGGTATGGGCGGACACGTGCGCGGTGTCGGGGTCGCTTCCCAGAATAGGCTGGGCGACCTGGAAGCCTTGGTGTTGCCCCTGCTTGCAGGGCGCGCTGCCGAGGACGTGATTCTTGGAGAGCCCTCCGCTGGTGCGACGCAGGACCTCGAACAGGCAACGCGAGTTCTCTCGTCCGTCGAAAGCGCGTTCGGCTTGGGCGGCTACCTCACGCCCGGCGGGGCCGACCGTGTGTCTGTGGAAGGCCGCATTCGGCGCGTCTACGGCGACGCCCTCATGCTTGTCGTCAGGCACCGGGCTGCGATCGTCGATCTTGCAAGGCTGGCGGTCGAACGCCGGGTGCTGTCGCGGAGCGTCCTCGAGGCCTTCGGGCGCGAGCGTGGATTTGATCTGAGAAACCGGGCGATGGAGGCCTGCAATGAAGACTGATCTGAACATCGAAATCGACGACGCGACTATCGACCGGCTGGAGCGTATCGCGCTTTCCCGGCGCTGCACTGTCCTCAAGATCGTCCAGGACGCGATCGCGATCTATGCGACCGCGCATGCCGAGCCCGGCACGGTGACCGTCGGCATCGAACTGCCGGCGAGCACCGTCCGGATGTGGACCGAAGAGGCGGCGCGGCATGGGCGGACGATGGAAAAGGAACTCGAAATCCGCGTCTTGATGGAAACGATCAGGCTCGGGAACGAAGCGATCGCGAGGGCAGGACGATGACGGTTTTCTTCACCGCCGACACCCATTTCGGCCACGAAGGCGCTATCCGGCAGAACGGCCGGCCGTTCGCCAGCGTCGACGACATGAATCGGGAGATGGCCGCCCGCTGGAACGCCGTCGTCGCGCCCCAGGACGAGATTTGGCACCTCGGCGACTTCGCATACAAGATGCCGCTCGACGACGCCCGCAAGATCTTCGGCACGCTGAATGGCCGCAAGAGCCTGATCGTCGGCAACCACGACAAGGCGACCGTCCGGACCTGGCCTTGGGAATCCGTCCACGATCTGCATGAGATCGCCGTCGATGGGCGCCGCGTCGTCCTCTGTCATTATCCGCTCGCCGAGTGGCCGGGCTACTATCGGGATTCGGTCCACCTTTTCGGGCACGTCCACGGCAACCGCCATGTCGCCGGCGCCGTGGATGTCGGCGTCGATTGCTGGGATTTCCGCCCCGTCACTCTCGACGAGATCCTCGCCGGAAGGACGCCGCCGCCGATCCCGCCGCGGCAGCTCGAGGCGTGGGAGATCGCGTATATCGAGGTGGCGAAGACCGAGGCCGAGCGACGGGCGATGAATGACGTGCTGAGTCAGCGCGTCGATCAGGCCGGAGGGCGGTCGTGATGCGGCGCGTCCTCACTATCACCGCCGCGACCGCCGCCCTCGCCACGCCGGCGGTCGCGGCCGATCGGTTCACCGGCTACTACAACCGCGAGTGCGGCACCCGCCACGTCTGCGACCTCCGCATCGAGCAGACCGAGCCGACGACGTGGAAGGTCGTGTGGGAGCCCTTCATCTATCGCGGCGACGGCAGGCCCGTCTGTCGGAAAGAATTCGAAGTGCGGATTGGCGGGCCGGCCGGCGTCTTCGTCGACGGCATCGCGCATCGTCGGCTTGGCGGCCGACTTGTCGGGATCGTCGATCGCGGCATGGGGCGGCTGGAGGTCCGGGCCGAGGGGCAGGGGTGCCGAAGGATTGCAATGGGCGGCACGTATGACGCCGTCGGCGACTGACCAGGCGAGGCGGCCTATTCTGGGATGTTTGCGGAAAGCGCAAATAACTCGGAATAGGAATGGCGCGAAAACGCCTTCAGAGTTGGCCACTGAGGGCCATCTCGACGGGCTGGTGACCGAAACCCCTTCCGCGGAGAACTATCCCCTTCCTGAAGCCTGAAAATGAGAAAGGCCGGCGGAGGGACCCTTTATAGGCTGGCTGGTGATTTCCACCCGGAACTGACCCGGGATTGGAGTGGGCCTCTCGGGCGGGCCAAGGCGAAAGGCCGTCGGCGATCCGGTCTTCGCCGGCTCGGTCAACGCTGGCTCGGTCCTGCGGGTGCGGGTCACGGCCGCAGCGTCCGGCAATACGATCGCGCGCATCGTCCGGCTTGTGGAGGAGGCGCAGGAATCGAAGTCGCCGACAGAGCGCTTCATCGACCGCTTCTCAAAGGTCTACACCCCGGCCGTGCTTGTCGTCGGCGCCCTCGTCGCCCTCGTCCCGCCGCTTGCCTTCGGTGGCGACTGGGGCGAATGGATCTACAAGGGCCTTGCCATCCTGCTGATCGGCTGCCCGTGCGCGCTGGTGATCTCAACGCCCGCCGCCATCGCCGCGGGACTCTCCGCCGGTGCCCGCCGCGGGCTCTTGATGAAGGGCGGCGCGGTCTTGGAAAGCCTCAGCACGATCACCGCCATCGCGTTCGACAAGAAGGGGACCCTGACGGCGGGCAGACCAGTCGTCACCGGCATCGTTCCAGGAAGCCGCTCGGCACTACAGGTGCAGTCCTTGGCCGCGGCCCTCGAGAAGGGTTCGAGTCACCCGCTGGCCATGGCGATCCTCGACCGGGCGAAGATCGACAAGGCGCCCATCCCACCATCTTTCGACGCAAACGCCGTTCCCGGAGAGGGCGTCGAGGGCAAAACGGTGTCCATCGTAGTGGTCGCCGAGTCGGTCGCGGGTTACATCGCCATGCGCGACGAAGCCCGGCCGGACGCGATGGTGGGGCTTACGAGCCTGAAGGCGTCCGGCATCCGGACCATCATGCTGACCGGCGACAACCGGTGCACCGCCGAGGCCGTCGCGGCGGACCTTGAGATCGAGGCACTCGCCGAACTCCTGCCGCAGGACAAGCAACGCATCGTCCGTGAACTCTAGGCGGAAGGCTTCAAGGTCGCCAAGATCGGCGACGGCATAAACGACGCGCCCGCACTGGCGGCAGCCGATATCGGCATCGCCATGGGCGGCGGGACCGACGTCGCGCTTGAGACGGCCGATGCCGCCGTGCTGCATGGACGGGTGAAGGGCATCCCGCACATGATCGCGCTGTCGAAGAGCGTCATGGGGAACATCCGGACGAACATCGCCATCGCTCTGGGGCTGAAGGCCGTGTTCCTCGTCACCACCATCATCGGGATCACCGGCCTCTGGCCCGCGATTCTGGCCGACATGGGCGCGACCATTCTCGTCACCGCCAACGCCATGCGGCTTCTCGGCTGGAGGCCGTCACGAGCGAAGCCATGGTGGCGAAGTCCTGGAAAGGTGCTCGATCTCTTCATATCGTGCCGCCAGGGGCTAGGCGTTTGGTCACCACATCTCCTACTGTAACCGGCCGGGTCAGTGTTGAAATCGCCGCGCCTGTCGGCGATGACAGATCGGTCATAGTCAGGTCCGTCATTTGCCCCCGTTTCGCGCCATCGTCGTCTTCTACCATGTCGCGCTGCTCGACTCGATTGCGCGGGCTGCCGACCGGTTGGGTGTGACACCCTCCGCAGTCAGCCAGCAGGTCCGGATGCTCGAGGAGCAGGTCGGTACCAGCCTCGTCACCCGCTCGGGCCGAAACGTGCGGCTGACGGAAGCGGGCGAGCGCTATTTCGAGGAGATCTCGGAGCATGTCGAAAGCATTATTCGCTCGACCGAAACGATGCGTGGCATCCGCAAGCCGACGACCATCACCATCCGGGCAACGCCGACCATTGCGACGAAATGGCTGCTGCCGCGACTGGGTGACTTTCTCTCCAAAGAGCCCGGCACCGAGGTTCACCTCGACGGCAGCAACGAACCCGTGGATTTCACGCGCGATGCGGTGGATCTGGAGATCCGTCACGGAACCGGCGGGTGGCCGGGGCTGCATGTCGAACCGCTGACGAGCGAACGCTTCCTGCCCGTCTGTTCGCCCTCACTCGCCGGGCCGGGTACGCTCGTCTTCGAGGATTTCGTTCGCTTCAGGCTGATCCAGTCGGTCAAGGCTCAGATCCAGTGGGAAACCGGGTTCGATGCCGTCGGGATTGACGCGCCGCGGATCGTTGCCCGCCTTTCCTTCGACCGCTCTCACATGGCAATCGAGGCTGCAGCGCTTGGCCTCGGCATCGCGCTGGAGAGCGAGTTGATGATGGAAAGCGAACTGCGCTCTGGCCGGCTGGTCGTCCCGGTTGCGCGGACACCGGAGTTGCGCATGTCGACCCAATGGCTCGTCTGTCCGCGTTCCAACCTGCGCAAACGGCGGGTCGTCCGGCTTCTGGAATGGCTGCGCGAGCAGGCGATCGAATGGCAGCTCAACAGTCCGGCCAATTCGTTAGATTTTCTACCGAAACAGGTAGAAGTCATAAATTGACCTAATCCTAAGCGCCGGTCACCCTGAGCGTCAATCGATGGTGGGAGGCCATTGATGGATTGTGGCTCGACGATTGTCCGAAGGGGTTTCCCGGGCGCGCCGGCACGCCCCGTCTCCCCCCACCATTGACGTTTGAAACGCGCCCATCGAGGCTGGACGGGGAAAAAGAAGCCATGAATCTTTCCAACATGCTTGCCGAACGCAATGCCAAGGGCAAGCCCATCCGCGTCGGGCTGATCGGTGCCGGGAAATTCGGTTCCATGGTGCTCGCCCAGGCCCGCAAGATCGCCGGCTATCACATCGTGGCCGTCGCCGATCTCGACAAGGAAAAGGTTCGCACCTCGCTCAACCGCACGGGTTGGCAAAAGGACGAATACGCGGCGACCTCGTTCAGCGATGCGATGGATACGGGTCGGACATTCATCACCGACGATGCGAAGGCGATGTGCGATTTCGACGGCATCGAGTGCATCATCGAAGCCACTGGGCATCCGCTCTTCGGCGTGCGCCATGCGTTGATGGCAATCGATAGCGGCAAGCATATCGTCATGGTCAATGTCGAGGCCGACGTGATGTGCGGCCCGATCCTGGCACAGAAGGCACGCGCCAAGGGGCTCGTCTATTCCATGGCCTATGGCGACCAGCCAGCCTTCATCTGCGAGCTGGTCGACTGGGTACGCTCCTGCGGCTTCGAGCTGGTTTCCGCCGGCAAGGGCATGAACTTTCAGCCGGAATATCGGTACTCAACGCCGGATACCGTCTGGGGCTATTTCGGGTGGTCGGAAGAGTTCGTCGCCAAGGGCGACTTCAATCCGAAGATGTACAATTCCTTCACCGACGGCACCAAGGCAGCGATCGAGATGGCCGCCGTCGCAAATGGCACCGGGCTCGACTGCCCCGATGACGGCCTGGCCTTCTATCCGGCGGGCCTTCACGACCTCGCCCAGACCTTCAAGCCGGTCTCGGAGGGCGGCCGCCTGCCGAAGTCCGGCCTCGTCGATATCGCCGCCAGCCAGGAGCCCGACGGCCGCGAGGTCGTCAACAACATCCGCTACGGCATGTTCGTCACCTTCCGGGCGCCTGACGAATATACCCGCGAATGCTTCGGCCAGTATGGCCTTCTGACCGACAAATCCGGCTGGTACGGCTCGATGTGGCGGCCGTTCCATCTCATCGGTCTCGAAACCTCCGTCTCGGTTCTGTCCGCCGTCCTGCGCGGTGAGCCGACCGGAACGCCCCGGGAGTTCCGCGCCGATGCCGTTGCGACCGCCAAGAGCGATCTCAAGGCCGGCGACTGGCTCGACGGCGAGGGCGGTTTCGCTACCTGGGCGAAAGCGATCCCCGCGACGCTGTCGACCCGGATCGACGCCCTGCCCATGGGCCTTGCCCACAAGGTGAAGCTGAAGCGCGAAGTGAAGCGCGATCAGATCGTCACCATGGCCGACGTCGAGTTGACCGACGATCTCGACGTGGCCGACGTGCGCCGCGAGCAGGTTGCCACCATGGGGCCGAAGACAGTCGGCGACGCTGCATGAGCGACATCGTCCTCTTCGGCCCCAGGTTCAGGCGGGCGGTCCCATGAGTGGCGCGTTGGCCTTCCTCGGCACAGGCCTCATGGGTGGTCCGATGTGCCGCAATCTCGCCAAGGCAGGATTCGGCGTCCGCGCCTGGAACCGAAGCCTGGAAAAAGTCAGGATCCTCGGCGACGGCGTGACCGTAGCCCACACCCCTGGCGAAGCCACCACGGGCGCTGAGGCCTGCATCGTGATGCTGTCCTCCGGCTCGGTGTGCGAGGACGTCCTCTTCGGACCGGAGGGCGCAGCCGGTGCGCTTGCCCCCGGCGCTCTCCTCATCGTCATGTCCTCGATTGGACACGACGAAGCAAAGGCAATGGCCGCGCGTACTGCGGCAATGGGGCTTCGCTGGATCGATGCGCCGGTGTCCGGCGGTACGAAGGGCGCCACGAGTGCCACGCTTTCGATCATGGCCGGCGGCGAACCGAGTGACATCGAGACAGCACGCCCGCTCCTGAGCGCCATGGGCAAGGTGGTTCACATCGGACCTTCGGGCTCCGGAGCGCTCGCCAAGCTGATCAACCAGGTCGTCGTCGCCTCGACGATCGCCACCATCGCTGAAGCCTTGCTTTTTGCCGAAGCTGGCGGAGCCGATCCCGCCCGGGTGCGGGAGGCCCTTCTCGGCGGCTTCGCCAATTCGCTCATTCTGGAACAGCATGGCCAGCGCATGATCGACGGCAATTTCGAACCCGGCGGCCCGGCTCGCTATCAGCTGAAGGATACCCGCGCCGCCAAGGCCACAGCCACGAGTCTGAAGCTCAAGCTGCCAGTTCTCGATCTCGTCGACGGACTGTTCGACGATCTCGTCGCCCACGGCGGCGGCGATCTCGATCATTCGGCTTTGCTCGTCGAGCTGAGGCGACGCAACGGGCGGGCGCAGTAAGGAGACCTGCGACCGCTCCGCCATCGACCATCTTCAACAGGGAGGAAACCAAATGAAGATTTCAAATCTCGTCACCCGCCGGACTTTGACCAAAGGACTCGCCGGCATAGCCATCGCGACCACAGCGCTGACGGCGCTGACCTTCGGTGCCCTTGCCGAAACCAATCTGCGGCTCGCCGTGCCTGACCCGATCAGCAGCTCGGTGGGCACGGCCGCGACCCGTTTTGCCGAGCTGGTCAAGGAGAAGACCGGCGGCGAGGTGACCGTCGACGTGTTTCCGGACGGCGTTCTGTTCGGCGGCGACCAGAACGCGGCCGTCAATCAGCTGGGCTCCGGCGCTCTCGACGGGCTGATTCTGGCCAGCTCGGTCTACGCCTCCTTCGAGCCCCGCATGAACGCGATCTCGCTGCCCTATCTGTTTTCGGACTACGACCAGCTGCAGTCCTACCTGCGGGGCGAGCCGGGCAAGGAACTGCTCGGCTCACTCGACAAGCTCGGCGTCAAGGGTCTCGGCTTCTTTCTGCGCACCTTCCGGGACGTGACGACCCGCGACACGCCGATCACCAAGCTGGAAGATTTCAAGGGCATCACGCTTCGCACGCCGAACAATCCGCTCTTCGTCGCGATGTTTCAGAAACTCGGCGCCAATCCGACGCCGATGGCGTTCTCCGAGGTCTATTCCGCGCTGCAGCTGAAGGCGATCGACGGGCAGGAAAACCCGGTCGAGGTGCCGCTCAACAACCAGTTCTTCGAGGTGCAGGGCCAGCTCAATCTGACACAGCACATCGCCGACAGCTTCCTCGTCGCGCTGTCCGGCTCGGCTTGGGATCGCATCCCGGAAGAATACCGCGACGAGGTTCAGGCGGCGGCCGACGAGATGATCGCCGAACACGACGCCAATGAGATCGCCGCGGAAGAAAAGGTCATCGCCGAGCTTCAGGAAAAGGGCATGACGGTGAACCGTTTCGCCGATGGCGAGCTTGCCCGTGTTCAGGAAGTGGCCCGCAGCATCTATCCGCAGTTCAAGGACAAGATCGGCGCGGACTTTGTCGATGAGAGCCTGGCCTTCGTCGGCGCGGGCGCGGCATCGGAAGCCAAGGCGAGCCAGTAACGCGCCGACCCCTCGTGCAGCCGGACGCTTTCGCGCCTGGCTGCACTCCAACTCCGGCGAGAGGCCACGGCAACGTTTGCGATCGCTCCTCGCCGCAAATGAGCTCGATGACGTCCGCTGCCTGTCGCGGCAGGTTGGTATAAAAGCTCCCCGGCTTTGAAGCGACGGAAGACCAGGCGGAGAGCCGGATTTGAACGGGTCCTAATCAGTCCCGGCGCCTTACAGAAAAGCAAGAAGCAAGAGTACGGCGGCATGTGCTTGAGAGACAGGTGCAGGCGGCCAAACAGGGGAGGACGGATGATGCGAATTCTCGACAGATGGCTCTGGCGAGTGGTCGACCTCGGTATTCTGCTGGCGGTTCTCGGCATGGTGCTGCTGATCACGCTTCAGGTCGGCTCACGGATGATGTCCGCCTCCTATCCCTGGACGGAAGAGCTCTCCCGTTTTCTGTTCATCTGGACGGTCTGGCTTGGCCTTGCCGCGTCCTTCCGGGCGGGCTCTCACCCAGCGCTGGACTTTCTGGTTTACATGGCGCCGTCCTCAATGCGGATCGTCTTTCGGGTGGTGCCAGTCCTGGCAACCGTCACCTTGTTTGCTGCCGTGACTTGGTTCGGCTGGGGCCTTTTGCGTCAGCAGATCCGCTTCGGTGAACAGTCCGCGATCCTGCAGATCGGGATGTGGTTGAGCACGCTTCCCCTGGTTCTGGGCTCCGCGCTGTCGATCGTCGGCGTCATCATCGACGGCATCGTGCGCGATCCGCTCGCCGACCCCATCGAAGATCAGCTGAGCCAGACGGGGAGTATCGCGTCATGAGCCTCACACTTCTCGGCGTCTTCGCCGTGCTCGCGATTTTCGGCGTGCCCCTGGCCGTCGCCCTCGGGCTGGGGACGCTCGCGACGCTCTGGTGGTACCAGCTGCCGCTGAGCATGATCACCCAGTCCATGGCCACGTCGATCAACTCGTTTCTGCTGATAGCCGTGCCGCTGTTCATTCTCGCTGGTCAGATCATGGAGCGGGGGGGCCTGTCAGAGCGCATTTTCGATGCCGCCGAAGCCTTGATCGGACGTTTTCTGGGCGGACTCGGCCACGTCAATATCGCGTCGTCCTTCGTCTTTGGCGGAATTTCCGGCTCGTCTGTCGCCGATATCGCCAGCCTCGGGCCCATCACCATCCGTTCGATGACGACGCGGGGCTATCCGCGTCCCTATGCGGCGGCGCTGACCATGATCACGTCGACGCTTGCGACCCTCGTTCCGCCGTCGATTCTCATCATTATTGCCGCTGCGGCGGCCGGCCTGTCGGTCGGCGGGGCGCTGGCAGCCGGTCTTGGCCCCGGGCTTCTTCTCGCCCTCTCGCTTGCCGCCTACAATGCCTGGGCGGCCAAGCGCTATGGCTACGGTGTCAAGGTGAGCTTCGAGATGGGGCGGGCGGTCAAGACCTTTGCCCGCGCTCTGCCTTCGGTCGGCGCACCGATCATCATCCTGACGGGGATGTTCTCGGGCATCGTCACGCCGACCGAAGCGGCGGGTCTTGCCGTCCTTTACACTCTGCTCGTCGCGGGGCTCATTCATCGTGAGATCGGCTGGCGTGATTCCGTCAATCTCAGCATCATCGCCGGCCGCACGGCAGGCGCCGTGCTCCTGATCCTCATGGTCGCGAGCGCGGCCACCTACGTCTTCACCATCGACCGACTGGCCCAGAAGACCTCGACCATCCTCGATCTGTTCGGGGGATCGTCATTCGCCACCTTGATGGTCATGGGGCTGGTGTTCCTGCTCGTGGGCATGCTGATGGACATCGTCGCGGCGGCGTTGATGCTGATCCCCGTGCTCATGCCGGCTGCCGTCCAGGCCGGCGTGCATCCAATGCATTTCCTGATCTTCATGAGCGCCAGCCTCGCGGTCGGCTTGGCCACACCGCCTGTCGGCACTTGCCTGTTCGCGACGGCCTATGTCTCGCGCGTTCCGATCCCCCAACTGGTGAAGGCGGCAACTCCCTTCTACGCGATCAACGTCGTTGTCCTCATCCTCGTCGCGGCGGTACCGCAGATCGTCCTGTGGCCGATGTGGCTTCTTACGTGAAGGTCGAACCCTTGAGGGGGCGGCGCAGGTATCAAACGAGCGCGACGGTCGGAAGAGTGATAAGAAAATTGACGGATTATGGCCCTGCCGATCGGGTAAGACATTCGGCGGCAGACATGCCGGCGAGGTTGCGGGAGGTGGGAGATTAGCCTCCAAAGGTCCGACAATATCGGCTTATCCAAACCTTGCCGCGTTCCCTTCATGCCTCGAGTCTGGAAAGCGAACGAAAATGGAAGCTCGCTCTTCTGAAGCCAATGGGCATCAATCTGCATCGGTGAGACAGTCACTCAGGCCGACATTGACATGCTGAGCGCCCAAGGTTCTAAGTAAGAAGTGAGGTGGTCCCGGTTTCTTGGCTCTTCCGCAGATTGTGTGGTCATGAGGCTTTGCGACTCTTTCTGACACCGCAGATGATGCGGTGGAGAAGGCATGCTTCAGATATCCATGGTTCCCGGCTGCCTCTGCGGTCGAACCCGGCGCGAAGGGCCGTCGGGATTATCCGTTTCTGCGCAGAGCCGGCGTAGCGGGGCAAAATGCCCGGAATGTCAGCAGCGATCGACAATCATTCACGGGTACTATCACCGGCGTCCGTTGGATCTGCCCCTGATTGGTCGCCATGTCCGGCTCGATCTGCGGGTTCGGCGGTATGCCTGCCAGAACGCAAATTGCCGACGCCAAACTTTCGGAGAACGACTCCCGATGCTGATCGCGCCCTCGGCGCAACGGACCAAACGTCTGGCGAAGGCGCAGGCGAGGATCGGAGTGGCTCTCGGTGGCGCGGCAGGCAGCCGCCTTGCAGCGAAGATCGCCATGCCCGTGAGCGGCGACACGGTTCTGCGCCTGATCCGCCAGATGCCGCAGCCAGTCCTGCCGCCGGCCACGGTCATCGGTATTGACGACTGGGCCATGAAGAAGCGTTTGCGTTACGGCACGATCATCGTCGATCTCGAGCGACATTGCCCGATCGACCTCCTACCAGATCGTACGGCGGGAACGGTGACCGATTGGCTTCGCCAAAGGCCTGAGATCGAAATCGTCGCACGGGATCGCTCGACCGAATACCGTCGTGGGATCACGACGGGCGCTGCGAACGCCGTCCAGGTCGCCGATCGTTGGCATCTTCTCTCCAACACGCGGCAAATGGTCGAGCGATGGACTGCAGGCGCTCATGCGCGGCTTCGGAGTTTGCCGCCGCTCCAGAGCGTAGAGACGTCAGGAAAGGGCCGCACCAAGGCGTTTCCACGCACGCGGTCGGACGCCACGAGTGCCGCCGATAGCCGAGGACGGCGCATGGCCCAGTATGAAGACATCCGCCGCCGCTATCTCGCGGGCGAGACGCTGATGGCGATGACCCGTTCGACCGGCCTGGCTCGAGCAACCGTGCGCAAGTTTGCTCATGCCGAAAGCTTTCCCGAACGCTCGGCTCGAGCGCCGCGGAGGAGCATCATCGACCCTTATCTGCCGATGCTCGAAGCGCGATTGGCAGAGGGCTGCGAGAACGGTCTTCGGCTTTGGCGTGAAGCCCGGGATCAGGGCTTTCCTGGAACGCCCAAGCAAATTCGGCGGTGGCTTCAGGATCGACGGACCGGCCTCTCGAAGTTCACCACACATCGTAACGGCGATCATGCTCGACCGCAGCAAGCCCCGCAACCACCGTCCCTGCCTTCGCCTCAGCAACTCGCGTGGATGATCGTCAAGGCGCCCGAGACGAGATCGGTCGATGAAGTCGACGTGATCCGGCGGATCGGCCAGGACCGTGACGCCATCGTCCTGATTCATCTTGTCCGTCGATTTGTTGACCTCGTCCGCCGTGTCGACACGAAAGCTCGCGATACCGGCCCGGTCTTCGACACATGGCTTCTTGAAGCAAAAACGTGCGGCGTGCGTGCGATGGAAACCTTCGCCGCAGGGCTCGAACAGGACCGCAGCGCAGTCAACGCCGCTTTAAAACCGGCTGGAGCAACGCGCAAACGGAAGGGCAGGTCANCAAGCTCAAACTGTTCAAGCGTTCAATGTACGGACGCGGAAACCTCGATCTCCTTCGCCGACGGTTCCTCATGGCATCATGAACCACACAATCTGCGGAAGAGCCGGTTTCTTGGACATTTGGATAAGCTTGGTTCTCCCGAGAGAGAGAGGACGGCCCCGATGACGGGAAAACGGAAGCGATATTCGGCGGACTTCAAGGCCAAGGTGGCGCTGGAGGCGATCCGAGGTGAGATGACGCTGGCGCAACTGGCTGCCAAGCACGGCATCCACCAGACGATGATCAACGCCTGGAAGAAGCAGGCGATGGAAGGCATGTCAGGGGTGTTCTCGGGAACGTCCGAGGCGGCTCAGGCTGATCGGGAGGCGGAGGTGGAGCGGCTTCACGCCAAGATCGGCCAACTGGTCGTGGAACGCGATTTTTTAGCGAAGGCCTCCGGACGATGAGCGTCGATCGGAGGCGGGAGATGATCGAGCCGGAGCATGTGGATCTGACCATTCTGCGCCAATGTCAACTCGTCGGGATCAGCCGGTCGGCCTATTACGGCCCGACCAAGGGCGAGAATGTGCTGAACCTCAGCCTGATGCGGCTGATCGACGAGCAGTTTCTGGAAACGCCGTGGTACGGCTCGCGGCAGATGGTCCGTCACCTGCGCCGCCAAGGATACACGGTCGGACGCAAGCGGGTACGGCGGCTGATGGCCAGGATGGGTCTGGCGGCGATCTACCAGCGCCCGAGGACGACGATCCCGCACCCGGAACACAAGATCTGGCCCTATCTCCTGCGGGACATGGCGATCAACCAACCCGACCAGGTCTGGTGCGCCGACATCACCTACATTCCGATGCGGCGCGGCTTTCTCTACCTTGTCGCCATCATGGATTGGTACAGCCGTCGCGTCCTGGCCTGGCGCCTGTCGAACACCATGGACGCCGACTTCTGCATCGAGGCGCTCGAGGAGGCGATGACGCGGTTCGGCAAGCCGATCATCTTCAACACCGACCAAGGCAGCCAATTCACCAGCCCGCGCTTCACCGCGGTCTTGACCGGCGCCGGCGTGAAGGTGTCCATGGACGGACGCGGCCGCTGGATGGACAATGTCTTCATCGAGCGGCTGTGGCGATCGCTCAAATACGAGTGCATCTATCTCCATGCCTTCGAGACCGGTTCCGAGACGCGGGTCGGGATCTCGAAGTGGGTGACCTACTACAACGTCCAACGTCCTCACTCGACCCATGGCGGCAAGACGCCCGCCCAGGTCCATGAGGGCACCGGCTTCATCAAACTGGCGGCATGAAAATCCACATGGACCAAGCTTAGAGCGGGATGAAGTTAGGTTCGCCATAGCCTGAATTGGCAAAGTAGTTTTTGCATTCGGTTGGCGGGATGTCGGCTATGATGGTTCCGATGGCGGTGCAGAGGTCGTCCCGGTTGCGCTTGGCGGCGTCTCGCAAGAAGTGCTTCAGCTTGGCGAAGAACTGCTCGATCGGATTGAGGTCGGGCGAGTATTTCGGCAGAAACAGCAGCCTAGCGCCAACAGCTCGGATGGCTTGGCGCACGGCCTTGCCCTTGTGGCTGCCAAGATTGTCCAGGATCACGATGTCCCCCGGCTTCAGCGTGGGACAGAGCACCTTCTCGACGTAGAGCCGGAAACGCTCGCCGTTGATCGGCCCATCGATGAACCATGGCGCCTCGACGCGATCTTGGCGAAGCGCGGCGACGAAGGTCGAGGTGTTCCAGTGGCCGAATGGGACCTTCGCCTTCAGGCGCTGACCGCAGGGCGCCCAACCGCGCAGCGGCGCCATGTTCGTCTTGGTCCAGGTCTCGTCGATGAAGACCAGTCGTCCGGGATCGATCCGATCGCGGTATTTGACCCATTGCTCACGTCGCCGGGCGACATCAGGGCGATCCTGCTCGGCAGCGATCAGCGTCTTTTTTTGAAAGACAGCTTCTCGGCGTGCACAAACTCCCAGACCGAACGATAATCGACCTTCAGGCCGCGCTGGTCGGCCAGTTCCTTGACCAGGCCGCGCAGCGTGAAGGCCCTCTCGCGGCAGCGTCCGCGCAGCCACTCGGCATGGTCCCCGGAAAGCGTCTTCGGCCTGTGCCCGCCCATCTGCCCGGGCGCAACGCTGCCGGTCGTCTCATAGCGCTCCAACCATTTGACGGCCGTGCTGATCGCAACACCAAAGCGGTTCGCCGCTTGGTTCCGCGACTGGCCCTCCTGCGTCACCGCCGCAACCACCCGCTCGCGAAGATCCATCGAATACGGTCGCGCCATCCATGCTGGCCTCCCTCCCAGCATGGATGTTGAATCAAACTTTCGAGCCGTTGGGAATCACCCCCGATTCAGGCCAACTTCATCCCGCTCTAGCTGTCAGCTGGTGGCTGACTGGCCGACTGGCTGGCGCAACTCCATCACATCCACCGGACGCAGGATGCCCAGGAGCGGAGACGGAAGGCGCCGGCGTCGACGCTTCCTCCGGACCGGCTCGGTCGCAAGACCACGACGCCACGTCGCAGGCAACGCCCTGCCTCCGGCCGGCTCCGGTGCTCAAGGCGCAGCCTTGGCGGGTTCCGAACTCAGCCTTGCAATGGAGGAGGGTCGGAGTCGCGGCAATCCGTCGTCCCCGATGCCCTCTGCACAGGCTTTGCGGGGAGCCGCCGCGATCATGGGCGCATCTCGCAAGCCCGACCCCACGGCCCGAGCTTTCGGCGACGTCCCCGCAGGCAGCCGGACCCATGCTGGGTCTCGCGAGCGTGCGCTGTCGGATCAGTTTGGATTGGCGCTGGCTGGCCTCGGCGTGCCGAAAATGGCGGGCCGCTGCTCCCGTCTGCTACCGCGACTGCCTGCCGAGCTTCGGCAGCCTCGCCAGAAGCGGCGCCACCGGGACGGCGACCGTCAGGATGAAGATTACCGCGAAGATCACGGCGGAGATCCAGCTCGCGGTCGGGAAGCTCAGGATGTCGCCGTCGTTGAGCAGCAGGCCCCGCCTCAGATTCTGCTCGAATTGCGGTCCGAGCACGAGGCCGATGACGAAGGGCGCGAGGGGAAAGCCGCCGATCCGGAACGCGTAGCCGGCGATCCCGAAGAGCACGGCGACGACGCCGTCGAGGGGGTTGCCCCGCACCGTGATCGCGCCGATCAGCGAGAAGGCGATGACGCCGACCATGATGATCGGCTCGGGGATCGACAGGAGCTTGCCGAAGGCGCGCACGATCGGGAAGGCCACCGCCAGCATCACGATGTTGACGAGGATGAGCACGACGAAAATGGCGTTGACGACGTCGAGGTGCTCGGTCATCAGCCGCACGCCGGGCGTGATGCCGTGGACGACCATGGCCGACAGCAGGATCGCCGTCACCACGTCCCCGGGAATGCCGAGGGCGAGCGTCGGGATCATGGCGCTGCCGGTCACTGCGTTGTTCGCCGATTCCGCCGCGATCAGCCCGTCGGGTTCGCCCTTGCCGAAATTCTCGCGGCGCGGCGAGGCCTGCTTGGCCGAGGCGTAGCTGATGAAGGCCGCCGTGGCCGCGCCGGTGCCCGGCAGGGCGCCGATCAGGCAGCCGATGAAGGAACTGCGGACGAGGTTGAAGACCCGGCCCTTCCAGGCGGAAAGACGCGGCAGGACGAGGCGCGCATGGGCGACGCTCGGCGCCCCGTCATGGCGCTGGGCCAGCCGCGAAAAGGCTTCCGACAGCGCGAACAGGCCGATGACCACCGAGATCAGGTCGAGCCCGGCGGTCAGGAATTCGATCCCGAAGGTGAAGCGGGCGCCGCCCGTGACCGGATCGGTGCCGATCAGGGCGACGAAGAGCCCCGCAGCGCCCATCGCCAGCCCCTTGACCATCGAGCCGCGCGAGACGGCGGCGATGCAGGTCAGCGCGAGAAGGATGAGGGCGAACACTTCCACCGAGCCGAAGCGGGTCGCGAAGCGCGCCAGCTGCGGGGCGGCGAGAATGAGGACGACGCAGGAGATCAACCCACCGACGACCGATGCGGCGGTGGCCCAGCCGAGAGCGGCACCCGACTCCCCGCGCTGCGCCATCGGATAGCCGTCGAGCATCGTCGCGGCCGACTGCGGCGTGCCGGGCGAATTGATCAGGATCGCCGAGATCGAGCCGCCATAAACCGAGCCGCAATAGACGCCGAGAAGCAGCGCGAGGCTCGGGACGGTTTCCATGCCGAAGGTGAAGGGCAGGCAGATCGACAGCCCGACCACCGAGCCGAGGCCGGGCAATGCCCCGATGACGACGCCAAGGGTCGTCCCGATGACGATCGCGAACAGGGTGGCGGGCGCGAAGGCCTCGCCCAGAAACGCGACATCAAACATCACAACACACCGCCGGACAGGAGCACGGGAAGACGGATCTGTAGAAGATGGTGAAACAGGAACCACAGCCCCGGCCCGAGGACGAGGAAGGCCAGCGCAAGGGCCAGCGGCGAGCGCGTCCCGGTCATGAACAGGATGAGCGGCAGGCAGATGAGGATCGGCAGGAGATAGCCGGCAAAGACGATCGAGATCGCCAGCACCAGGGACAGGGCCATCACCATGAGGACGACCGGCGTACCCGGTTCGTCGGCCTCCGGCGGCGCATCGTCGGCGCGCATCGCGAGGACCTGGCGCAGAAGATCGGCGACGCAGAGCCCGACCCAGGCGAAGAGCAGGATGCGCGGCAGCGCGTCCGGCGTGTCGCCGGCGGCAAGGTTGCCCTGGCCGCCCCCCTTGCCGGCAAAGGCCGCAACGAGAAAGACCAGTCCGAGAAGGGTGAAGCCGAAGGACACGGCGAGTTGGGGGGCACGGCTGCGCGTCAACGCAAAACTCCCGATAGGCCAGCGACCCGGAACCGTCCGGCAGGGTCGCGCGAAACTGCTGCCGGACGGCGGTCGGCACCGGCGGAAACGCCGCCCAGGCGCGAGCGGGCGGCAACCCGCCGGCACGCGCGAGGACGGCACGCCGGGGACCTTCAGCCCCGGCGCCGACGGCGACGCAGCTACTGGACGAGGCCGGCATCCTTCAGGATTGCCCGGTTCTGCTCGGCATTCTGCTTGACGAAGGCCGCGAACTCCTCCGGACCGCGATGAAGGATCCCCGTGTTGGTATCCTGCGCGAGCTTCTTGAAGCGATCGGTCTCGACGGCCTTGCGGCAGGCCTCGGAATAGGCCGAGAGCGTCGCCTCGTCGACACCGGCGGGCGCGACCAGGCCCTGCCAGACCGAAAAGTCGAGATCGTAGCCGGCTTCCTTCATGGTCGGCACGTCGGGATAGGCATCGAGCCGCTCGGGCGCAAAGACCGCGATCGCCTTGACGTCGTTGTTCTCCAGAACGGTTGCCGTGTCGACGAAGAGGTCGATCTCGCCGCCAGCCATGGCGTTCATCGCCGGCCCGGTGCCGTTGAACGGCAGATGGACCGCGTTGAGGTCGGCCTTCGAGGCGAAGGCCGCCATGGCGAGATGGGGGATCGTGCCCGGGCCGGAGGAGCCGTAGACGATCCGGCCGTCCTTGCCGCGCGCCACCCAATCCTCGACCGAGCCGGCCTCGCCATCCTTCTTCGACAGGAGGAAGACCGGCGTCGACGTCGTCTGGCAGACATAGGCGAAGTCGTCGGCGCTGTAGGACGTCTCGCGCAGCGACGGCTGGATCGCCAGCGGCCCGATCGGCAGATAGCCGAGGGACGAGCCGTCCGCCGCGGCCTTGGCCGCCGCTGCCGCTCCGATGGTGCCGCTCGCACCGTCGATGTTGCGAATGACGACCGTCCGGCCGAGCGCCTCGGAGAAGCCCGGCTCGAACACCCGGGCGACAGTGTCGGTGCCGCCGCCGGCGCTGAACGGAACGATCATCTCGATGGTCTGTGCGCTGGCGGCGCCGGCCGATGTCGACAGGGCGAGCGCAAGGGCCAGGGTCGTTCTCTTCATCATTTCCTCCCGGATCGTCGAGCCGCTGGCGCGGCCTTCTTGGATCACCGGCTCGCTCCCCGCTCCGGTGACACACAAATCGTAGCGATACGAAAGTCTCTGTCAATCGGCGCAGCGCAAAAGACGGAAGAAATCGGTGCGTCCTCGCAACTGTGACATGATAGAGTTGCGGAGACCCGTTGAATTCGCTCCCCTTGCCAATCTCTCTTTGACAGACCAAAATCGTAGCGCTACGAAATTGTCAGGTTGGTCTGGGAGGGCGAGCCAAAGGCAGCCTGCCGGAAAGCTGCAACGGGAGAAAATCCGATGCCGAAGATGACGATTGCATGACGAAGAACCTGTCCGAACTCCGCAGCCAGAGATGGTTCGCCTCCAGCGACATCCGCGGCTTCGCCCATCGCCAGCGAACCCAGCAGATGGGCCTCAGACGCGAGGAGTTCATGGGCAAGCCGGTGATCGGCATCATCAATACGTGGAGCGAGATGAGCCCCTGCCACGCCCATCTGCGCGACCGGGCCGAGGCGGTGAAGCGGGGCGTCTGGCAGGCCGGCGGCTATCCCGTCGAACTGCCGGCCCTCTCGGTCGGCGAGGTCATGGTGAAGCCGACGACCATGCTCTATCGCAACTTCCTGGCGATGGAGGTGGAGGAACTCCTGCGCTGCCATCCGATCGACGGCTGCGTCCTCCTCGGCGGCTGCGACAAGTCGACCCCCGGCCTCCTGATGGGCGCGATCTCGATGGACCTGCCGGCGATCTTCTGCCCGGCGGGACCGATGTCGAGCGGCCGATGGCGCGGCACGGTCACGGGCGCCGGCACCCACACCAAGACCTATTTCGACAAGCTTCGCCGGGGCGAGATCTCCGACAAGGACTGGGTCGACCTCGAAAGCCGCATGACCCGCTCGGCCGGCACCTGCAACACCATGGGCACGGCCTCCACCATGACCTCGATCGTCGATGCGATGGGGCTGACGATCACCGGGGCCTCGTCGCTGCCGGCGGTGGATTCGGCCCATCCGCGCATGGCCTCGCTCTGCGGCGAGCGCATCGTGGCGATGGTGTGGGAGGACCTGAAGCCCTCGGGCATCCTCACCCGCGACAGCTTCATGAACGGGCTGGCGGCCTACATGGCGCTGGGCGGCTCGACCAATGCCTCGATCCATCTCATCGCCATGGCGGGACGCGCCGGCATCTCCCTCACCCTCGAGGACATGGCCGAGATGGCCGCGCGGATCCCGGTCCTCGCCAACCTGTTTCCGACCGGCTCCCACCTGATGGAGGACTTCCACTTCGCCGGCGGCCTTCCGGCCCTCCTGCGCAAGCTGTCCGGCCATCTCCAGCTCGACGCCCGCACGATCGAGAACCGCACGATCGGGGAAGCGATCGCCGATGCCGATTGCTGGAACGACGACGTCATCCGCGGGCTGGACGACCCGGTGACGCCCCTGTCCAAGGGGCGCACCCTGGCGCTCCTCAAGGGCAATCTCGCGCCGGGCGGGGCGATCATCAAATCGTCGGCCGCCGATCCGAAATTCCTCCGGCACGAGGGGCCGGCGCTGGTCTTCGACGATCCCGGCACGATGATGCGGGTGCTCGACGATCCGGATCTCGACGTCACCGAGGACACCGTGCTCGTGTTGCGCAATGCCGGGCCGGTCGGCGCGCCGGGCATGCCCGAATGGGGCAACCTGCCGATCCCCAAGGCGCTGCTCAAGCGCGGCGTCAAGGACGTGGTGCGCATCTGCGACGGGCGCATGAGCGGCACCCACTATGGCACCTGCATCCTCCATGTCGCGCCGGAATCGGCCGTCGGCGGCCCGCTTGCCCTTATCCGCACGGGCGACATCGTCGTCCTCGACGTGGAGGCGGGACGGCTCGACATGCGCGTCGACGACGCGGAGCTCGAGGCCCGCCGGGCAGCGCTGCCGCCCCAGACCGCTCTCTACGAGACGTCGTTCACGGCGCTCTACCAACGCCATGTCAGCCAGGCCCCCGAGGGCTGCGACTTCGACTTCCTCTCCGGCGTCCGCAACCTGCCGGAACCGGCCATCTACTGAAGGCACCGCGATGACCATCGACCTCACCAACCGCTTCCGCCGCATGCTGACCGAAGACCGCCCAATGCCGCCGCTCGGCACCTGGCTGATGTCGGCCGCCCCCGGCCCCACCGAGGCGATCGGCCATTGCGGCTTCGACTTCGTCGTCGTCGACATGGAGCATGTGCCGGTCGAGGTGGGGCAGCTATCCGACATCCTGCGGGCGGTCGGCTGCACTCCCACCGAGCCCCTGGTGCGCCTGCCCTGGAACGACAAGGTGACGATCAAGAAGGTGCTCGACGCCGGGGCGCAGACGCTCATGGTGCCCTTCGTCGAGACGGCGGAGGAGGCCGCCGCGGCGGTGTCCGCCGCGAAATATCCGCCCGTCGGCATCCGCGGCGTCGCCGCCGTCCACCGGGCCTCGCGCTACGGCTCGGCGACCGATTATCTGAAGCGGGCGAACGACGAGGTGATGGTCATCGTCCAGCTCGAGACGCCGGAGGCCGTCTCCCGCCTGCGCGAGATCGCCGCCGTCCCCGGCGTCGACGCGATCTTCGTCGGTCCGGGCGATCTGTCGGCCGCGATGGGTCATCTCGGCGACATCGGTCACGCCGATGTGCAGGCTTTGCTCGAACGAGCGGCGAGCGACGCCCGCGCGGTCGGCACGCCGATCGGCATCGTCGGGCCGAACCCGGCGATGGTGCGCCGCTTCCTCGATTACGGCTACGATTTCTCCGCCATGGCCTCCGACATCGCGATGATGACCGGCCGGGCCCGCGACTGGCTCGGCGAGCTGCGCGGCGAGGCGGCGAGCCAGCCCGCCAAGGTCACGTCCGCCTACTGACGGTTTCGCTTGCGGGCGCATCTCGTCAGGCACTGCTTCAGGCGCCTCGTCAGGCACTGCCGCGCTCGACGACCACGAAGCCGGTGTTGATCGCCGCCGCGTCCCGGCGCTTGCCCTCGGCAAGGTCGAGGATCAGGCGGGCGATCTCCTCGCCGATGACGTCGCCGAAGGGCCGGATCGTCGTCAGGGACGGGTTGCTGAACGCTGAAAATTCCAGGTCCCCGAAGCCGATCACCGCAATGTCGGCCGGGACGGCCACGCCGCGCCGGGAGCATTCGAACAGGAGACCGAGCGCGACGATGTCGTTGGAGGTGGCGACCCCGTCGAGGTGCGGGTCCTTGGCAAGGGCGCGGGCCAGGAGGGCGGCGGCGGCTTCGGTGCTCGCCGGCTTGATGTGATGGACGATCTCCGCCGCGATGCCGCGGGCCTTAGCCTCGGCGGCAAAGCCCTCCGCCCGCTGCATCGCGCGGCGATCCTCGTGCATCCGGGCGCCGAGGAAGGCGAGCCGCTTTCGCCCCTTCCGCACGAGATGGCGCGCCGCGGCGCGGCCTGCCTCGTGATGGGAAAAGCCCACCGCGTGATCGATCGGCTCGCCGCCGAGCTCCCACATTTCCACCACCGGATAGTCGGCACCGCGCAGGAGATCGCGCGTCAGCGGCGCATGATGAAGGCCGGTGAGCACCATCGCCGAGGGCGACCAGGAGAGGTTGGCGCGGACCAGCTGCAGCTCCGCCTCGTCGTTGTAGTCGGTATTGCCGAACATGACCTGGAAGCCGTGCCGCGACAGGATCGCCTGCATCGACGAGACGGTCTCGGCGAAGAAGGCGTTGCGCATCGAGGGAACGACGACGCCGACGACCCGGGTCCGCGCCGCGGCGAGCCCGCCCGCCATCAGGTTCGGAACATAGCCGAGCGCCTCGATGGCGCCGGCGATCGCCGCGCCCGCCTTCCTGGAGACGGCGCTCGGCCTTCGCAGATAAAGCGAGACCGTCGACGGCGAGACATTCGCTGCATCCGCGACGTCGCTCATCTTCACGCTCCGGCGGGTGCGGCGGCCTCGCCGTGTCGATGCTTCCTCCACCCCTGCTCCCAAGCGCTGTCGATGGACGCCCCGGTCCGGACGCCTTCATCCACCATCACATGATTCGCGCCAAAAATGTTACGGTGCTTCAGGCCGGCAATGGCACCGCATACCGCTTCAGGGCGGCAAGATCGGGCGCGACGCCGAGGCCTGCCCCGTCCGGGACAAGCATGTCGCCGTCGATCACCGGCGGGAAGCCGATCATCAGCTCTTCCCGCAGGGGATTGGGGTTGGCGTCGACCTCCAGGAGCCCGTCGCCGCCGACGGCAGCGAGCAGGTGCAGCGAGCCGATCAGCCCGACGCCGCCGCCCAGCCAGTGCGGGCAGTAGACGACGTCGTTGGCGAGGGCGTTTCTTGCGACCGGCAGACAACCGGAAATCCCGCCCCACTTGCCGATGTCCGGCTGCAGGTAACGAACGGCGCCGCTTTCCGCCATCGCCGCGAAGGATGCCGCACCCCGGAGGTTCTCGCCGTTCGCGAGCGGAACGCCGCAGCCGGCGGCAATCAACCGCCATGTCTCAAGGGACGTGTCGGCCCGGACCGGTTCCTCCAGCCATCGCGGCCGAAGCGGCTCGAACACCCGTCCCATGCGCATGGCGGTCTCGGCGTCCCAGGCCTGGTTCGCGTCGACCATCAGATCGGTATCGTCGCCGAAGGTCTCACGCATCGTCTCGAGATTGCGGCGGTCTCGCGCCTCGCCGAAGCCGACCTTGATCTTGAACCGGCGATAGCCCGCCTCGGCCTTCTCTGACGCAAGCTGTTCGGGCGCATCGGCGTTGAGCCCGCTGGCATAGGCCCCGACCCGCGAGACGTGCGCGCCGCCGAGGAACCGGTGCAGCGGCTCGTCGGCCCGGCGCGCCAGCATGTCCCAGATGGCGATGTCGATGCCTGCGATCGCCTGCGCCAGCGGGCCCGGCTCGCCGCTCTGGATCGCCAGGACTGCCGTCGCCTCGCTGAGATGCGCGAATGCCGCGGCGGGATCGTCGAAGGCCCGTCCCGTCACGAGCGGTACCAGCACCGAGGTGATCAGGCGCGCCCGGTGCTCGGCGCCGACCGCCGGAAAATTGCACCAGACTTCGCCCCAGCCCTCGGCTCCGTCGGTTCCGACAACGCGAACGAACAAAGCGGGCCTGTCACGCATCACGCCGAAGGACGTCACGACCGGCGTCTCGATCGGCACCCGAAAGACCAGAGGCTCGACATGGGCAATGGAAAAGGGGTGCGAGAACATCGGGGGATCCTTCGTCAGGTGCGGCGCCGAGCGAGGGAACCTTTAGGCCCACCGCGCCGGGAGACAATCAGGCCGGTTTCGGCGCTGCGGAGGATTCGCGGACGACGAGGGAGAAGTCGATCTCGCGATGCTTCATCGCCGGATGTCCGGCGAGCGTCTGCACCAGATATTCGCCGGCCCTCGTCCAGATCTCGTCGGTCGGCATGTGGATCGTCGTCAGCGCCGGCTGCAGATGCCGGCTCCATTCGAGATCGTCGAAGCCGACCACCGACAGGTCCTGCGGCACGACGAAGCCGAGCTTCTGGGCTTCCAGCATCACCCCATAGGCGATGACATCGTTGCCGCAGACGATCGCCGTCGGCCGGTCGTCGCGCTGCAGGAGCGTGCGGGCCGCCTGCCGCGCCTCGTCGAGCTTGTAGTTGACCTGGATCTGCCATTCCGGCCCCGGGACGGCATCGACCTCAGCCAGAACCGCGGTGATGCCGCGCAGACGCGCCTGCGCGCGGTCGTTGTTGCGCTGCATGGCCGCGACGATGGCGATGGAGCGATGGCCGAGATCGACGAGATGGCGGGCGATGCAGCGCCCTGCCCCGGCATTGTCGACGCCGATGCTCGGATAGGGCCTGGTCGGATCGTAGACGCCGACATTGACGAAATCGATCTCCTGGGCCTGCAGGAGATCGCGCAGGGCATCGTGATGGGCGTCGCCGCGCAGGAGCAGCCCGTCGATCCCCCGGCTGACCAGATTGCGCGCCTGGGCGAGTTCGACGTCGAGATCGTATTCGTTGGTGGCCAGGAGGAGAAGGTAGTTCTGGCTCGACAGATAGCGCTGCAGCGACTGCAAGCCTTGCGCGAACATCGCATTGTCGATCGTCGGGATGATCGCCCCGATGGTGCGCGTCCGCCGCGACGACAGGGCCCGCGCCGAGGCGTCGGGAATGTAGCCCACCTCGTCGACGATGGCCCGGATGCGCTGGCCGAGTTCCGCGCTGACGGATTCGGGACGGTTGAGAAACCGCGACACGGTCGCCGTCGAGACGCCCGCCTGCTTGGCGACGGCGCGGATGCCGATGCCGCGCGCCCGGCGGGTCGTTGGGTCGAGAGCCGAAGAAACCGTTTTCATGAGCCGCGATGCATTCCCTTGATCCGGTTCGAATAAGCGAACTCCACCACGCCGTGCAAGATGTACTTATGACGCAGTGCAGCGACGTTTTCTGCGCAGAACAGCGCGCACTGCGTTGACGGGGGCTTCGCGGCGGGAGTATGTAACCGGTTACAAGCGGCGACCGTGATCGAGGAGGAAACGATCCCGGGAGCCGTGGATGCAACGGGAGGAAACCATGGCATCACGCACACGCAACGCAATCGGCTGCATCGTCGCCGCGCTGGCGGCGTCCACGACGATCGGAGCCGCGTCCGCGCAGAACTTCGACTGGAAGGCGCATGAAGGCGAGACCATCACCTTCCTCGCCAACAACAATCCGGTCGCCACCGCGATCCTGAAGCATCAGGACGAGTTCAAGGCGCTGACCGGCATCGACCTCAAGGTCGACAGCTACCAGGAACAGCAGATGCGCCAGCGTCTGCTCACCGTCCTCAACGCGCGCTCGGACGAGGTCGACGTCTTCATGACGCTGCCGTCCCGCGAGGGGATGCAATATGCCGCCGCCGGCTGGTATGCTGATCTTGCGCCCTTCACCACCGGCAGCGTCGCGGCCGACTATGATTTCGACGGTCTCGGCAAGGCCCTGATCGACGCGGCGAAGTTCGACGGCGTCCTGACCGGCATTCCCCTCAACATCGAGGGACCGGTCCTCTACTACCGGACCGACATCTTCGAAAAGTGCAACGTTGAGCCGCCCCAGACGATCGCCGAGATCGAGGCCGCGGCCAAGACGATCAAGGACTGCGATTCCTCGATCACCCCCTTCGCCTCGCGCGGCCTGAAGCCGGCCCTGCCCTACACCTTCTCGAATTTCCTGCACAACATGGGCGGGGCGTACATGAAGGACGGCAAGTCGAACCTGTGCTCCGCCGAGGGCAAGGCGGCGCTTGAGACCTATGCGAATCTCCTGAAGGATTACGGCCCTCCGGGCGCCGTCAACTATTCCTTCTACCAGCTGACCTCGCTCTATCGCGCCGGCCGCTCCGCCATGAGCTTCCAGTCGTCCAACGAGTTTCCCTCGGTGATGGAAGGCGGCGATCGACTGAAGGACACGGCGATCGTGCCGCTGCCGAAGGGCGACGGCGGCTCGGTTCCCACCACCATCGGCTGGGCGCTGACGATCTCGGCCTTCTCCGAGAACAAGGATGCGGCCTGGTATTTCGTGCAGTGGGCGACGAGCCCGAAGATGCAGGCCAAGCTCGCCCTCGAGGGGATTGCGCCGCCGCGCCAGGCGGTTTCGCAGGATCCGGACTACAAGGCCTGGCTCGAAGAGCAGCCGCTGCGCCAGCAGTGGCAGAAGACGCTCGACGAGCTCGCCACGACCGGCACCTCGGAGGTCGGCTTCCCGATCGTCCAGAACCCGGAATCGCGCGAATATATCGGCCAGGCCGTCGACCAGATCCTGCTCGGTGAGGCCGACGTGGATACCGCCTGCGCCGCCGCCGACGAAGCCCTGAACGCGCTGATCGCCCGTGAGTAATCGGCGCCATCGGTCGCCGGGGGACCGCTTCGTCCCGCGGCGTCCGCCTGCCTCATCCCGTGTCCGGCGCGCCGCCGGGCACGTCCCTTCCCAGCTCGCGGACCGTCCGGCATGAACAACTTCGCCCTTGCGCCCGGCTTCCGGGCCGCCGTCATCGGCGGTGCCGGCGGGATCGGGCTCGCGATCCTCCGCCAGCTCGGCGCGCTCGGCTGCGAACTCCGGGCAACCGGCGTCGGCGAGGCCGAGATCGCCGGCTGCGATGCCCCGGAGGGAACCCGGCTCGATGTCCTCGACGTCACCGACAAGGCTGCCGTCGACGCCTATGCGGCGGCCGTCGGCCCGGTCGACCTCTTGGTCAACTGCGCCGGCATCCTGAGACGCGACGAGGAATACGAACTCGACGTCTTCCGCCGGGTGATCGAGGTCAATCTCGTCGGCACCATGGCCACCTGCCTCGCCTTCCGGCCGGGACTCGCCGAGCGACGAGGCTCGATCGTCAACATCGCCTCCATGAACGCCTTCGCGGCCCTGCCCCGGCTACCGGGATACTGCGCCTCGAAGGGCGGCGTCGTGATGCTGACCCGCTCCCTGGCGCTGGCATGGGCGGACGAGGGCATCCGCGTCAACGCCGTCGCGCCGGGCTTCATCGAGACGAACATCAACGCCGAGGGGCGCAAGGACGCGGCCCATTACCGCAAGATCGCCGACCGCACGGCCTTCAAGCGCTGGGGCCAGCCCGAGGACGTCGCCGGGGCGGTCGCCTTCCTGGCGATGCCGGCCGCCTCCTACGTGACCGGGGCGGTCTACACCGTCGACGGCGGCTTTCTCGCAGGATAGGGACGATGCAGACAGCCAAGGGTCAACTGGCCGCGCTCGGAGCGCCGGCCGTCGTCTTCACCGTGGCGATGATCGCCTTTCCGGTCGTCTACACGCTGTATCTCAGCCTGGTGGCGTTCAGCGCCACCGGCGCGACGAGCTTCGTCGGGGCCGGCAACTACGTCCGGATGGTGAGCGACGAGAATTTCTGGAACGGCGTCGTCGTCACCTTCTACCTCTACATCCTGTCCCTGGTGCTGCAGCTGATCTTCGGGACTGCCCTCGCCCTCATGCTGTTTCGGGCCAAGCGCCTGCCGGGCTTCGTGCGCTCGCTGTTCATCTCGCCCTTCATGATGCCCCCGGTCGTCGCAGGCATGATGTGGCTGGTCATCCTCGATCCCTCGCTGGGCGCCGCCAACTACATCCTGACCTCTTTCGGCCTGCCGCCGTCCGAATGGCTTGCCTCGCCGCAATGGGTCGTGCCGACCCTGGCGCTGATCGATACCTGGCAGTGGAGCCCCTACGTCGCACTGATCGTCCTCGGCGGCCTGCAGTCGCTGCCGCCGTCGGTCTACGAGGCCGCCGAGATCGACGGCGCGTCAGGCTGGAAGCGCTTCTGGCGCATCACCCTGCCGCTGCTCCTGCCGACGCTGGTCACCGCCATGGTGCTGCGCTCGGTCGATCTCCTGCGCTTCTTCGACCTCATCTACATCACCACCCAGGGCGGCCCCGCCAACGCATCGCTGACGCTCAACATCTACGGCTTCCGCACCGGCTTCGAGTTCTTTCAGCTCGGCTATGCCAGCGCCCTGATGGTGACGTTGTCGATCATCGTCCTCGGCGTCACCCTCGTCCTCAACCGCCTCCGTCACGCCGTTGCCTGGTAACGCCATGTCATCGCTCGCCAACCGCCCATCCGACCGGCTGATCGCCATCCTCGACGTCGTGCTGCTGGTGGCGGCCGGAATCGCCGTACTGGCGCCGGTCGCCTGGATGGTGCTGTCGTCCTTCAAGGAGAGCTACGAGGTCACGGCCTATCCGCCGACGATCTTCTTCTCGCCGACGCTGGACAACTACCGTTCGCTCTCCGAAACGACGCCCTTCCTGCAGTTCGGGATCAATTCGCTCATCGTCACGATCGGCTCGACGGCGCTCGGCATACTTCTCGGCGCGCCGGCCGCCTTCGTCGTCTCCTGGACGCGGATCACCTGGCCGGCGATCGTCACGCTGCTCGCCCGCATGGCGCCCGGCACCCTGTTCCTCTTGCCCTGGTACGTGATGTTCCGGCAGGTCGACATGATCGGCACCTATGGCGCGCTGATCCTGACCCATGCGGTGATCACCATGCCGATCGTCATCTGGGTGCTGCTGCCGTTCTTCGACAACATTCCGCGAAGCGTCTTCGAGGCCGCGCAGGTCGACGGCTGCTCGCCGGTCCGCATCTTCTGGCGCATCGCCCTGCCGCTGGTGGTGTCGGGGCTGGCGGTTTCCTCGATCCTCGCCTTCGTCTTTTCCTGGAACTACTTCCTCTTCGCGCTGGTCCTGTCGAACTCCGACACCAAGACGCTGATCGCCGCCTCCTTCAACTTCATCGGGGAAGGCTCGACCAACTGGGGCGGACTGATGGCCGCCGCCACCCTGATCGCGCTTCCGCCCCTCGCCCTCGCCCTCGTCGTCCAGCGCTGGCTGATCTCCGGCCTGACGCTCGGTGCCGTAAAAGGCTGACATCGATGCACACCAACGACCAGATGCGCGCCGCCGACTTTACCGGCGACGACACCATCGCCATCCGAACCGTCGCAATGCCGAAGCCCGGCCCCGGGGAAGCGCTCCTGCGCGTGCTGCGGACGGCGCTGTGCGGCTCCGACTTCAAGCTCTGGCACAAGGGCGCGGAGTTCATCGCCGGCCACGAGATCTTCGGGCGGGTCGAACAGCCGGGCCACCCCTTGGACGGCCAGCGCTGCGCCGTCTACATCCCGCTTCATTGCGGGCACTGCGAGGCCTGCGCGGCCGGCAACACCCAGATGTGCATCGAGGTCTCCTCGCTGATCGGCTGGAACCGCGACGGCGGCTACTGCGAGTTCGTCGCCGTGCCCGACAACTGCCTGCTGCCGGTGCCAGACGATATCGACGACGATCTCGGGCCCCTGCTCCTCGACACTATAGGCACCTCCGCCCATGCGGTCAGGGAGGCCGAGCGCTTCCTGCCGCGGTACGCCGGCCGGCCCGTCCTCGTTACCGGCGCCGGACCTGTCGGCCTCGGCGTCGTCCTGGCGCTGAAGGCGCTCGGATACGAGGCGGTCCACGTCTCCGATCCGAACCCGGCGCGGCTCGCCATCGCGGAGGATTTCGGCGCTATCCCGCATCCCGTCGGCAGCCGGGAGAAGCGCTTCTCGCTGATCGTCGAATGCTCGGGCGCCCATGCCGCGCGCAACCTCGCGATCGAGCTCGTCCTGCCGAAAGGGGTGATCGTGCTCGTCGGCGAGAATGCCGCCCCCTGGACCATCACCGAGGACAAGATCTTCAGGCGAAAGGATTTCGCGATGCTGCGGACCTTCTATTTCCCGAAGTCCGACTTCCAACCCAACATCGAGCTCCTGCGCGCCAACAAGGAGCGCTATCGCCGCCTCGTCGACGATGCCTTCGGGCTCGAGGCCCTGCCGGAGAAATTCGCCCGCTTCGCCGCCGGCGAGACGATCAAGCCGGTCCTCGCCTTCGGGGAGCCGCGCTGATGGCCTCGATCCGCATGCAGAACCTCGTCAAGAAATATGGCGACTTCACCGCGATCCCGGGCCTCGACCTGGAGATCGCCGACCACGAATTCGTCGTCCTCGTCGGCCCATCGGGCTGTGGAAAGTCGACGCTCCTGCGGGTCCTGGCCGGTCTCGAGGCGATCGATGGGGGCGAACTCTTCATCGGCGAGCGCCAGGTCAACGCCGTGCCGCCGGCGCGCCGCGACATCGCCATGGTGTTTCAGGACTACGCGCTTTATCCGCACATGACGGTCCGCCAGAACATGGCTTTCGCGCTCGAGATGCGCGGCATGAAGCGCGACGACATCGCCGGCCGCGTCGAACATGCCGCCAGGCTCCTCGACATCGGTGCCTATCTCGACCGCCGGCCGAAGGCGTTGTCGGGCGGACAGCGCCAGCGCGTCGCGATGGGGCGGGCAATCGTGCGTGATCCGCAGGTCTTCCTCTTCGACGAGCCGCTTTCCAACCTCGACGCCAAGCTGCGCGCGCAGGTGCGCACCGAAATCAAGGCGCTGTCCCAGAAGCTGCGCACCACCATGGTCTTCGTCACCCACGACCAGATCGAGGCGATGACCATGGCCGACCGCATCGTCGTCATGAAGTCCGGCGTGATCCAGCAGGTCGGAACGCCCGAGGAAGTCTACGAGACGCCGGCCAACCAGTTCGTGGCGAGCTTCATCGGCTCGCCGTCGATGAACTTCATGGAGGTGACCGGGGCGGGCGATCAGCTCGCGCTGAGCGACGGCCACCGGCTGCCCGGCACCACAGACCTCGCGCGCCGCGTGCCCGCGCAGGGTTCAGCGATCCTCGGCGTGCGGCCGGAACACCTGGCGGTCGTGCCGGCGGACGAGGCCGCCCTGATGGCGAATGTCGATCTCGTCGAGCCGCTCGGCTCGGACACCCTCGTCCACTTCAAGGTGGCGGGCACCAACACCATTGCCCGCGTCGAGCCGGATCGCCGGCCCCGGCCGGGCGACGTCATGCCGCTCGCGCCTGTCCCCGGCAAGGCACATCTCTTCGAGGCCGCCTCGGGCGAGGTCATCCGCTGAGCCGAAAGGGACCGTCCATCGTCGGGCCGTCCGCCCCGGTCCCCCTCACCGCAACGACGCGGCCGAACGGCCGCTCCGCATCCACAGACCAAATGCCAAGGAGGACAGCCGCCATGTCCATCGCATCATTGAAGGATCCGTCCCTCTTCACCCAGTCCTGCCTCGTCGCGGGCCGCTGGATCGCCGCCGACGGCGATCGGGGCATCGCCGTCACCAATCCGGCCGATGGCGCCCTGGTCGGCACGGTGCCGAGCCTCGGCATCGAGACGCTCCGCGAGGCGATCGACGCCGCGCAGACGGCCCAGAAGCAATGGGCGAAGAAGAGCGCCAAGGAACGCGCCGGCCTCATCCGCCGCTGGTACGAGCTGATCGTCGAGAATGCCGACGATCTCGCCCGCATCCTCACCGCCGAACAGGGCAAGCCGCTGGCCGAGGCCAAGGGCGAGATCGTCGCCAATGCGGCCTATCTCGAATGGTTCGCGGAAGAGGCCAAGCGCGTCTATGGCGACATCGTCCCGTCGCCGGGGGGCGACCGCCGCGTCCTCGTCATGAAGCAGCCGGTCGGCGTCTGCGCGGCGATCACGCCGTGGAACTTTCCTAACGGGATGATCACCCGCAAGGCCGGCCCGGCGCTGGCGGCCGGCTGCACGATCATCGTCAAGCCCGCCTCCCAGACGCCGCTCTCGGCGCTGTCCCTCGGCGTCCTCGCCGAGCGCGCCGGCATCCCCGCCGGCGTCTTCCAGGTCGTCACCGGCAAGGCCTCGATAATCGGCGAGGAGTTCTGCAAGAACACCAAGATCGCCAAGATCAGCTTCACCGGCTCGACCGAGGTCGGGCGCTGGCTGATGCGCGAGGGCGCCGACACGATCAAGCGTCTGTCGCTGGAACTCGGCGGCAACGCGCCGTTCATCGTCTTCGAGGATGCCGACGTCGACGCTGCGGTCGCCGGTGCGATGATCGCCAAGTTCCGCAATTCCGGCCAGACCTGCGTCTGCGCCAACCGCATCTACGTCCATCAGAGCATCGCCGCGGAATTTGCAGAAAAACTCGCGGCGGAGGTCGGCCGCCTGACGGTCGGGCGCGGCGAGGACGAAGGCGTGACGCAAGGGCCGCTGATCGACGATGCGGCGGTCGCCAAGATGGAAGAGCATCTGAAGGACGCCCTCGACAACGGCGCGAAACTCGTCACCGGCGGCCAGCGGCATTCGCTCGGCGGCACCTTCTTCCAGCCGACGGTGATCACCAACGTTACGCAGGCCATGAAGCTCGCCCGCGAGGAGACGTTCGCTCCCCTTGCGCCGATCATCGCCTTCACTGACGAGGACGACGTGATCGCCAAGGCCAACGACACCGAATTCGGCCTTGCCGCGTATTTCTACACCCGCGATCTCGCCCGCACCTTCCGCGTCGCCGAGGCGCTCGAAAGCGGCATCGTCGGCGTCAATTCCGGCCTGATCGCCAATGAAATGGCGCCGTTCGGCGGCTTCAAGCAGTCCGGCCTCGGCCGCGAGGGCTCGAAATACGGCATCGAGGAGTATCTCGAGACCAAATATGTCTGCGTCGCCGGCCTATGAGCGCCGCCGATCCGACATGGCGACGCAAGGACGCCCGCGTCGCCTGCCTCGGCCTCTCGGCGCTCGACTACATCTGGGTCGTCGACGACTTGCCGGGCCGGGCCAGCGCCAAGGTCCGGGCCGGTGAGTTCGCGGTCAAGGGCGGCGGCATGGCAGCGACGGCGGCCGTCACAGTCGCCCGCCTCGGCGGCGAGGCGTCGTTTCTCGGCCGCGCCGGCGCCGACCGCGAAGGCGAGCTGATGCGCGCCGAACTCGCCGCGGAAGGCGTCGACGTCACGCATTTCCGGCTGTTCGAAGGATCGCGCTCGTCGATCTCCGGCATCTTCGTCGACCGGACCGGCGAGCGCCAGATCGCCAACTTTCGCGGCGCGGCGCTGCCGACGGCGGCCGATTGGCTGCCCTTCGACGAGTTGGGGAGCTTGGGCGCCTTGCTCGCCGATCCGCGCTGGCCGGACGGCGCGGCCGCCGCGTTCGGCGCTTGCCGGAAGTTTGGCGTCCCGACGGTCCTCGACGGCGACGTCGCCGAGGCCAGCGTCTTCGAAATGCTGCTGCCGCTCACCGACCACGCGATCTTTTCCGAGCCGGCCCTGACCGTCTTTGCCGGCAGCGCCGGCGAAACGGCGCTCCGCAGCGTCGCCGAGCGTTTCGGCTGCGTTGTGTCGGCAGTCACTCTGGGCGAGGCCGGCGTCCTGTGGCTTGAAAGCGGCGAGATCCACAGCGCCAACGCCTTCCCCATCGACGCGGTCGACACCACCGGCGCCGGCGACGTCTTCCACGGCGCCTATGCCTATGCCCTGTCGCGACAGGCCCCGACCCGCGACGCGATGACATTCGCTTCCGCCGTCGCTGCGCTCAAATGCACGCGGCCAGACGGTCGCAGCGGAATTCCAACCCTCGATGCAAGCCTATCATTCTGGAGAACCCACTCATGACGACGTTCGGAAAGCTGCGCGGACTGACACGCCTCGCCGATGACGATGGCCATTTCACCATGGTCGCCCTCGACCAGCGCCCGCCGCTGATCGCGGCGATCGCCAAGGCGAAGAACATCCAACCCGAGGCCGTGACCTTCGCCGAAATGCTGGCCGCCAAGCGCATGCTGGTCCAGGCGCTGGCCTCCGAAGCCAGCTCGATGCTCCTCGATCCGAACTTCGCGGTGCCGGCGGCCCTCGACATCCTCCCCGCCCGCACGGGCCTCATCGTGACGCTCGAGGAGCATCGCTTCGTCGATACGCCCGGCGGCCGCCTGTCCCGCTCGATCGACAACTGGTCCGTCGACAAGATCCGCCGCCTCGGCGGCGACGCGGTGAAGGTCCTCGCCTGGTACCGTCCGGACGCTTCGCCGGAAGTGATCGAGCATCAGAAGGACTATGTCCGCACGGTCGGCGCCGAATGCCGGCGCCACGACATCCCCTACGTCCTCGAACTCCTCGTCTATCCCTTCCCGGAAAGCGCCGGCCACACGACCGACTACGTCGAGTCGCCGGACAAGCGCGCCGAACTCGTCATCGACAGCGTGCGCGAATTCGCCAAGCCGGAATACGGGGTGGACCTCTTCAAGCTGGAGACGCCGCTTCCCGGCTCGGCCCTGCCGGAACGCTCGGACAGCGCCGACTCCCGCGCCGCGGCGAGCGAGTTCGACGCCGTCGGCTCGATCTGCCGCGAGGCCGGCATCCCGTGGGTGATGCTGTCCGGCGGCGTGACGCCGGAGCAGTTCGGCCGGGTTCTGAGCTACGCCTACGCTGCGGGCGCACAAGGCTTTCTGGCCGGGCGCACGATCTGGCTCGATGCGATCCAGTCTGCCTTCCCGGACGAGGCGAAGGTCCTCGCCCTCCTCGAGGCCGACGGCAAGCAGCGTCTCGATCGCCTGACGCAGCTGACCCGTGAGGTCGCCCAGCCCTGGCGCTTCCCCGCCGCGGAAGGCGTATTCACCCGCGAGGGAGCATTCGCCGCGTCCTACGCCTGACGGCTACGGCACAGAGTGCCAACGTGAAATCCCCTGGCGCCGCATGCGTCGCCAGGGCTGTCCGGACCATCGGCGCCTGGCTCTACAGGCTCGGCGGAAGACGTCGTTCATGCCGGGCTTGCGCCTGCCCGCCGGGACCGCCTCATCTCGAAGCGGTTCCAGCGCAGATCCGTCCGCACTCGAGCGAGGGCGGCAGGGCCCGACCTACTCCATCCGGTTCACCAGCAACAGAAGCCGCCATCGACCAGGAGATCCACTCCCGTGCAGTAGGATGCGGCATCCGACAGCAGGAAGACCGTCGGGCCGACCATCTCGTCGGGGCTGGCCATGCGCTGCATCGGAGTCTGGCTTTCGAATTCCCTCGTCTGGTGCACCATCTCGGGACGCGTGTTCATCGGCGTCGCGGTGTAGCCGGGGCTGATCGAGTTGACGCGAATGCCGCGATCGACCCATTCCATGGCCATCGACTTCGACATGTGGATGACGCCGGCCTTTGAGGCGTTGTAGTGCGCCTGGGTGAGACCGCGATTGACGATGACGCCCGACATCGAGGCGATGTTGACGATCGAGCCGCCCCTGCCATGGGCCAGCATCGCGCGGGCCTCGGCCCGGCAGGAGAGCCATACGCCCTTCATGTTGATGTCCATGAGGGTCTGATACTGCTCTTCTTCCATATCCTCGCACGCACTGGCATTGGCGATGCCGGCGGCGTTCACGGCGAGGCGCAGCGGGCCAAGCTCGGCCTCGGCGCGTGTCACCGCTTCGGCCAGTGCCGTGCCCGAGGTGACGTCTGCTGCGATCCGGACCGACTTGCGCCCCGTGCCGGCGATGAAGTCGGCGGTCTGAGCCAGCCCGTCATCCGTGCGCCTGTCCAGAAGTGCCACGTCGGCGCCGCACTGGGCGAGCCCCATGGCGATGCGCTGGCCGATTCCGCTGCCCGCCCCGGTCACGAGCGCCACGCGCCCGGTCAGGTCGAACAGTCGAGGTGCGTCGAGTGTAATGTCGGCCATTGAAGTCCTCCGGTTCTTCTCGTTGGATCGCAAGGGAGGCGAGGCGCCGTCAGGACATGATCAGTCCGCCATCCACGTTGATGGCCTGGCCGGTGATGTAGTCGGCGTCCTCGCTGGCCAGGAAGGCGATCAGGGCTGCGACGTCCCTGCCCTCTCCGGCGCGTTTCATGGGGATGTTCTGGACCCAGCTCGCCATGAGTTCTCCGGGCCCGTAGTCGCCGAGCATCTTGCCCCAGACACGGTCGTTGTAGTTCCACATGTCGGTTCTGATGATGCCGGGACAAACGGAGTTCACGGTGATGCCGTCCGTCGCCACTTCCTTGGCGAGGCTCTGGGTGAGGCCCATGACGCCGAACTTCGAGGCGGCGTAGTGCGGCGTATAGATGAAGCCGTCGCGCGCCTGGCCCGAAGCGATGTTGATCAGCCGACCGCCGCGCCCCGCGCGACGCATCCGACGGATGGCCTCCTGGCAGCACAGGAAGGTGCCTTTGGTGTTGACCGCGAGGGTGGCGTCCCAGTCGCGCTCGCTCAGGTCCTCGATCCTGGCGATCGTGATGATCCCGGCATTCTGGACCGATACGTCCAGCCGCCCGAACTCGCGCTCGGCCACGTCGTAGAGCGCGGTCACGGCGTGCGGATCGGTCACGTCGCAGACCACGCCGACCGCCGATGCGCCGGTCTCGCGCAGCGCTGCGGCGGCCTCTTCGACCTGCGGCTCGACCGAGCCGAGCACGACGTTCGCGCCTTCGGCCGCGAAGCGTCCGGCGATCGCGAAGCCGATGCCCTTGTTGCCGCCGGTGACCACGACGGTTCGTCCTTCGAAGCGAGTCATGTGGATCTCTTCTGTTGGATCAGGCAGTTGCGAGTTCCATGACGGAGACGTCGTTGGCCTGGCTGTGATCGAGGATGCCGGCCTGACGGCCGGCCGCCATCACCATGATGCGGTTGGACACGCCGAGGATCTCCTCGAGGTCGGAGCTGACCACGATGACCGCGACGCCCTCCTGCGCCAGACCGACGATGATCTCGTAGATCGACGACCTCGCGCCGACGTCGATGCCGCGGGTCGGCTCGTCCAGCACGACCACCTTGGGGTCGCGTGCCAGCCATTTGGCGATGACGACATTCTGCTGGTTGCCGCCCGAGAGCTCGCTGGCGTTCTGGCGGCCGCGGCCCTTCACGCCGAACTTCCTGATGTTCTCGTTGGCGAACTCGTTGATTCGCGAATTCGTGACGAACCCGCTCCGGGCCACCTTGCTGAAGTTCGCATAGCCGATGTTCTGGGCGATCGAATGCTGGGTCACCAACCCTTGTTGCTTGCGGTCCTCGGGCACGAGGACGATCCCGTTGCGGATCGCGTCGCGCGGGCTCTTCGGCGTGATGTCCCGCCCGTTCAGGATGACCTGCCCGCCGGAGATCGGATCCGCGCCGGCGATCGCGCGGACGAGCTCGGTGCGGCCGGCCCCGACGAGCCCGGCGATGCCGAAGATCTCGCCCTTGCGAACCTTGAAGTTCACGTCGGAAAAATGCCCCAGACCCGACTTCAGCCCTTTGATCTCCAGAACCGTCTCTTCGCTCGGCGTCGGCAGGGCGGGGAACATCCGGTCGAGGCTGCGGCCAACCATCGCCTCGACGATCGTGCGGACCGGAATGTCGGCGCTCTCGAACTCCTGGACCTTGTTGCCGTCGCGCATGACGACGATGCGGTCCGAGATCTGGCGGATCTCCTCCAGACGATGGGAGATGTAGATGATCCCGACGCCCTCATCCCGCAGACGCGCGATCTGCCGGAACAGCTTCTGCGTTTCCTCGCCGCCCAGCGCGGCGGTCGGCTCGTCGAGGATCAGAAGTTTCGCATTTAGGGTCAGCGCCTTGGCGATCTCGATCAGCTGCTGGTTCGCCGTGGAGAGCCCCTGCACCAACCGGTTGGGCGAGACGTCGAGGCCGAGACGCTTGAGCCCCCTGGCAGCCTCCTCCGCCATCGTCCTGCGGTCGATCCGGCCCCCTTTCTTCGGATAGCGGCCGACGAAGACGTTTTCGGCGATGGAGAGATGCGGAAGCAGCAGCAGTTCCTGATGGATCATGCCGACCCCGGCATCGATCGCCTGACGCGGATTGGCGGGCGCGTAGGGTTGGCCCTGCCAGGTCATGGTTCCGGACGAGGGGAGCACCGTTCCGGAGATGACGTTCGAGACAGTGGATTTTCCCGCGCCGTTCTCGCCCAGCAGCGCCACGACCTCGCCGGCACACACATCCAGGTCGATGCCGTGCAGCACCTGGATCGGGCCGTAGGACTTGCGGATGTCGCGCAGCGAGAGAATGGGCGATGCGGCGGCGGTCATGGCGATCCCTTCGGAAATACGTCGACGGGCCGGGATCCGCCGATGCGGGCCCCGGCCATCTCTACCCTGAAGGATCAGGGATGGTTCTCGACGTATTGCTGAGCGTTCTCCGGCGTGGTCAGAAAGCCCGGAAGAAGCTGCTCTGCGGGAAGGTCTTCGCCTGCCGCCAGCTTGATCGCGCTGTCGACGGCGAGCCGCCCGATGCCGCGGACCTGCTGCGTCGCAGTCGCGTCGTAGCCGCCAGCGGCGAGGATCGGCAGAGCGGTGGTGTCGCCGTCGAAGCCGCCGACATAGACGCGCTGGCTGACGTTCGAGACCTTGACCCCCTGCGCCGCGCCCAAAGCGAGACCGTCGGCCTGTCCGAAGATGATGTTGACGTCGGGGTTTGCCTGCAGAAGGTTCTGGGTGATGTCCAGACCCTCGGCCTGCGACCACTGCTGCGACCACTGCTGGGCGACCAGCTCCACACCCGGATTCTCCTCGATCGCCTTCATGCAGCCCTTGGTGCGCTCGACTTCCGGCGTCGTGCCCTTCTGGCCGTGGATCATGATCATCTTGCCCTTGCCGCCGGCGAGGCCGATGATGTGCTTGCAGACGTCGTAAGCCGATGCGGCATTGTCGGTGGCGATGAAGGTGTCGCCGGGCTCGCCCTCGGCGTTGCGGTCGACGTTGACGACCGGGATGCCCTGCTGCTTGGCCAGACGGGCCGGCACGGTCGCGGCCGCGGCACCGGCGGGCAGGTAGATCAGCGCATCGATGTCCTGGGTCAGGAGGTCCTGGACCTGGCTGACCTGGGTGGCGCCGTCGTTCTTCGCATCGACGGTGATGACTTCGATCCCGAGCTCCTTGGCGTAGGTCTCGACGCCGATCTTGATCTGGTTGAAGTAGTCGGCCTGCAGGTTGGTCACGGCAAGCCCGAGGCGCTTGACCTCTTCGGCCTGCGCACTGCCGAAAGCGGTGAGCGCGAGGGCGGTCGCAGCCACGAGCGTCATGGTGATTTTCATTTCGGTCTCCTCCGGTGTTGTCCGGTATCCGCCTTCAGGCGATCCGGTTGGTCCCCGGCCAAGGGTCGGGCGACTCTCTGGCGGCGGCGCGTCTGCGACCGCGAATTCGATCAACGTTTCTTGAAAGCTTCGGCCGCGACCGCGAGTGCGATCACGACGCCGATCACTACGGCCTGCGTAAAGGGCGAAACCCCAAGCAGGTTCAGGCCATTGCGCAGGACGCCGATGATCAGGACCCCGATGATGGTGCCGACGATGCCGCCCTGGCCACCCGACAGGCTGGTGCCGCCGATCACGACCGCTGCGATGGTGTCGAGTTCATAGGTGAATCCGGCGGTCGGCTGCACCGAGTCGAGGCGCATGGCGAGAACGATGCCGCCGAGCCCCGCCAAGAGGCCCGAGACGACATAGACGCCGACCGTCATGAAGCTGACATTGATGCCCGCGAGCCGCGCCACTTCGGGGTTGCCGCCGATGGCATAGAGGCTGCGGCCACCCGACGTGTAGCGCAGGAAGAACCAGCCTATCGCGAAGACGACCAGCATCGCCGCAACGGTGAAGGTCAGGAACCCGCCGTGGCGGATAAAGGCCAACATGCTGAACCAGCCGGGGAAACCGACGATCTGCTGACCGTCCGTGATCATGTTCGCAAGGCCGCGCGCAATCGACATCATGGCCAGCGTCGCGATGAAGGCGGGCACGTTGAACAGGGTGATCAGCAGGCCCGAGGCGGCGCCCGTCGCGGCCGCAACGACCAGGGACATCACGATGGCGAGCTCGAGCGGGTAGCCGGCGACGTTCGACAGATAGCCCATGACCATCATCGCCAGCGCCAGAACCGATCCGACCGCGAGATCGATGCCTCCGATCAGGATCACGAAGGTCATGCCGACCGCCATGATCCCGAGGACCGTGACCTGATCCATGACGTTCAAAAGGTTGCGCGTCGTCAGGAAGGAATCCGTGGCGAAGGACAGGAAGACGCAGAGAAGGATGAGGCCGATGAGCGGCCCGGTGGCTCCACTCATCGAAAACAGGTCGGAAAAGCGCGACTCGTTGCGAGCCGTTGCTGACGTCATCATCACTGCTTCCTCCTCCTCAGGCGCATATTTATGCATTCCTGATGGAAAATGCCTAGCCTAGTGAATATGCGGTGTCAATAGATCGCCATTCTTCGAGCCCGACGAGATATGCTCGCAGGCCGCGAAACATCGAGGAGCTTGACCGAGCACGCAATGTATGTTTAGTTTTTGCAGCATAATTATTCATACGTACGAGCAAAAGGTACGACATGGACCCCCATGAACTCCGCAGGATTGCGAACCGCATCCGGCGCCGCGACCTCCAGGCCGTCTTCGAGGCGGGTGCCGGGCACATTGGCGGTGAGATGTCGGTCATCGACCTGCTCACCGCCTTGTATTTCCACACGATGTCGGTCGACCCCCAGGATCCCAAGCGCGACCGGCTGGTGCTCAGCAAGGGCCACACTGCGCTGGCGCTCTACGTTACGCTCGCCGAGAAGGGCTTCATCCCGAAGGACGAGATTTCGAGCTTCCTGAAGCCGCACTCGCGGCTGAACGGCCATCCGAACCGCGTCAAGGTTCCGGGCGTCGAGACCAACACCGGCCCGCTGGGCCACGGGCTACCGGTCGGGGTCGGCATGGCCAAGGCTGCCCAGCTGAACGGCGATTCCTGGCGCACCTTCGTCATTACCGGCGACGGCGAAATGCAGGAAGGCTCGAACTGGGAAGCGATCATGGCCGCGGCCCAGTTCAAGCTCGACAACCTGACCCTCATCATCGACCACAACCGCCTTCAGCAGGGCGCGCGTCTTGCCGACACCAACAACCTCGCCCCGCTCGCGCCCAAGCTCGCAGCCTTCGGCTGGGCGGTCGAGGAGATCGACGGCCATGACATGGAGCAGATCTGCCAGGCGCTGTCGCCCGAGACAGTGACGCGAGGCAAGCCGAAGTGCATCGTCGCGCACACCAACAAGGGCCAGGGCATCTCCTTCATGTCCGACGACGTCGCCTGGCACCACAAGGTGCCGAACGCAGAGCAGTACAAGCAGGCCATGGCCGAGCTCGAGGAGGCCGCGCGATGAACATGCCCTTCCAGGACACGAAGCTGCACGACTGCCGGGACGCCCTGACTGCGACGCTGGAGGAACTGGCAGCCGCGAACAGCGACATCGTCGCGGTGTGCAACGACTCCGTCGGCTCGTCCAAGCTCGGCGGCTTCAAGGCGAAGTTCCCCGATCGGCTGATCAATGTGGGTATCGCCGAGCAGAACATGGTCGGAGTGGGCGCCGGCCTCGCCAATGGCGGCAAGATCCCCTTCGTCTGCGCGGCTGCTCCCTTCCTGACGGGCCGCGCGCTCGAGCAGATCAAGGCCGACGTCGCCTATTCGATGACCAATGTGAAGCTCGTCGGGATCAGCTCCGGCATGGCCTATGGCGAACTCGGCCCGACGCATCATTCGATCGAGGACTTCGCCTGGATCCGCGCTCTGCCGAACGTGCCGGTCATCGCGCCGGCCGACCGGATCGAGACCGCCGCGGCCGTCCGGTGGGCGGCGAGCTACGAGGGCGGGTGTTTCCTGCGGCTGAGCCGCGTCGGCGTGCCCGACCTTCTCCCCGAGGACCACGTCTTCGAACCGGGCAAGGCGAACACGCTGCGGGACGGCCGCGACGTCACGATCATCGCCAACGGCGTCCTGAGCCACCGGGCGATGATCGCCGCCGCCCTGCTCGCCGAGCGGGGTCTGTCGGCCCGCGTCCTGAACATGGCGAGCGTGCGTCCCATCGACGAAGCGGCGATCGTCCAGGCGGCACGGGAGACGGGTGCGATCCTGACCTGCGAGGAGCACACGATCTTCGGAGGGCTCGGCAGTGCGGTGGCGGAAGTCGTCGTCGAGACGCATCCCGTGCCGATGAAGCGGCTCGGCGTTCCCGGCGTCTTTGCGCACACCGCATCGGCCAACGCGCTGCTAGACGATTTCGGCATGGCGCCCGCGTCGATTGCCGACAGCGCGGCGGAACTGGTGAAGCGGAAGGGATAGGACATGGCGCAGCAGGTCGTTCTGGCGATCGACGAGGGAACGACCAACTGCAAGGTCGTCATGGTCGCCGCGTCGGGTGAGATCATCGCCAGCGGCTCTGCGCCCGTGCCGATCGAGCATCCCCGCTCAGGCTGGGTCCAGCAGGACGCCGGCGAGATCTGGGCTGCGACGCAGCAGGCGATCACGGCCTGCCGCAACGCCGCGCCCGCTGTCGAGATCGTGGCGCTCGGCATTTCCAGCCAGCGCGAGTCGATCCTCATCTGGGACCGGCGGACAGGCGCGCCGCTGGGGCCGGTCGTCTCCTGGCAATGCCGACGCACCTCCACGGCTTGCGCAGCCTTTCGGGATGCGGGGCACGAGCCCGAGGTCATCGCGCGGACCGGCCTTCCGCTCGACCCGATGTTCCCACCGACGAAGATCCGCTGGCTCCTGGACAATCACGGCCATGCCAGCGGCGATGTCTGCATCGGGACCGTCGACAGCTGGCTCATCTGGATGCTGTCCGGCGGGAAGGTCCACGCCACCGACCGCTCGAACGCCGCGCGCACGCAGCTCTTCAACCTGTCCGAAGGCGCGTGGGACGCCAGTCTCTGCGCCTTGTTCGACATCGATATGCGCATGCTGCCGGAGGTGCGGGACTCCTCCGGGCTCTTCGCGACGACCCTTGGCGCCGACGTCGTGCCGGACGGCATCCCGATCGCCTCTGCCATCGGCGATTCCCACGCCGCGCTGTTCGGGCACGGGGCGTTTCGGATCGGCGACGGCAAGATCACCTTCGGCACCGGTTCGTCGGTGATGAGCACGCTCAGGGAGTTCATCGTCCCGCCTTCCGGAGTGACGACGACGATCGCGTGGTCGATGAACGGGCAGTCCACCTATGCGCTGGAAGGAAACATCCTGGTCAGTGCCGCCATCCTCCCGTGGACGGCCGAATTGCTCGGCCTGGCGAGCGTGGAAGCGTTGCTCGCTCTTGCCGATCAGGTCCCCGACGCCAATGGCGTGGCGCTGGTGCCCGCCCATGTGGGCCTCGGCGCGCCGCACTGGAAATCCGAGGCGCGCGGGCTGATCTGCGGTCTGTCCTTCGGTGCGAAGCCGGCTCACATCGCCCGCGCCGCGGCCGAAAGCATGGCCTACCAGGTCCTGGACGTCTACGAAATCATGGAAGCCGCCGGGGAAGGGTTCGGCCGACTGTTCGTCGATGGCGGGCCCAGCCGCAACCGCTTCCTCATGCAGATCGTCGCAAGTGTCCTCGATCACCCGGTGACGCCCTGCAGGAACAGCGAAGCCTCCGCTCTCGGCGCGGCGCATCTGGCGGGACTCGCCGTCGGATTCTGGCCGGACCTCGATTGCGTCGCCCGCCTCTCCGCGCACGATCAGGACATTTCGCCCAAGATGCCGGAGGATCTGCGCCAGATCGACATCGCGAGGTGGCACAAGGCTGTTGCAGGAACACTAGCGGCGCTGTAGTGAATATTTATGCAGTACCTCGTAAGGATGATCGCCGGACATGTCCCGTGTGAATGAACTTCGCATGATCGCGCGGGTCGCGCAGATGTACCATGTGGAGGGACAACGCCAGGCCAACATCGCTCGGCACCTGCGCATTTCCCAGGCCACGGTGTCGCGGATGCTGAAGCGCGCCTATGACGAGGAGATCGTTCGCACGACCGTCGTCTCCCCGTCCGGGACCTATGGCGAGCTCGAGGCGGGCCTGCGCACCCGGTTCGGCCTGTCCGAAGCGTTCGTCGTCGAATGCTCCGAAGACCGCGACGGCGCGATCATGGCCCGGATCGGCGAGGCCGCGGCGCATTTTCTCGAGGCGACACTGCAGCCGGACGAGATCATCGGCGTGTCGAGCTGGTCGGAGACCATCCTGCGGATGGTCGAGAACATCCATCCGATGAAGACGGGCAAGGCCAAATATGTCGTCCAGACCCTTGGCGGCATCGGCGACCCGAGCGTTCAGACCCACGCCAATCAGCTGACGATGCGCCTCGCCAAGCTGACCGGCGCAGATCCCCACCTCTTGAGTGCGCCGGGCGTGGCGCAGTCGCGCGAGGCGAAGCTGGTCTTGCTGGGCGATACATATGTCCGTGAAACCATGGATCTCTTCAGCAAGATCACGCTTGCCATCGTCGGCGTGGGAGCCGTCGAGCCCTCCGGGATGCTGGCGCGAAGCGGCAACACATTCTCCTCCCGCGAACTCGTCGATGTCGTGGATGCTGGCGGCGTCGGCGACATGAGCCTGCGATTCTTCGATGAGAACGGCGCTTCGGTGAAGACACCGCTGGACGATCGGGTGATCGGCATCACGCTCGAGGAACTCTCCCGGGTCGACCGGGTAATCGCCCTGGCGGGCGGCCAGTCGAAGACCGCGGCCATCCGCGGCGCGCTCCGCACCGGGGTCATCGATCTGCTCATCACCGACAAGTTCACCGCCGAGCGTCTTGTCGCCTCCGATGGGCAGCGCGCGCCCATCGCATGATCCGAAGCAGGCCGCACTGCGCATCCCGCGCGGCGCGTGGCTTCTTCAGGCTGCAACGTTCGCGGCGGGAACGAGGCCTGCGTATGTCTCTGCAACCCGCACGGCCGCATCGGCCGCTTCCCGGCCCTTCTTGACGAAATGATCGTGGAAGAAGGATCGATGGTCGTCGGACGGCTGGAAGTGGTGCGGCGTGAGCGAGACCGACAGCACCGGCACGCCGGTCTTCAGTCCGGCCTCCATCAACCCCGACACGACGGCCTGGGCGACGAAATCGTGACGATAGATGCCGCCGTCGACCACCAGCGCCGCTGCGACGATGGCGGTATACGAGCCGGTCTGCCCCAGCGTCTGTGCGAGCAGCGGCATTTCGAAGGCGCCCGGGACATCGAAGGTTTCGATGGCGGCATCGAAACCGAGCTCCGCCAGTCGCTGTTCAAATCCGACGAGTGCCTGATCGACGATATCGGCATGCCAGCGCGCCTTGATGAACGCGAATGTGGGCAGACTTGCCATAGCTCCAGATCCTTTCAACACGACAGAATCCCAGAGCGTGCAGAAGCACCGGCGCCGCAAAACGCCGATACCTCGTTCTCTCCCATCCGGACTATGACCGTCGGCCCCGAAATTTCATCGGGTCTGCTGACCCATTCCGAAGAATGGCGCTCGCGGGCTGTAACCGCCGGTGGGGAATTTCNCCCCGCCCTGAGAACGAGCTTTTGCTAGGTTTCGTCGGGTCGATTGTCAATCGAAGGGACGCAACACCGGCGCCGAGGATACGATTCGACGGATCCGTGGAATTCCCTCCCGGCGATAAATTGCTAGCCTCGCTCCGTCGCAACCCGGAGATTCGCCATGCTGGAAAAGTTCGAGCGCTATCCTCTCACCTTCGGCGTGACGCCGATCGAGCACCTCCCACGCCTCAGCGCCGCGATCGGCGGCCAGATCGAAGTCTATGCCAAGCGCGACGACTGCAATTCGGGCCTCGCCTTCGGCGGCAACAAGCTCCGGAAGCTGGAATACATCGTGCCGGACATTCTCGCCTCGGGCGCCGATACGCTGGTCTCGNTCGGTGGTGTCCAGTCCAACCACACCCGCATGGTGGCGGCAACGGCGGCGAAGCTCGGGCTGAAATGCGTGGTTGTGCAGGAAAAGTGGGTGCCGCATCACGACGCGGTCTACGATCGGGTCGGCAACATCCTTCTCACCCGCCTGATGGGCGCCGATTCCCGCCTGGTCGAGGACGAGTTCGACATCGGCATCCGCGAAAGCTGGGAAAAGGCTATGCAGTCGGTCCGCGACGCCGGCGGCAAGCCCTACGGCATCCCGGCCGGCGCCTCAGTGCACAAATATGGCGGGCTCGGCTATGTCGGCTTTGCCGAGGAGGTGCGCAGCCAGGAGGCCGAGCTCGGCTTCAAGTTCGACTATGTGATCGTCTGCGTCGTCACCGGCTCGACATTCGGCGGCATGGTCGTCGGCTTTGCCGCCGACGGACGCGCCGACCGGGTGATCGGCATCGACGCCTCGGGGACGCTCGAGCAGACGCGGTCGCAGGTACGCTCCATCGTCGACAACACCGCCGAACTCGTCGGGCTGGGCCGCCGGGTCGAGGACAGCGAGATCGTCATCAACCCCGACTATGCCTATCCCGCCTACGGCGTTCCGAGCAAGGAGACCAACGACGCGATCCGCCTTGCGGCCCGCACCGAGGCGATGATGACCGACCCGGTCTATGAGGGCAAATCGATGCAGGGGCTGATCGACCTCGCGAAGAAGGACTTCTTCCCCGCCGGATCGAAAGTGCTCTACGCCCATCTCGGCGGCGCGCCGGCCCTGAACGGCTACAGCTACTACTACCGTGAAGGCTGATCTCCCGCAGGCGCCGTTTCCACACGCCTTGCCTGGGTCCGCCCCCTCCGCTTGGTCGAGCGGAGGGGTGACAGGGCCAACGTTCGGGCCTTGCGACCAAGCCGGCCTAAGACCCGGAAGATGCGCCAGATCGCCCGTGCCGGTCGCCATCCGCCCGGCCGCGGCTCCGCTCCACACGGCAAGACGATGTCGGACCGCTTGTCCCGATCCGCGTCGCTCCTGCGACCGTCGCTAAGGATCGAAGCGAGGCACACTCGTCGACGCCACGGCCGCGGCACTGCCGGCATGGCTGCCGCGCCGTCCGACCGCGTCCCGACACCGCCTCTGATGCCGCGATAGCCCGGAGTGTCAGCTGACGCCGCGTTCAACCCTGCGTCATCTCATGGGCTTCGGCTTTGACCTCTTCCGCTTTGCGGTCACTTCTAGGGCGAGTGGCAGAGCGAGTGGAGACATGGTTGGTTCGTGCGATCAAATGGCTGGTGGGGTTCATCGTCGTCGCGTGCTGCGCGGCAGCCGGCGTCTGGGGCGCGGACTACCTGACCGCGAACGGGGAGCAGGCCGCCTCGACGCAGCAGCCGAGCGCCACCCGCGTTTCCGTCGCAAGCCCTGAAAGCCGGGAGCTCGAGGACCGATATTCCGCCGTCGGCACCATCCTGCCGCTCCGCGCCATCGAATTGCGGCCGCTCGCCGCCGGCCGCGTCGAGACCGCGCCCGTGGCCTCGGGAGCACGGGTTGCCGAGGGCGACCTGATCTTCGAGCTGGACAGCCGCGCCGTGCGCGCAGAACTTGCCGACGCCCGGGCGACCTATGAGGAAGCCCGCAGGGAGTTGCAGCGGTTCCTGGAGTTGCAGGATCGCGCGGTCTCCTCGCAAGCCACGATCGAGACGGCCCGCGCGGCCTTCCGGCGGGCGGAGGCGGCGGTGCAGTTGGCGCAGGCCAATGTCGAGGATCGCAGGCTCGTCGCACCCTTCGACGGCGTCCTCGGTGCCTTCGACCTCGACCCCGGCGAATATATCGAGCCCTCGACGATCGTCTCGACCCTCGAAGACCTGAGCGCGGTCGAGGCCGAGTTCGCGCTGCCGGAGCGCTACTTCGCCAGGACCCGCACCGGCCAGACCGTCCGGCTGGAGGCCCGACCCTATCCGGAACGGGTGTTTACCGGAGAGGTCGATTTCGTCGCGCCCGGCATCGATCCGGGGACCCGCAGCTTCAAGGTCCGGATCCTCGTCGACAACGCGGACAGGGCTCTCGCCGGCGGCATGTTTGTCAACGCCGAACTGGTCTTCGACAGCTACGAGGCTTTGACCGTGCCCGACGACGCGGTCATTTCCGAGGGATCGGCGACCTATGTCTACACGGTCGAGGACGGCACGGCGCGGCGAACCGACATCGAACTGGGGGCAAGCCGCGACGGCCGCGCCGAAATCGCGGACGGCCTCGGCCAGGCGGCGCAGGTGGTCGTCACCGGCTGGAACACTCTGTCGGATGGCTCGCCGGTAGAGATCGCCGAGGAACAGGACCGCGCCGAGGTGCTCGACTGATGCTGTCCGAGCTCAGCCTGCGCCGTCCCGTCCTCGCCTCGGTCGTCTCGATCCTGATCGTCATCCTCGGCATCGCGGGTCTCGCGCGAATACCGATCCGCGAGCTGCCGGATGTCGACGCCGCGGAGGTGACCGTCAGCGTCGCCTATACCGGGGCCGGCCCGGGCGTCGTCGATGCCGAGGTCGCCACCGTCATCGAAGGCGCCATCTCGACCGTCGCTGGCGTCGATTCCTTCACGACAGAAGCCGAGCTCGGCGGCTCGCGGACCGTGATCACCTTCGAGCCGAGCCGCGACATCGACCAGGCGACGGCCGACGTCAGGGCGGCGGTCCAGGCGGTGGCCCCGGAGCTGCCCGAGCCCGCGGACGAGCCGTCGGTGGAGAAGAACGACACCGAGGGCAATCCCGTCGTCCGGCTGACGCTGGTGAGCGACACCCTCTCGGCCAGCGAACTGACGGACTACGCCGAGCGCTTCGTGACTGCCCGGCTGGAGACCATCTCCGGCGTCGCGGCGGCCCAGCTCTCCGGCGAACGGCTGTACGCCATGCGCGTCTGGCTCGATCCGGATGCCCTCGCCGCGCGAGGCGTGACGGTCGACGACGTCGCAGCGGCCCTGCGCGAAAACAACATCGAGCTGCCCGCCGGCCAGATCGAGACCCGCTCGCGCAATTTCCTGCTGCGCACGCAGACGCGCCTTGCCTCGGTCGAGGAGTTCGAGCAGCTGATCGTCGCCCAGCGCGACGGCTTCCCGATCCGGCTCGGCACGCTGGCCGAGGTCGAACTCGGCGTCGAATCCGACGACAGCCTGTTCCGGGTGAATGGCCAGACCGCCATCGGCCTCGGCGTCCTGCGCCAGTCGAGCGCCAACACCCTGGCGATCTCGCAGGCGGTGGAGCGCTTCGTCTCCGACATCGAGGACGAGCTGCCACCCGGCACGACGATCCAGATCACCAGCGACGACGCCGAGTTCATCCGCAATTCGATCTACGAGGTGCTGCAGACCCTCGGCATCGCCGTCGCGGTCGTCGTCGCCGTGATCTTCGTCTTCCTCGCCTCGATCCGCGCGACGCTCGTTCCCGCGGTGACGATCCCCATCGCCCTTCTCGGTGCCTGCGCGGGCATCGCCTTTGCCGGCTTCTCGATCAACATCCTCACCCTGTTCGCGCTTATCCTCGCCATCGGCCTCGTCGTCGACGACGCGATCGTGGTGCTGGAGAACATCGAGCGGCGCGTCGAGAAGGGCGACGAGCCGAAGGAGGCGGCGCGGCTCGGCGCGCGGGAGGTGTTCTTCGCCGTGGTCTCGACCTCGGCGACGCTGATCGCGGTGTTCCTGCCGCTGTCCTTCCTGGAGGGCGAGATCGGACGGCTGTTCACCGAGTTCGGCATCACGCTGGCAATCGCCGTCGCCGTCTCGACCTTCGTCGCCCTGACGCTCTGTCCGGTCCTCGCCTCGAAGCTGCTGACGACGGGCAGCGGACGGAACGTCCTGGCGCGGGGCATCGGCTGGATCACGGACCGCCTGGCATCCGGCTACCGCCGCCTCCTGACGCTGGCGCTCCGCGGGCCGATCGTCATCCTCGCGGTCGCGGCCCTGTTCAGCGGCATGTCCTTCAGCCTCTACCAGACCCTGCCCTCGGAGCTGACACCCCAGGAAGACCGCGGCGTCTTCTTCTTCAGCGTCGACGGCCCACCGGGCGCCGCCCTCGGCTTCACCGACGGGATCGTGGAGCGCATCGAGGGGCTGATCCAGCCCTATCGCGACAGCGGCGCCGTCGAGGACGTCATCTCCATTGTCGGGCAATATGGCGAAAGCGGCCGCGCCTTCGTCGTCGCGGTCATGGCGCCCTGGTCGGAGCGGAGCATCGCACCGCGCGAGATCGTCTCGGAGCTGCGGCCGGAGCTGGCGAAGATCACACTCGGCAGCGTCCGGGCCTTCGCCCCCTCCGGCCTCGATGCGGGTGGCGGAGGAACGCCCTTCGAGGCGGTGGTGACGGCGCCGAGCTTCGAACTGGCGGCCGAGTATTCCGGGGAACTCGTCCGACGGTTGCGCGAGCGCCCGGAGATCGTCGACATCCGCCGGGACTACGAGGTGAACACGCCCGGCTTCGACATCGCCGTCGACCGCGAGCGGGCCCGCGAGATCGGCATCTCTGCCCGCACGGTCGCCGACACGGTGCGCACCTTCTTCGCCTCCGCCGAGGTGACGGAATACATCGACCGGGACCGCCGCTATCCGGTCATCCTGCAGGCGCCGGAAGAGCGCCGGCGCAACGCCTCCGACCTGCGCGGCCTCTACGTGCGCACCACGGCGGGAGACCTCGTGCCGCTGGACGGCCTCGTCGAGGTCGAGCGCCGCGCCTCGGTGCGGGCGTTCAACCGCTACGATCGCCAGCCCTCCGTCGAGATCTCCGCCGGCCTTGCCGACGGCACCGACCTCGGCACCGCCATCGCCATTACCGAGGAGATCGTCGAGACCCTGCCGTCCCAGATGGGCCTGTCATGGACGGGGCAGGCCAAGCAGTTCCAGGAGACCTCAGGCGGCCTCCTGATGACCTTCGGCCTAGCCCTTCTGATCGTCTATCTGGTGCTCGCCGCCCAGTTCGAGAGCTTCATCCAGCCGGTCGTCATCCTCCTCTCGGTGCCGCTGGCGGTCGCCGGCGCGCTGGTGACGCTGTTCGTCTTCGGCGAAGCGATCAACGTCTACTCCCAGGTCGGGATGGTGATGCTGATCGGGCTGATGGCCAAGAACGGCATCCTGATCGTCGAGTTCGCCAACCAGCTGCGCGGGAACGACCGGACGGTGCGGGACGCGGTGATCGAGGCTTCCGTCGTCAGGCTGCGGCCGATCCTGATGACGGTCCTGTCGACGGTTCTGGGAGCGGTTCCTCTGGTCCTGTCCACTGGGGCGGGCGCCGAGAGCCGGTTCTCCATCGGCCTCGTCATCATCGGCGGCTATCTCGTCGCCTCCGTCCTGACACTGTTCCTGACGCCGGTCCTTTACGACCTCTTCCAGTCCGACCCAAAACGCCACGAGGCCGGCGCCGCCGAGGCGCCGGCCTGAACCGACGGGCCGGCCTCGCATCCACCCGGCATCGCCTCCACCCGGCCCTCGCTGCTAACTCATTGCCGGGGAAGCCTGATCTGGCGTCTTCGTGAACTGAAACTTGCCGCCGCGACCTTTACCTGTGCGCCTGGCGAACAATGTCGCTGCCTTCAACCTGAAGAAAACCCGTCCGGATCGGCAGCATTGCATTCCTCATGAAGACTATCGCGCTCTCCCTCGCCTTCGCCCTCCTGGGCGCCCTTGCAGTGTTCCTGATCTACGCATGGTCCCCCGAAGAGCTGGAGGCCATCGAGCCGCCACAAGCCGAGAGCTTCGATCCTGCCCTGGTCGCCCGCGGCGCCGAGCTGGCGGCGCTCGGCAACTGTCTCACTTGTCACCAGAGCGAGGGCGGTGAGCCCTTTGCCGGCGGCTATGCGGTCCAGACGCCGGTCGGCGCGATCTATGGATCGAACATCACGCCGGACCCCGAGACCGGCATCGGCCGCTGGAGCGAGGCGGCCTTCGTGCGGTCGATGCATGAGGGCCTCGACCGCGAGGGCCGCCACCTCTTTCCGGCCTATCCCTACACCCATTTCAGCATCGTCCCGGACGAAGACGCCCGGGCGATCTACGCCTATCTGATGACCCGCCGCCCGGTGCGCAACGAGGTGCCGGATCCGGAGCTGCCGTTCCCGCTCAACGTGCGGGCGCTGCAGGCGGGCTGGAAGCTGCTCTTCTTCGAAGGACCCGAACCCGCGACGCCGGACCCGGACGATCGGCTGGCACGCGGCCGCCATCTCGTCGAGGGCCTCGGCCATTGCGGCGCCTGCCACACGCCGCGCAATCTCCTGATGGCCGAGAGCGACGACGACTATCTCCAAGGCGCCCACGCGGCCGGCTGGTACAATCCGCCGCTCGCCGGCGAGGTCGACGCGCCCGCGCCATGGACGGCCGAGGAAATGACCGCCTATCTGACGGGCGGCTTCGCCGACGCCCACGGCGTTGCAGCCGGCCCCATGGCCGAGGTCGCCGGAAAGCTCGCCCGGGCGCCTCGCGACGATGTCGCTGCGATGGCGGAGTATGTCGTCTCGCTGCAGACGGGACCGTCCGAGACAGCTTCGCCAGACGCGGCACCCGCGGAGATCGAAACAGGCGAGACCGGCGCGGAGCGCAGTGCCAAGCGGCGCCTCGGCGAGACGCTCTATCGCAGCGCCTGCCTGCGCTGTCATACGCCCTCGGGGCAAGAGGCGAGCGGCACCGCAGCCGGTTCATCGCAGGGCCTGCCGCTTGCCAGCTCGACCGCCCTCTTCGCCCCGGAGGGCACCAATCTGGCGCAGTTCATCCTCCACGGCGTCCAGCCGCCCGAGGGCGAGACCGGCTGGCCCATGCCCGGCTTCGCAAGCCTCCTGACAGACGAGCAGATCGCCGCGATTGCCGCCTATCTGCGCGAAGACCTGGTCGGCAGGCCGGCCTGGGAAGAATTTGCGGATACGCTCGCGGATGCGCGCGGCGGAAAGACGGCGAACTGAATTCGACGCGGATGCAAGACAGAGAGACCCGACCATGGTGACCATGACCGTCAACGGTAAGACCGTCTCGAGCGAGACCGATCCCGAGACGCCGCTGCTCTACGTGCTGCGCAACGAGCTCGAGCTCAACGGCGCGAAGTTCGGCTGTGGGCTCGGCCAGTGCGGTGCCTGCACGGTGCTCGTCGACGGCAGGGCGGCGATCTCCTGCCTGTTGCCGCTCGCGGCGCTCGAAGGCCGCTCGGTGACGACGCTCGAGGGGCTCGGCAGCGCCGACGATCCGGGACCGGTACAGGCCGCCTTCATCGAGGAGCAGGCGGCCCAGTGCGGCTACTGCATTCCCGGCATGATCATGCGCACCGCAGGCCTCCTCAACGAAACCCCCGATCCGAACGACGAGGAGATCCGCGCCGCGCTGCAGCCAAACCTCTGCCGCTGCGGGACGCACATGCGGATCCTTCGCGCCGCAAGGCGCGCGGCGGGGCGTCCGTCCGGCGAGGACGGCTTCGCCTTTGCCGGCGAGCGGGCGACCGGCCAGGCGCCGGCCGAAGACGAGGAGACGCCGGCATGACCAGTTCCTCCCCCCTCGACATCACCCGTCGCGACTTCATCGCCGGGGCCGGCAGCCTCACGCTGAGCTTCGCCCTGCCCTCGCACGCCGTTGCGCAGAGCGAAGAGGCGGGGGTCGTCGACCAGACCGCGGAGCTTCCCGGCAGCCTGGCTAAGGCGCCGCTTCTGGATTCCTGGATCAGGATCGGTTCGGACGATACGGTAACGGTCTTCACCGGCAAGGCCGAACTCGGCCAGGGCATTCGCACCGCCCTCCTGCAGGTGGCCGCGGAGATGCTGCAGGTTGACGCGTCCCGTGTCGACCTGCGCACCGCCGACACTGGCCAGACGCCGAATGAGGGTTACACGGCGGCAAGCCACTCCATGGAGGAAAGCGGCGCGGCGCTGCTGAATGCCGCGGCGGAGGTCCGAACCATTCTCGTCAAGCGTGCAGCGGAGCAGCTGGGCGTCGCGGCTTCCACGCTCTCGGTCGAGAACGGCGTCGTGAAAGGCGGCGAGCGCGAGTTCTCCTATGGCGAGCTGGTCTCCGACGACACGCTGCATGTGCGCTATCAGGGGCTCGCCGGACGGCCCGATCCAGAGCGCTACACCGTCATCGGACGATCGCTGCCGCGCACCGATCTCGCCGCCAAGCTGACCGGCGCCCCGGCCTATGTTCAGGACCTGCGGCTTCCCGGCATGGTCCATGCCCGCGTCGTCCGCCCGCCGGTCTATGGCGCCCGCCTCGAGGCGTTCGACGCCGCGGCAGTCGAGGCGCTGCCGGGCGTCCTGATCGTCGTCCGAAACGGCAACTATCTCGCCGTCGTCGCCGAAGGCGAGTATCAGGCGGTGCAGGCCAAGCGCGCGGCCGAGGCGGCCACCCGTTGGGCCGGCGGGATGACGCTTCCCGAGCGCTCCGAGATCTACGACGTCCTCAAGCGGTCGCAGGCGCAGGTGGGCGTCATTCACCGGACGGATGGCGGGACCCGCAATGCCGCCCGCCGCATCTCGGCCACCTATACGCGTCCGTTCCAGATGCATTCGTCGATCGGCCCGTCCTGCGCCGTCGGCCTGTTCGAAGACGGCAGGCTGACCGTCTGGAGCCACACCCAGGGCGTCTATCCCGATCGCAAGGCGATCGCGGAGCTCCTCTCCATGGAGGAAGACGACGTGCGCGTCATCCACATGCCGGGGGCCGGCTGCTACGGCCACAACGGCGCCGACGACGCAGCCGGCGATGCCGCGCTGATCGCCAGGGCAGTGCCCGGCCGGCCGGTGCGCGTCCAGTGGATGCGCGAGGACGAGCATGCCTGGGAGCCTTATGGCTCGGCGATGACGGTCGAGGCGAGCGCCAGCCTCGACGAGAGCGGCGAGATCGCCGACTGGACCTATGACGTCTGGTCCTACCCCCATTCGACGCGGCCGGGCGGCGCCGGCAACCTCATCGCCGGCAACCTGGTCGCCACGCCGTTCAGCCTGTCGCCGCCCGTGAACATCCCGCAGCCGGCCGGCGGCGGCGACCGCAACTCCGTCCCGCCCTATGACATTCCAGGCGCCCGGGTGACGAAGCACTTCGTCACCGACCTGACTCTCAGAGTGAGTGCCCTGCGGGGCCTCGGCGCCTTCATGAACGTCTTCTCGCTGGAGAGCTTCGTCGACGAACTCGCCGAGGCCGCCGGCCGCGATCCCGTGGCGTTCCGCCTCGCGATGCTGCCCGATCCCCGCGCGAAGGAAGTCGTCTCGACCGCTGCCGAGAGCTTCGGCTGGGACGGATGGAAGGCGCCCTCGCCCAATCACGGCCGCGGCTTCGCCTATGCCCGCTACAAGAATCTCGCCGCCTATTGCGCCGTCGCCATCGAGCTGGAGGTGACGCCCGAGACCGGCCTCATCCGGATCCACCGCGCGGTCGCCGCGAGCGACAGCGGGCAGATCGTCAATCCGGACGGGGTGAGGAACCAGATCGAGGGCGGCATCGTCCAGTCGGCGAGCTGGACCCTCTACGAGCAGGTTCTCTATTCTCCGGAGCGGATCGAGAGCCGCGACTGGTCGAACTATCCGATCCTGCGCTTCGATGCCGTTCCGGCCAGCGTGACCGTCGTACCGATCGACCGGCCGGGGGAACAGTTCCTCGGCACCGGCGAATGCGCGCAGGGACCGACGGCCGCGGCCATCGCCAATGCGGTCCGCGATGCCGTCGGGATCCGGATCCGCGATCTGCCCTATACGCCGGACCGCCTGCGCGAGATTCTCCAGCCGGCTTGAGGACGGCCGCCGGCCCATTCGCCATGACATGAACCCGATCGAGGCCATGCTGCGCGCCGGCAACTCCGGCTGCAGCGCCCTGCGGCAGATGCGGCCGATGCAGGACCAGCAGGGGCGAGGCGCACCGATCGCCAGGTCGTTTCCTGCCAAGTCCCTGGGCCGGAACAAGGGTCGGGCCGGCTTGCGATCGGCCTCGACACCTTCCCGTTCCAACCGGCACCGGACCGGTTCGCAAAGCCGACGGAACAGGCTAAGCAGAGGCTGGTCCGACCATTGGCCGTGCGAATGCCCGGCCCCTCACCCGATCCGAAAGCCCGGACGACGACGCTCGTCCGCGCAACGTCCCAGCAGGAGCCGACATGCCGCTGTCCCCCTCTCGCGATGTCTACATCACCTGTGCCGTCACGGGAGCCGGCGACACCACCGGCCGCTCCGACAAGGTGCCGGTCACGCCCGCAGAGATCGCCGAGGCGGCGATCGAGGCGGCACGGGCCGGCGCCGCGATTGCCCATATCCACGTCCGCGATCCCGAGACCGGCAAGCCCTCCCGCGACCTCGCCCTCTACCGGGAAGTCGTCCGGCTGATCTCCGCCTCGGGCGTCGACATGGTCCTGAATCTGACCGCCGGTGCCGGCGGTGATCTGGTGCTGGGCTCGCCCGAGGCGCCCCTTCCCCCGGATCCGGCCGGCACGGACATGGCGGGGGCGGAAGAGCGGCTCGCCCATGTCGCCGAACTCCTGCCGGAGATCTGCACCCTCGACTGCGGCACGATGAATTTCGGCGAGGGCGACTATGTGATGACCAACACGCCCGCCATGCTCAAGGCGATGGCGGCAGAGATCAAGGCGCTCGGCGTGCGCCCGGAGATCGAGATCTTCGACACCGGCCATCTCGTCCTGGCGAAATGGCTGAAGGACCAGGGCCTGATCGACGACCCGGTGATGGTGCAGCTGTGCATGGGCATCCCCTGGGGCGCCCCCGACGACATCCCGACCCTCGCCGCCCTGGTCCAGAACCTGCCGCAGTCCTGGGTCTTCTCGGCCTTCTCGATCGGCCGCAACCAGCTGCCCTATGCCGCGCTGGCGCTGGCGGCGGGCGGCAACATCCGGGTCGGCCTCGAAGACAATATCTGGCTGGAAAAGGGCGTCCTCGCTTCGAACGGCGATCTCGTCGCCCGCGCAGTGACCATCGCCGAGGGCATGGGCAGCCGCATTCTCTCGCCCGCGGCCGTGCGCGAGAAGCTCCGGCTCGAGCGGCGGTGGTGAGCGCGATGGCAACGAACTCTCTCGGCGCGGCGACCGGGCGCCCTCATCTCGCCAAAGCCGCCTGCATCGGCGGCGGCGTCATCGGCGGCGGCTGGGTCGCCCGCTTCCTTCTCGCCGGCATCGACGTCGCGCTCTTCGACCCCCACCCGCAGGCCGAGCGGATCGTCGGCGAGGTGATCGCCAATGCCGAGATCGCCTATGCCGGACTGACGCGGGCGCCGCTGCCGCCCCGCGGCACCCTGACCTTCCATGCGAGCGTCGCCGAGGCGGTGGCGGGCGCCGACTGGATCCAGGAGAGCGTGCCTGAGCGCATCGACCTGAAGCAGCGGGTGCTTGGCGAGATCGACGCTGCGGCCCGGCCCGACGCCCTGATCGGCTCCTCGACGTCCGGGCTCCTGCCGAGCGATCTGCAGGCGGGCCTGCGGCATCCGGAGCGGCTGTTCGTCGCCCATCCCTACAATCCGGTCTATCTCCTGCCGCTGGTCGAGATCGTCGGCGGCAGGCAGACGGAGCCGCAGACGATCCGCGACGCGATCGCGCTCCTCGAGCCGGTCGGCATGAAGGGCGTCCACATCGCCAAGGAGATCGACGCCTTCGTCGGCGACCGGCTGCTGGAGGCGCTCTGGCGCGAAGCCCTCTGGCTGATCAAGGACGACATCTGCGACGTCGAGACCCTCGACGACGTGATCCGCTATTCCTTCGGCCTGCGCTGGGCCCAGATGGGGCTCTTCCAGACCTACCGCATCGCCGGCGGCGAAGCCGGCATGCGCCACTTCCTCGGCCAGTTCGGACCTGCCCTGCAATGGCCCTGGACCAAGCTCACCGACGTGGTGGACCTCGACGACGCGCTCGTCGAGAAGATCGCCAGCCAGTCCGACGCCCAGAACGAGGGGCTCGGCATCCGGCGGCTCGAGCGGATCCGCGACCAGAACCTCGTCGCGATCATGGATGCGCTGAAGAGCGGCGACGACGGCCGCGGCTGGGGCGCCGGCAAGCTCCTCGCCAAATTTGAGGCCGGCCTTTGGAAGAACGCCCGCGAAATGGATGCGGCGATCCCGGCCGACGCGCCGCTGCAGCTGGTGACGACGACGGTGCAGCCGTCCTTCGTCGACTATAACGGTCACATGACCGAGCATCGCTACCTGCAGGTCTTCGGCGACGCCACCGATGCGCTGCTGCGGCTGATCGGGGCGGGCCTCGACTATGTCGCGGCGGGGGCGAGCTACTATACGGTCGAGACGCATCTGCGCCATCTCGGCGAAGCGAAGCTCGGCGATGCGCTGGCCTGCTCGACGCTGCTGCTCGCCCATGACGAGAAGCGGCTGCACCTGTTCCACACCCTGACGAAGGTCGACGGCGGCGCGACCGTCGCGACGGCGGAACAGATGCTGCTGCATGTCGACAGCGACGCGTCGAAGAGCGCCCCGGCGCCCGAGGCGATCCTCGCCCGGCTCGAAGCGCTCGCAACGGCCCAGGCAGGGCTGCCGCGCCCCGATGCCGCCGGCCGGGCGATCGGCATGCCGTCGCAAGCGCCGGCACGGGACCGATGAGCGGCAGGCCGGCCCCGGACGAAGCCGAGATCCTCGCCTTCCAGGCCGAGTGCGATCGCTTCTATCCGCCGGACGCGGTCTCGGCCTCCGTCAGCCAGCAGCGCGCCTGGTACGACGCCCTGTGCCGGACCTTTGATACGCCGCATCCGCCGGGGATTTCGGTCGAGGATGCGCCGGTCGCCGGCGTTCCGACGCGCCGCTATCGCCCGCAGGCCGCGCGGCCCGGCGCGCCGGTCGTGCTCTATCTTCACGGGGGCGGCTTCGTCGTCGGTTCCCTCGACAGCCATGACGGCATCTGCGCCGATCTCGCCGAGGCGGCCGGGCTCGAACTTCTCGCCGCCGACTACCGGCTCCTCCCCGAGCACCCCTACCCCGCGGCCCGGCGCGACGCCTTTTCGGTGCTGGCACACCTCGTCGAACGCGGCGCGAGGGTGGTTCTGGCCGGCGACAGCGCCGGCGGCACGCTCGCGGCGGGCCTTGCCATCGAGGCGCGAGACCGCGGCCTCGGCGGCATCGTCGGGCAGGTGCTGGTGTATCCGGGCCTTGGCGGCGACCTAACGAGCGGATCCTTCGTCGAGATGGCCGAAGCGCCGGGGCTGACCACGGCGGATGTCGCCTATTACCGCGAGCTTCAGGGCGTGCCCGCAGGCGACGTCCTGGCCCATCCCCTGAATGCCGCCGATCTCGCCGGATTGCCGCCGGCCTTCATCTCGGCCGCGCATTTCGATCCCCTGCGCGACGACGGGCGAAACTACGCCCGCCGGCTGATCGAGGCCGGTGTCTGCGTCACCTATCGCGAGGAGCCCCAGATGGTGCATGGCTGGCTGCGGGCGCGCCGGCGCAGCCCCGGCGCGAAGGCGGGGTTTTCAAGGCTTTGCGAGGCCCTGCGAAGCTTTGCCGACTGAGCCCGCGCCGCGCCGGCCGCCGGAGGCGACAGGCGCGATGCTGAAGCCCCGCTCACATGAAGTCGCGGGGGATGACCTCCTCCCAGGTCTTCCTTTCGATCTCCATTTCGCCCTCGCCCTCGAAAGCGACGACTTCGGCGAAGATCCGGAAGTCCTCTGCCGTGCAGGACAGGCGGCAGCGGCTCTCGGTGCGCACCGACCAGCCCTCGCGGCTGTTCTCCGTCACCCAGAAGGTCTCCCCCGTCATCGACAGCGGATCGTCCGGCGCGATCGTCCAAGTCTCCTGGCGCAGCTGGCGCGCGGCGAGGCCGTTGTCCGGATGGATCGCCGTGCCGGTATCTTCGTGGATCCTGTAGCGGGTGACGCCGAGCGTCAGATCGCGCTCCACCGTCCGGCGGGTCTCCGCCGGCTGGCGCATCGGATATTTCGGCAACGGGTCGGGGTCGGAGGGCTCACGGACGCTGATTTCCTCGGCATGGTCCAGCCGCGGCATCGCGAGGGCGAGCGACGCCAGCTCGATGGCGAGCGTCGGGGTTTCCGGCTGGGGCAGGATGGTCGGCCAATAGGCGGTCGACAGGGCGAGGCGCAGGCGGTGGCCGGGCTGCAGCCGGTAGCCGCAGGCGTCCAGCGTCATGGCGATGTCGACGGGCTCGCCGACCGGCAACGGTTTGGGCACCGCGTGGCCGCCGCGATGGGCGAGGTTGAGCACACCATAGCCGATGCGGGTGGCGGTGCCGTCCGGATGAACGTCGACGAGGCGGGCGACGAGATTGGCCAGCGGCTTGTCGGAGGACAGCCGCAAGGTCAGGCGCGGCATGCCGAGCCACTCCGCCACCTCTTCGAGGGGCGGCGTCTCGAAGGTCAGGGAGCGGGCGTCGTCCAGGCGCTGGTCGCCGGCCATCTCGGCATCGGACTTCAGCGTGAACCATTCGCCCGAGGTCGTGCCGAGATCTTCCGGCGAGGAAACCGACGCGGTCCCCGTCGCCGCAGACGCCGGAGCGGCCGAGAGCATCCCGTCGGCGTTCAGCCTGAACACCTCCGTCGCCGGCTCCTGCCACGCCGGGATGCCGACCCATCGGCCGGGATCGTCCTGGCGCAGCGCCGCCGGCCGTGGTCCGTCGAGGATATAGGCGCGCATCTGCGGCCAGTCGTCGACACCGTTCGGCGTGTCCTTGAGCCAGTGGTCCCACCAGGCGACGGCCTCACCGATGAAATCGGCGCGCGGGCGCGGCCAGGCGAAATGCGGATATTTGTGCACCCAGGGCCCGACCAGCGCCTTGGCGGGGCCGGCGACGCCCTCGATCAGCTTGAAGGGCGTGTTGCGATAGCCGTCGGCCCAGCCCGCGATGACCAGCGTCGGCACAGTGTAGCCGGCGAAGTCCTCGCCGATCGATCCCTGCTTCCAAGTGTCGTCGCGGCGCTGGTGGGAGAGCCATTCGGTGAGGAAGAACGGCTCCTCCCGCAGCCTTTCGAGCCACATCTCGCGCCAGCGTTCGCCGACCAGCGCCGGATCGGGCGAGCGGGACTGGTAGGCGAGCATGGTCGCCGCCCAGGACAGGTTCGCGTAGAGATGACAGCCGTTCTTGTAGTGGATGTCGTCATTGTAGCGATCGACCGAGGAGGCGATCGAGATCACCGCCTTCAGGCCCTTCGGCTTCAGCGCGGCGACCTGCAGCGAATTGAACCCGCCCCAGGAGATGCCCATCATGCCCACCGCGCCGCTCGACCAGGGCTGCCTGGTGATCCAATCAATCACCTCGACGGCGTCGGAGAGTTCGCGCGGGGTGTACTCCCCGTCGATCACCCCTTCCGATTCGCCCGAGCCGCGAATGTCGACGCGCACGCCGGCATAGCCCGCGCGGGCAAAGCTCGGATAGGTGGCTTCGTCGCGCACCGCGGTTCCGTCGCGCTTGCGATAGGGCAGGAATTCAAGGATCGCCGGCACAGGGTCGGCTTCGGCGCCATCCGGCATGAAGATGCGCGCGGCGAGCTTCGTGCCGTCGGCCAGCGTGATCCAATCGTTTTCGAGGATCGTGAAGGTGCGATCCGCCATGAAAGATCCAGTTCTTGTCTTTGGTGTTTCAGGTCGTTGCCGGTCCGCCGGGCGGCGGCAGGAGACGGCGCAGTTCCGCGAGATCGCGGACGATCCGGTCGCTGTGGCCGGCGAGCGCGGCGGCCGCAGCCGGGGTGCGGGCGATGCCGATCCCCTGTGCCCCGGCGGCCCGCGCGGCGTCCATGTCGTGGGCGGAATCGCCCACCAGCGCGACCTCGGCCGGCTCCAGCCCGACCGCCGCCGCGAAGGCCAGCACCATGCCCGGCAATGGCTTCGCGCCGTAGCCGGAATCGTAGCCCGCGACGAAGTCGAAATGGCCGGCGATGCCGAGGGCTTCCAGATGCGCCCTGGCGCCCGCCTCGGAATCGTTGGTGGCGAGCCCGATCCGCACCCCGTGCTCCTGCGCCAGCAGAGCCAATTCGGTGGCGACGTCGTCGTAGCCGGTCAGCGACTTGGCGCTCTCGGCACGATAGAGCGCATCGACACGGTCGATGAAGGCGTCGTCGCAGGACATGTCGAGCAGCCGCGCCCAGTCCGGAACGAAGGCCGTCGCATCGCCGGCGATGATCGGCGAGCCGGGATGAAAACCCATCCGATCCGCATCGAAGCCGCAGGCGGTCGCCATCTCGCCGGCAAGCCCGGGCCGTCCTGCCCCAAGGGCGGCGATGACCGCCGCCGTCGCCGGTCCCCAGGTGCGTTCGAAGTCGAGCAGCGTCCCGTCCTTGTCGAACAGGAGGCCGCGGATGGGCGGGTGGTCGGTCGGATGCATGCGACGATCGGTTGGCTCGGGGATGGGACAGTCAGCCGGCTCAGTGGCCGGCGCTCGTCATGCGGCGTTCCTGCAGCACTTCTTCCAGCCACCCCACCCGCAGCTCCGGTACGGACTTCAGCAGAAGGTCCGTATAGTCGTCGAAGGGTGGCGACAGCACCTCCGACTTCGGCCCGAAGCGCACGACACGGCCCTGATAGAGGACCGCGACCGAATCTGCGATGGCGCGCACGGTCGCGATATCGTGGGTGATGAACAGGTAGGAGACGCTCGTCTCCTTCTGCAGCCGCAGGAGAAGCTTCAGGATGCCGTCCGCCACCAGCGGATCCAGCGCCGAGGTCGGCTCGTCACACAGGATGACGGTCGGCTCGGCCGCGAGAGCCCGCGCGATCGCGACGCGCTGCTTCTGGCCGCCGGACAGCTCCGCCGGATAGCGATCGATGAAGCCCTCGCCGAGCTCGATCTGCTCGAGCAGTTCCTGCACCCGCTGGCGCTTCCTGGCCCCGTGCATGTTGAAATAGAAGCTCAGCGGCCGCCCGATGATCTGGCCGACGGTATGGCGCGGATTCATCGCCGTGTCGGCCATCTGATAGATCATCTGGATCGTCCGCAGTTGCTCCCGGCTGCGGCCGGACAGCTTCGGCGGCAGGGTTTCCCCTGCCAGGCGGACGGTGCCGTCCTTCGGCGGCAGCAGCCCGGTGATGACACGCGCCAGGGTCGACTTGCCGGATCCCGATTCCCCGACGACCGCCAGCGTCTGGCCGCGCGGCAGGTGGACGGAGACGTCCGACAGGACGCGGGTCTCCCCGTAAGCCGCATCGACGCCCTCGATCGCCAGCAGCCTGTCGCTCTGGTCCGCCGCCTCTTCCTGCACCAGCGAGCGCACCGAGACCAGCTCCCGGGTATATTCAGCGTCCGGCGCCTCGATGATCTTCCTCACCGGGCCGTATTCGACCATCTTGCCGGCCCGCAGAACCATGATGTCGTCGGCGACCTGGGCGACCACGGCGAGGTCGTGGGTGACGTAGATCGCCGCCGTCCGGGTCTCCTCGATGGCGCGCTTGATCGCCGCGAGGACGTCGATCTGCGTGGTCACGTCGAGGGCCGTCGTCGGCTCGTCGAAGACGATCAGCTCGGGGGCCGGCAGCAGCGCCATCGCCGTCATGGCGCGCTGCAGCTGGCCGCCCGACACCTGATGGGGATAGCGCTCGCCGAAGGTGGCGGGATCGGGCAGGCTGAGGACGCCGAAGAGATAGGCGGCGCGCTCGCGGGCCGCGGCCTCGTCCATCAGGCCGTGCCGGAGCGCCGCCTCGATGATCTGGTCCCCGAGCCTGTGGGCCGGGTTGAAGGCCGCCGCCGCCGACTGGGCGACGTAGCAGACCCGCGCGCCTCGCACTTGGCGGATGCCCGGGCGCTTCAGGCCCAGGATGTCCTCGCCGTCGAGCCGGACCTCGCCGGCGGTGATGCGCACGCCGCCCCGCCCATAGGCGAGCGCGGCGAGCCCGATGGTCGACTTGCCAGCTCCCGATTCCCCGATGAGGCCGAGAACGCGCCCCTGTTCGAGGCGAAACGAGATGTCCTCGACGATGGTGATGTCGCGGGGCGCCTCGCCCGGCGGATAGGTTGTGGCCTCGATCTTCAGGCCGCGCACGTCGAGAAGGCTGGTCATCAGCCGCGTCCTCCCTTCAGGCTGCTGGTGCGGTTGAGCAGCCAGTCGACGACGAGATTGACGCAGATGGCCAGGGCCGCGATCGCGCCGCCGGGAATGAGGGCCGCGGGAATGCCGAAGATGATGCCGTCCTTGTTGTCCTTGACCATGCCGCCCCAGTCGGCGGCCGGCGGCTGGATGCCGAGACCGAGGAAGGACAAAGTGGAGAGGAAGAGGACGGCGAAGGCGAAGCGCATGCCGAACTCGGCCAAGAGCGGCGACAGCGCGTTCGGCAGGATCTCCCGGAAGATGATCCAGACGGTGCCTTCGCCGCGCAGCCGGGCTGCCTCGACGAAGTCCATCACGGCGATGTCGACCGCCACGGCCCGACCGAGTCGGAACACGCGGGTGGAATCGAGCACCGCCATGACGAGGATCAGGATCCACATCTCCTGGGGCAGCACCGCCAGCACGACCAGCGCGAAGATCAGCGTCGGCACCGACATCAGGAGGTCGTTCAGCCGCGACAGCGCCTGGTCGGTCCAGCCGCGCACCACGGCGGCCGTGAAGGACAGGATCATGCCGAGGGAGAAGGACAGGAGCGTCGCCGACATCGCCACGAAGATCGTCGTGCGCGCGCCGAAGATCAGCCGGGACAGGAGATCCCGCCCGAGATTGTCGGTGCCAAGCAGGAAGTCGCCGCCGACCGGCTGCCAGATGTCGCCGACGATCTCGCGCTCGCCATAGGGTGCGATCCAGGGCGCGAACACCGCGCAGACGAGCGCGAGGACGATGCCGGCGATGCCGATCCAGGCGCTGGGGGGAATGCTGCGCAGCCTCATCGCGGATGCCTCAGTCGCGGATTTGCCAGGATCCCGAGAATGTCGGCGATCATGTTGAGGACGATGTAGACGGTGGCGAAGATCAGGCCGCAGGCCTGCACCACCGGCATGTCGCGCACCGTCACCGCGTCGACCATGTACTGGCCCATGCCCGGATAGACGAAGACCACCTCGACGACGACGACGCCGACGACGAGATAGGCGAGGTTCAGGGCGACGACCGTGATGATCGGCGCAAGCACGTTCGGCGCGGCGTGGCGGGCGATGATGCGGAAGGCGTTGAGGCCCTTCAGCTCGGCGGTCTCGATATAGGCGGAGGACATCACGTTCAGGATGGCGGCCCGGGTCATGCGCATCATGTGCGCGAGGACGACGAGAACGAGCGTCGCCACCGGCAGGGCCACCGCCTGGAGACGGTCCGCGAACGGCATCCCGGAGAACACGGTCGAGGGATAGGACACCCAGCCGAGCTGCACGCCGAAGAACAGGATCAGGAGGTAGCCGACGAAGAACTCCGGCAGCGAGACCGCGGCCAGCGAGAAGATGTTGATCAGCCGGTCCGGCGCCTTGTCGCGGTAAAGGACGGCGAGCATGCCGAGGCCGACCGCGAGGGGCACCGAGATGACGGCCGCGAAGAAGGCGAGGAACAGCGTGTTGCCGAGGCGGCCCGCGATCTGGCTGGTGACCGACTGGCCGCTCGCCCAGGAATTGCCGAAGTCGCCCTGCAGCACGCCGCCGAGCCATTCGACGTAGCGGGTCGGCGCCGGCCGGTCGAGGCCGAGATCGGCGCGGATGTTGGCGACCGCCTGGGGCGTCGCCGACTGGCCGAGATAGGTCTGGGCGAAGTCGCCGGGCAGCGCCTCGACGCCGAGGAAGATCAGCAGCGAGACGGCGAAGAGCAGGCCGACACTGAGCGCGATCCGCTGCAGGATCAGGGCGGCCAGGGGATGGTTGGAATGAAAGCCGGCGACCGCTCCGAAGCGGCCGCCGGACGCGCGCACCGGACTGACCGGCGGCAGATCCTGGGGTGTTCCGCTGCCGGCGTCCTCCAGCAGAGCGGTCCCACCGGAGGCGTCGAGCGTCGACGCCTCCCGCTGGTCCTTTGCCATCAGCTTTCGAGCCACACCCGCGTGGCGACGTAGCCGTTCGACATGTCGTTGCCGATGTCGTTCACATAGCCCTGGACGGCCTTGGTCGAGGCGTTCACGAAGTCGTTGAACATCGGCAGGATCACGCCGCCCTCGTCGCGGACCATCGTCGCCATTTCGCGATACATGTCCTTGCGCTTCTGCTCGTCGAGCTCGGCGCGGGCCTCCAGAAGCAGCTTGTCGAAGTCGGGCCGCAGGAAGCGCGTGTCGTTCCAGTCGGCCTTCGAATAGTAGGCCGTGGTGTACATCTGGTCCTGGGTCGGGCGGCCGCCCCAGTAGGAGGTCGAAAAGGGCTGGACGTTCCAGACGTTCGACCAGTAGCCGTCGCCGGGCTCGCGGCGGATCTCGATCTCGATGCCCGCCTTGGACGCGCTCTGCTGGTAGAGCTGCGCCGCGTCGACGGCGCCGGGGAAGGCGACGTCGGAGGTGCGCAGCAGCACCGAGCCGTCATGGCCGGACTTCTTGAAGTGGAACTTCGCCTTGTCAGGATCGTAGCTGCGCTGCTCGATGCCCTCCGGGAAGAGCGCATAGGTCTCGTTGATCGGGAAGTCGTTGCCGACCTTGCCGTAGCCGCGCAGGATCGTGGAGACCATGGCCTCGCGGTCCATGGCGTATTTCAGCGCCAGCCGCAGGTCGTTGTTGTCGAAGGGCGCGGTGTTGCAATGCATAATGAACACGTAGTGGCCGCGGCCGGAGGTGTTCAGGATGTTGATCGGGCCGCGCTTCAGGAGATCGACGGTCTTGGGATCGACGCGGTTGATGAAGTGGACCTGGCCCGAGGACAGCGCGGCGACGCGGGCGGTAGCGTCGTTGATGACGATGATCTCGATCGAATCGACAAAGCCGCGGTCGTCGCGCCAGTCGTTCTCGTTGCGCTCGAAGGTGGCGCGCACGCCCGCTTCCCAGCCGGTCATCTTGTAGGGGCCGGTGCCGATCGTCGCGGTCGGATCGTCGTAGCCGCCATTCGGCTGGACGATGAGGTGGTAGTCGGACAAGAGCAGCGGCAGGTCGGCGTTGCCCTCGCTGAGGCTGACGACGAGATTGCCCCCGTCGGCCTTGACGTCGGAGATCGACTTCAGGACGCCGAGCGCACCCGATTCCGACTTCTCGTCCGAATGGCGCTTCAGCGTGGCGACGCAGTCCTCGACGGTGAGCTTCTTGCCGTCATGGAACTCGACGTTGTTGCGGATCTGGAAGGTCCACACTTTGGCGTCGTCCGACGCCGACCAGGATTCGGCCAGGGCCGGGCTCGCCTCGCCGGTTTCCGGATGGCTCTCGATCAGCGTGTCGCCCCAGTTGCGGCCGACGCAGAAGAGGACCTGCGAGAGATACTTCGCCGGATCGAGGGAATCCGTTCCCGAGCCACCTTCGAGACCGAGCTTGAGGTGGCCGCCGCGCTTCGGCGTCTGGGCGTGACCGGCCGAGACGAGAAGGCCGTTGGCAGCCGTCACCGTGATGCCGAGAGCTGCAGCCCGACCCAGAAATTCCCGGCGGCTGAGCCGTCCAGCCGCAGCACTCCTGGCGAGGTTGTCGAGCTGATCCTTCATCGGTGAACGTCTCCAAAGTGTCATCAAAATTGCATGGGGAGGGCGGCAGAAGCGGTCGATCCCGGCCCGACGATGGATGGAATAAGCCCGACGGATCGCAAGCCGTCAATGTTTCGGCTCCGGTTTCGCGCCGTTGGTGTGCAAACAATGCGGCTGATCGATCCCCGCCGCACCCGGAGCGTGCAGCGCGGCGGTGGGAAAAGCGCAGAATCGGACGCAGGCGGGCGACACGTTCCGCCGGCCGCCGCCGACCCGGCCTCGTCCTCCACTCCTCCGCCGCCACCGAACCGGCCGACCTCGACATGAGGATCGAGCAGCGCTCGGGCGGGACCTTCTACCTGTTCCTGAAGGGCGCCGTCGACGCGACCATCGACGGGCGCCCGATTATGCCGGCGAGCGAGGGCGCCGGCGAGAGCGTCCGCGCCGCGGTGATGGTGCGCACCCGCCCGACCATCTTCTCCCGCCGCTCGCGCCGCGGCGAACACCTGCGCAAGGTCAACGTCACGGCATCCCACGAATGGCGCACCGACTGCTGCCTCGCCGATCCGCAGCGCGCGCCGGTCATTGCTGATCTCGTCGGCCATTCCACCAGCGGCGGCGATAGTGCCTATTATGTCGGCCGTCACGGCAAGTCGAAGGTAGCCAAGATGGTGTTCACTGCCGCCGTCTCCCGCTGATGCTGAAGACCGGGGCCAATAGGGAATGCACGCCTTTGGAAGTGTTCGACGACATCCGCAAGATGACGGCGGAGGACCGCTCCGGCGCATTCCTCGACACCACCACGCCGTTCTTCGGCTGGAACCGCGAAAGCGCCAAGGTGAACGAGGGCATCAAGCTCGACTTCTGGCGGCTCGGCATGATGGGCTCGAACAGGGGCGAGTATGACTTCGTCCACGAGTTTTTCGAGGTCGACTACACCGAGGACCTGAAGACGATCGGCAAGCCGACGCTCGTCATGCATGGCGACGACGACCAGATCGTCCCGATCGCCGCTGCCGGCGAGAAGACCGCCAAGATCGTCGCGGGCGCGGAACTGAAGGTCTGCACTGGCGCGCCGCACGGCCTCTACCAGACCATCGCGGATCGCATCAACGCCGATCGTCTCGCCGTCATCGAGACCTGACGTCGCCCGGCGGATGCACGGCGACGCGTGCCCGCCCCAGTCGACGGCGCAGCCAATGATTGGAAACCTCCCCAATCACCCGATCGGACTGCCCCGGCGAATGTCCGGACGTCGCTGTTGCGCTGCCCGGACCGGATCCGCCCGCTCAGTACTTCGCGATGACCCAGATCGCATGGACGATGCCCGGGATATAGCCAAACAGGGTCAGGATCACGTTGATCCAGAAATGCTTGCCGAGGCCGACCTGCAGGAAGACGCCGAGCGGCGGCAGCAGGATGGCGATGATGATGCGGACGAGATCCATGAACTGACAGGCTCCGTGAGGGTTGTTCCGACGGTAACGTGACGGGCCCCCGCCCGTTCCAGCCGCGACGGCCGGGGCATCATCGAGACGTCATCGGGACTTGATCGCACCGGGCCCCGGTTTTGCCACTTCGTTGCGGCATGGCAGGAGCGCAAGTCTGGTGCGGGTCTCGCGGCGTCCTTCCTCGACGCCAGAGCCAATCGAGGAGCGCGATCTTGTCCGTCACGAAACATTTCTTCCAGCGAGGCGCCCTCGCGGCTGCCGTCGCCGTCCTCGTCGGGGTCTTCGCCGCCGGGTCGGTCGAGGCCGCCCCGGACTATTTCTCGCGCTTCGGCGGCGCGTGGCAGGGTGGCGGGCAGGTGAAGGTCAGGCAGCTGCCGTCGCCGACGTCGGTCTCCTGCAACGTCTCGGGCACGCGCAACGGCCAGAGCAGCTTCACCATCGCCGGAAACTGCCGCGCCATGGTGCTGCTCAAGCGGGAAATCGCCGCCCGCCTCACCTACGACCCGAACGGCAAGCTCTATCGCGGCACCTACACCGGGTCGACCAGCGGCCCGGCGACGCTCTCCGGCAAGCTGAAAGGCGACACGCTGGATCTGAGGGTCAAGTGGGCGAAGAAGATCTATGACGACGACGTCGCGCGTATGCTGATCCGCAACAGTGGCGGCGGCGCCTTCACCATGCAGGTGGTGGAGAAGATCGACGGGCGAAACGTCGTGGTGTCGGACCTGTCGTTCCGGGGCAGATGATCCTTGGCGGCCTCGCCTCTCGAGGCCGCCCCATATCTTCGTGCACGCAAGGCCGCGACGCTCGCAGGACCGGCGTCCTAGCGCCTGCCTCCATCGCAATTGCGGGAAAACCGTCGGTCACCCCGCCTATCGACCGGGCGGATCTTCCGCACCGCCTGCGCGCCGACCATGGGGCGGTGCCCCGGACGGCACGGCCGGCCGGTGGCGCATCAGCTGCTCCGGCCAATCCTGCGGCCCACCGTGTCGGCGACCCGGGCGCCGCGGCGGCCGATCGGCTTGGCCGGCGGATCGGTGGTGTCGACGGCGGTCTGGTGCTCCATCTCGGCATTGATCTCGGCGCCGATGATGAAGATCAGCGAAGAGATCCACACCCACATCATGAAGCCGACGACGGCGCCGAGCGAGCCGTACATGGCGTTGTAGTTGGCGAAGTTCTGGAGATACCAGGAAAAGCCGATCGAGGCGATCAGCCAGACGCTCGCCGTGAGAAGCGCCCCGAACGTCACCCAGCGCCAGCGCGCCCGGCTCCGGCTCGGCCCGTAGCGATAGATGATGGCGATCGCCGCGACGATCAGCACGAAGACGATCGGCCAGCGCAGCGCCGCGATGACCGTTTCGGAAAAGCCCCTCAGACCGAAGATCGCCATCAGCGCCGGGACGATGCCGACGGCGGCGATCAGCACGATGCCGATGAAGATCGCACCGAGCGTGTAGCCAAGGGCAACGAGGTTGAGCTTGACGAAGCTGCGCTTCTCGCTCTCGCCATAGGCAACGTTCATCGCCTCGAACAGCGTCTTGATGCCGTTGTTGGCGCTCCAGAGGGCGAAGAGGAGGCCGGTGAAGAAGCCGAGGGACAGCGACGTGGAGTTCTGCGAAGTCAGGGTGTCCAGCTGCGCCTCGAGAAGCTGGGTTCCGGCCGGGGGCAGGAACTGGCCGATGAAGGCGATGTGGTCGCTGATCGACAGCGGGTCGCTGACGAAGCCGTAGAAGGACACGAAGACCGCAAAGGCCGGGAACAGCGCCAGAAGCAGATAGAAGGTGGCGCCTGCTGCAATCAGCATCACCCGGTCCTCGAAGAACGAGACGTAGAGCCGCGCGGCGATGTCCTTCCAGCCCTTCCATGGGATTGCAGTCGGATGGGACGCATCGCGGCCACGTCCGGGCTCGCCCGCCCGGTGTCGCATTTCCTCGCTGGTCTGGGCAGCGAACCGCGCCTCACTCACCTCGCGTCGAACTCCCCGATTGCAGATCGGCCGGGATCGGCGTCACCAGTTGATCCGGCGCATGGACAGGCCGGGAAGGCAGGCGTCGCGCGCCATGCCCTTGACTGCCACAATGCCGCAGTTGCCGCCGCGGTTCCAGCGCTTCGCCGCGACGACACGACGCTGCGTTACATCGTCCGTGCAGCGTCTGGACAACGGCAACCGCTGCTTTTAATAAGGACGAGGTTTATTTTCCTTGAACGCCTGTCGACGGATCGTCCGCCATGTTCTCGCATGACCGAATCTGGGCCGCGATCGACGCGCTTGCCGCGCGCAACAACCTCTCGGCCTCGGGCCTTGCGAGGCGGGCGGGCCTCGATCCGACGACCTTCAACCGCTCCAAGCGCAGCGCCGGCGACGGCCGACCCCGGTGGCCCTCGACGGAATCGATCGCCAAGGTGATCGAGGCGACCGGCGCGACAATCGAGGAATTCACCACGCTGATGGCCGGCAAGGGCTCGGTCGATGCCGGGCTGCAGGCCCGGCGGGCGGCCGTGACGGTGCCGCTGCTCGGCTTCGCCCAGGCCGGTACCGGCGGCTTCTTCGACGATGCCGGCTTCCCCGTCGGCCAAGGCTGGGACGAGATCCAGCTGCCGGCCCAGAGCGACGAAGCCACCTACGCGCTGGAGGTCTCGGGGAACTCGATGATGCCGCTCTATCGCGACGGCGACGTCATCATCGTCGCGCCCGGCGCCTCGGTGCGCCGCGGCGACCGGGTCGTCGTTCGCACCCGCGAAGGCGAGGTGATGGCCAAGATCCTGCAGCGCCGGACGGCCCGCTCGATCGAGCTCGGCTCTGTCAATCCCGACTATCCGGACCGGCAGTTCGGCGTCGAGGAGATCGAATGGATGGCGCGGATCCTCTGGGCCAGCCAGTGACGCCGGCCGGAGCGGCCATGGCCGCAATGACCGCCGGAGTCGCCATCGATGGCCGCCGCCGCCGTCGCCGCCATTGACTCCTGGTCCCGCCGCGCGATTTCCGCCGGGCCTTCGGCGCCAGCGGTGCCGGGGGCTCGAGATCGGCCATCATGAGTGGGCAACGGCGGGACAGATCTTCCATCTCCAGCCGTTGATGTGTGCATGCCCTTGGGCGTTGAGGATATCCGGCGAAACATCGTCGTCGCCGTCGGCCTGGTCCTGGTCTTCGCCGTCGTGATGTGGCTCGCGCCGGAACCGGACGACCTGCGCACGGTGTTCGACGCCGCTCGCCCGCGCCAGCCGATGACAGCGAAGGAGGCCGGCGAGCCCGCCGGGAGCGCGCCTCGGCAAGAGCGCGATGCTGCGGCCGTCGCCGATCGACAAGGGGGCGGCGACATGCGAGGCGCACGCGCCGCACCGCAGGAGGCAGCTCCCGATCCGAGCGCCGGGGAGTTGGAGCGCCTGCCCCCGCGCCCGCCTCTGTCCGGCGAAACGCTCCAGCCGGACACCCCGAAACCTCGGCTCCTCGCCCGCCCCGTCGCCCTTGACGGCGCCCGCATCGCCTACCGCCAGGGCGTCGTGACGCTGCCCGGCGTCGAGGCGTTGCCCCTGAACGAGCGCTGCGGGAGCAGCGCCGAAGACTTTCCCTGCGGCGTCATGGCACGCACCGAGCTCCGCCGCTTCCTGCGCGGCCGCTCGATCGCCTGCGACGTACCGGACGATTTCGGCCTGAAGCGCGGCGAGGCGACGAGCGCCTGCACCGTCGGCGACGCGGATATCGGCCGCTGGGTGGTGGAGAACGGCTGGGCCCGGGCGGAGCCGGGCGGCCCCTATGCAGATGTCGAGGCCACGGCGCGCCAGTCGAAGCGCGGCATCTGGAGGTAGACGGGCGGCGGGGCTTCCCCGTTCAGCCCGCCGTGCCGGACAGCGTTCCGTCCAATGCCTGGCGGATCAGCGAGCGGGTCTCGCCGATCCCGTAGAGCGCCACGAAGGAGCCGAAGCGCGGCCCCTTCTCCTGGCCGAGAAGGATCTGGTAGAGCGCCTGGAACCACTCGACCGACACCCCCGGTCCGCCTTCCGGGCCTTTCTTCTTCAGGTCCTGGTAGCGCTCGATCGGGCGGGCCACATCGAGCATGGCGTTCTGGATCGCCTCGCCGTCGGCATCCGCCGGCAGTGCGGCCAGCTCGGCATCGAGGGCCGCCAGCGCTTCGCGCTCCACCGCATCGGGCGCCCGGAAGCGCTTGGCCGGTTTGACGAAGTCGTCGTAGTAGCGCAGCGCGTAGCCGACGAGCCGGTCGAGCTCGGGATCGGTCTCGGCCGTCACGCCCGGCGCATAGCGGCTGATGAAGCCCCAGAGCGTCTCCGTGTTCGACGCGTTGGAGGCCGAGACGAGGTTCAGGAGCATCGCAAAAGGCACCGCGATCCCCTGCGCCGGCGGCTCGCCGTCATGAATGTGCCAGACCGGGTTCTGCAGCCGCTGCCGCGCATCCTGCCGCTGATAGGCCGAGAGAAAGGCGTAATAGTCGTCGACCGCCTTGGGGATGACGTCGAAATACAACTTCTTCGCGGTCTTCGGCTTCTGGAACATGTAGAGCGACAGGCTCTCCGGCGAAGCATAGGCCAGCCAGTCGTCGATGGTCAGGCCGTTGCCCTTCGACTTGGAGATCTTCTGGCCGCCATCGTCGAGGAACAGTTCGTAGTTGAAGCCCTCCGGCGGCTTTTCACCCAGCGCGCGGCAGATCTTCGAGGACAGGGTGACGCTGTCGATCAGGTCCTTGCCGGCCATCTCGTAGTCGACGCCGAGCGCCGCCCAGCGCATCGCCCAGTCAGCCTTCCACTGGCACTTCACCCTGCCGCCGGTGACGCTCGTCTCGAGCCGCTCGCCGGTGTCGGGGTCGAGATAGGCGATGGTGCCGGCGGCGACGTCCCGCTCGACCATCGGCACCTGCAGCACGACGCCGGTCGTCGGATGGACGGGCAGGAATGGCGAATAGGTGGCGCGCCGGTCCGGGCCCAGCGTCGGCAGGATGATCTCCATCACCTCGTCATAGGCCGCGAGCATCTTCAGGAGCGTCGCGTCGAAGCGCCCGGCCGCGTAGTAGTCGGTCGCCGAGGCGAACTCGTAGTCGAAGCGGAAGCCATCGAGAAAACGTCGCAGCTTGGCGTTGTTGGCCGCGGCAAAGGAGGGATACTCGTTCGAAAACGGGTCGGGGATGCGCGACAGCGGCTTGCCGAGATGGGTCAGCATCATCTCGCGGTTCGGCACGTTGTCCGGTACCTTGCGCAGCCCATCCATGTCGTCGGAGAAGCACAGGAGCCGCGTCTTCACCGCGTCGTCGGTGAGGACGCGAAAGGCATGGCGCACCATCGAGGTGCGGGCGACCTCGCCGAAGGTGCCGATATGCGGCAGGCCGGAGGGGCCGTAGCCGGTCTCGAACAGCACCTCGGCCGGCATGCCGGACGCCTCGAACCGCTTCAGGAGTTTGCGCGCTTCCTCGAACGGCCAGGCATTGGAGGCGAGCGCCTCGTCACGCATCGGATCGGCATCGTTCGAAACGGTCGGCATTTCGGTTCCAGAAGATCGAGAGGGATGATGGCCCGCGGCCGGGCAAGGACGGCAGCGGGCGGTCTGGCGCATGGTCTAGAAACAAGGCGGCGCCTCGTCAACAAAAGGCGCACTTGTTGCGGACGAAGGCGGTCCCTAGGTTTGCGGGACTCGCAACAGGAGGAAAGCACGAGCATGGCCGCATTGAACCCGCAGGACGCCCTCATTCACCTGATGATCGCCGTGGCGGCGGCGGATGGGCAGATCAGCGGCATCGAGCGGCGCGAATTCACCGTGCTCCTGCGCACCCTTCCGGTCTTTTCCGGCTTCGACGAGACCCGTCTCGCCGATATCGCCCAGGACTGCGGCGATCTGCTCGACCAGGACGACGGCATCGACACGATCATCCGCAATGTCCGCGACACCGTGCCCCGGAGCCTCTACGAGACCGCCTATGCGCTGGCCGTCGAGGTGGTCTCGGCCGATGTCGAGGCCTCGCAGCCGGAGCTGCGGCTTCTCGAGATGCTGCGCGACGCCTTCGAGCTCGACCGGCTGACCGCCGGCGCCATCGAGCATTCGGCGCGGGTTCGCTACCGCCGGCTCGGCTGATCGCCAGCGCTCAGAAGGCGCTCAGAACGCGCTGATCGGAAAATACCGCAGCATCAGCTCCGTCATCCGCCCCTTGGCCACCAGCTGGGCGATGGCATAGTCGACGGCGTCGGCAAGAGCGGTGTCGCTCGGGGCGACGGCGACCGACAGCCCCTCCCCGAGGAAGCGATCCGACAGGAACGGCCCGTCGGCGAAGACGCAGCATTTGTCGGCCGCATCGCTCTCCAGCCAGAACGACAGGCTCACGCCGTCGCCAAAATAGGCGTCGACCTTGCCCTGGCGTACCGCGGACAGCGCCTCCAGCCGGTCCGGAAAGGTCTGCACCTCGGCATTGGGAAAGAACGATCGCAGCATCGCCGCGTGCGAGCTGCCGGCCGTCACGCCGACGACCTTCCCGTCCATGTGATCGGCGATCGGCGTCGCCATCGCCCTGTCCCTGCGCACCAGAAAGCGCGCCGGGTAGCGGAAATAGGGCTGGCTGAAGGCGAATTCGCGCCGTGTCGTCGCATTCATCGCGAGGCCGGCGATGATCGCTTCGCCGTCGCCGCGCCGCAGCGCCGGCACCAGATCGGCGAAGGGCAGCGCCTCGATCTGGCAGCGGGCGAGAACCCCCAGCTCCTCGCAGACCGCCTTGGAGAGATCGATGTTGAACCCGGTGAGCCGACCCCGCTCGTCGAGGAAGTTGAAGGGCGGGTAGTCGGTCGAGGTCAGGAACCGGATGCGCTGGCGGCTGGAAAGGTCGGGCTTGGCGATCCTCTGGTGCTGGTCGACGAAGTTCGGCGTCGCGACGCTCTCCGCGGCCGCGTCGCCTCCCAGCGACGCAAAGGCGGCACCAACACAGGCGCAGAGGACAAATCGCAACCAGCGCAAGAATTCTTCCCCCATTGGTTAGTTTACTGAATAGTTCAACTTGAACACGATCCCCTGGCGGCTGCGTGCGGACTATTCGTTGAAAGGCCTGGGGAGTGCCTCGTGCGAGCGAATCTCGACCTCGCGGACGTCAATGCGGCTCACACCTATCCGATGCCGGCGGGGGGCGGCAAGTATCCGCAATCCCATGGCGAGGCGCCGCGCAGTCCGCTCGCGCAGGAGCTTCGGCCGGCCGGCAAGTCCGCCCCGGAGCGCGCCGCGCCGTTCAGCCCCCGCCAGCTGCAGCTTCTCGGCGCTCTTGGCATCTGCTTTGCCGATGCGCTGGAGGCTCGCCTCGCCGCGTTCAGGAACGGCAGCGACATCGCCGCGGAGCTGGTGGCCGCCGGCCTCATGACCGAGCGACGCTATGCCGATTGCCTCGCCCGGCAGCTCGGCCTTCGCTTCGAACCGATCGGGCCGCAGGACCGCATCCTCGACGCCGCCGCCATGCTGGGCCGCAGCCCGCCCCGCATGGCGAAGGTCTGCAACGACCGTCTCGACGGGCGCATATTCGCCTGCCCGACAATCGAGAGCCTCGACCGCTTCGCGCGCTACCTCGCGATGCGTCCCGAGATGCGGGCGATGATCCGCATCACCCGCCACACCGACGTCGCCCGCGCGATCGACCGGCAGACCATGACGGAGCGCTATCTCGCGGCCCGCCTCAGCCTGTCCGCCGACAGGCCGCGCTCGTCGGCGCGCCTGGCGATCGAGCCGCTGCAGGCGGCCCTGTGTCTCGGCGCGGTGCTGTTCGCCTGTCTCGCGGCGTTCCACGCGCCGGATCTCGCCCTCACCCTCGCCCATGGCGCGGCGACCCTGTTCTTCGCCGCCTGCCTCGCCATCCGCGTGCCGGCGGCCCTGATGCGCCCGGACGCCCCGGCCCGAGACCTGCCCGCGCCGGGGGTTCTGGAGGTCGGCTGGCAGGGCGTGCCGGTCTACAGCATCCTCGTCGCGCTGCACCACGAAACGGCGATGGTGCCGAAACTGGTGGCGGCGCTGGATGCGCTCGACTGGCCGAAGACGCGGCTGGACGTCAAGCTCGTCTGCGAGGCCGACGACGAGGGTACGGCGGAGGCCGTGGCGCGGGCGATCGCCGGGCGGCCGCATTTTTCGCTCGTGCTTGTCCCGCCGGGAGAACCGCGCACCAAGCCGAAGGCGCTGAACCACGCATTGCCCCTCGCCCATGGCGAGTTCCTGGTGCTCTACGACGCCGAGGACGAACCGGATCCGGGCCAGCTGCGCGAGGCCTATCACCGATTTCGCACCGGGCCCGACAACCTCGCCTGCCTGCAGGCGCCGCTGGTCGTGACGAACGGCGAGGCGCATTGGCTGTCGGCGCTGTTCGCCCTCGAATATGCGGCGCTCTTCCGCCGCATCCTGCCGTGGCTCGCCCGCCAGGGCTTTCCGCTGTCCCTCGGCGGCACCTCCAACCATTTCGTGCGCGAGCGACTCGTCGCCGTCGGCGGCTGGGATTCCCACAACGTCACCGAGGACGCCGATCTCGGGCTGCGCCTCTCGCGGGCCGGCTACCGCGTCGCGACGATCACCCGGCCGACCTTCGAGCATGCGCCCGAGCGCTGGCATGTCTGGCATCGCCAGCGGACCCGATGGATGAAGGGCTGGTTCGTTACCTACCTCCTGCACATGCGCCAGCCGCTCCTGCTGCTCGACCAGCTGGGAGCGCGGGCGATGGCGACCTTCCAGCTGATGTTCCTCGGCATGATCGTCTCGGCCTTCGCCCACCCGATCTTTCTCGCCGTGCTGCTGGTCCAGCTCGGCGCGGTCGCGCTCGGTCTCGCCGACCTTTCCGATCTCGGGGCCCTCGTCCTCGTCGACATGTTCAACATCGTCGCGGCCTACGGGCTGTTCATGGCGCTGTCGTCGGCCGGGTTGTCCGCCGACGAGCGAAAACGGCTCCGCGGCGCCTACCCGATGCTGCCGGCCTATTGGGTGCTGCTCGCCTTCGCCTCCCTGCGCGCCCTGATCCAGCTGCTGATCGCCCCCCATAAATGGGAGAAGACACCCCACGGCCTCGACTCCCGGGCCAATTCCGCAGACCCGCGCTACCGCATCGAGCCGGTCTTCTCGGTCTGGCCGGACGGCCTGTCCGCCAGCCTCGGCGGAAACACGCAGCGGCCGGTCGCGGTCAGGTCTGGCCCGTCGCCTGAAGGCGGTCCATCGCCTGCTTGAGCACGGCAGCGAGGCGTTCTCGCTCGCGTTCGCTGACCTGGCCGATGTCGAGGAAGATGCGGGCGCCCGGCGAGAATTCGTTGATGATCTCGCCCGCCTCGGCGCCGTCCTCGGGATAGGTCTCCACCACATAGGGCACCACCTTGCGGCTGATCCCCTTCAGCGAGATCGGCTCTAACGGCTTCGCCCGCACGATGTCGGAGACCAGCGCGTAGGTCTCGTAGGAGAGCACAATCCCGCCGGGCTCGGCGATCGATTCAAGCCGGGCGGCGAGGTTCGCCTCCGCGCCGATGATTGTGTAGTCCATGCGGTCTTGGCTACCGAAATTGCCGACGTTGCAGTAGCCGGTATTGATGCCCATCCGCGTCTGGAACGGCCGCTCGATGCCGCGCCGGCGCCAGGCGTCGTTGAGCTCGACCATCCGTCGCTGCATCGCCACCGCCATCCGCACGCAGGCCTGCGCATCCTCCTTGGGACCCTTGGTCTCCGGATCGCCGAAGAAGGCGAGAATGGCATCGCCGATGAACTTGTCGACCGTCGCGCCATGCTCCTGGGCAATCTTCGACATCTCGGTGAAATACTCGTTGAGGAGCTGCGTCAGCTCCTCCGGCTGCAGCCGCTCGGAAGTGACGGTGAAATCCTTGATGTCGGAAAAGAAGACGGTCAGCTTCTTGCGCTCGGTGGAGATCACCACGTCGCGCTCGCCCGAGAAGATGCTGCGATAGACCTGCGGCGAGAGGTATTTCGAGATCTTCATCGAGACCGCGGCGAGGAAGGAATTGGCCTCCTCTAGCTCCGAATTCATCCGCCGGAACACCCGCGCTTGCCGCCACTGCATCGAGGCGAATGCGACGCCGAAGAAGCCGGCGCCGGCAAAATAAGTCAGGAGATATTTGAAGGAGAAGATGTTGGCGGCGATCGGCTGGGCGATCTCAACCTCCTGGAGGCCGCGCACGTCGCCGACCTTCCAGTCGCGCTTCGGGCTTTCCGGATGGGTGTTGTGACAGGCGACGCAGGCCTCGCCCATCAGGACAGGCGCGGCCAATCGGATCTGGCGGTCGAAGACCGATCCTGTCAGCTGCATGATCGGCGGCTTGTCGATGCCCTCGGTGCGAAACGAGTTCAGGGCAGCCCGTTCGAAGTCGTCCAGCCGGTGCGGCTCGCGGGAGGTGAATACGTAGTCCGAGACGAAGCGATAGCGAATGTTGTCGCCGCGTCCGCCGATCACCCTGCCGAGTTCAAGCGACAGCGTTGCGGGAATGGGAATCCCACCCGCGATCTCGTGATAGTTGTGAACGGGAACCGCCTTGCCGCCGGCGGCATTGACGCGCGCGACGATGTTGGTCGCGTAATAGCTGCGGATGTCCGTGATCATTCCGTCGAGGCTTTTCGCCTGATCGCGGAGACCGACGTCGGACAAATGCCGCAGATCCAGCCATACCGCGACCGGGAGAAGCGCCAACGCCGCGGCGACGAGAAGAGCGAAGATGATCGGCCGCGCCAACAGCGCGTGGAAGGACAACGGCATGGGGCCCTCAATCCGCAAGGGGATTGAGAGCCCTCTTAGCCTAAGGATCCAGCGCGGTCACTCTGTCTCGCGTGACAGACGCAACATCCTCGAAAGATATTGGTCGACGGATCGCCCGGCCGTCCGCGCATCCACGCCGGAGTGCGATCCGCAACGGTCGCGACGATTACTGCGCGACGTCGTTCACGGCTGCGCCGGTCGCATCGACTGTGTTGCCAACGTCGCGGCCGACGCCCCGCACGGTGTTGGCGCAGGCCGACAACATCAAGGCGCCTGCGAGAAGGGTGATTACGATGGAAGAGCGCCTGATCACGAGCCGATACTCCTATGAAACAATCGATGCCGGCTCAACGAACCATGAGCCGGAAGGTTCCGAGGGTGGCCTAAGAGCCCGAGCGCTCCACATCGACCATGCTGCAGTGCAGCACTACTCCCGTCGACGGTCCCTAAACCGTCCGGGCGCATTCTGATCATCCGACCGGAGGCTTCCGCCGATGAAACGCTCGTCCGATACCAAGGTCATTTCCAACGACACTGCGATCACCAACGCCAACGAGATGCTCGTCCTCGTCTTCCAGGGCGGTGGTGCGCTGGGCTCCTACCAGGGCGGTGTCTTCGCGGCGATCGAGGAGCGGGGCGGCCGGCCCGACTGGGTGGCCGGCATCTCGATCGGCGCGATCAATGCAGTCCTCGTCGCCGGCAATCCTCCGGGCGAGCGGACGAAGGCGCTGCGGGCGTTCTGGGAGGAAGTCTCCTCCAACATCACCTTCGGCCCGCCTCTGCCGGGGCTCTTCCTGCGCACAGCCTTCAACGAGGCGAGTGCTGCCTCCTCGGCGCTCCACGGCATTCCCGGCTTCTTCAAGCCGCGGTTCCCGCCGAGCTACCTGATGCCGGACGGAAAGCCCGGCGACGTCGGCTACTACGACACCTCGCCGCTGCGCCAGACACTCGAACGCCTGGTCGATTTCGATCGCCTCAACCACGGCGAGACGCGGGTAAGCCTCGGGGCGGTAAACGTCGCGACCGGCAACTTCCGCTATTTCGACACGCGGGACACCCGGATCGGGCCAGAGCACGTGATGGCCAGCGGCGCCCTGCCCCCCGGTTTTCCGCCGGTCGAGATCGACGGCGAATGGTACTGGGACGGCGGTCTCGTCTCCAACACGCCGCTGCAATACGTGCTCGAACGCGACCATAGCCACGACATGTGCGTCTTCCAGGTGGACCTCTTCAGCGCGCGGGGCCCGCTGCCGGAGACGATCTTCGACATCGCCGAGCGCGAGAAGGACATCCGCTTTTCCAGCCGCACCCGCATGAACACGGACATGATGAAGGAGCAGCGCAAGCTGAAGCGGGCGCTCTATCGCCTGCTGCGCAAGCTGCCCGCCGAACTCGCCGCCGATCCCGATGCCGAACTCCTGAATGCCGCCACCAACGACGCCGCGGTCACCATCGTTCATCTCATCAATCGGCGAAGGGCGGCCAGTCGCGACTCCAAGGACTACGAATTCTCCCGACGCTCGATCGACGAACGCTGGAACGACGGCCTCGCCGATGCCGAGGAGACCCTCGAGGACGCCCGCTTCGTGCACCGGAAGATGCCGCCGCATTCCGTCGAGGTGCTGGATCTGACGAAGAAATAAACCATATCTCGACATGGACCTGCGCTGGACTGGCAACACGGCTGCCGTTTCGAGGCGGAATGCCGTATCGGGGCGGCACGGAAACCTCGACTTAAAGGGGGAATGGGCATAGTGAGCCCATCGGAGTGTCCGGCTGCCGGTTCGTTGTTCGCCTGGGAGGGCCCGCAATCGGAACCGGTCGCGCTGCGCCCTGGCAGGTTATCGAAGTGTCACATCACAGAGTTTCGTCCGTGTCCCCTGGCGGTTTCTCCAGTCTGCGCCGTGCCCTCCGCCGGCAAGGAGGCAAGCGACAGAAGCGGATTTCCGCGATCCTTCGCACCTTCAGCCACCAGCGCCGGGACGAACCGACGCTGGGCGAGCTGTCACAGGCTTTCGACACCCGGGCCTTCGGCGCCTTCTTCATTCTCTTCGGTGGGCTGAACCTCATCCCCCTGCCCCCGCCGGCGTCGTTCTTCTTCGGCCTGCCGTTGATGTTCTTCACCCTGCAGCTGGCGATCGGCCGGCACCGCCTCTGGCTTCCCGAGTTCATCCGGCGGATGAAGCTCAGCCCCGACCGCATCGCCCAGGTGGTGGCCAAGATCGGGCCGATGCTGCGGCGCATCGAGAGACTGGCGCGGCACCGCTACTGGATCGAGCCGGAGCGGCTCGTGCTGCCGATCCTCGGCTGGTACTGCTTCATCATGGCGACCATCGTGGCGATCCCCTTCCCGCTCAGCAACCTCATCCCCGGCATCTCCGTCGCGCTCGTCGGCATCGCCATCAGCACCCGCGATGGCCTGTGGCTCGGCGCGGCGCTGATCACCGGCCTGATCGGCCTGATCGTCCTCGCCGTCGTCTACGGCGCCGCACTCTTCGCCGTCCTCCAGTTCTTCTGATCGCCGGACCGAGGGAATCGTCACGCCGACAAATTAATCCGCCGCCGGTGAGACTTTCTCGCGGGTCCCGGAGTTTCTCTGCCGAACCAAGAGGCTGGACCCGATGAACAACAACGATCCCTTTTCCTTCATGACGGATTTCGGCACTCCCAAGAGCACCGCGGAACTGATGAGCCTGGCGACGCTGTCGCCGCTGGTGATCGCAAGCCGTGTCGGCCAGCTGTGGTTCGCCATGGCCACCGCTCCGACGAAGAAGGACAAGGCGGAGGCGGTGCGCATGGTCAGCGAGAAGATGGAGGCGACCGGAGAGGCCCTCGTCGCCATCCAGACCGCGATGGCCAAGGCCGCCGGCGATGCCGCGCTCTCGGCGATGACCGGCCGCCGCCAGCGCGGCAATCCCATGGACGCCGTGCTGATGGCCGGGCTGATGCCCTACTCCAAGCGGGTGCGTTCCAACCACACGCGGCTGTCGCGGTAGAGCGCAGCGGCCGCGCGCCGGCTGCAGGAACGCCCCCAGAGGCGGGATAGCGAGCCGGCCCCGTCGCGCATTCTCGAGCCCGACGGGCGATCGGCATCGTCGAAATTTCCGCCTTGCGCCGTTGCGAAGTCGGGAGGTTTTCGCTTTGACTGGTAGTCGGAGCGTTAACCGTTTCGGAGCAATTTCCGGGATTGTGATTGATTTCGGGCGCATTCGAGCCGCTCCGAACCGCTTGTTAACGCCGCCCCGCGACACTTCCCTCTGATCCCCAATCGGGCAGAGGAACATCGCGATGGTTCGGAATCGCTCCCGCCCGGCTCGCTCGAGAGCCCGGATCGGTCGCCGGGTAGCCGGCTTCCTCCGGGACAGTCGCGGCAATTTCGGCATGATGGTCGCCATCGCGGTGGTGCCGCTGGTGCTTTCCATCGGCGGCGGCGTCGACGTGGCGAATGTCTGGCGCGCCAAGGCGGAGGCCCAGGCCGCAGCCGATTCCGCTGTGATCGTCGCGGCGAAATATGTCGGCACCGACGCGAGCGAGCGAGAGCGTCTCGCCGACATGTACATGCAGGCGAATATCGGCGACGACATCGACGCCGACCTCTCCGGGACGAACCTCACCAAGGCGAACGGGCGCTACACCTATGCCCTCGAATTTGCCGTCGAGACACCGTTCCTCAGCCTGATGCGCGTGACGTCTCTCGACGTTTCGGTCGAGGCCGTCTCGGCGCGGGCCAACATTCCCCTCGACATCGTCCTCGTGCTCGACTCGTCCGGCTCCATGCAGAACGACAGCCGGATGAGCGAATTGAAATCGGCGGTGAAGCTGTTTCTCGACCAGTTCGCCGGGACCGAGATCGGCGACGCGAAGGTCCAGGCGGCGCTGATCCCCTTCGACACCCAGGTCCGCCTCGATTCCGCGACCATGGGGACCTATGCCGGCAATGCCGCCAACCCTTACGCCACCACCAACTGCGCAACGATCGCCGATGCGACCGACCGGGCGGCCTGCACGGCCGCGCAGGCGGTGCAGGATCCGGTGGTCGATTGCAGCTCCCTCAACTGGAACGCCTCGTCCTTCGACCGGAGCAAGTGTGGCCCCCAGACCGACGGCTTCAAGCTCGGCACCGCCCGCAACTGGGAAGACTGTGGCCGCTGGAGCTGCTCCACCTATTACTACACGGCCTACAAGAGCGGCAGCTCCTATCTCATCGACCGCTATTACACCTATTTGAGTTGCGAGTGGGTGTGGGTCTCCAGCCGCTGGGGTGGCAGTTGGGACCGGGTGTGCCGCGACCTCCCATATGGCTCGGCGACGCGGATCTATTCGGCGACGATCACGACGCCGGCGACGACCCCGCTGACCACCAAGAACAACGCCACCGAGACCGCCAACAACGACCTGATCCTCACCCAGTCCGAAACCTGGTCGGGCTGCGTGATCGACCGCACCCAGCCCTACGACGTCCAGAACGACGCGCCCCTGTCTGCCATCGCCGCGACGCTCTACCCCAAGGCCAATTGCGGTGTCGGCACGTTGCTCGCCGTCCAGCCGCTGACGACGGACCTCGCGACGCTGAAGACCAAGGTCGACAGCATGCAGCCGTCGGGCAACACGAACATCACCATCGGCGTCCAGTGGGGAATGGAGGCCTTCACCCCGACCTATCCGCTGGCCGGCGCCAACACCGACGCCAGGGCCCAGAAGGTGATGATCGTCCTGACCGACGGCAACAACACCCAGAATCGCTGGTCCGGCGGCAACCAGGCTTCGCTCATCGACGCCCGCACGACGCTCGCCTGCAGCAATGCCAAGCTCATGAAGGTCGAACTCTACACGATCCGCCTGATCAACGGGAACGAGGCGCTGCTCAAGGGCTGCGCGACGGACGCCAACCACTACTTTTCCGTGACCTCCGCCTCGCAGCTCACCGAGACCTTCCGCGAAATCGCCGAGCGCGTCCTGCGGATCCGCATCGTCAGCTGAACGGCCCTCCCCGCCGCTCCGGCCAGAAAGGGCCGCCGGACCCCATCACCGGCGGAGCATCGCAAGCCCGCCGGGCGATCGTCATCGGGCGCTCCGCTGCGGTGGACCCATCCGGCGGACGGACACGTCATCGTCACGAGGCCGATTTCGCACTTGACGAAATTTCGTCACCGTTCGAATGCGCTATGGGGATGACGCCCACGAGTTCGACCGAGGCCGCGCCGATGAGTGATGATCTGACCGGGACGCACTCCGTCGTCGGCGCGCCGCTCGATGGTCCCCGCAGGACCATCGTCTTCCTGCTCGTGCCGAATTTCTCGATGATCGCCTTCGCCAACGCGATCGAGCCGCTGCGGATCGCCAACCGCATCGTCGGCCGGGAGATCTATCGCTGGCGCCTCACCTCCACGGACGGCCAGCCGGTGGCGGCCTCGAACGGGGTGACCTGCGCCGTTCAGTCGGGTGTCGAGGCGGAGCGCCGCAACCTGACCGGCGGCGGGCGCCCGTCGATGATCTTCGCCTGCGCCGGGGTTTTCGTCGAGGAGTTCCACGACAAGGCGCTGTTCTCGTATCTGCGCGAATCGCATCAGCGCGGCGTCTCCGTCGGCGGCCTGTGCACCGGGGCCTGGGTGCTGGCGCGGGCCGGGCTATTGTCCGGGCGCCGCTGCGCCATCCACTGGGAGAACCTTGCCGGTTTCACCGAGGCCTTCCCGCTCGCCGACGTCTATGCCGACCTTTTCGAGATCGACCACAACATCTACACCTGCGCGGGCGGCACCGCCTCCCTCGACATGATGCTGGCGCTGATCCGGGAGGATCTCGGCGACGGGGTGCTGAACAAGGTCTGCGAACAGGCGCTGACCGACCGGGTGCGCGGCTCCCACGACCGCCAGCGGTTGCCGCTCCGCGCCCGGCTGGGGGTCCAGCATGCCAAGGTGGTGCGGGCGATCGAGATCATGGAGGCCAATCTCGCCGATCCCCTCTCCCTCGCCGAGATCGCCTATCATGTCGGCCTGTCACGCCGGCAAGTGGAGCGGCTGTTCGAGCGGGAGATGGGCCTGTCGCCGGCGCGCTACTATCTGGAGATGCGGCTCGACCGGGCGAGGCACCTCCTGCGCCAGTCGCAGATGCCCATCGTCGAGATCGCCATCGCCTGCGGCTTCGTCTCGGCGTCGCATTTCGCCAAATGCTACCGCGAGCTCCACGCCCGCTCACCGCAGCAGGAACGTGCCGGCCGTCAGGGCGTCGCGTCGGTCGCCTGACCGGCCAGAGGCGACCTTGAACGTCGCGAGGCGCCCAGAGGCGGCCCCGAGCAGAATTCTGCCGATCCCCCGTCCGTCGGCCGAAGCCTCAGCGGGCGTCGTCCATCCAGCGCTGCTGGCGCTCCATCCACATGTTCTCGCCGATCAGGCAATCGGCGGCGGGCATCGCCTGCGCCTTGAGCACCGGCGGCGAAGCGGGTTGCTCCAAAGGCCAGTCTTCGGCGAGTTCCAGGATCAGCTTGCGCCGGACGGCTTCGGGAAACTGCGACCAGTCGTTCACCGGGATGACGAAGGCGCGCGGGCCGCCGATCACGCATTCGGCGTAGTAGCGGTCGAGATCGGGGATCGAACCCCAGGAAAACCCGCCGCCCGACGTCATCAGGGGCAGCCCGTTGATGGTGATGCCGGCGGCCACCGCTGCATCGCGCGCCAGGGTGACCATGCGGCCCTGGTTGTTCGGCCCGTCGCCGGAAATGTCGATGACCCGGCGCAGGCCGTCATAGCCGTTGCCCGCGAACATCGGGGCGATGGCGTCGATCGCCCCGGAAATCGAGGTGCGGCGCTCGCGATCCGGCAACTCGGTGGCGAGCCGGTAGGCGAAGGCGTCGGCGGCTTCCTTCGAATCGATCAGCGTCCAGGGAACGACGACCGACTGCGTCGCGGTCCCCGCCCACTCGACATAGGTGACGGCGACTCGGCCGTTCACCCCCTCCATGATGGCTTCCTGAACCTTCGGATTGCGAAATGCCGCGGCATAGCCGTCGCGCTGGATCTCCTGCTCGCCCCGATCCATCGACCAGGAGACGTCAACCGCGAGGACCAGCTCGACATCGACAGCCATGCCGTCCGAACGCTCCGTGGGAACTGCCCCGAAATCCGACAGGCCGCGCTCGACGGCCGATGCCGGCGCCGGGTTCAGCGTCCAGAGCACCGTCGCCAGAAGCGGCCAGGCACGCGATGGTGCCGCATTTCGCTTCGGAGCATGCAGGGCGTCGAGCGACCCGTCTTCGCGCGGCGACCGACGGAGCGCCGCTTGTGCCCGGTCGAGGTCCGATTTCGTGTGGTTGCAGCACCGCAATCGCATCGCAACACGCTACGCCGACCTTCCCGGCGCGCAACTCACAAAACCGTCACAGCTGGAAACCGCCACAGCCGTCGGCTCGCGTTTGGCGTTCGGCATTCGGCGCTCGGCGTTCGGATGTCGCCGGAATGATGCGGCGAGGAGGTTGCAATGACTCCGGCCTCATCAGGCTTTCTTAAGGCCGGCGCGGCATGATGCCGCGACAATCAACGCCGGGATCCTGCCCGTGACGCCCATCTCGCCCTCCCGCCAGGCCAATCGCTCGAGCTGGCTGCACGGCCTCACCTCGCCTCTGGTCATCCTGGCGGCCGTCTGCGGGCTTCTCGCCTGCCTGCTGCTGGTGCCGCTGACGGTCCCGATCGGCGCCTTCTACTGGGACCTCTTCATCTATTTCGACGCGACCAACCGGATCTTCTCCGGCCAGGTTCCCGGCGTCGACTTCTTCACGCCCGTCGGCCCGCTCGGCTATTGGCTCTTCGCCCTCGTCGAATGGCTGTTCCCCAAGGGCCAGCCGCTGCTCCTCGCGCAGTGGTCGCTGCTGGTTGTGACGGGACCGCTGATGGCCCTCGTCGTTGCCGACGTCGACCGGCGCTCTCGCGCCCTCGCCCTGGCGCTGCTGCTGCCGTTCCTGGTGTTCCAGATCCTGCCGGTCAACGTCACCGAATATTACCCGTTTCCGAGCGTCGACGGCTTCGGCATCTACAATCGCCAGATAACCGAGATCCTCTATGTCCTCGCGGCGGCGCTGGTGTTTTCGACGTCACGGCGCGCCTTGCTCGCCGTCGTCGTCGGGACGATGCTGGCGCTGTTCCTGGTCAAGGTCACCGGCTTCTTCGCCGGCGGTCTTCTCTGCGTCGTCGCGCTTGCCGCACGGCGGATCGACCTCCGCCTGTCGCTGCTTGCGGCGGGTTCGTTCCTTTCGGTCCTTGCCCTCCTGGAGATCTGGCTCGGCGTCGTCTCGGCCTATGTCGGCGACATCGCCCTCCTCCTGTCGCTGAACGAAGGCAGCCTGCTGCCGCGCTTCCTGCAGGCGGCGTCCATGCACTTTGCGGTCTTCGCCCCGCTCTGCGCGCTGATGCTGGCGCTGCTCGTCCTCGACGGCCGGGACATTCTCGATCGCGCCGGGGAGTTCGCCCGAGCGCCCGGCTGGTCCCGCCTCGCCGCGCTCCTCGACCGCCCGCTCGTCTGGATCGCCGCGGCAACCTTCGGTGCGCTGTTCGTCGAGACCCAGAACACCGGGGGCCAGGGCTTCATCTTCCTCTGGCCGCTGCTGCTTCTCGCCTGGGAGCGGCGGGGTGGGCTGGCGGGAGCGCGTCTCGGCGTCCTCGCAGTGCTCATCGCCGCCGCCTCGCTGCCATACCTCACCGAGGTCACGTCCCGCGCCGCGCGGGCCTTCGTCGGCCAGGTCAAGTACGAGCGGCTGCAGCACGAGAACCTCGCCCAACTCGGGCAGGTCAACCAGCGGCCTGAGATGATGCAGCGCGCGCGGGTGATGAAGACGGTCTACGCCGCCCATCCCGCCACCTACGAGGCGATCGCCAAGGCCGGCGAACTGCCGAGCTTCACCCTCTACAACGAACCCGACTTTCAGATCGTGTGGCTGATGGCGGTGGACGAGGCAGTCGGCGCCATCAGGGATTTCGAAGCCCGCCACGACGTCCGTTTCGACACCGTCATGAGCCTCAACTTCACCAACCCCTTCCCTTGGCTGCTCGATCGCCAAGCCACCCACGGCATCGCCATCGGCGCCGATCCCTACCGCGCGGTCCCCGATCCAGATGCGGCGGTCCTTGCTGCCGTCGGGGCGACGGATCTCGTCCTCTATCCGCGCTGCCCGATCACCGGCGCGAACGAGCGGCTGCGTGACCTTTACGCGCCAGCGCTGGCGAAGATGGAGAAGATCTCACTGTCTGCCTGCTGGGACGCCTATGTGCAGCCGGCCGTCGCCGCGAAAGCTCGTTGATCGGATAGCGTGACGTCCGGCCGAGGCGAGCCCCGCCCCGGCGCCTCGCAGAAGCTACTGAATCCAGGGGTAATTTCCGGCAACGGGCAAGGTCACGTCGGTCTTCGTCACCGACGAAGCTGGCCGCGCGCACCATCATTCGACGGTGGAAGACGATCCGCGTGCATCGGGGCCGCCATGTTGCGGCGCGTTTCCTGATGCTATGTCTGGTCGCCTCGTCCCTGTACTGGACGGAACCCACCTGAGACTGAAGGCGACTGCCGAATGCAATGCTCAGTGATCTTATCGACTTACAATTCCCCGGAATGGCTGGAAAAGGCCTTTTGGGGATACCTCGCACAGGATGAAGCCGAGTTCGAAATCGTCATCGCCGACGACGGGTCCCGTTCTGAAACCCGCGACATGATCGCCGCCTTTCAGGGACGATTCAGGCACCCGCTGGTCCATGCATGGCATCCTGACGACGGCTTCCAGAAGACGGTCATCCTGAACAAGGCCATCCTGCAAAGCCGATCGGACTATCTGATCTTCAGTGATGGCGACTGCGTGCCCCGGCGGGATTTCGTATCGACCCATCTCAGGCTGCGCCAGAAGGGCTGCTTCCTGTCGGGCGGGTATCACAAGCTGCCCCTGAAACTGAGCCAGGACCTGACGCGGGACGATATCCAGAGCGGGCGAGCCTTCCGGCTGGCGTGGATGTGGAACCGGGGCAAGAAGCGATCCTTCAAGGACCTGCGACTGGCCGCGAAGAATGCGGGCGTCGACCGTGTCTTCAATGCCGTCACGACGACCAGACCATCCTGGAACGGCCATAACGCTTCCGGCTGGAAGAGCGACATCGTCGCGGTCAACGGCTTCGACGAGCGGATGGGTTACGGAGCGGAAGACCGCGAGATGGGCGATCGGCTCCGCAACATCGGCATCAAGGCACGGCAGATCCGTTACAGCGCGATCTGCGTCCACCTCGATCATGCGCGCTCTTATGTCGAACTTGACGGTCTCGCCGAAAACAAGAAGATCTGGAACGCGACCCGGCAGCAGAAGGCGACCTACACGACGTTCGGCATTCTGAAATCGTCAGTGAGCGAGTCCTGAGCTGCCGGTTGCCGCTGCAGATGGAGCAGCAGTCTCAGCCCGATCCGCGCAACGGAAGCGATGCGCCTCTTCCGACGCCGGCCTTCGATAGACGAGGGCGTGTTGAATGGAAGAGACGGATTGCGCGCGTCTTTCGCCAGCCACTGTTCTCCGCCGTAAAACGGTCTATGACTTCCACGTTGCCTGATCGCGACAGAAACCGAGACCGGACCTCAGACCAGATGCATCTCCGCTTCGCCATCGCCGCCGTCATCCTCCTTGCGCCCGGCGCAGCCCATGCGCAGGACAGCGAGGCCCGAACGCCAAGCGCCGCTACCGCCCCGGCGGCTGCCGCCAACGCCAGGGCCGGCACCACACTCGGGGCCGCAACGCTGACTGCCGCGCTGAAGGACTATCTCGGCCCGATCCCCTTCGACGGCGGGTTCGTCTCGATCGCGCCGGATCCGAAAGGCTACCGGATCACCTTCGGCGCCAAGGGGGCCTTCACCAGCGAACTCCCTGGCGGCGGCAGCGTCAGCACCACCCTGACGCCCTATTCCATGATCGTCAGCCAGCGCGGCGACGGCAACTGGCAGGTCGACAGCGATGGCGCGATCGCCATGTCCTACGACGCCGAGATGTCCGGCCAGACAACCCATGTGGATTACGCCATCAACGGGCTCCAGATGTCCGGCGTCTACGCCCCGGACATTCGCGCCTTCCTGACCGCCACCGGCAAGATCGACGAGATCACCATGGCGCAGCAGCAGCCGACGGGGGAGATAGCGGTCAAGGTCGGTCCGCAGAGTTTCGAGACCCGCGCCGAGCCGGACGCCGGCGGCCATGTCGATTACCGACTGTCGCAACGGGCGACGGGGTTCACCGAGACGATCCGGATGCCCCTCGATCCGGCAGCGCCGGACCAGCGGATCGACATTGTCGTCAACGCCGGCGGCTATACCCTGGAGACGCAGGCCGCCGGTCTTCGCACCAGGCCGATCGCCGATCTGTTCGCGCTCCTCCTGCGCAATGCCGACAAGGACAAGATCCGTGCCGCGGAAGACGATCTGAAACGTCTTGTCGGCGACAGCCTGCCGCTCTGGACGTCGATCGGCGGCGAGAACGGCATGACCGACATTTCGGTCGAGACGCCTTATGGTTCGGTGAAACTCGCCGACTTCCGGATCGGTGTCGCGGGTGACGGGATCGTCGAGGACGGCTCCTATCGCTACAGCTTCGCCTCCAGCGGCATGACCACCGACATCGCCGCAATCCCGGCCTGGTCGAAGCCCTTCATCCCCCGCGACGTGACGATGGACGTCGTCGGAGCCGGCGTCGATCTGGCGACCCCGATGCGGATCCTTCTCGCCAATCTCGACCTGTCCGCGGACAAGCCGGTGTCGGACGAGGCCGGCCAGGAGATCCTCGCAAGCTTCGAGGCGCATCGCCCGACGCTCCGCTTCGAGAACGTCAAGCTGGCCGCCCGCGATTACGAACTCACCATGAACGGCGAGGTCCGCTTCGATGCGGAAAAGCCGGAGACGCGCTTCGACATCGTCGCGACCGGTCTCGACGCCGCCCTGAAGGCGCTGCAGGACGCCGGTGCGCAGGACCCGGCGGCGCTGCAGGGCTTCGCCTTCGGCTCGATGGCCAAGGGTTTCGGCAAGCCGCTCGGCGACGACAAGACCGGCTGGCTGATCGAGACCGCCGCCGACGGCTCAGTGAAGATCAACGGCGTGACGATCAAGGGCCCCGACACCCCCGCTCCCGAAGCGCCTGCGCTCGCCCCCGAGACCGCGCCGGACGCCGTTCCCGCGCCGCCGGCCCCTGAGGGTGGTGACGACGGCAGCGATGGCGGGAGCCTCGATGGCGACGGGGATACCGGCGGCGACACGGGCGGCCAGCCGCTCTGACGCGGGCGCGCTAGCGCCGGATGCGATCGGCTTCGGTCGAAATCCCGCTCAATCCGCCTATTGCCGCAAGATCTTTTCCGAAAACCGGTTCCCACATTTCGGGATCAAGCGGAAGACAACAGGCCGAGCGCATCCAGACCGACGCTCGCCGCCGAACACAGGCCGAGCGTCGCCAGTATCCCGAGGCGCGCGACGAAGATCGCCGCGAGGGCGAGGAGCACCAGCGCGAGCGCGGGCGGATCGAGGCTCGACAGGACCGGAACCTCCAGCGTCAGGCCGAGGACCGGCACCGTCCGCACGCTCGAGAACAGGACATGGAGCGCGAACCAGACGGCGAGGTTGACGATCACGCCGACGACCGCGGCGGTGATCGCCGCCAGCGCCGCGCTCAGCGCCCGGTTCTGCCGCAGGCGCTCGATTAAGGGCGCGCCGGCGAAGATCCACAGGAAGCACGGCGCGAAGGTCACCCAGGTGGTGAGGCAGGCGCCGAGGATGCCGGCGACGAACGGGTCGAGCGTCCCCGGCTCGCGGAAGGCGGCGAGAAAGCCGACAAACTGCGTCACCATGATAAGCGGCCCCGGCGTCGTCTCGGCAAGCCCGAGACCGTCCAGCATTTCGCCGGGCCTCAGCCAGCCATAGGTCGCAACCGCCTCCTGCGCCACATAGGCGAGGACGGCATAGGCGCCGCCGAAGGTGACCACCGCCATCTGCGAGAAGAACACAGCGATCTGCGAAAATACGTCGTTCGACCCGAGCAGCAGCAGCAGCGCGCCGGTCGGCAGCAGCCACAACGCCAGGCAGATCGCCGCCGTGATGAAGGCCGAGCGCCTGGACTTACTCCTGGACGAGCGGGATTCCGGCCGCTGGCGGCCGGGCTCCGTGCCGGCTATGCCATCGGACGCCGGGTCGCCGACCGCGCTCTCGCCGCGGCCAAAGCTGGCAAAGGCCGGATGGCCCATCCGCTGCCCGGCAAGGCCGATCAGCCCCGCCCCCGCGACGATCAGCGGAAACGGCACGCCGAAGACGAAGATCGCCAGGAAGGCGAGCGCCGCGAGGCCGATCATCCAGCGGTTCTTCAACGCCCTGCCGCCGATCCGGACCACCGCCTGCAACACGATCGCCAGCACCGCCGCCTTCAAGCCGAAGAACAGGGCCTCGACGATGCCGACCTCGTCATAGGCGGCATAGACGATGCTCAGCGCCATCATCGCCAAGAATCCCGGCAGCACGAAGAGCAGCCCGGCGACGAGGCCGCCGAGGGTGCGATGCAGGAGCCAGCCGCAATAGGTCGCCAGCTGCTGGGCCTCGGGGCCCGGCAGGAGCATGCAGAAATTCAGTGCGTGGAGAAACCGCTCCTCCCCGATCCAGCGCTTTTCCTCGACGAGGATGCGATGCATCACCGCGATCTGGCCCGCCGGCCCACCGAAGGACAGGCAGGCGATCCGTCCGAAGGCCCGCGTCGCCTCGCCGAAGGACGGAGCCTCAGCCAGATGCGGACGGGTTTCGGCCTGCGTCGGAACCGGCGCCATCAGCGAGCGCCACGCCCGTGGGCGAGCAGGTGGCGGGCTTGCGGATCTGGGACTGTCGGATGGCTGGCGGGCGTCAGACTGCTGCCCCGCAGACGCTCGGCAAACGCCATTGCCCTCATTTGCGCGTTACCCTCTCCAGGTCGAGAGGTGACGCGGCCTCTCGTGCCCGGTCCGTTTCGATCGCGCTCGGTGATGGCCCCGCTCCGCCTTGCCTGCTGCCGCTCGGGAGGGATGGAGCCAGCCCTCGGTGTCATCCATATGACACTCGGCCCGCACCCTGCTGCAAGCCTGAACGATATCGCCGCGGACTGCCCGCTTCGGATTTTCGTTGGGACTGGCTATGACCGCACCATGACGAGCGAACACCTCCTCTCCGGCGCCGCGATGTTCTGGTCTGCCTTTCTTGCGGCGACGCTGTTGCCGGGTGCCTCCGAGGTCGTGCTCGTCGCCAGCCTCGTCGAACGAACCGCCGATCCCTGGCTGCTGGTCGCGCTCGCGACCCTCGGCAACACGCTCGGCTCCCTCGTCAACTGGATGTGCGGGCGGTTCCTGATCGCCTTCCGGGACAGGCAGTGGTTTCCCGTCTCGCCGCGCCACATCGACCGCTTCACGAGAGTCTTCCAGCGTTACGGCGTCTGGACGCTGCTTCTCGCCTGGGCGCCCATCGGCGGCGACGCCCTGACCGTCGTCGCCGGCATCGCCAGGGTCAACGTCGTCATGTTCCTCGTCCTCGTCGGGGCCGGCAAGCTCGCCCGCTACCTCGTCGTTGCCGCAGGCGTCCTCGCCTGGCCCTGGTTCTGACAAGGATAGGCAGCGATCGCTCGAAGGGGCGAGCGGCGGCGAATGACCGGACCCGTCCTTTGATATCGGGCGACGCCCCGTGGTTGCCCGCCCGCTGGCTCAGCCCGCCTTTTTCAATTCCGATTCCGATTTGAGCACCTGGTCGCCGTCGTCCTGCTCGATCAGATAGGCCGGGTTCTCGTCGTCGGCATTGCGGGTGATCTGGCTGCCTTTGATCGTCCGGGTGACCTTTACGGTGAAGTGCTCCTTCACCTTTCCCTCTCCCTCACCGTTGCCCCACGACCAGGCGACGCGCTGGCCTTTTGCAAATTTCGTCATCGGTCTTGTTCCTGCTCATCAGCTTCGACCGATCCATGACGGCTGACGGCTCTATCGGTTCCCTGACAAGTGTTTGATCCGGAGTCGAAATCGTCGCAGGCAAGGAGCGGGAACGCCGTCGCCTCAAGGGACGTTAGCCGCTTGCAATGCCAATGGATTTTGCCACGAACCGGAAACCCCGATGCATTACGAGCTTGCTCTCCACGCCACACGCTACGGCCTCGAAATGGTCGATCCGGGGGAATTCGAGATCGAGCGGCGCAAATCCGGTCGCGGCTTCAAGCTTTGCCTGCGGTCCGGCGAGACGGTCCACGACAAGGAACTGAAGAAACGGATCAAGGCGCTGGCGATCCCTCCCGCCTGGTCGGACGTGAAGATCTGCGTCTATGACAATGGCCACATCCAGGCCGTCGGCCGTGACGAGAAGGGCCGGCTGCAATATCGCTACCACGATGCGTGGGTGAACGTCCGCAACGCAGTGAAGACCGAGCGGCTGCTGCGCTTCGGCAAGGCGCTGCCGGTTTTGCGCGGCCAGATCGAGCGTGACCTGCGCCGCCGCAAGGCGGATCGCCGAATGACGGCGGCGCTGGCGACACGCCTCGTCGACGTCGCGGCGATGCGTCCCGGCCACGAGAAATACGCCGCCGATGGCGGTCGCGGCGTCGCCTCTCTGCGGCGCCAGAACCTCCGGATCGTCGACAATGTCGCGGTGCTGAAATTCGTCGGCAAGTCGAACAAGGAGCACCGCATCGAGATCGCCGAGCGGCCGCTGGTCTCCTCCCTGAAGAAGATGCGCCAGGGCCGCGGCCAGCGGCTGTTCCGCTTTCCCGGAAAGACCAAGAAGCAGCGCGAGCTGACCGCCAACGTCCTCAACGAATATCTCGCCGAGGCATCGGGGGCGCACATCTCGGCCAAGGATTTCCGCACCTTCCACGGTTCGGCCGAGGCGCTGCGCTTCCTGATCGAGGACGCCGCCGACGCCGATACGCCCAACAAGCGCAAGCGCGCGGTCGCGGCCGCCATGCGCTCGGTCGCAGCCAGGCTGCGCAACACGCCGGCGGTCGCGAGGTCGTCCTACGTCCATCCGGCGATCCTCGAGGCCTTCGAGGCCGGCGCGTTGCCCGGCGACCTCCTGCGGGGCCGCCGGCGCGAGCGCCTGACCGCGCCGGAGACCGGGCTGATGCGGTTCCTGGAACAGGCGGCGCACTGAGCGGCGGAGCCTGGCGGCTTACCCGAGTGCCGCCGGCTTCATCCCGCCGAACGCCCAGTCGAGCAGTTCCACCGTATGGACGACGGGAATCGCCGTTCCCCCACCGATCTGGGTCATGCAGCCGATGTTGCCGGTGGCGATCACCTGCGGGGCGACGCTCTCGATGTTCTTCACCTTGCGCTGCTTCAGCTGCGCGGCGATCTCCGGCTGCAGGATGTTGTAGGTGCCGGCAGAGCCGCAGCACAGATGCCCCTCCGGCACGTCGCGGACGGCGAAGCCGGCTTTCGACAGAAGTGCCTTGGGCTGGCGGATGACCCTCTGGCCGTGCTGCATCGAACAGGCGGAATGGTAGGCGACGACGATCGGCTCGACGTTCCGTGGCGCCGGCAGATCCAGATCGCTGAGGAACTCGGTCACGTCCTTCGCCAGCGCCGAGACCGTCGCGGCCTTCTCCGCATAGGCCGGGTCGAGGCGCAGCATGTGGTGATAGTCCTTGATCGTCGTACCGCAGCCGGACGCGGTGATGACGATCGCGTCGAGGCCGCCGCGCTCGATCTCCCGCAGCCAGATGTCGACGTTGCGGCGGGCGAAGTCCAGCGCCGGCTCCTCCTGGCCCATGTGATGGACGAGCGCGCCGCAGCAGCCCTCGCCCTCCGGCACCACCACCTCGACGCCGAGGCGGGTCAGGAGCCGCACCGTCGCCTCGTTGATCTTCGGATCGAGCACCGACTGGGCGCAGCCCCTGAGCAGCGCGACGCGCTTGACGCGCGTGCCCTCGGCCTTGCGCACGCCCGGCTCGTTGACCGCCGACTTTCGCGGCAGCACGGTGGGCGCCAGCTTCAGCATGGCGGCAAGCGGTTTCAGCGGCTTGACCACGTCGAACAGACCGGCAAACGGGCGGCCAAGCCGCGCCAGCGTCAGGCTCGCCCGGAACCGCGCCGGATAGGGCAGCGTCATCGCCAGGATCGTGCGGATCATCCGGTCGGCGAAGGGCCGCTTGTAGGTCCGCTCGATATGCGCCCGGGCGTGGTCGACCAGATGCATGTAGTTGACGTCTGCCGGGCAGGTGGTGATGCAGGCAAGGCAGGACAGGCAGCGGTCGATATGGGTTACGACCTTGTCGTCGGCCGGCCGGTCGTTCTCCAGCATCTCCTTGATCAGATAGATGCGGCCGCGCGGGGAATCGAGCTCGTTGCCGAGGGTGACATAGGTCGGACAGGTCGCGGTGCAGAAGCCGCAATGCACGCATTTGCGGATGATCTGCTCGGAATGCGCGACGTCTGGCTGTTGCAGCTGATCGGCGGTGAAGGCGGTTTGCATGGGTTAGTTCTTCTGCGCCTTTCCGGCACTGAAACGGCGAATTCTGCCGTCCTGATCTATGAGGAGAGGTAGGTTGGGTCGAACCTCAACGAATGCCGCCGCAATGCTCTCGGCCATCGCCGACAGTTTCACGATGTCCTGGGTTGGAAGAACGATGACGCTGATCTCCAGTCCTGTCGTGTTCTGCTGCTGAAGAAGGTTCTTGTCGCACGTAATCAGGCAGTCGTAGCCGTTCTCCCCAAGCCGCCGGAGAAGGTCGCCATTGCGAAGTCCTTTCCACGCATTCTTAAACCGGCTGCTTCGAGCCCAAGCTCACGAAGCAGGAATGCAACCGTCTTCGGTACGCCCTCGTCAAGCAGCGCTTTCAAAATTCTGCCACCTGTCGAATGACTTGAGGTGCTCGCCTCCGAAGATCAAGGCTGCTTCTGCTTGCTCATCCGTCACCGTCGGAAATTCCTCCAGAAACTCTGCGAGGCTGAGGCCAATCGCAAGGTTACTGAACAGCGCTTCGACCGGCACGCGCGTTCCTGCGAAGCAGACCGCACCGGACATGATCTCAGGATCGGAACTCAGAACTTCATCGAGCTTCACTTCAGATCCTCCTTTTTCGATGGGCTACGCCGACCATTCTACCCCATCTTCCCCGGATTGAGCACGCCCTTCGGGTCGAACTGCTCCTTCAGCCGGCGCGACAGCCCTGCCAGCGGCCCCGGCTGCGGCTCGAACACGGCCGTCGCCGCCCGCAGGCTGTCGGACGCCCGCACCAGCGTCGCATGGCCGCCGCCGAAGCGACGAAGCGTTGCGCGCACCAGATCGGCTTCGGGCCCGCCCGCCTCCATCTTCAGCCAGACGAGGCCGCCCTGCCAGTCGTAGAAGGCGTCGATCGCGGCCTGCATCCTAAGGCTCATGACGATCTCGTGGGCCCGCGTCGGCGTGACGGAGAGCCGCCAGACCGGCTTCTGCGTCCCGTCAGCAAAGGGGCGGACGTCCCTGACGTCGCGCCACAGCCGGCGCGAGGCTTCCGCCTCCAACCGCTCCAGCCGGCCCACCTTCTCCAGCGCCCGGCCGAGATGGGCGGCCCGCGCCTCGACCGAGGGGCCGAAACCGTCGATACGGATCAGCGTCGCGGCGTCGTTGCCGAGCGCCCCATCGGCCACCCGCGAGGCGACATACATCGGCAGATGCGCCGCGCCGGAAACCTCTGCCGGCGAGCCCATCGAGGCCGCCATGGCGCCGGCCGCCTCTGCGTCCGAGAGGCCGCGCAGCACCAGCGTCGTCTCGGTCTGCGACTTCGGCAGGACCTTGATGGTGATCTCGCTCATCACCGCCAGAGTGCCGTAGGAGCCGGTCAGCCCCTTGGAGAGATCGTAGCCTGTGACGTTCTTGACCACCCTGCCGCCGGACTTGAAGATCTCGGCCCGCCCCGACACGGCCCGGACGCCGAGGACATGATCGCGGGCGGCGCCCTGTTTCAGGCGCCGCGGGCCGGAGAGGTTGCAGGCGACGACGCCGCCCAGGGTGCCGAGGCCCGCCTCGAGCCCATGCAGCGGGCCATAATCCATCGGCTCGAATTCCAGCCGCTGCCCATGGGCGTCGACCAGTGCCTCGATCTCGGCAATCGACGTGCCGGCCCTGGCCGAGAGCACCAGCTCTTCCGGCTCATAGAGAGTGACGCCGGTCATCTTCGCCAGCGACAGTGTCCGCGCGGCCTGCACCGGCTGGCCGAGCCCGGCCTTGGAGCCCGTCCCCTCGATCGCCAGCGGCTCCTCGGCCGAGACGGCAGCCGCAACGATGTCGCGGATGTCGGCTTCGGTTTCCGGGCGAAGGATGGTGGTCCCGGTTTCGTCCGGCGTCATGGGTCGGGCACTGCTCATGCAAGATCGGTCCGGGCATAGAGGTCGCGGAGGAAGCAGGAGAAGCCGAACTCCGGCAGGTCGATGCGGTCGTCCGGCGAGCGGTAGACGCGTCCCTGCCAGCCGCTGGCGCGAGACCAGACTTCGACCGCCCTGTCGGTTTGCGACAGGATCAGGACGTAGAGACAGTCTCCATGTTCAGCATAATGCAACCGCTTGGTGCTGATGTATTCGCGCGTGTTCGAGGCGGACAAGACCTCGGCGACGAGATGGAAACGTTCGGCAAAATAGGGATTGTCGCCGTGTTCCTCGTCGATGACGGCAACATCGGCCTGCGGCCTGAACGTCGGCTTGTGCGCGATGGCAAGACCGATTTCGCGGATCGCGAACAGCTTGGAGGCCTGCGCCTCCAGCGCGTCGTTCAAGAGCCGTTCAAGGTTCTGGCCGATGATCTGATGCTTCAGGCTCGGCGGATGCATCATCTGGATCGGCTCCCCCTCGATCAATTCCCAGCGTTCGTCCTCGCCACGTGCTTCCAAAAACTTCAGGAACCGCGCCTCGTCCATCGGCGGCTCGTCGCGCAGCGAGGGAAGCCGTTCGATCGCGCTCATCGCACCCTCCTCATCGTCAGAACCTCGGCAGGTCGGGAAACGCCACCTGCCCCTTGTGGACATGCATGCGGCCGAGCTCGGCGCAGCGGTGCAGCGTCGGGAACACCTTGCCGGGATTGAGCAGGTGCTTGTCGTCGAAGGCGCATTTGACCCGCTGCTGGTGCTTCAGGTCGGTCTCGTCGAACATTTCCGGCATCAGGTCGCGCTTCTCGACGCCGACGCCGTGCTCGCCGGTCAGCACCCCGCCGACGGCGACGCAAAGCCGCAGGATGTCGTTGCCGAACTCCTCCGCCCGATGGAGTTCCCCCTCCTTGTTGGCGTCGTAGAGGATCAGCGGGTGAAGGTTGCCGTCGCCGGCATGGAAAACGTTGGCGACCCTGAGGCCGTATTTCTCCGACATCGCCTTCATGCCGGCCAGCACCTTCGGCAGTTCCTTGCGCGGGATCGTGCCGTCCATGCAGTAATAGTCCGGCGAGATGCGCCCCACGGCGGGGAACGCCGCCTTGCGACCGGCCCAGAAGGCGGTGCGCTCCTCCTCCGACTGCGATACCCGGCAGGTGACGGCGCCGTTGGCATTGGCGATCCCCTCGACCTCGGCCAGGAGATGGTCGACCTCGGCGGCCGGCCCGTCGAGCTCGACGATCAGCAGCGCCTCGACGTCGGTCGGATAGCCGGCATGGACGAAATCCTCCGCGGCGCGGATCGCCGGCCGGTCCATCATCTCCATGCCGCCGGGAATGATGCCCTTGGCGATGATCGCGGCGACGCATTCGCCCGCTTCCTCCGAGGTCGGAAAGCCGATCAGCACCGCCCGCGCTGTCTCGGGCTTCTGCAGGATGCGGACGGTCACCTCTGTGACGACGCCCAGCAGCCCTTCCGAGCCGGTCATCAGGCCGAGCAGGTCGTAGCCCTCGGCGTCGAGATGCTTGCCGCCGAGCCGCATCACCTCGCCCTCGATGGTGACGAATTCGATGCCCAGCACGTTATTCGCCGTCAGCCCGTATTTCAGGCAGTGCACGCCGCCGGAATTCTCCGCGACGTTGCCGCCGATCGAGCAGGCGATCTGCGACGACGGGTCCGGCGCATAGTAGAAGCCATGGCCGGCCACGGCATGGGTGATGCCGAGATTGGTGACGCCCGGTTGCACCACGGCGCAGCGGTTGTCGTAGTCGATCTCGAGCACCCGGTCGAACTTCGACAGGACGAGCAGCACGCCGTCTTCCAAGGGGAGCGCCCCGCCCGACAAAGACGTGCCCGAGCCGCGCGGCACGACCGGGATCTCCTCGCGGTGGCAGTATTTCAGCACCGCGGCGACCTGGTCGACGGTCTGCGGCAGGACGACGACGAGGGGCAGCTGGCGATAGGCGGTGAGGCCGTCGCTCTCGAACACCGCCATCTCGTTCGCCGCATCGACGACGCCCTCGCCCGGCACGATGGCGCGCAACGCCTCGACGATCGCCCGGCGACGGGCGAGGATGGCCTCGGACGGCTTCGGCATCATCACGGACATCGGCGAACTCCCAGTCTTTGCCTCAACTTATGCAGTCGGAGCGGGTTCGTCCACAGCCCCTCCAGCCGGCGGATGCAATGACCACGGCGGGCGAGGCTCAATGCTCGCCGTCCTCTCCCGGACGGACGTGACGACGGCGAATGCGCCGGACGACGGTCCAGACGGCGAGAAGCGCGATCGGCACGAAGAGCGCGGTCAGGACCGTCGAGGAGACCGGAAAGCCTTCGGACTCGACCCCCTTGGCGACATAGCCGAACAACCCGACGACATAGTAGGCGATCGCCGCCACCGACAGGCCCTCGACGGTCTGCTGGAGCCGCAGCTGCAGCTGCGCCCGGCGGTTCATCGACGACAGGAGATCGCGGTTCTGGTGTTCGAGTTCGACGTCGATCCGGGTGCGCAGGAGATTGGCGGACCGGGCGAGCTTTTCAGAAAGATTGGCCTGGCGCTCCTCCACCGACCGGCAGGTGCGCATCGCCGGCGCCATGCGCCGCTTCAGGAACGCGCTCCAGCTCTCCTGGCCGGCTATCGGCTGCTCCACCACCCCCGCGAGGCGCTCGCGGACGATCTCGTCATAGGCCCGGCTGGCGCCGAACCGGTAGAGCACCGAGGCGGCCGATGCCTCGACCGCGGCGGCGGCCAGCGTGATCTCCTGAAGGAGTTCGCGCGAATGACCCGGTCCGGCCTTCATCTCCTCGGTGATCTGCATCAGCCGCCCTTCGAGCGCCTGGACCTCCGGCCCGACCGACTGGGCCAGCGGCAGGCCGAGCAAAGCGAGGGTGCGGTAGATCTCGATCTCGACGAGGCGCATCGCCAGCGCGCCCGCTCTCGCAGGCGGCAATCCGTCGTCGAGGACGAGGATGCGCGTCAGCCCGTCGCCGTCCTGGCGAAAATCGGTCGCGGCATGGGCAAGCCCCGCCTCCATCACCGAAAAGCAGAAGCTCGTCTTGTCGAAGATCTCGAGGGCCGCCTGGCCGTCCGCGTCGTTCGGCCGCATCTCGAGGTGGACGCCGCCGATCAGCGGTCCCGGCGCGTCGAAATCGGCGCCGAAGGGATGGCCCGCCACCGGATCGCCGAACCGCTCGGGCACCGGCCCTTCCCAGGAATAGGTGCAGAACTCGGTGTGCCGTTCCCAGCGCAGCTTGCCCTTGCCGAAGGCGAAGGCATGGGTGCGCGCGTCCTTGGCCGGCGGCGGCACGCCCCGGCGCACGGACATGTCGGACAGGATCTGGTGGTCGCGCACGCCATGGTCGGCGTTCATGAAGGCGAGGACGATGAGCGCCCGCGGCAGCTTGATCAGGGGAAACGGGCGCGCGTGCAACTCGCCGAGGACGAGCGCCCGGCGCGGATCCTGCTCGAAGCGTTCGAGCGACTGCCTTGCGAATGTGATCGACGTCATGGAGCCCCCTCCCCGTGAGACCGCCCTTGCTACAGGATGGCGGGTTGGGAGAAAACGCCAATTTGCGATCGTTCCAAATCGGGCCCAGGATCGTTACATGAGTCGGACCATCTCGACAAAGGTCGACCGATGCGTCGTGCGCGCGGTGCCGGTCGCAGATGACAGTGGAGTTTCAGTGCCTTGACCTTGAACGGCATGATAGACGGCGCCCCCTCGACGGCCCCCGCACAGACAACGCCGACCGTGGCGCTGTTCGTCACCTGCCTCGTCGATCTGTTCCGGCCGAGCGTCGGCTTTGCCGCGATCAAGCTTCTGGAGGATGCCGGCTGCAAGGTGGTCGTCCCCGCGTCGCAGACCTGCTGCGGCCAGCCGGCCTATAATTCCGGCGACCGCGAGGACACCAAGGCGATCGCCCGGCATGTCATCGAGACATTCGAGGCCTACGACTACGTCGTCGCCCCGTCCGGCTCCTGCGGCTCGACGCTGAAGAAGCACTATCCGGAGCTCTTCGCAAACGATCCGGCATGGCACGAACGGGCGGTGCGGTTCTCCCAGAAGGTCCACGAGCTCGTCAGCTTCCTCACCGACGTCCGGGGCGTGACCGAAGTCGATGCGGCACTGCCGGCGACGGTCACCTATCACGATTCCTGCTCAGGCCTGCGCGAACTCGGCATCCGCGAGCAGCCGCGGCAGCTGTTGCGAACCGTCGAGGGCCTGACGCTGACTGAGCTTCCGGAGGCGGACGTCTGCTGCGGCTTCGGCGGCACCTTCTGCGTCAAGTACCCGGATGTCTCCAATGCCATCGTCGGCAAGAAGACGAAGCACATCGCCTCCACCGGCGCCGACATGCTGCTCGCCGGCGATCTCGGCTGCCTGATGAACATTGACGGCAAGCTGAAGCGCGAAAACAACGGCATCGAGGTGCGCCACGTCGCCGAGGTCTTGGCGGGCATGACCGACAAGCCGCCGATCGGGGGCAAGCTGTAGAGCCGGCGAAACCTGGAGGACCGGGACAGGGACGCTGCCGAGGAGCCGGCCTCTCCCTCTCGACCTTGCCTGACCGCTGCCCTTATACCGTTGAGCAGCTCCGCAACCGCGACTATCCGCCCGAATAGGCCCTTGCCATGCAGATCACCTCACAGACCTTCAAGGCCAATACGGTCAAGGCGCTCGCCGACGTCGACCTGCAGCGGGCGCTGCGCCATGTCGAGAAAGGCTTTATCGGCAAGCGCCAGAAGGCGGCCGACGCCCTGCCCGAATTCGACGCGCTGCGCGACAATGCGGTGGAGATCAAGAACCACACGCTGAAGCATCTGGACCTCTACATCGAGGCCTATGTGGCGAAGGTCGAGGCGTCGGGCGGCAAGGTGCATTTCGCCGAGGACGCCGACCATGCGCGGCGGATCTTCCTCGACATCGCGAAGCGCCGGAAGGCGAAGACCGTCACCAAAGGCAAGACGATGATCTCCGAGGAGATCGGCCTCAACGCCTTCCTGGAAGAGAACGGCATCGTCCCGGTCGAGACCGACCTCGGCGAATACATCATCCAGCTGCGCGGCGAACATCCGAGCCACATCATTGCGCCGGCGGTCCACATCAACCGCGACCAGGTCGAGGCCGATTTTCGCAAGTTCCACGTCCATCTGGACCCAGAACGGGACCTCGTAAGGCCGGAAACGTTGCTGTCGGAAGCCCGCCAGATCCTGCGCCAGAAATACGGCGAGGCCGACATCGGCGTCACCGGCGCCAATTTCCTGATCGCCGAGACGGGCACCTCCGTCATCGTCACCAACGAGGGCAATGGCGACCTCACCCAGCTCCTCGGCAAGTGCCACGTCGTGCTCGCCTCGCTGGAGAAGATCGTGCCGACGCTGGAGGATACCGCGCAGATCCTGCGCGTCCTCGCCCGCTCGGCCACCGGCCAGGAGATGAGCGTCTACACGACGCTCTCCACCGGCCCGAAGCGCACAGAGGACGAGGACGGGCCGGAGGAATACCACGTCATCCTCCTCGACAACGGCCGTTCGGGCATGCTCGGCACCGAGTTCGAGGACATGCTGCGCTGCATCCGCTGCGGCGCCTGCATGAACCACTGCCCGGTCTATCACGCCGTCGGCGGCCACTCCTATGGCTGGGTCTATCCCGGCCCGATGGGCGCGGTGCTCACCCCGTCGCTGATCGGCGTCGACAAGGCCGGCCACCTGCCCAACGCCTCGACCTTCTGCGGCCGCTGCGAGGCGGTCTGTCCGATGCGCATCCCGCTGCCCAAGATGATGCGCCACTGGCGCGAGAAGGAGTTCGAGAGCCATCTGCAGCCGAAGGCGGCCCGCGCCGGCCTCGGCGTCTGGGCCTATCTCGCCCGCCGGCCGAAGCTCTACCGGGCAGCGGTCTCCTATGCGATGCCGGCGCTGAAGCTGCTCGCCGGCCGCAAGGGGCGGTTCCGCTCCCTGCCGCTCGCCGGAGGCTGGACAAAATGGCGCGACCTGCCGGCACCCGAGGGACGAACCTTCATGCAGGCCTATGCCCAGAGCGGCCATGGAGATCCGAAATGAGCGGCTCGACGCGCGATGCGGTGATGGGGCGGCTGCGGCGGGCGGTCGGGGCGAACCCGGCAAACGACGCGGAACGGCGGGCAGCGGTCGCGGCCCGGCTGTCGGACGCGCCGAAAGGCGTCATCCCCGCCCGCGGGCAGTTGCCGCCGGCCGAGCGGCTGGACCTGTTCATCCAGATGGCGACCAAGGCCGACGCGACGGTGACGCGCCTTGGCGATGTCTCGGACATCCCGGAGGAAGTCGCCGCCTATCTGCGCGAGCGCAATCTCGCACCGGCGATCAGGATGGGCCGCGACCCGCGCCTTGCCGGGCTCGACTTCACCCGGACAACGCTCACCGTGACCACCGGCCCGAGCGAGGGCGACGACCTGTCGAGCCTGTCTCACGCCGTGGGCGCCATCGCCGAGACCGGAACTTTGGTGCTGACGTCGGGCCCCGACAATCCGACCAGCCTCAATTTCCTGCCGGAATACCACATCGTCGTCCTCGACGCGGCGGACGTCGTCGGCGACATGGAAGCGGTGCTGGCGCGCCTGAGGCAGACCCATGGCAAGGGCACGATGCCGCGCTCGGTGAACTTCGTCACCGGCCCGTCGCGCTCGGCCGACATCGAGCAGACGCTGCTCCTCGGCGCCCATGGCCCGCGGAGCCTGCATATCCTGGTGGTGGGAGAGCCCGGCTAACCGAGCAGCGGACCCGGCAAGAAGTCGATGCCGTCGAAGATCTCGGCGAGCGGCAGCACGATCCCGAGCGCCGGGATCCTGATTTCCGGATCGAGCCCTATGACGCGCCTTTCGTTGAGCCAGCCACCGTCCGCCTCGTCCGACCGCTCGAAGAGATAGACCTCCGGGCGGTTCGGCTCGACATAGAGCGGCAACAAAAGCCACTGGACAGCGACCACGAAGCCATGGCTCGCTCCGGCTCTTTATCAGTCGGAGACCCACGATGCCCGTCGAACCCGCCACCCTCCTCGCCTTCGTCCTTGCCTCTCTCGTCCTCCTCGCCATTCCCGGCCCGACGGTGGTGATGGTGGTCGGCCAGGCCCTCGCCCATGGCCGGAAGGTGGCGCTCGCCAGCGTCCTCGGCGTCGGCCTCGGCGATCTCGTCGCCGCGACCGCCTCGATCGGCGGGGTCGGTGCGCTGCTGGCGGCCTCGGCCGAAGGGTTCATGGTGCTGAAATGGGCGGGCGCGGCCTATCTGGTCTTCATGGGCGTGAAGCTCTGGCGCCNCCCGCCGCAGCCCGCCGACGCAGCGGACGTGGCCGATCCGGACACTGCAGCCATGGCCCCGCCGCAAGGCCGGCCGGCCGTGGTCTTTCGCGACGCCTTCCTGGTCACCGTCTTCAATCCCAAGGGGCTGGTGTTCTTCGCCGCCTTCGTGCCGCAGTTTATCGATGCCGGCCGCCCCTACCTGCCGCAGGCGTCGGTCTTCGTCCTGACCTTCGTGCTCCTTGGCCTTCTCAACGCCGCCCTCTATGCGCGCCTTGCCTCCTCCGCCCGCGGGCTCCTGCGCAAGCCGCGCGCGCTCGTTGCCGCCGGCCGCTTCGGCGGCGCCTGCCTCGTCGGGGCCGGACTCGCCTCGGCGCTGATGCGGCGTCCGGCCTGACCAGCCCACGGAGCGGGCAGCGTCATTCAGGCAGAACTGCTCTGCGCTTGCTCACTATGCGCAATTTTTAAGCAGAAAGGAGACGCGCCCTAGGGAGACGCCATCTGCGGGCCGCGCGGAAGCGACGATTTCAGGCGAGTGAGCGGTTGGCATGGCCATTGCTTCGGATACTTCAGTCCCGTCCGACAAGAAGGTCTCGCCTTGCCGAACCAAGCCGCCGATCTCGAACTTGCCGCCGTCACCAAGGCCTATGGAGAAACGATCGCCGTCGACAAGGTCTCGCTGAAGATCCCCGCCGGCACCTATTGCTGCCTGCTCGGGCCGTCCGGCTGCGGCAAGTCCTCCACGCTGCGGATGATCGCCGGCCACGAGTTCATCTCCGACGGCGACGTGATGATCGGCAACACCGTCGTCAACGACCTGCCGCCGGCCCGGCGCGGCACGGCGATGATGTTCCAGAACTACGCGCTGTTTCCGCATCTGTCGGTGCGCGACAACGTCGCCTTCTCGCTGAAGATGGCCGGGATCGCCAAGGCCGAGCGGCTGCGGCGCGCGGGCGAGCTGCTCGACCTCGTCGACATGGCGAAATATGGCGACCGTCTGCCCAGCCAGCTTTCCGGTGGCCAGCAGCAGCGCGTGGCGCTGGCGCGGGCCCTCGTCACCAACCCGACCGTCCTCCTCCTCGACGAGCCCCTCTCGGCGCTGGACCCGTTCCTGCGCATCCGCATGCGCGCCGAGCTCAAGCGCTACCAGCGCGACTTCGGCATCTCCTTCGTCCATGTCACCCACAGCCAGGAAGAGGCGATGGCGCTCGCCGACATGGTGGTGGTGATGAATGACGGGCGGATCGAGCAGGTCGGTAGCCCACGCGAGGTCTTCAACGCGCCGAAGACGGTCTTCGTCGCCAAGTTCATGGGCGGCCACAACGTCGTGCCCGAAGCCGGCCGGTCCTATGCGGTGCGGGCCGACCGGATCCGCCTCGCAAGTTCCGGCGAGCCCGGTTCCGCCGCGACCGTCACCGACGTCGAATACCAGGGCATGACCGTCCATGTGGCGATGACCCGCGAGGACGGCACCGACCTTCTCGCCACCCTCGCCGAGAGCGACTTCGACCGCGCGCCGGTCGCCGTCGGCGACAGGGTCGCGGCCACCTGGCAGCCGGCAGACCGCCACGAACTCGCGGCCTGAGCCGCGCCACCCGACACACACCCTAAACTGCCAATGGAGGAAGCACTGCCATGACCATCCTGAAGGAAACCCGCGGCGGCATCNCCCGCCGGTCGATCCTGAAAGCCTCGGCCGCGCTGGGCGGTGCCGCCCTCGTCACCAAGGTCACCGGCTTTCCGGCGATCGCCCAGGAGAAGGTGACGCTGCGCTATCTGTCGACGGCGGTGAACCAGTCGCCGGCCATCGCCGCCAAGGCCGGCGAGGATCTCGGCATCACCATCGAATACATCGCCGTGACGACGGACGACGTCGCCAAGCGCGTGATCACCCAGCCGAACTCCTTCGATCTGGTGGACACCGAGTATTTCGCCCTGCCGAAGCTCCTGCCCTCCGGCAACATCATGGGCCTCGACGCCTCGAAGATCACCCTGTCGGACAAGATCGCCTCGGTCCTGCGCAACGGCACGGTGGCCGGCAAGAAGGTCGGCCTCGACGGCACCGCGCCGGCGGAAGTGCTCTATCTGCCGGACGAGCAGGCGACGGAGTTCGCCGGCGAGGAGACCGGCTTCCTCACCCTCATCCCGACCACCTACAACGCCGACACTCTCGGCATCCGGCCGGACCTCATCGACGGCGAGGTGTCCAGCTGGGCCTCGCTGCTCGATCCGAAGTTCAAGGGCAAGGCGGCGACCCTCAACATCCCCTCGATCGGCATCATGGATGCGGCGATGGCCATCGAGGCCAGGGGCGACATGACCTATGGCGACAAGGGCAACATGACCCGCGAGGAGATCGACAAGACCATCGCGGTCCTGATCGAGGCCAAGCGCAACGGCCAGTTCCGCGCCTTCTGGACGGACTTCAACGAGAGCGTCAACCTGATGGCGTCCGGCGAAGTCGTCATCCAGTCGATGTGGTCGCCGGCGGTCACCGCCGTGCGCACGCAAGGNATCGAGTGCAAGTACCAGCCGCTGAAGGAAGGCTACCGCGCCTGGGCGTCCGGCTTCGGCCTGCCGGTGGCGATCGGCGAGCGCGAGAAGGACGCGGCCTACGAGTTCATCAACTGGTTCCTCTCCGGCTGGGCCGGTGCCCATCTCGCCAAGCAGGGCTACTACACCGCCGTCCTCGAGACGACCAAGGAAGCCATGGAGCCCTACGAATGGGCCTACTGGTTCGAGGGCAAGGCGGCCGAGAAAGACATCATGTCGCCGGACGGCAAGCTGCTCGAAAAGGCCGGGGCCACGCGAGACGGCGGTTCCTATGACGAGCGCATGGGCGCCGTCGCCTGCTGGAACGCCGTCATGGACGAGAACATCTACATGATCCGCAAATGGAACGAGTTCATTGCCGCCTGAGGTCATGACCAAAACGCTGGATGCCGCGACGCAGGTCGGGGCATCCAATGCGCAGAAGGGGACGCGAAAGGGAGCGGCGCGAACGGCAACGGCGCGCCGCACCTCGTGGACGCCTGCCTGGGTCGCCTATCTCCAGGCGGCGCCGCTGGCGCTGGTCTTCCTGGCGTTCTTCATCCTGCCGCTGCTCGCCACCTTCGTCGTCTCGTTCTGGAACTACACTGAATATTCCATCGAGCCGGCCTTCGTCCTGTCGAACTACCAGGACGTCTTCTACGGCTGCTTCTCGGGCTCTTCAGGCCTCTGCACGACCTTCGCGACCTATCTGTCGACGCTGAAATTCGTCGCCATCGTCTGGGCGGCGACGCTCTTCATCGGCTTCACCGTCGCCTATTTCCTCGCCTTCCACATTCGCACGCTGCCGATGCAGATCGCACTCTTCATGGTCTGCACGATCCCGTTCTGGACCTCGAACGTGATCCGGATGATCTCCTGGATCCCGCTCCTCGGCCGCAACGGCCTCGTAAACGAGACACTGCAGTCGATCGGGCTGATCCAGTCGCCGATCGAATGGCTGCTCNATTCCGATTTTGCCGTCTCTCTTGCCCTCATNCACCTCTACACGCTGTTCATGGTCGTGCCGATCTTCAACTCGATGATGCGCATCGACCGGGCGCTGATCGAGGCGGCCTACGACGCCGGCGCGTCGGGCTGGCAGACGCTGACCAACGTCATCATCCCGCTGGTCAAGCCCGGCATCCTGATCGGCTCGATCTTCGTCGTCACCATCGTCACCGGCGACTATCTGACCATCGGCATCATGGGCGGCCAGCAGATCGCCTCGGTCGGCAAGNTCATCCAGACCCAGATCAACTTCCTGCANTTNCCNATCGCCGCCGCCAATGCNATCGTGCTNCTNGCCGTCGTNCTNNTGACGATCTGGGGCATGCTGCGCCTCGTCGACATNCGCAAGGAGCTNTGAGGNCATGGCCNNGNNNNCCGTCNCNCGCGANGANANNCGNCCGCGCTCCTTCTATNNNCTGGCGNNNTTCTTCGCNCTNTTCGNCGTCTTNCTCTACGGGCCNNTGNTNACNATCCTNACNNTGTCCTTCCAGGGNCCGGACGGCGGCCTCACCTTCCCGATGAACGGCGTCTCGCTCTACTGGTTCGAGCGGCTGTGGAGCGGCCGCGGCACCGTCGACATCGGCACGGCCTTCCAGCGCTCGCTGATGCTCGGCCTGACGGTGATGGTGCTGACCGTCGTCATTTCCGTCCTTGCGGGGCTCGCCTTCCGCAAGAAGTTCGTCGGCGCGACGCCGCTCTTCTACGTCGCCATCGCCAGCCTGATCGTCCCGTCGATCGTCGTCTCGCTGGGCATCGCGCTGGAGTTCCGCATCGTCGACGACGTCTTGCGGCCGGTCCTTTCCTCGATCGGCCTCGTCTCCCCGCGCGGCAACTCGCTCGGTCTGTTCACCTCCGGCCTCGGGGCGCATCTGTCCTGGACCCTGCCCTTCGGCCTCCTGATCATGTTCGCGGTCTTCAACCGCCTCGACAAGAGCTATGAGGAAGCCGCCCGCGATCTCGGCGCCTCCAACTGGCAGAGCTTCCGATATGTGATCCTGCCGATGATCGCGCCGTTCCTGATCGGCATCGCGCTGTTCGGCTTCACCCTCTCCTGGGACGAAATCGCCCGTTCCAGCCAGACCATGGGTTCGACCAACACGCTGCCACTGGAACTTGCGGCCCTGACAACCACGGTGACGACGCCGGAGATCTACGCCCTCGGCACGTCGGTGACGGCGGTGTCCTTCACCGTCATCTTCGGGACGCTCGCCGCCTTCGTCCTCCTGCAGCGGCGACGGCAACGCCGGGCCCTCGCGGATTGATCGTGTGCTGCGATGGCGACACATCAAGCCCCGCGCAAGATCGACCCGCGAAATCCGCCGGAGCCCGTGACATATTCGCCGCCCCCTCTCGGCGACGATGACGTAGAAAGTTCTGCAACCGTGCCATCGGCCCGGACATTGCGGCAGCGAACGGCTGGGTTCCGCGACGGGCCACGATCAGACTGAGGGGCAAATTGCGGATCTCGATCGTCAATCCCAATTCCACCCGGTCGATGACCGAGACCATTGCCCTCGCGGCGCGCCAGGCCGCGGCGCGGGGCACTGAAATCCTCGCCTACCAGAACGACGCCGGCCCGGCCTCGATCGAGGGTCACGTCGACGGCGCGCTCGCCGTGCCCGGCCTGCTCCATGCCCTCGCCATTGCCGAGCGCGACGGCGCCGAGGCCCACATCATCGCCTGTTTCGACGACACCGGCCTGGAGGCCGCCCGCTCGGTGCTGCAGGGTCCGGTGATCGGCATCGGCGAGGCGGGTGCCCGCATGGCGACGCTCGTCGCACGGCGCTTCTCCGTCGTCACCACCCTCTCCGTCTCGGTTCCGATCCTTCAGGACAATCTGGAGCGCGCCGGGCTGGCACCGCTCTGCGTCAGCGTCAGGGCGAGCGAATTGCCGGTGCTGGCGCTCGAGGCGGACCCGGAGGCTGCAAACGCGAAGATCTCCGAGGAGATCGTCCGGGCGATCGACGAGGACGGCGCCGAGGCGATCGTGCTCGGCTGCGCCGGCATGGCGGATTTCGCCGCGAGCCTCTCGGTGCGCCACGGCGTCCCGGTGATCGAGGGCGTCGCCTCGGCGGTCAAGCTGATGGAGGCCGCCGTCACGATGGGACTAAAGACCGCCAAGCGGGGCGGCTATGCCATGCCCGGGCCAAAGCATCAGGGCTTCGTCTATCCCGAGGGCATGATCGTCCACCCGGAGCCACTGCCCGACGCGGAGCCTGCTGAATGACCGTGGCTGAGACCGACCTGCCGGGCAAGATCGAGATCCGCCCGATGACGCTCGCGGAAGTCGAGCTGGCGATCGAATGGGCCACCCTGGAGGGCTGGAATCCGGGCCTTGCCGATGCAATCCCGTTTCGCGCCGCCGATCCGGACGGCTTTCTCATGGCCTTCCTCGACGGCGAGCCGGCGGCCTCGATCGCCGTCGTCGCTTCCGGCGAACACCACGGCTTTCTCGGCTTCTACATCGTCCGGCCGGAACTGCGCGGCCGCGGCATCGGCTGGGCGCTCTGGCAGGCCGGCATAGCGCGGCTCGGCAGCCGCTCGATCGGGCTCGACGGCGTCGTCGACCAGCAGGCGAACTACGCCAGGTCCGGCTTTGTCCTGCAGCATCGCAACATCCGCCACATGGGCCCCGTGCCTCAGCCGTCCGACGCGCCGGAGACAGTGCGGGCGGTGAACGCGGAGGATCTTCCCGCCCTCGCCGCCTTCGACGCGGCGCATTCTGGCTGCGACCGCTCGGCCTTCCTTCAGGCATGGCTCTCGACGCCCGGCCATGTCGCGAGGATCGCGACCGGCAGCGATGACGGAGATGACGGCGCAGGCGGCGGCATTCGAGGCTACGGCGTCGTGCGCCCGGCACGCACAGGCTTCAAGATCGGCCCGCTGTTCGCCCGGACGCCCGAAGTCGCCTCCGACCTCTTCGACGCACTGGTGCGCACCGTGCCTCCCGGCGAGAGCATCATCCTCGACGTCCCCGAGCCCAATGCCGCCGCCATCGCGCTCGCCGAGCGACATGGCCTGAAGCCGGTCTTCGAGACCGCCCGCATGGTCAAGGGCGAGGCGCCGTCGCTGCCGCTCGGCGAGATCTTCGGCGTCACCAGCTTCGAGCTCGGCTGAGCCGACCGGAAAGAGGCGCGATGTTCGACTTCGTCCTGCGCAGCGCTCAACTCGCCGGCAGGGACCGGCCACACGACATCGGCATCTCGGCCGGCCGCATCGCCGCCATCGAGCCGCGACTACCGAAGGGCGCGCCGGACCGCTCCGCCGACGGCCGCTTCGTCTGCACCGGCTTCGTCGACGCCCATATTCATCTCGACAAGGCCGGCATCCTCGATCGCTGCCCCATCTGCGAGGGCACGCTCAAGGAAGCGGTCGCGCTGACCGCCGGCGCCAAGGCCGCCTTTACCCCGGAGGACGTCTACGCGCGCGCCGAGACGGTGCTCCGCCAGGCGATCACCCACGGCACCATGGCGATGCGCAGCTTCGTCGAAACGGACCCGCGCGTCGGGCTTGCCTCCTTCGAGGCGCTGAGCCAGCTGAAGCGCGACTACGCGCCGATGATCGACCTCGACTTCTGCGCCTTCGCGCAGGAGGGCCTGACCCAGGAGATGGCGACCTACGACCTCCTGATCGCGGCCCTCGAAGGCGGCGCGACCAGCGTCGGCGGCTGCCCCTATACCGACCCCAATCCCGTCCACCACATCGCTCTCATCCTCGATCTCGCCGAGCGCTTCGCCGTGCCGGCCGACTTCCACATCGACTTCGATCTCGATCCGGCCGGCTCGTGCCTGCCGGCGCTGATCGAAGCAGTGACGGCCCGCGGGCTGCAGGGCCGCGTCTCGGTCGGCCATGCCAGCAAGCTGTCGGCGATGGCGCCGAAGCGGTTTGGCGAACTCGCCGGTCAGCTCGCCGAGGCCGACATCGGCGTCGTCNTCCTCCCAGCAACGGATCTCTACCTGATGGGCCGGGGCGTCGACCGCCTCGCCCCCCGCGGCATGGCGCGGGCGGATCTTCTCGCCAAAGCCGGGGTCAGGACGGCGGTCGCCACCAACAACGTCCTCAACCCCTTCACGCCCTTCGGCGACGCCTCGCTGATCCGCATGGCGAACCTCTTCGCCAATGTCGCCCAGACCGGCAGCGAGGCGGAGGTCGCCGCCGCCTTTGCCATGGTCAGCGACAGCGCCGCCTCGGTCATGGGGCTCGCACGACCCTCCGCCCCGGCGGNCGGCGAGCCCGCCGACCTCGTCATCCTCGATGCATCGAGCGGCATCGACGCGGTGCGCCGCATCGCGCAGCCGGTCGCCGGCTGGAAGGCCGGCCGCCAGACTCTCGAACGGCCTTTGCCGACAATATTCGGCGACACGACCGCCACGCCCCTCTGATCCCGACATTGAGGCTTGGCCGCCGCTCTGTTAGACGGCGGTCTTCCCGCAATCGACCTCCGGAACACGCCCGATGATCCCCCGTTACGCCCGCCCCGACATGGTCGCCATCTGGTCGCCGGAGGAGAAGTTCCGGATCTGGTTCGAGATCGAGGCCCATGCCTGCGACGCCCTGGCCGAGCTCGGCGTCATCCCGAAGGAAGCCGCGAAGACGATCTGGGAAAAGGGCGGCGCCGCCACCTTCGACATCGATCGCATCGACGCCATCGAGCGCGAGACCAAGCACGACGTCATCGCCTTCCTGACGCATCTGTCGGAGATCGTCGGCCCGGATGCCCGCTTCGTCCACCAGGGCATGACCTCGTCCGACGTCCTCGACACCTGCCTCAGCGTCCAGCTTACGCGGGCGGCCGACCTTCTCATCGCGGACATGGATGCCCTTCTTGCCGCGCTGGAGCGCCGCGCCTTCGAGCACCGCGACACCATCACCATCGGACGCTCACACGGCATCCATGCCGAGCCGACGACCTTCGGCGTCAAGCTGGCGCTCGCCCATGCCGAGTTCCAGCGCTGCCGTGAGCGGCTTATCGCCGCCCGCACCGAGATCGCCACCTGCGCCATCTCCGGCGCCGTCGGCACCTTCGCCAACATCGATCCATTCGTCGAGGAGCATGTCGCCAAAGCCATGGGCCTTGCGCCCGAGCCGGTGTCGACGCAGGTGATCCCGCGCGACCGGCACGCGATGTTCTTTGCGGTTCTCGGCGTCGTCGCCTCGTCCGTCGAGCGGCTGGCGACGGAGATCCGCCACCTGCAGCGCACCGAGGTGCTCGAGGCGGAGGAGTACTTCTCGCCGGGCCAGAAGGGCTCCTCGGCGATGCCCCACAAGCGCAACCCGGTCTTGACGGAAAACCTCACCGGCCTTGCCCGCATGGTCCGCAGCTACGCCCTGCCGGCCATGGAGAACGTCGCCCTCTGGCACGAGCGCGACATCTCGCATTCCTCCGTCGAGCGCTACATCGGGCCGGATGCGACGATCACGCTGGACTTCGCCCTCGCCCGCCTCACCGGCGTCGTCGACAAGCTGCTTGTCTATCCCGAGCGCATGGAAAACAACATGAACCGCCTCGGCGGCCTCGTGCATTCCCAACGCATCCTCCTCGCCCTCACCCAGGCCGGCGTCTCCCGCGAGGACGCCTACCGCCTCGTCCAGCGCAACGCCATGAAGGTCTGGGAGAGCTACCATGTCGCCGGCTCGGCGACGGTCGATTTTCTGGAGGAGTTGCTGAAGGACGACGAGGTCCGCGCGGCACTGCCCGAGGAGGAGGTCCGCAAGCGCTTCGACCTCGGCTACCACACCAAGCATGTCGGCACGATCTTCCGGCGGGTGTTCGGCCGCGAAGCCTGAGACCGGAGGCACCCGGGACCCACGGGATGCCGGGCCGTGACGATCGTCGGGTCTCCGGCTGGACCGGGAGACCGGCGCGACCGTCCGGCGGGCGGAAGCGTCGGCGCCCTTGAGCGCCGAGGGCAATTGCGGAACCCGCCCCCACCTCCCCGGTTCGTCTCGTCAGACGCCGCGCCGAAATGGCGCGGCCGATGCGACATCGTGGAGGAGCCTTTGACCCATCATTCCGGACCGCCGGCGCGAGGCCCGAAGTCCCGCAGCCGGGGGCGAAACGCGCTGTGGCTGACGCTCGCCGTCATTGCGATCGCGCTCGTCGCCTATTTCACGCTCTTCACCCGCACGCCCGAGGAAGGCACGAGGCTCGATGCTCCGGCTGCGGGCAGTTCGGCGGTGACGCCGGAAGGATAGGCCCCGGTCGCATCCGACCTGCGGCCGCTGGTTCCGCGGCGGCTGCAGCCAGCGGCCTGGCGGACTGCACAGCGGACAAAGACTGACAAACGAAGAAGCCCCGGCGCATGGCGCCGGGGCTTCTTTCGTTCATCGATCAGGGGAAAAGCCGGATCAGGCCGACTTCTTCTGCTGGTCGTCGTCCACTTCCTCGTAGTCGGCGTCGACGACGTCGTCCTTGGGCTCGTCGGAAGAACCCATCGGCTCTTCGCCGCCTTCGCCCTCATTGGCCTGGGCCGCCTCGTACATGGCCTGGCCGAGCTTCATCGACGCCTGGGCGAGCGTGTCGCTCTTGGCCTTGATCGTCTCGGCGTCGGCCTCGGGCTTCTCCAGCTCGGCCTTCAGATCGTCGATCGCCGCGCGGATCGCGCCGCGGTCGGCCTCGGAGACCTTGTCGCCATAGTCGGCCAGCGACTTTTCGGCCGAGTGGACGAGGCTTTCGGCCTGGTTCTTCGCCTCGACGCCGGCCCGGCGCTTCTTGTCGGCGTCGGCATTGGCCTCGGCGTCCTTGACCATCTGCTCGATGTCGGCGTCGGACAGGCCACCGGAAGCCTGGATGGTGATCCGCTGCTCCTTGTTGGTGCCCTTGTCCTTGGCCGAGACATTGACGATGCCGTTGGCGTCGATGTCGAAGGTCACCTCGATCTGCGGGACGCCGCGCGGTGCCGGCGGAATGCCCTCGAGGTTGAACCGGCCGAGCATCTTGTTGTCCTGGGCCATCTCGCGCTCACCCTGGAAGACCTGGATGGTGACGGCGTTCTGGTTGTCCTCGGCAGTCGAGAAGGTCTGCGACTTCTTCGTCGGGATCGTGGTGTTGCGGTCGATCAGCCGGGTGAAGACACCGCCCAGCGTCTCGATGCCCAGCGACAGCGGGGTCACGTCGAGCAGCAGCACGTCCTTGACGTCGCCCTGCAGCACGCCGGCCTGGATTGCCGCGCCCATGGCGACGACCTCGTCCGGGTTGACGCCCTTGTGCGGCTCCTTGCCGAAGAACGACTTCACCGTCTCCTGGATCTTCGGCATGCGGGTCATGCCACCGACGAGGACGACTTCGTCGATGTCCGACTGGGTCAGGCCCGCATCCTTCAGGGCCGCCTTCATCGGGCCGACCGTGCGCTGCACGAAGTCGTCGACCAGCGCCTCGAACTTGGAGCGGGTGAGCTTCATGTTGAGGTGCTTCGGGCCCGCCTGGTCGGCGGTGATGAAGGGCAGGTTGATTTCGGTCTGCGAAGCCGACGACAGTTCGATCTTGGCCTTCTCGGCCGCTTCCTTCAGGCGCTGGAGAGCGAGCTTGTCGTTCTTCAGGTCGATGCCCTGATCCTTCTTGAACTCCGTCGCCAGGTAGTCGACCAGGCGCATGTCGAAGTCCTCGCCGCCGAGGAAGGTGTCGCCGTTGGTCGACTTCACCTCGAACACGCCGTCGCCGATCTCGAGGATCGAGACGTCGAAGGTGCCGCCGCCGAGATCGTAGACCGCTATGGTCTTGCCGTCGTTCTTGTCGAGGCCGTAGGCGAGCGCGGCAGCCGTCGGCTCGTTGATGATGCGCAGGACCTCGAGACCGGCGATCTTGCCGGCGTCCTTGGTCGCCTGGCGCTGGGCGTCGTTGAAATAGGCCGGAACGGTGATGACCGCCTTCTCGACCTTTTCGCCCAGATAGGATTCCGCCGTCTCCTTCATCTTCTGAAGGATCATCGCCGAGATCTGCGACGGGGAGTATTTCTCGCCCGAAGCCTCGACCCAGGCATCGCCATTGTCGGCGCGCACGATCTTGTAGGGCACGAGGCCCTTGTCCTTGGCGACCGTCGGATCCTCGTAGCGACGGCCGATCAGCCGCTTGACGGCGAACAGCGTGTCCTCGGGGTTGGTGACGGCCTGCCGCTTGGCGGGCTGACCGACGAGACGCTCGCCGTCGTCGGTGAAGGCGACCATCGAAGGCGTGGTGCGCGCACCTTCCGCATTCTCGATGACCTTCGACGTCTTGCCGTCCATGACAGCGACGCAGGAATTGGTCGTGCCGAGGTCGATACCGATAACCTTCGCCATATTCATACTCTCCTTCTGACAGCGAGCCGCCCGGGACCCTCGTTAAGGCGTTCCCGCTGGGCAACCCCCACGTGGCGTCTGCAAAATCATGTTTGGCCGGTGCGGGGTCTGGCGTGACGCCGTCCGGCCGATCGGTGATGGCGGCTATATATGAACGCCCCGAAACCGGTGCAAGGCAGGTTCTGACGCTTTCGTGAAGCCCGGTTTCGAACGCGCGCGGCTCAGGCGGCGGAAGAGCGCTTTTTCAAAAAACGACAGGATTTGCGGAACCACCGGCGCGCTGAAGCGCTACCGGACGGCACGGACGATCCGTCGCACCCAACCACGACCCTGATTCTTTCGGAGCGCAGTCATGAACAACATCATCTATATCGTCGGCCTCGTCGTGGTCGTCCTCATCGTGCTGTCGCTGCTGGGTGTCGTCAGCATCTGACGACGTCGCCCGGCTGCAGGCGACGGGGCGTTCGGGTGGGGCGACGAACACGTCTTGGTGCGTCACCCCACCCGATCGCCACGGCTTCGCCAGATAGAGTGCGTGGCGGGATCACCCGTGTGGCAGACCATGTCCACGACGACCCGGGTCAGCTGTGATTAACGGCCAGTCGACCAGGCCAGTGAACGTCTAGCTTCCAACGAGGCCCGCCTCGCAGGGCGCCCTTTTTTCTGCGATGATTTGCTTCGCGGATTCACCCGCCGAAGATCCGCCTGAACAGGTTGCGATCGTTCTCCCGAGGCGGCGAGACCCGCTCCTCGACGACGACACCAGGCGGCGGCGCGCGGTCATAGATCACCCGGCCCTGGCCACCATCGGCCCCGTCATAGGGCACACCGTCGTTCCGCGGCAGTTCGGTGTCGTAGTATTCTCCGCCATTGCCGTCCGCGACCAGCGGTGCCTCCGGCCCGCCGAGCATGTAGTTGCCCGGCAGCGGCACGTTCGGCGTCCCCTTCAGAGCCGCCTGCATGTAGTCGTGCCAGGCCTGCGCCGGCAGCGAGCCGCCGGTCACCCGCTTCATCTTCGCGCCGTTGTCGTTGCCCAGCCAGACGCCGGTGACGAGTTCGGCCGTGTAGCCCATGAACCAGGCGTCCTTGAAGTCTTGGGTCGTTCCCGTCTTGCCGGCCGCCTCGAAGCCGTCCAGCTCCGCCTTGCGCCCGGTGCCGGAGGAGACGACACGCTTCAGCATGGCGTTCATCATGCCGAGGCTCTCCTCGGACAGGACCTTCGGCGGAACCTCCGCCCCCCGCTCCCACAGGACCTTGCCGTCCTCGGTAGTGATCTTGTTGACGAGATGCGGCGTCGCCTCGTAGCCGCCATTCGCAAAGGGCGCGAAGGCGCTGGTCAGCTCCAGAAGCGAGACCTCGGACGTTCCGAGCGCGATCGACGGGTTGTCGACGATGTCGGACTTGATGCCGAGGCGATGGGCGGTATCGATCACGGCCTGCGTCCCGACGCTGTCGATGAGCTTCGCCGCCACGGTGTTGAGCGAGAAGCGCAGGGCGTCGGCGACCATCACCGGGCCGCGATAGGTGTTCTCGTAGTTCGAGGGCTTCCACTTGCCGATCTGGACGGGGCCGTCGACGATGATGCTCTCGGGTCGCCAGCCATTCTCGATCGCCGCCAGATAGACGAAGGGCTTGAAAGTCGAGCCCGGCTGGCGCTTGGCGTCGACGGCGCGGTTGAACTGGCTTTCGGCATAGTCGCGCCCGCCGACCAGCGCCCGGATCGCCCCGGTGCCGTCCATGGACACGAGCGCGCCCTGGCTGACATTCTGCTTCGAGCCGTCGATGGTCTTGCGGAGCGTCTGTTCCGCCAGCCTCTCCAGCGGCATCTCGATCGTCGTCTCGACCACGACATCCTGCTGGACCTCGCCGACGAGGTCCTTGATGTCGCGCATCACCAGGTCGGCGGCATATTGGTGGGCGCCGTCCCAGTAGCTCTTCGCCTTGGTCGGCTTCTGGGAGGCGGCGTCGGCAAATTCCTCCTGGGAGATCTTGCCTTCCTCGCGCATCGCCGCGAGCACCACTTCGGCGCGGGCCTTGGCGGCCTCCGGATCGCGCGCCGGCGACAGCCGCGACGGCGCCTTGAGGAGCCCCGCCAGCAGCGCCGCCTCGGAGAGCGTCACTTCCTTGGCAGACTTGTTGAAATAGCGCCGCGCAGCAGCCTCGACCCCCGTCGCGCCCGAGCCGAAATAGACCCGGTTCAGATACATGTCGAGGATCTGGTCCTTGGTGAACTTGTGCTCCAGCCAGATCGCCAGGATCGCTTCCTGGATCTTGCGCTGGATGGTCTGCTCGGGATTGAGAAAGATGTTCTTAGCCAGCTGCTGGGTCAGCGTCGAGCCGCCTTGGACGGTGCCGCCGGCCTGCCAGTTGTTGACGAAGGCCCGCACGATGCCGATCGGGTCGACGCCCCAGTGGTCGTAGAACCGCCGGTCCTCGATCGCCACCACGGCTTCTGGAATGTAGGGACTTATCTCGTCGAGGGAGACTTCCTTGCCGCCGGTCAGGCCGCGATTGGCGAGCAGCGTGCCCTCGACCGAGACGATCTTGACGTTGGGCGGGCGCGCCGGGATCTCCCAGGCCTCCTGTGGCAGCTTGACGGCGAAATAGCCGACCACCGCGGCGACCGCGAGCGTGCCCCAGAGGGCGCCGGCAAGGCCGAGCCGGACCACATGGCCGAAGAAGCTGCGCCGCCGGCGTCGGCCGCCGCCGCCGCCATCGCCCGAGCCGCCGCGCCGCGAACCGCCGCCTGATGCACCGCGCGCGGTGGCCGGCCTGGCTTTGGCGGTTCCCTTGGCGGGCCGTGCGGCGGACGTGCGCTTGCGGTCGTTGGCCGCCGAGGGCACGGCCCGGTCGTCCGGGCTGATCGACAGCTCGTCCTCGCTGACCCGCTCCTGATGATCGAAGCTCGGTTCGATCCGCTCGCGCCGTGCCGCCATGCCCAGCCTCTCATCCTGATGACGGGCGACGCGGAACGGCCGTGTCGGCGCTCCAGATCCCCCTCATTTTCCCCATGTGCCGCGACCCGTCGCGAACCCGCTCGGATCCGGCGGTGCTGCTGTCGGTCGTCGTCTCGCCGGACCTGTCCCCACAGGTCCGACAGCGGGCGCGAACGGTTCCGCCGCGCCGGAATCGGCAAGTTGCTTGTCAATGGTAATTGCGGCGATTTAACGGGGCTTTAAGGAATGGCGACAGGCCTCGCAAAAGCATCCCGAAACGCACCGTCGCCCGGCTCGTCCCTGTCGTTCAGCGCAGCGAGGCTAGTTTTCACGATCGACGTCAGGCAGCGACAAAGGAGATGCGCGCCATGCAGATCGATCTTTCCGAAAAGACCGCCATCGTCACCGGCTCGACCGGCGGCATCGGCCTTGCGGCGGCCAAGGGCCTCGCCCGGGCCGGCGCCCGTGTCGTGGTCAACGGCCGCGACAGCGACCGCGTGGAGGCGGCGATCCGCGCCGTGCTCGACGCGGTGCCGCGCTCCGACGTCTCCGGCGTCGCCGCCGACCTCGGCACGGCGGACGGCTGCGACAGCTTCATAGCGGCGGTGCCGGCAGCCGACATTCTGGTCAACAATGTCGGCATCTTCGGCCCCAAGCCCTTCTTCGAGATCGACGACGGGACCTGGGAGCGGTTCTTCCAGCTGAACGTCATGTCAGGCGTGCGCCTGTCGCGGGCGTATCTGCCGAAGATGATGGAGCAGGGCTGGGGCCGCGTCGTCTTCATCTCCTCGGAATCCGGCCTGAACATCCCCGCCGACATGATCCACTACGGCTTCACCAAGACCGCGTTGCTGTCGCTCTCGCGCGGCCTCGCCAAGCTCGCCTCAGGCACCGGCGTCACCGTCAATTCGGTGCTGCCCGGCCCGACCATGTCCGAGGGCGTCAAGGAGATGCTCAAGGAGTTGGCCGAGGAGAAGGGCGTCTCCATCGAGGAGGCCGGGGAGATGTTCGTGAAGTCCGAGCGCCCGAGCTCCGTCCTCGGCCGGCCGGCCACCGTCGAGGAGGTCGCCAACATGATCGTCTACGCCTGTTCGAAGGAAGCCTCGGCCACCAGCGGCGGGGCGCTGCGTGTCGACGGCGGCGTGGTGGATTCGATCGTCCCCTGACCGTTCGGATGAAGGAGGGGCCGGATCGCTTGAGGCGCATCCGGCCCCCGACCTTCGTGGCTTCAGGCTACGACCGGCTCACCTCGCAAAATCGACGAGATCGGCGACCAGCCGGTCCTGCTCGGTATAGTGCAGCCCGTGGGGCGCGCCGTCATAGGCCTTGAGTTCGGCACCGGGGATCATCTCGGCCGCCCGCTTGCCCGATATCTCGAAAGGCACCGTTGCATCCGACGTGCCGTGGATGACCAGTGTCGGCAGGTCGAAAGCCTTCATGTCGGCACGGAAGTCGGTGCGCCCGAACGCGTCGACGCATTTGATCGTGGCGCGCAGCGAAGCCTGCAGCGCCATCTGCTTCGTCCATTCCAGATAGGCCGACGAGACCGACCAATCCAGCAGGCCGACGCCGTAGAACTGCTTGCCAAAGGTCTCGAGGAAACCCGGCCGGTCCTTCTTCAGCTCATGGATGAAGCCGTCGAAGGTTGCGCCGTCGACGCCGTCCGGGTTGCTGTCGTCCTTGAGGAGATAGGGCGTCACCGCCGAGACCAGCGCCACATGGGCGACGTTGCGCCCGCGATGGCGGGACATGTAGCGGGCGACCTCACCGCCCCCCATCGAGAAGCCGACGAGGGTGACGTCGATCAGCGACAGGCCCTCGATCACCGCGGCCAGATCGTCGGCCAGGGTGTCGTAGTCGTAACCCGCGCCCGGCTGCGAGGAGCGGCCGAAGCCGCGGCGGTCATAGGCAACGACCCGAAACCCCTGCTCGACGAGCTCGTGGGCGATGGTGTCCCACATGTCGGCATTGAGGGGCCAGCCATGGACGAGCACGAAGGGTCGCCCCTCGCCCCAGTCCTTGACATAGAGTTCGACGTTGTCGTTCGTCTTGATGATGGCCATGGTTGCAGCCCTCCTTCATCGATTGAAGTCGGAGCGTCAACGTGGCGATGCAGGAGAGCGTTGCCCTTCGGGCCGCATTGTCCGCAGATCGGCGGGGCGGCAGATCGCCGCGCCGCCCTCAGGCGAGGTGCCGGAAGATCAGAACAGGTCGAGCGAGAATCGCTTCGAGATGCCGAGGGTGAAGGAATACTGGTCCTTGGAGCCCGCCTCGACGATGGGCGAATCCTTGGCGTCGCCGACAAGCCGGTCCCAGGACGCGTCCGCGTTGAGGAACCAGTCCGGCGTGAACTCGTACTTGGCCGATGCCGCCACGCCGACGCTCTTGAAGCCGCCGCCGGCATCATAGGACGAGAACCGGCCGCCGCTCGCGATCGCCTCGCTGGGGCTGACGGAGAAATAGGTCTCCATGTAGTCCGCCGAGGCGAAGCTGACCGTCGGGCCGAGCTTGAGGGTCAGCGTGTCGGTCGGCCGGGAGATCAGATTCGCGCCGGCATCGCCGACGAAGCCGTCCGCGCCACCGAAGGCATAGCGCGCCGAGCCGTAGATCTCGGCATATTCCCACTCGTAGGAGGCTTTGAGGCCGACCTCGTAAGTGGTGTCGACGTCGTCGAGCCCGTTCAGCGAGGGATGATCGTCCGCCTTGCGCTCGCCGACGACGTTGAAGGACGGGCCGATCGAGAAGCCGAGGCCGTCCGGCCCGCCGAACGAGCCAATTCCCGGCAGGTTCAGATACTCGACGGAAAAGATCGCGCCCGGCAGGACGCGATACTCGTCGGAACCGAGATATTCCGGATCGACGACGCCCTTGATGCCCAGCTCGAAGACGAAGTCGTCGCCGCCATAGTCGATCGCCGCCGGCTGCGCCGGAGCAGGCGCAGGATCGTAGGGCCCGGTCACATCGGCCGCGCTCGCCAGGACGGTCGAGCCCATCAGCGTGAGGAAAACCGCCGAGGCGAAGCGCATAGCCATGAACTGATACTCCAGCCTTTTCGCACGCCTCGTTCTGAAAACGTCAGGGCACCAGTCCGGCGCCGCGTCGGGCATGCTGTGGGACGATACATGCCCCGCCCCTTCCCGATGCGCAATTCCCACCGGGGCGAAAACCGCCCTCCCCAGGATGTTTCGAATCAAGGCGTTGCAGGAGGGTAACAGGCGCAAGAGGAGACCACGGCACTGCCGTTGCGGCATGGTCGCTGCAGCGAAGCTGGACGCGCAAACGCAAGAAGGGCGCGGCGATCCCCCGATGCCGCACCCTTCCAGCTGTCCCCCGCATCCTCTTTCGAGGCACGGTCATCCCCACACCGCAAATCGGCCTATCGCATGATCGTGACCAAAAATCGATCAGTGGTCGCGAAAGCGTGCCTTTTTCGGTGTCCCCTATGTCGATCAAAATAGCGGCGATCTCTTAAGGAGATGTTAATGGACGAGCGAGCTTGCGCCGGGCTGGCGCTCACCCCTCGCCCAGCGCCGCCAGGACACGCGCCCAGGAGCGCTGGCCCTTGTGGAACGAGCTCATCTCGTACTTCTCGTTGGGCGAGTGGATGGCGTCGTCGCCGAGGCCGAAGCCGATCAGCAGCGACTCCATGCCGAGCCGCGACTTGAACTCGCCGACCACCGGGATCGAGCCGCCCATGCCGATCATGACCGCCGGCTTCGGCCATTCATCCGACAGCGCTCCCCGCGCCTTTTCCAGAAGCGGCGAATCGAACGGCAGCTGGATCGCGGGCGAGCCGCCATGGGCGTGGAACTCGGCGGTGCAGTCCGCCGGCAGCCGCGCCTCGACAAAGGCGTGGAACGCCGCCCGGATCTTCGCCGGGTCCTGGGAGAACACCAGCCGGAACGACACCTTGGCCGAGGCCTCGGCGGCGATGACGGTCTTAAAGCCCTTGCCGTTGTAGCCGCCGGCAATGCCGTTGACTTCGGCGGTCGGCCGCGACCAGGTCTGCTCGAGGACAGAGCGGCCCTTCTCGCCCGACGGCACGCTGAGGCCGACCTCGCCGAGGAAGTCCGCTTCGGAAAAGTCGAGGCTATCCCAGCTCTTGCGGACAACGTCCGGCAGCTCCTCGACGCCGTCGTAGAAGCCGGGAATGGTGACCCGGCCGTCGGCGTCATGCATGTCGGCGAGGATATTCGCGAGGACATGAATGGGGTTCTGCGCCGCGCCGCCGTAATAGCCGGAATGGAGGTCGCGGCTGGCGGCCTTAATGACGACTTCCTCCCCCACCATGCCGCGCAGGCCGGTCGAGATCGCCGGGGTATCGCGGTTCCACATGTTGGTGTCGCAGACCAGCGCGACGTCGGCGGAGAGTTCCTCCCGGTTGGCGTCGAGGAAGGGGTTGAGCGAAGGCGAACCGGACTCTTCCTCCCCTTCCAGGAAGATCGTCACCCGGCAGGGCAGGCCGCCGGTCTCGGCCTTGAAGGCCCGGCAGGCCTCGATGAAGGTCATCAGCTGACCCTTGTCGTCGGCCGAACCGCGGGCGACGATGCGCTTCGTGCCGTCCGGCATCTCCTGCACCACCGGCTCGAACGGGCCGGTGTGCCACTCGGAGACCGGGTCCACCGGCTGGACGTCGTAATGCCCGTAGAACAGGACATGCGGCGCCTTCACGCCATCTTTGGGCGCAGGTCCCTCGTGATGGGCGACGACCATCGGATGGCCGGGCGTGTCGCGCACCGCGGCGTCGAAGCCGATCGCCGACAGGTCGCCGGCGAGATACTCGGCGGCGCGCCGGCAGTCTTCGGCATAGGCGGGATCGGTGGAGATCGACGGAATGCGCAGGAGGTCGGACAGGCGCCCGACGGCGCGATCGAGATTGAGGTCGAGGCAGGCGAGCACGCTGTCGAGACCGGCCATGGCGTGATCCTTTGCTGAAATTGCAGTTTCGGGGACGAAGTATCGGTTCGCCACCCGCTTCGGCAAGTTGGGTGCCCGCAGATCCACGTTTTGCGCCGGCCATTGCACGATGCGGCGATGCGGCTATGTTCGCGGCAACGGCCCCGAGGCAGCGCGTCGGGCCGATCCTCTCCTTGTCCGCTTCCATCTCCGCATTCGGGATCGTCTTCATGAAATATCGCCCGCTCGGCCGCACCGGCCTGTCCGTCAGCGAAATCTGCCTCGGCACCATGACCTGGGGATCGCAGAACAGCGAAGCCGAAGGCCATGCGCAGATGGACCTCGCCGTCGAAATGGGAGTGAACTTTTTCGACGCGGCCGAGATGTACCCGACGACGCCCCTCCTCGCCGAGACCGTCGGTCGCACCGAGGAGATCATCGGCTCCTGGTTCGCCGCCAATGGCCGGCGCGACGACGTGGTGCTTGCCTCCAAGATCACCGGCGCCGGCAACGACAAGGTCCGTGACGGCGAGCCGATCACCGCCGATTCTGTGCGCCGCGCCCTGGACGCCAGCCTGAAGCGGCTGAAGACCGACCATATCGACCTCTACCAGCTGCACTGGCCGAACCGCGGCTCCTACCACTTCCGACAGAACTGGACCTTCGATCCGAGCGGCCAGAAGCCCGACGCGGTCAAGGCCAATATCGAGGAGGTGCTGCACGAGCTCGGCAAGCAGGTGAAGGCCGGCAAGATCCGCCATGTCGGCCTCTCCAACGAGTCCGCCTGGGGCGTCATGCAGTTCGCGTCGATCGCCGAGCGGGACGGCACGCCGCGCGTCGCCTCGATCCAGAACGAATATTCGCTGATGCACCGGATCTTCGACCTCGACCTTGCCGAGACGGCGATCAACGAACAGGTCGGCCTCCTCGCCTATTCGCCGCTGGCGGCCGGTCTCCTCACCGGCAAATACACCGCCGGCGCCATTCCCCCCGGCTCGCGCGGCGCGATCAACAAGGGCCTCGGCGGCCGTCACACCGAATATGCGGTCTCCGTAGCCGACGAATACTGCGAAGTGGCCCGCAAGCACGGGCTCGATCCGGCCGCCATGGCCATCGCCTTCGCCCTGACCCGGCCGTTCATGACGGCGGTGATCATCGGCGCCACCGACGTCGACCAGCTGAAGACCAATATCGGCGCGGCTGAGATCGATCTGTCCGACGCGGTGATGGCCGACATCGCCGCCGTCTATCGCCGCCACCCGCTTCCGTTGTAAGGGCGATGCTCGACTGCCTGCCGGACCGATTCGGTCCGGCAGGCACGGCGCTTTCCCGCCGGGACACACGACGCCCCTGCCCGTCCGGCGGAGCGCCTAGCGCCCGCTGATCCCAGGCTTTCCGCGTGACCGACGAACCGACGTCCCTGCCTTCCGCCACCACTCCGGCGCCCAAGGTGCCGGAAGCGCCCCACGGCGAGGACCGCTTCGCCGCCTTCCGCAACAAGCGCTTTCTCCTCTACTGGCTGTCCCGCTTCGCCGCGACCTTCGCGACGCAGATCGTCATCGTCTCGGTCGGCTGGCAGATCTACGATCTGACCCGCGATCCGTGGGATCTCGGCCTAGTCGGCCTCTGCCAGTTCGCGCCGGCCTTCTTCCTCGTCCTCGTCACCGGGGCGGCGGCCGACCGCTACTCCCGCCGCCTGATCATGGCGATCGCGGTGGCAATCGAGGGGATCGGCGCCATCGTTCTCCTCGCGCTCACCTATCACGGCCTTGCGACGCCGACGCCGATCTTCGGCATCCTGATCGTCTTCGGCATCGCTCGCGCCTTCTTCGGCCCGGCCTCGAGTTCCCTCGTCGTCAACCTCGTCACCCGCGACGAGCTCGCCAACGCCATTGCCTGGAACTCGTCCTCCTGGCAGATCGCCGCGATCGTCGGCCCGGTCGCCGGCGGCCTCCTCTACGGCGTCTCGCCACTGCTCGCCTATGGCAGCGGCGCCGCCCTGTTCGTCATCGCGGCGATCTTCGCGTTGGTGATCAAGGCTCCCGCCCGTCGCCGCTCCAGCGAGCCGGCGAGCCTCGAGACCATCGTCGCGGGTTTTCGGTTCATCTGGAGCGAGCCCATCGTCCTCGGCGCGATCTCGCTGGATCTCTTCGCCGTCCTTCTCGGCGGCGCCGTCGCGCTGATGCCGGTCTATGCCCGCGACGTCCTCGACGCCGGCCCCATCGCACTCGGGCTGCTGCGGGCGGCGCCCGGCCTCGGCGCGTTGCCGATGGCGGTCTATCTCGCCGCCTATCCGATCCGGAACCATGCCGGCGCGATCATGTTCGTCTTCGTCGGGCTGTTCGGCGCCTTCACCATGATGTTCGGCCTGTCGACGTCCATATGGATCTCGGTGCCGGCGCTGATGATGATGGGGGCCTCCGACATGATCAGCGTCTATGTCCGCGAGACGCTGATGCAGCTGTGGACGCCGGACGACGTGCGCGGCCGGGTCAATGCGGTCAACATGGTGTTCATCGGCGCCTCCAACGAACTCGGCGAGTTCCGGGCCGGCGGCATGGCGAAGCTGATCGGCGCGGTGCCGGCCGTCGTCCTCGGCGGCGCCGCAACGGTGGGCGTCGCAGCGCTATGGGCGTGGATGTTCCCGCAGTTGAGGAAAGCGCAGAGGCTGGCACGGGAGTAGGCGCGCCCAAGGTCTGATGTCCGGGCGGATCGGGAGGTCCCGCCCTTCGCATCACGCATCCCGCGAATTGGCCGCCGCGCGGAACGACTTCAGCGGCTGAAGGCTATTCCTCGGCCACCTCGACCGGGCATGGCACGCCTTCGCGCTTGCATTTGTGCTGGTAGGTATAGGCCCAGAAGGCCGGATTGCGTCCGCTCTCGGCGATCCGCGCAATCAGCGCCTCGATGAATTCGCGCTTGGCGTCGGCGCCGCCGTGATGCGGGAAGGATTCCTTCTCAGCCTTGGTCATCGAACAGCCGATGCAACGGCCCTGCCGCTTGTACTTGCAGACGTCGATGCAGGGCGAGGGAGCGCTCTCCCAGACGGCGTCGTCCTCCGCCGGGCGCTCCGCCGCTTGGGATCTGGAAGTCATGAAAGCGCCGCGTGCTCCGGAGCCATCGGGATACCGAGGGTCTGCGACATGAACGGACGGTTCTCCACCAGGTCGGCGATCGAGAACCGGCCGAGGGTGGAGAGGAAGGCATCGAGCGCCTGGCGCAGCGCCGCGTTCAACTCGCACTGGAACACCAGCGGGCAGTCCGTCACGCCGCCGTCGAAGCATTCCGCCATGGCGAAATTCTCCTCCATCAGCTCGACGACCTCCCGAAGCGTGATGGCGGTGGCGGGACGTCCCAGCCGGATCCCGCCATTGCGGCCCCGCACGGTCTCGACGAAGCCGGAGGCGACCAGCGGCTGCAGGATCTTGAACATGAAGGGCTCGGGCGCCGCGTAGGACCGGGCGACCTCGCCGAGCTTGCTCAACCGGCCGGGATTGGTGGCGAGATACATCAGGATCCGGATCGCGTAGTTGGTTTGCCGCGTGAGGCGCATGTGCAGATTGCCCTTGTCGTGAAGCGGCGAAGCCGCTCCTCCTCCTGTCCCCTAGGTATGGCTTATTTAGAGCAATTAAAAGGTGGAAGGCAAATTCGAGCCGGGTGCATGGCCATCATCCCCGACTGTTTCTGACGTTTGGGAAGTCGCTGCGTCCGCAACCGGATCGCGGGCAGGCCGCGACGCGCGGCCCGAGCGGTGGCGAAAGGCTTGGCGCCCCAGGAGCAGACGCGAAAACGGCCACCCCCGCGATCCGCCGGAATGGCCGTTCTTCATCTCGATCTGCGTCCGGTTCCCGCCGCGCCGGGCGAATCAGCTGCCGATCAGGCTTCCGGATCGCCCTCGTCGGGCGTCTCGCCGGCATCGGGCGCGTCGTCTCCCGATGCATCGCCGCTGTCCGCCGTGTCGGTCGCCGTGTCGTTGGCGACGTCGGCCAGGTCTTCCTCCGCCTCCCCGGCTTCGTCGGCGCCCTGGTCCGGAATGCGCTCAACCGAGACCACCCGCTCGCCGTCGGCGGTGCGGAAGATGGTGACGCCGCCGGTGGACCGGCCCTTCATGCCGATGCCGTCGATCGGCACCCGGATCACCTGGCCGCGGTCGGTGACGAGCAGCAGCTGGTCCTCCCGCTCGACCGGGAAGCCGGCAACGAGCTGGCCGAGCTTGTCGAGGCGGTTGGTGTCGGTCGCCCTGATGCCCTTGCCGCCGCGCCCGGAGGTGCGGAACTCGTAGGACGACGAGCGCTTGCCATAGCCGAACTCGCTGATCGTCAGGATGAACTCCTCCCGCGCGCCGAGTTCGCCATAGCGTTCCGGGCTGAGGGCGACGTCCTCGACGGCCTCCTCCTCGACCGCCGGCGTGTCGCCGTTCGGGTCGGCGCCAGCGTCATAGTCGACGGCCCGGCGCATCTTCAGATAGGCGGCGCGCTCGGCCGGGGTCGCGTCCACATGGTGCAGGATCGCCATCGAGACGACGCTCTCGCCCTCGCCGAGCGAGATGCCCCTGACGCCGACGGAATTGCGCCCGGCGAAGACCCGCACGTCGGTCGTCGGGAAGCGGATGCACTGGCCGGAGGTCGCCGTCAGGAGGACGTCGTCGTCCTCCGAGCAGGTGGCGACGGCGAGGATCTCGTCGCCCTCCTCGTCGAGCTTCATGGCGATCTTGCCGTTGCGGTTCACCTGGACGAAGTCCGAAAGCTTGTTGCGCCGGACGGTGCCCCGCGTGGTGGCGAACATGACGTTCAGCCGCTCGGCGGCGTCGGGATCGCTTGGCAGCGGCAGGATCGACGTGATCCGCTCGTTCTTTTCCAGCGGCAGGAGGTTGATCAGCGCCTTGCCGCGCGCCTGGGGCGTCGACAGCGGCAGCCGCCAGACCTTTTCCTTGTAGACGATGCCGCGGGAGGAGAAGAACAGCACCGGGGTGTGGGTGTTGGCGACGAACAGCCGCGTCACCGAATCCTCGTCGTTCTTCAGCGACATGCCGGAGCGGCCCTTGCCGCCGCGCCGCTGCGCCCGGTAGGTCGCCAGCGGCACCCGCTTGATGTAGCCGGTATGGGTGACGGTGACGACCATGTCCTCGCGCGGGATCAGGTCCTCGTCCTCCATGTCCGCCGCGCCTTCCGTCAGCTGCGTGCGGCGGGGCGTGGCGAACTCGTCACGGATGGCGGTGAGCTCGGCCTTGATGATCTCGCGCACCCGGGTGCGCGACGACAGGATCTCGAGATACTCCTTGATCTCGGCGCCGATCTTGTTGAGCTCGTCGGCGATCTCGTCGCGGCCGAGCGCCGTCAACCTCTGCAGGCGAAGCTCGAGGATCGCACGCGCCTGTGCCTCGGACAGGCGGTAGGTGCCCTCCTCGGTGATGCGGTGGCGCGGATCGTCGATCAGCCGGATCAGCGGCGCCACGTCCTTGGCGTCCCATTCGCGGGTCATCAGCTGCTCGCGCGCGGTCGCCGGATCGGGCGCCTGGCGGATCAGCTTGATCACCTCGTCGATATTGGCGACGGCAATCGCGAGACCGACCAGCACATGGGCGCGTTCGCGGGCCTTGCGCAGCAGATACTTGGTGCGCCGGTTCACCACCTCCTCGCGGAAGGCGACGAACGCCGACAGCATGTCGGACAGCGTCATCTGCTCCGGCTTGCCGCCGTTCAGCGCCACCATGTTGGCGCCGAAGGAGGTCTGCAGCGGCGTGAAGCGATAGAGCTGGTTGAGGACGACGTCGGACGTGGCGTCGCGCTTCAGTTCGATGACGACCCGGTAGCCCTCGCGGTCGGATTCGTCCCGGATGTCCGAGATGCCCTCGACGCGCTTGTCGCGCACGAGTTCGGCCATCTTCTCGATCATCGAGGCCTTGTTCACCTGATAGGGAACCTCGGTGATGATGATCGCTTCTCGCTCGCCGCGGATCGTCTCGGTGTGCACCTTGCCGCGCATCAGGATCGAGCCGCGGCCGGTCGAATAGGCCGAATAGATCCCCGCCCGGCCGAGAACCAGCGCGCCGGTCGGGAAATCCGGACCCGGAATGTGCTCCATCAGCTCGTCGAGGGAGATCGCCGGATTATCGATCATCGCGATGGTGCCGTCGATGACCTCGCCGAGATTGTGGGGCGGGATGTTGGTCGCCATGCCGACGGCAATGCCGCCGGAGCCGTTGGCGAGAAGGTTGGGGAACCGCGCCGGCAGGACGACCGGCTCCATCTCGCGACCGTCGTAGTTCTCCTGGAAATTGACGGTTTCCTTGTCGATGTCCTCGAGCATCGGATCGGCGATCTTCTGCAGCCGGCACTCGGTGTAGCGCATGGCCGCCGGCGGATCGCCGTCGATCGAGCCGAAATTGCCCTGCCCGTCGATCAGCGGCGCACGCAGCGACCAGTCCTGCGCCATGCGCACAAGGGAATCGTAGATCGCCGAGTCGCCATGGGGATGGAACTTACCCATCACCTCGCCGACGACACCGGCGGACTTGCGGTAGGACTTGGTGGAATTCAGCCCCATCTCGTGCATGGCGTAGAGAATGCGCCGATGCACCGGCTTCAGTCCGTCGCGCACGTCCGGCAGCGCGCGGGAGACGATCACGCTCATGGCGTAATCGAGATAGCTGCGCTGCATTTCGTCGATGATGGAGATGGAGTCGATTCCACCACCAGCCCCGGCGGGCGGTGGCGGCGTGATGTCGTTTTCGTCTGCCAAGAGAGATCCTGATCAGCGGGAATTTGCTCGCTTCGCTATAGCGCGGCGGGGCCGCGAGCGCAAATGACGCGGGTGCCGCGAAGGGATGAAAAATCCATATTTGTCAGATAGTTGAGAGCTACACTAAAGAAACTTGCAAAAGCTTTGTGTCCACCACGTGTCGGCGGCCCCTCAGGGGCGAATCGCTGCTCCTTCCGGCGCGCGAGAACCGCGCCTAGCCCGTTCGCCGGGAAGCTGTTACGCCGGAGGTCACCAATCCCGACACGGGGCTCGTGCCGATGTTCGACATCCTCCTCAATGGCTTCGTCACGCTGTTCGTGATCCTCGATCCGTTCGGGCTGGTCCCGCTCTTCCTCGCCTTGACGCCGGGAGCGAGCTCGGCCGTGCGTGGCGCCATAGCGCTGCGGGCCTCGGTCATCACCTTCGCCATCCTGGCGCTCTTCGGCCTCACGGGCCTCGCGCTCTTGGAAGTACTGGGAATCACGCTCGGGGCGTTCCGCCTCGCCGGCGGGCTGTTCCTTTTCTGGATCGGCTTTGAGCTGGTCTTCGAACGGCGCGCCGAGCGCAAGCAGAAGAGCGCCAGCCACGCGGTCGAGGACAGCGACGGCGGCGACGTCGCAGCGTTCCCCCTCGCGATCCCGCTGATGGCGGGCCCCGGCGCCATCTCTGCGGTGATCCTGCTCTCCGGCAACCTGCCGGGCGTCGTGGGCAAGGCTGCGCTGCTCGGCGTGATCTTTGTCGCCGTCGCCGCCACCTTCGCCTTCCTTGCCGTTGCCCATCGGCTCGACCGGTATCTCGGCGTCACCAGCCGGGCGGTGATATCCCGGTTGCTCGGCGTCCTCCTCGCGGCACTCGCGGTGCAGTTCGTCGCGGACGGCGCGGCGGCCCTCGTCGAATCCACCAGCCACGTCGCCCGCCCCACCGCCTGACTTTGCCGCCTCACCTGGCTGCTCGGGCCGGCTGCAGGCGCCAAGAACCCGTCCCGCAGCAGGAATGGCTGGAGAGGCAACGTTTCGGGCGATCGCGTGTTGTTCGCTCGATCACGGAAAGGAGAGCAGGCATGGCAAAGGGCGCGACACAAAAGGCGGGCTCGGGCTCGGAAGGCAGCAAGGGGGCCGTCATCGCCGCGGCCGGTGCCAATCTGGCCATTGCCGTCACGAAATTCGCCGCCGCGGCCTTCACCGGCTCTTCGTCGATGCTCGCGGAAGGCATTCACTCGGTCATCGACACGGCCAATCAGGGCTTTCTTCTGATCGGGCTGTCCAATGCCAAGAAGCCGCCAGACGCGAAGCATCCCTTCGGCTACGGCGCTGAGGTGTATTTCTGGTCCTTCCTCGTCGCCATCTTCCTGTTCGCCCTCGGCGCCGGCTTCTCGACCTATGAGGGCGTGGTCGGCATTATCTCCACCGAAGAAGCCGAGCTGACCTCGCCGCTCATCGCGCTCGGGGTCCTGTTCCTTGCCTTCTGCTTCGAGGGCTACTCCTGGTCCGTTGCCTTCCGCGAGTTCCAGCACCGTCGCGGCGGTCAGGGCCTGCTTCGCGACTTCCACAACATGAAGGACCCGGCGATCTTCGTCGTGCTCTTCGAGGACTCGGCCGCCTGCATCGGCGTCGTCATCGCCGCGATCGGCATCGGCCTGTCCTGGCTCACCGGCAATCACATCTTCGACGCCATCGGCTCGCTCGTTATCGGTATCCTCCTCGGCGTGACCGCGATCCTGCTCGCCATCGAGGTGAAGGGTCTGCTGATCGGCGAGGCCGCGGGCCCGGAAATCGAGAAGATGATCCGCGAAAAGCTCGGCGAGCGACCGGAAATCCTGGCGATCAACGAATTGCGGACGCTGCATCTCGGTCCCGAGGACGTCCTCCTGACGATGAGCGTCGACTTCCGCGACGACGTCGTCTCGCAGCGGATCGAGGCGATGGTCAGCGAGATGGAGGGGCGGATCCGCGCGCGGTTCCCCATCGTCCGCAAGGTCTATGTCGAGGTCCAGTCGCAATCCGGCCATCGCGATCTCGCCCGGCAGGACCGTGAGGCGCATCCCGTCGAGTGATAGCTTCGGTCCGATCAGCGATCGGCGCCGAGGGATTCACACGCAAGCCCCGCACGGCTTCGATCCCAGCGGCCTGGGACTCCGCCTTCCCGGGCCGCGGAGATCGTCCGTCGCGCCTCGGCCGCCTACCACGCCACAAGATCCTCTCGCTGGCGAACATCATCGCCCGCCGTCGTCGACGGACATCGACCTCGGGAGCGACGTCGGGGCCGGGCAACTGGGCCCCCAATGTGCCGGTTCGCCCGTCCGTGATGCCTCGCGTCAGTTCCCGTCCATCGGCATCGCCGCGACGAACGCCTTCACCACGCGCGCGGAGTTTTCCGAGGCCAGCGCGAAGAACGTCGCCATCTCGTTCTCGCCCTCGCCGCCGCCGGCCAGATCCGACAGGCTGCGAAAGGCAATGAAGGGCACGGCGTTGGCATAGGCGACATGGGCGACGGCGGCGCTCTCCATGTCGAGCACCGAGGCGTCGAAGGCCTCGGCCACATATCGCCGGAACTCGGCATTGTCGACGAACACCGGTCCGGAAACGCCCGAGCCGCCGACCACAACCTGCGGCGCCCGCGTCAGGCACGTCTCCCCGGCGCAGCGCTCCAGCTCGACCTTTTCCGCGACCTGGCGCGCCACCTCTAGCAGCCTCCCGTCGACTTCGAACCAGAGCATGTCCTCGGCCTTCTCAGATCGGCCGGAGCGGACCTCCACGGGCTGCGGAAAGATCATGCCGTGGTTCGGCGTCGCCCGGTCGGCGAAGGGAGGCAGCGTCCACTCCTCGCCGTTCTTCCTGGCGAAGACCGATTCCAGATATTGCGCCCACCGATCGGCCACCACGACGTCGCCGATGTCGAGCTCCGGATCGACACCGCCCGCGATCCCCGAAAAGACGATGGCTTCGATGCCGAACCGATCGAGCGCCAGCTGCGTCGTCATCGCGGCGTTGACCATGCTGACGCCGCTGAGGAACAGGACGACATCCTTGCCGGCCAGCTCTCCGGTGACGAAGTCGACGCCATTGATCCGCACCGTCTCGGGATCATGGAGGCCGGCCTTCAGGCTCTGCCATTCCGGCTCGAAGGCCGAGACCACGCCGATCCGTGACACGGTCCTCGTCGATGCCGCACCCTCGGAGCCCGCCGCGGATTGCGCCGCCGGGGCCGCTATGTCCTCGGCAGCGGCGGGACCGCCGAATAACGAGACGGCCAGGCTGGCCGACAGAGCGATCGCCGCGGTCCAGCGGCGGATGGCCGCCGTGGTCGGGCTGGGCCTTGCATCGATCGGTATCGTCGACATTCCGCCCCGCTCCGTTGTTTCAGGCCCGCTGTTTCAGGCCCGCTCCGTCACGCTGCCGATCGGACCCGTCAGAACGGGATCTCGTCGTCGAGGTCGTTCGACCGGCCGCCGCCGCCGCCGCCGCCATAGTCGCGATCATTGCCGCCGCCGCCACGATCGGGGCCGCCGCGGTCGTAACCGCCACCGCCGCCGCCGCCACGTTCATAGCCGCCACCACCGCCCCGGCTGCCGCCGCCGCCCTCGCCGCCGTCGCCGCGGCCGCCCAGCATCTGCATCTCACCGCGGAAACGCTGCAGGACCACCTCGGTCATGTACTTCTTCTGCCCGGACTGGTCGTCCCAGGAGCGGGTCTGGAGCTGGCCCTCGACATAGACCGTCGAGCCCTTCTTCAGATACTGCTCGGCGACCTTCACGAGATTTTCGTTGAAGATCACGACGTTGTGCCACTCCGTGCGCTCGCGCCGCTCGCCGGACGCCTTGTCGCGCCAGGTCTCCGACGTCGCGATCCTCAGATTGGCGACGGCGTCGCCCGAATTCAGCCGGCGGATCTCGGGATCGGCGCCGAGATTGCCCACCAGAATGACCTTGTTGACGCTTCCCGCCATGATCCAACTCCAACTTCGAAAAACTTGGCAAGACCCTAGACGAGCGTCCGCCCCGGCGAAAGCCGGTGGACCGCCCCGTCCCCATCTTCCACGCCCGACACGCATTTCCTGCTCGCCGCGAAAGCCGCCACCCGGCGTCCCGGCATCTCCTGCGCGCGGACCCCCTGCATGAGACATGCCCGCGTCGCACAGACACGCGTCAAACGGACCCGCGTCAGACGGACCCGTCCGATGCAAGCTCCGCGCACCCAGGTCCAAGCCCCTGCCATGGGATCCTCGCCCTCGCCGACGCGCGGCCTGCCGGACCGACTTGCACCACCGGCAGCCACGGTATAGAACAAAGACAGAACACGCAAGAGGCGAGTCGCGAAAAACCGTTTCTCCGCCGCATCGCCTTGGAGTCGCGCGGGCCGGGCCTTAAGTAGGGGCCTGCCCTTCAGACAGAGACATTGGACGGACCGGCGAATTTCATGGCCGAATTGAAGACGATTTCCATCCGCGGCGCACGCGAGCACAACCTGAAGGGCGTCGATCTCGATCTGCCCCGGGACAAGCTCATCGTCATGACCGGCCTGTCGGGCTCGGGCAAGTCGTCGCTGGCCTTCGACACGATCTATGCGGAAGGCCAGCGCCGCTACGTCGAGAGCCTCTCGGCCTATGCGCGGCAGTTCCTCGAGATGATGCAGAAGCCGGACGTCGACCAGATCGACGGGCTCTCGCCGGCGATCTCGATCGAGCAGAAGACCACGTCGAAGAACCCCCGCTCGACGGTCGGCACGGTCACCGAGATCTACGACTATCTGCGGCTGCTCTTTGCCCGCGTCGGCGTGCCCTATTCGCCGGCCACCGGCCTGCCGATCGAGAGCCAGACGGTCAGCCAGATGGTCGACCGGGTACTGGCGCTGGAGGAAGGCACCCGGCTCTATCTCCTCGCGCCGATGATCCGCGGCCGCAAGGGCGAGTATCGCAAGGAGCTGGCCGAGCTGCAGCGCAAGGGCTTCCAGCGGGTCAAGATCGACGGCGAGTATCACGAGATTGCCGACGCGCCGACCCTCGACAAGAAGTACAAGCACGACATCGACGTGGTGGTCGACCGCATCGTCGTGCGCGAGGACATGAAGGCCCGCCTCGCCGATTCGATCGAAACAGCGCTGGGCCTCGCCGACGGCCTCGCCGTCGCCGAATTCGCCGACAAGCCGCTGCCCAAGGAGCGGCTGGCTGATGCCGGCGCCAACCGCAGCAAGAACGACACCCACGAGCGGCTGCTGTTCTCGGAAAAATTCGCCTGCCCGGTCTCCGGCTTCACCATTTCGGAGATCGAGCCGCGGCTGTTCTCCTTCAACAATCCCTTCGGCGCCTGCCCGACCTGCGACGGCCTCGGCTCGCAGCAGGCAGTCGATCCCAAGCTGATCGTGCCGAACGAGGCGCTGACCCTGAAGTCCGGCGCAATCGCGCCCTGGGCGAAGTCCACCTCGCCCTATTACGGCCAGACCCTCGACGGGCTCGGCCGGGTCTACGGCTTCAAGCAGACCGACCACTGGGTCGAACTCTCGGAGGAGGCGCAGAACGCGATTCTCTACGGTACGGGCCGGGAGAAGATCGAGTTCCGCTACAAGGACGGCATCCGGTCCTATGCGACAACCAAGACCTTCGAGGGCGTCGTCAACAATCTCTCCCGCCGCTGGAAGGAGACCGACTCCGCCTTCATGCGCGAGGAGATCGAGCGCTTCATGTCGGCGACGCCCTGCCCGGCCTGCAACGGCTACCGGCTGAAGCCCGAGGCCCTGGCGGTGAAGATCGCCGGGCGGCACATCGGCGAAGTGACACAGCTGTCGATCCGCGACGCCGCCGGGTGGTTCGAGGCCCTGCCCGCCTCGATGAACGACAAGCAGAACGCAATCGCCGTCCGCATTCTCAAGGAAATCCGCGAGCGACTGCGGTTCCTCAACGATGTCGGCCTCGATTATCTGACCATGTCGCGCGCCTCCGGCACGCTGTCCGGGGGCGAGAGCCAGCGGATCCGCCTCGCCTCGCAGATCGGCTCGGGCCTCACCGGCGTTCTCTATGTCCTCGACGAACCGTCGATCGGCCTCCACCAGCGCGACAACGCCCGCCTGCTCGACACGCTGAAGCACCTGCGCGACATCGGCAACACCGTCATCGTCGTCGAACACGACGAGGACGCGATTCTCGCCGCCGATTACGTCGTCGACATCGGCCCGGCGGCCGGCATCCATGGCGGCGAGGTGATCGCGTCGGGAACCCCCGGCGAGATCATGTCCCATCCGAAGTCGCTGACCGGCCGGTATCTCTCCGGCGATCTCGGTGTGCCGGTGCCGGAAGCCCGCCGCAAGGCCGCGAAGGCCAAGCGGCTGAAGGTCGTCGGGGCGCGCGGCAACAATCTCAAGAACGTCACGGCCGAGCTGCCCCTCGGCGTCTTCTCCTGCGTCACCGGCGTCTCGGGCGGCGGCAAGTCCACCTTCCTGATCGAGACCCTGTTCAAGGCCGCGTCGCGCCGCATCGCCAACGGCCGCGACATCCCTGCCGAACATGACCGCATCGAGGGACTGGAACTCCTCGACAAGGTGATCGACATCGACCAGTCGCCGATCGGCCGCACGCCGCGCTCCAATCCGGCCACCTATACCGGCGCCTTCACCCCGATCCGCGACTGGTTCGCGGCTCTGCCCGAGGCCAAGGCGCGGGGCTACCAGCCCGGCCGCTTCTCTTTCAACGTCAAGGGCGGCCGCTGCGAGGCCTGCCAGGGCGACGGCGTCATCAAGATCGAGATGCACTTCCTGCCCGACGTCTACGTCACCTGCGACGTCTGCAAGGGCAAGCGCTACAACCGCGAGACGCTGGAGGTGACCTTCAAGGAGAAGTCGATCGCCGACGTCCTCGACATGACGGTGGAGGAAGGCGTGACTTTTTTCGCCGCCGTCCCCGCCGTGCGCGACAAGCTGGTGACGCTGAACGAGGTCGGCCTCGGCTACATCAAGATCGGCCAGCAGGCCAACACCCTGTCCGGCGGCGAGGCCCAGCGGGTGAAGCTTGCCAAGGAGCTGTCACGCAAGGCCACGGGCAAGACGCTCTACATCCTTGACGAGCCGACAACGGGCCTGCATTTCCACGACGTCGCAAAGCTGCTCGAGGTGCTGCACGACCTCGTCGACCGCGGCAACACGGTGGTGGTGATCGAGCACAATCTCGAGGTCATCAAGACCGCCGACTGGGTGATCGACATCGGCCCGGAAGGCGGCGACGGCGGCGGCGAGATCGTCGCCACGGGCACGCCGGAGGACATCGTCAAGGTCGAGCGGTCCTATACGGGGCAGTTCATGAAGGAGCTGCTGGAGCGCCGGCCGCGGGTGAAGAAGGAGGCGGCGGAGTAGCAGGGAGTTCGGACCGCGCCACTTGGATGGCACAGTTCGCCAAGTCGGTCGGCTTACAACACATCAAAAGCCGCATTTGCGACCAGAGCGCGCTGAGACCATACACTGGACTACAGCACAGGCCCGAAAGTCGGAATCGATTTTCGATGCTTAGATCCAATAGGTCGGAGCGTCCTTTGTGCGTCCTATGGGACGCACGTCGCTCTAACGTCACTCCCAGAGAGGGACGATGCCGAGGCTGCCGAAGGCGCGATCGACCGAGACCAGGTCAAGGCCTTCCAGGCTCGCCTGGGCCGCCAACAGTCGATCGAACGGGTCTCGATGATCTCCCGCCAGAAGCCCGGCGCGCAGGCTGTGACGGACCGTGATCGGAAGTATCTCGAAACCCTGCGCACCGACGAGCGCATCGAAGGCCTCGACGAGGGGCCTAGCCTCAGGCCATTTGCCGAGCCGAAACTTCGTGGCCAACTCGAAAGCCGAGACTGCGCTGACAAAGACCATTTCGGCGTCGCCCCCGATCAGCTCGGAGACGCGAGGCGGGATCCGCGGGCTGCCGAAGAGCCACCATGACAGTGCATGGGTGTCGAGCAGCAGTTTCAAGACGGCATGTCAGAATCGTCGACGCCTTCGAAGGCCTGCAGTTCTTCCTCAGGAAGCGGATCGAAGAACAGCTCATCCGGTATCGGTTGCAGATGCGAAAGCGGGCCCGGTTGGCGCCGCTTCGTCGTTTCGGCACCGTGCCCGAGCGCCATCAGCCTGACCGCTGGCTTGCCCCGGCGGGCGATAACGACTTCCTCCCCCGCCTCGGCCTTGGCAACCAGCTTGGAGAGTTCCGACTTTGCCTGATGCATGTTGAATACGGCCATGTTAGCTAGATACCGACATTTCTAGCTAAGTTCAAGGTGGAGGGATCACATGACCAGCGGCACCATTCGCGCCGGCATTGGCGGCTGGACCTTCGATCCCTGGAACGAGACCTTCTATCCGGCGGACCTGCCGAAGAAGCGCCAGCTGGAATATGCCGCCTCGCAGCTGACGACGATCGAGGTCAACGGCACCTTCTATCGGAGTCAGAAACCCGAGACCTTTGCCAAGTGGGCGAGCGAGGTTCCGGACGGCTTCGTCTTCTCGCTGAAGGCGCCGCGCTTTGCGGTCAATCGCAAGGTGCTCGCGGAAGGCGGCGAGTCGATCGAGCGCTTCGTGAACTCCGGGATAGCCGAACTCGGCGACCATCTCGGGCCGATCCTCTGGCAATTCGCCGCGACGAAACAGTTCGACCCGGAGGATTTTGCGGCCTTTCTCGATCTCCTGCCGAAGACCGCCGACGGACTGCCGCTGCGCCACGTCGTCGAGCCGCGGCACGAGAGCTTCGTGACGCCGAAGTTCCCGGCACTGTGTCGCAAGGCCGGTGTCGCCATCGTCTGCGCCGACAGCGACGAGCATCCGCAGATCGCCGATGTCACAAGCGATTTCGTCTATCTGAGGCTCCAGCGAGGCGACGAGGCCATCGGCAGCTGCTACCCGGCCGACGCTCTGGACGATTGGGCAAGGCGGCTGAAGCGCTTTGCCGGTGGCGACGAGCCGGACGAGCTGCGCAAGGCAGACCCGGACATGACAGCCAAAAAGACGCCCCGCGACGTCTTCGCCTATTTCATCCGGTCGGGCAAACCGCGGGCGCCGCATGGCGCCATGGCGCTGATGGAGCGGCTGCGTCAGGCATGAGCACCGCCGCGCAACCGCGACAGCCTCCCCTCGTCCGCCGATTACCGCCAGATCCGGCTACCCCCGCGGGCGCCCCCAGGCGGAGCCGCCGCCTTACGTCTTCGGCTGCCAGGCCTTCAGCGCGTCCCGGAAGACCCGCTCTCCCGGAATGCCCTTCTCGAGCGAGATCAACGCCCGCCGCCCGGACTGGTAGGCGACCGGGATGTCGATCCACTTCTGGTTCCCCAGCAGCGACAGATTGTTCTGCACGGCCTGGTCGAGATTGTTCAGGGCGATGATGAAGTAGTTGTCGGAGATCTTGCCGGCGACGCCGATCAGCGGCTCGCCCCGCGCCTGCTCGGTCTCCTTCAGCGCCAGGCGCTGGACATTGGCGACGCTGCCGCCCGAGAAGTCCGGCGGGACCTCGAACTCCAGCTCGATGACGTGGCTCGCCGGCAGCGTCGGATCGCTGTTCCGCTTGATCGTCATCGTCAGCTTCAGCTTCTCTACCGGCACATCGACGACGGCGCGGATCGCGGGATCCCCGGCCTGGCCATCCGTCCCCGGCTCCTCGACCAGCGACCAGACGGCGGTGCCGGTCTCCTGCGTGCCGGGGAGATCCTCGGTCTTTTCCTGGTAGAACACGGCCTTCTGGGCGACTTCGAGCTGGCCGCTGCTCGGCGCGGCGCTCTCGCTTTCGGGCGTTGCCGGATCGGCCGGTACCACTCCGGGAATCTCGGCGGCAGGCGTCTCGCCCGCGGCCGGGCCGGCATCCGCACCGACCACCGCCGGATCCTCGCCGATCTCGCTCGAGATGGTCGGCGTCGCCCCGGATGCCTGGGCGCTCTCGTCGACCGTGGTCGCCGCCGCGACATTGGTTCCCTCGTCGAAGGCGTTCGGCGCCTGCTGCGCCGGCCCCTCGTCGACTTCCGTGCCGTCGGGCATCAGGCGCTGTGTGAAGCGCCGCGTCGAGGCGGGGTCCGACTCGGCCGCGGCAGTCTCGGTCGGCGGCGCTTCACCGGTCGAAGCAGTGTCGTCACTCGCCGCGCCAGGGGTGTCCGTGCCGGATCTCTCGGCGATCGTGCCGATGTCGGCGGGACCGACCAGCAGCGCCTCGAGGTCTGCCCGGTAGAGCCAGCCGACCGTGCCCGCACCGGCCAGAGCCAGGACGACCACAGCGGCCGCCGCGATCTTGCCGCCGCGGCCGGAGCGCTTCGCCCGCCGCGTCGGATAGCGCGGCGCCGTGACGTCGGCTTCCGGGATGTCCCCGTCGTCGATGCGGATGTCGTGCGGAACCCGACCGTCGTCGTCGTCCCGGATCTCGTGCCCGTCATCCTCCCAGTGGCTGGAGGCCGGCGACGGTGCGCCGGTCTCGCGCCGCTCGTCGGGCACGATGAAGGGCGCGCCGATCGCCGGCGGCAGGTCGCCGGCGTCCGGCTCGGCCGTCTCGGGCGGGAAAAACGGCTCCGGCTGCTTCGCTGCCGGCTCGGCCGGACGCGCCGGTGTGCCGTCCGGTCGCTGGGTCGGCATGGTCGCGGCGGGCAGGGTCGGACGCGGCTGTCCCGGCTGCGGCGCCTTCGGGGCATCCCCTTGCGGGCCGCTCGCCGGGTTGGCGTCGCCCATCGGCGGCATCTGGCGCGGCGTCTGCTGCGGCGCGGGCGGGGCCGGTCGCGGCGGCTGGGGCTGCTGTGGCGGGGTAGCCCTGGCGTCCTCTGCAGGCGCGCGGTTCTCGGCGCCGGCCGGTCGCGGCGGCTGCGCCGGCTGCGGCTGCCGGGCGGCTGGAGCTGCGCCGGGCGCGGGTTTCGGCTCCGGCGACGGTGCGGCAGGGGCCTGCGCCACGGGCGGCGCCGGACGTGCCGGAGGCTGGGGCTGGGCCGGCTGCGCTGCGGCAGGCGCGGGGGATCCCGCCTCGCCCACCTCCGGATGCTCGGCATAATGCGCCTCGGTGCGCGAGATCGCGTCTTCGAGCGCCGAAAGCCGTGCCGAGACGACCTGCTCCGCCAAGGGCGGATTGGCCGCGTCGATCTGCCGCTGGATCGCTGCGCGGGCCTTTTCGTAGACCTTTTCGCGCATTTGCGGCGTTGCACGCGGGAGGCCGTCTATGGTCTTGCGAAGAACGCCGCTCAGATCCGCCATGGAATGCAGTCACTCGCTTGTCGTGGTGGATTTAAGTCCCTGCGAACGCGACACTAGTCCTGAAACGGATCGCGAACAAGTATGGTGTCCTCGCGCTCGGGCGATGTCGACAACAGCGTCACCGGTGCCTGCACCAGCTCCTCTATGTGCCTGACATATTTGATCGCCTGCGCCGGCAACTCGCTCCAGGAGCGGGCGCCGGCGGTGGTCGCCTGCCAGCCTTCGAAGCTTTCGTAGATCGGCTCGACGCGCTGTTGCTCGGAAAGACTTGCCGGCAGATAGTCGATCGTCTCGCCATCCAGCCGGTAACCGGTGACGACCTTGATTTCCTCGAGGCCGTCGAGCACGTCCAGCTTGGTCAGCGCCAGCCCGTCGATGCCGTTGATCGCCACGGCCTGACGCACGAGGACGGCGTCGAACCAGCCGCAGCGGCGCTTGCGGCCGGTGACGGTGCCGAACTCGCGGCCCCTCTCACCGAGGAACTGGCCGACCTCGTTGTCCTGTTCGCTGGGGAACGGCCCTTCGCCGACCCGCGTCGTGTAGGCCTTGGTGATGCCGAGGACGAAGCCGAGGCTGCCCGGTCCGAGGCCCGAACCTGCCGCGGCTTGGCCGGCGACGGTGTTGGAGGAGGTGACGAAGGGATAGGTACCGTGGTCGATGTCGAGCAGCGTGCCTTGCGCGCCCTCGAAGAGGATGCGCGCCCCGGCCTTGCGGCGCTCGTCCAGGAGCCGCCAGACCCGGTCCATGAAGGGCACGATCTCGCCGGCGACCGACGTCAGCTCCTCGAGGATCGCCGCCGGGTCGATCTCGGCGAGGCCGAGGCCGCGGCGCAGCGCGTTGTGGTGCGCCAGCAGGCGCTCGATGCGCTCCGGCAGCCCCTCCGGATGGGCGAGATCCATCACCCGGATCGCCCGGCGGCCGACCTTGTCCTCATAGGCGGGGCCGATGCCCCGGCCGGTCGTGCCGATCTTGGTGCCGGAGGCGGAATTCTCGCGCGTCGCGTCCAGCTCGCGGTGCAGCGACAGGATCAGCGCGGCGTTGTCGGCGATTCTCAACGTCGAGGGGTCGACGCTGACGCCCTGGTCCTGCAGCCGCTTGCGCTCGGCGACGAAGGCGTGGGGGTCGAAGACGACGCCGTTGCCGATGACCGAGAGCTTGCCCGAGCGCACGACGCCCGAGGGAAGCAGCGACAGCTTGTAGGACACGCCGTCGACGACCAGCGTGTGGCCGGCATTGTGGCCGCCTTGGAAACGCACGACGACGTCGGCCCGCTCAGAGAGCCAGTCGACGATCTTGCCCTTCCCCTCGTCACCCCACTGCGAACCGATGACGACGACGTTACCCATAGACTTCCTCATGAAAATCGATCCGCCGCGAGAATGTCGTGGCAGATCGCTGTCGGTGGTTTATGGCCGCCGAATGTTGCTAGGCCAAGCGTTCGTCGAGCGCGACGGGCCGGACTTTTAGCAGCGCTGTAACGTGTCGCGCCCCCGTCTGTCCATAAAGCCGATAAAATTGTCGCCGCCGGGGCATTCCCCGCGCAAGCCTGCCGCTGGGAACTGGCCGGGTGCGACGCCGCCAACCATAAGCGGCTCTGGCATTCCCCGGCAATCCCGACTAGAGGACGAAACCTGCCGCGACCGCTTCCCGGCGTTCACGAGGAAGCCGGGGCCGGCGATCGGGAGAGATATGCCGCGCGTCCATCCCTATGTCATCCTCACCACCGTGGCGCTTCTGTGGGCCGGCAACGCCATTGCCGGCAAGATGGCTGCAGGCCACATCTCGCCGATGCTGCTGACGCTGGTGCGCTGGTTCCTGGCGACGCTGATCGTCGCGCCCTTCGCCCTGCCCCATGTCAGGCGCGACTGGCCGCTCATCCGCCCCCGCCTCGTCTATCTGTCGCTGCTCGGCGCCGTCGGCTTCGCCTCGTTCAACGCGATCTTCTATCTCGCGGCCAACTTCACCACCGCCATCAACATCACCATCGAGCAGTCGGCGATGCCGCTGGTGGTGTTCCTCGCCAATTTCGTGCTGTTCCGCACGCGCGTCGCCTGGCTGCAGATCGTCGGCTTCGCGGTGACGCTGGTCGGCGTGGCGGTGACGACGGCGAACGGCGATCTGACGACCCTCCTGTCGCTCGACCTCAATCGCGGCGACGCCTTGATGATGCTCGCCGTGCTGTTCTACGGCGGCTATACGGTGGCCCTGAGATTCAAGCCGCCGATCCACTGGCTGTCGACGATCTTCGTCCTGTCCTTCGCCTCGCTGGCGATCTCGATCGTCTTCGCCGGGATCGAATTCGCTCTCGGCCTGACGCGCCCGCCGGACCTTCAGGGCGCGGCGGCGGCGCTCTATACGGTCGTCTTTCCTTCGCTGATCGCCCAGTCGCTCTACATCCGGGGCGTCGAGATGATCGGGCCGAACCGAGCCAACCTGTTCATCAATCTCGTCCCGGTCTTCGGCGCTCTTCTCGCCGTCGTCATCGTCGGCGAGGTGCTCCACCCGTTCCACATCGTCGCGCTGGCCTGCGTCCTCGGCGGCATCACGCTCGCCGAGCGGGGCGCCCGGCGCGGCCTCGCCTGAGGGGCCGGCCAGCGCCAGAGGCAGAGGCAGAAAGCGCCGACGGAAAGCCCGACAAGCGAAAGGGCCGGACGCGACGATCGCATCCGGCCCTTCATGATTGCTGCCGTCGCCGGCGATGCCTGCAGCGAGCGGACGCCTCGGCGTCCCGTCGCCTGCCTCAGATTCCGAGACCCTCGTAGCGCTTCTTGAAGCGCGAGACGCGGCCGCCGCGGTCCATCAGCTGCTGGTTGCCGCCGGTCCAGGCCGGATGGCTGGTCGGGTCGATGTCGAGGTTGAGCTTGTCGCCCTCGGAGCCCCAGGTGGAGCGGGTCTGATACTCGGTCCCATTGGTCATCACCACGGTGATGGAATGATACTTGGGATGGATGTCTTTCTTCATCGCGCCTGGTCCTTGAACTTCTTTCGCCAAAACGTCCCCGACGCATCGGAAAAGCCTGGCCTGTCGCCGAAGAGCCTGTCCGGATGTCGCGGGGATCGAAGAGCTTTGATCGCTTCCAAAATCGGGTTCGAGCCTATACATGAGGCGCGGGGCCGGCACAAGGTCCGGATGGCTGCTTGCGTCCGGCTCCTTGAACAGGACGACGGAGTTTTTCGTGCCCGACGACCAGACGGCCCCCGACGCAAGCGCCTCCGACACAAACGCCAAGGCGCGCCGCAACCTGAAGCCGCTCGGCAGGCTTGTCCCCTATCTGGCGCATCACAGGGCGATGGTGGTCGGCGCCTGCTTCTTCCTGGCGCTGGCGGCCCTGACCACGCTGTCGCTGCCGCTGGCGGTCCGGCGGGTCATCGACCACGGCTTCATCGAGGCCGACAGCGGGCTGATCAACGCCTATTTCGGCATGCTGATGGTGCTCGCGGCGGTCCTCGCCTTGGCCAGCGCCGGACGCTACTTCTTCGTCATCACCCTTGGCGAGCGGGTCGTCGCGGATCTGCGCAAGGACGTCTTCTCGCATCTGACGAAGCTGTCGCCGACCTTCTACGACACCGCCGATTCGGGCGAGATCATCTCGCGCCTCGCCGCCGACACGACGCAGGTGAAGGCCGCCGTCGGCTCCACCGCGTCGCTGTTCCTGCGCAACGCCATCCTGTTCCTCGGCGCCCTCGCCATGATGGTGGCGACCAGCCCGGCGCTGTCCCTGATCGTCATCGCCGCGATCCCCTTCATCGTCCTGCCGCTCGTCGCCTTCGGCCGCGGCGTCCGGCGCCGCTCGCGCCACGCCCAGGACACGCTGGCGCTGGCCACCGCCTACGCCTCCGAGGCCATCGGCGCGATGCGCACCGTGCAGGCCTTCACCTCCGAGCGCGCGGTGACCGGACACTTCGGCGCCACGGTCGACGAAGCCTTCGGCGCCGCCAGGGCCTCGATCAAGGCGCGGGCGCTGCTCACCGCCATCGCCATTTTCCTGATCTTCGCCTCCGTCGTCGCCGTCCTGTGGATCGGCGCCGCCCGGGTCACGGCCGGCTCGCTGTCGCCCGGCACGCTCAGCCAGTTCCTGCTCTATGCCGTCTTCGCCGCCGGCGCCCTCGGCCAGCTCTCCGAGGTCTGGGGCGAACTCGCGCTGGCCGCCGGCGCGGCCGAGCGGCTGTCGGAGCTCCTCGCCGAGGAGCCGGTGATCGTCGCGCCGGCGAGCCCCGCCGCCCTGCCCGCCCCCGCCGCCGGCCGCGTCGCCTTCGAGAACGTCGCCTTCTCCTATCCCTCGCGGCCGGACATGCCGACACTGAACGGCCTGTCCTTCACCATCGAGCCCGGAGAGACGGTGGCGATCGTCGGTCCGTCCGGCGCCGGCAAGTCGACCATCTTCGCGCTGCTCGAGCGCTTCTACGACCCGACCGGTGGCCGCATCCGCGTCGACGGCGTCGACCTCACCGCAGCCGATCCCGTCGACCTGCGCACGCGGATCGCGCTCGTCCCCCAGGACACCACGATCTTCGCCGCCTCGGCCCGCGACAACATCGCCTTTGGCGATCCCTCCGCCTCCGACGAAGCCATCGTCGCCGCGGCCCGCCAGGCGCTCGCCGACGGCTTCGTCAGCGCCCTGCCGAAAGGCTACGGCACCCTCCTCGGCGAGCGCGGCGTGACCCTGTCGGGCGGCCAGCGCCAGCGCATCGCCATCGCCCGCGCGTTGCTACGCGACGCCCCGATCCTGCTCCTCGACGAGGCGACCTCCGCCCTCGACGCCGAGAGCGAGGTCCTGGTCCAGAAGGCGCTCGACAAGCTGATGGTCGGGCGCACCACCCTCGTCATCGCCCACCGGCTGTCGACTGTCCTGAAGGCCGACCGCATCCTCGTCCTCGACCAGGGACAGCTTGCCGAAGAAGGCAACCACCAGAGCCTGATCGCCAGGGGCGGCATCTACGCCCGCCTCGCCAAGCTGCAGTTTGAGGCCGGCCGTCTGGACGACGCGGCGGAGTAGGCGCCGCCGACATGAAGGCCAACGGCAATGGACCAGATGAAGCTGAGCGATTCGGAGGTCCATTCGGTCAGAATGTCGGCTGACGGTCGAGCGGAGCATTTCGGCCGGACCGAGGCGATCTTTCCGTGGTGGAGCTTCACCAAGACGGTCCTCGCCATTGCCGCCCTGCGGCTGGCGGAAGAGCGGATCCTAGACCTCGATGCGCCATTTCGGGGCCGGCCCTATACGCTCCGCCAGCTTCTCCAGCATCGGGCAGGCGTGCCGAACTACGGCGCCTTCGCCTCCTATCGCGCCGCCGTGGCACGGGACGAACCGGCCTGGCCACGCGAGCGCCTCCTCGCCGCCGTCGGCGCCGACACCCTGGATTTTGCGCCCGGCACGAGCTGGGCCTACAGCAATGTCGGTTATCTCTTCGTCCGCGAGGCCATCGAGGCGGCAACGGCCTCCAGCCTCGATGTGGCGCTGCGCAGTCTCGTCTTCGCTCCGCTCGGCCTTGCGCGGCCGCGGGTCGCGTTCACAACGACGGGCCTGGCCGACATCCATTGGCCGGCGCTGCGGGGATACGATCCCGGCTGGGTCTATCACGGCCTCGTTGTCGGCACGGCCGGCGATGCTGCCGCAATTCTGGCGGCGCTGATGACCCCTGGCCAGCTGCTCGCACCCGCAATGCTGACCGAGATGCTCGATCCTCACCAGATCGGCGGCGCAATCGCCGGACGCCCCTGGACGTCGCACGGCTACGGGCTCGGCCTGATGATCGGTACCGTCGCGGGCGCCGGAAGGGCGATCGGCCATTCCGGCGGAGGCCCGCATTGCGTCAACGCCGTGTACCACTTCCCCGACCCGCCGGAACCGGTGACGATTGCGGCCTTCACCCAAGGGAGCGACGAAGGCCGGGCGGAATGGGCAGCGGCAAGGCTGGTCGCGCAGTGACTTGACGCCGCCGCTCCATAAGGAACGTCAAGATACGATCAGCGACAGCGCCCCAGTCTCACCCAAATGTCATTGCCCGCGCGCCGCAACTGACAGCGTCGTGACAATCTCATCCGCATTGGATGCGAAACGTATCTTTTGGTGAACGCAACGTTCATCATTAGAGAAAGGGTTTCGTCATGAAACGCATCACCATCGCCCTCCTCGCCACCGCCGGTCTTACCGGCGCGGCCCTCGCGCAGGACATGACTCCGGGCGTCACCGCTTCCGATCAGGACGTCTCCGGCGGCTCGGTCATGGCGACGTCGGTCACCGCTCCCGAACAGGGCTGGCTCGTCATCCACCGCACCGACGCGGAGATGAAGCCGGGCCCGGTGGTCGGCCACGCGCCGCTGACGGAAGGCATGAACGAGAACGTTTCGGCTGAACTCACCGAGGATATCGCGTCTGGCGACATGCTCATGCTGATGGTCCATTCCGAGGCCGGCGGCGAGGAAATGGGCGTCTTCGAATACACGCTCGGCGCCAAGGAAGACGGCCCGATCCGGGTCGACGGCAAGCTCGTGACGGCGACCATCACCGCCAACTGATTCCGGACGCCATCCACGCGATCGGTCACAACGCAGGGAGCCGGGGCGATGCGCCGGCTCCCTTTTTCGTTCATGCGGCACCTGCCAGCCTATTGCCGACGACGCGCGATCAGCACCCGTCGGTGCAGGCTCCGCTTTCGTCGAAGGTCATCGTCCGGCCGCTGAGCGGCAGATGGGCCGTCGTCTCCACCGCCTGCAGGAACGCCTCGGTCTTCGAGCCGGCGACCACCTCGCCGTTCTCCGTCGCCATCTCGTTGGCGTGGGACGGGATCACCGAAGTCGGCTTGACGATCGCGTCGACGACATGGGCCGCTTCGCTCGGGCCGGTCGTAAAGACGTCGCCGATATTGATGACGACGAGCTTGGCGCCGTACTGCTTGGAGACGACCGTATCCTGCTCCGCGGTCACGCCCGTATCGCCGGACAGATAGGCGACGAGGCCGTTCGAGAAGGTCAGGACATAGCCGGTCGGCGGCCCGACATAGGCGTTGAGCCCGGCGGTCTTCAGATGCTCGCCGAGCGGACCGTCGACGAAGTCTCCCGACAGCCCGTTCGAATGCACCGCCGGCACGGTGGTGATGGCGACGCCGCCGACCATGCGCGAGCCGCCGAAGCGCACGAGCAGGGAATCGTCCGGATTGCCGCCGAGCGCCTTCAGCTTGCCGGCGAAGAACTGCGCCATCTCGCTGCCGACGACGACCTTGGCGTTCTTGCCGGCGGCAATCTCGGCGCTGTTGGAGTTCGGCGTCGTCGAGACGCCGGTGTCGGGCTGTGCGCAGGTGCCGGCATTCACCTGTTCGATGCGCTGGTCGCCGAGATGGTCGCCATGGACGTGGCTGACGAGCACCGCATCGATGTCGCCGAGCCGAGCGTCTTCCGCGCCGGCGACGGTGCGGCCCGCGTCGTAGAGGATGCGGGTGCCGTCGGGATCCTCGAACACCAGCGCCCGGTCCCGCGCGCAGAATTCGCCGTCATGGCTGCCGAGCGGCGTGACCTTCACCCCGGTGCCCGCGGCGGTGCCGGCGGCCGAGCCTGTGTCCTGCGCAGCCGCTGGTACGACGGCGGTGGCGGCTGCCATCAGCGTGGCGGCAAATGTCATCTGCATCAAGGCGCTCTCCCGGAGGTCTCTCGCCGCCGGTGGGGCAGCGTTCCGAAAGGGAACTAGCGTTCGGCGACCGCCTGCAAGGCGGCTCGGAGCAGATCGCGCGATCGCTCCGGTCACGTCCGATCACGATCGCATCATCCGGAACGGCCGCGCCCGTCACTCCACCTTCGGCAAGGTCGCCGTCACGGTGATCGCCGAGAACCAGGCGGCCAGATCGGCGATGTCCTCGTCGGTGAGGCCCTTGGCGATGATCGACATCTGCTCGTGCTTGCGTTCCCCGCCGCGAAACGCCTTCAGCTGCGCCGTCAGATAGTAGACGCTGTCGCCGGCGAGATTGGGCGCGTCCGGCGCCACCGCGAGGCCGTTGGCCCCATGGCAGGGCGTGCACTCGCCGGCCTTCGCCTTGCCGGCGGCGACGTCGGCCGCCGCTGCCGGCATCGCCGGACATGCCACCACCATCAGCGCGGCGGCGGCCCTCGATGCAAAACCGTTCATTCCCTGTCCTTCGGCAATGGTCACGTGGCGGGAGCGCAGGGGCCGCTGTCCTCCAGCAAGCGGCGACAGCAGGCGGGTTTCCGCGATCCGGTTACGGGAGGGGGCCGGCGGCGCGGGTGCCGCGCCGCCGGATCGTTTCGAAAGACCTAGAGCGGGATGAGATGAGCTCCGCTCATCATCTCGCTCTATCTTCCCGTTTGCGCATGATCTTTCCCGAAAACCGGTTCCTACTTTTCGGGATCATTCCCTAGCGCTCGTAGGAGATCCGGTAGAGCGCCCCGGCGAGATCGTCGGAGACCAGCAGCGAGCCGTCCTTCATCGTCGCGACGTCGACCGGCCGGCCGATATATTCGCCGCTCGCCGTCAGCCAGCCAGACGCGAAGGCCTCCGGCTCGCCGGCCGTCCCGTCGTCGTTCACCGGCGTGAACATCACCCTGGCGCCGACCGGTTCGGTGCGGTTCCACGAGCCGTGCTGGGCCGAGAAGATGCCGCCCCGATACTTCGCCGGAAAGCTGTTGCCGGCATAGAAGTCCATGCCGAGATCGGCGGCGTGGGCGGCCATCTGAACCTGCGGCATGACGGCGCCTGCCGGCGGTTCGGAGGCCTTGTACTCCTCGGTCCTGACATCGCCGCCGCCATACCAGGGGAAGCCGAAGTTCTGTCCGGCAGCCGTCGCGCGGTTGAGTTCGCCCGGCGGAATGTCGTCGCCCATGCCGTCCACCTGATTGTCGGTGAACCAGAGATCGCCATTGGCCGGATTGAACTGCATGCCGACGGAGTTACGGATGCCCGTCGCGAAGACCTCGCGGTTCTTGCCGTCGCGGTCCATGCGGATGATGCCGCCGATGCCCTCCTTGGCATAGAGGTCCATCTTGTCCTCGGGCGGCACGTTGAAGGGCTGGCCGAGGGAGACGTAGAGCTTGTTGTCCGGCCCAACGCGGCAGACGCGGGCCGTGTGGTTGAAGGATTCCTCGGACGTCGGGATCAGCTTGCCCTGCGGGACAACCTCGCCGACGGCGACGTCCGGGCTCTCGTAGAAGAACTCCGCCGCCGGCATCACCAGCACGCGGTTCTGCTCGGCGACGAAGAGGAAGCCGTCCTTGGAGAAGCACACGCCGTTGGGGATGGTGAACGCGATCGACGGGGCCAGTTGCTTGACCTCGTCCGCGACGCGGTTCTTGTCCCGGTCGGTGACCACCCAGACGTTCTGCTTGCGGGTGCCGACGAAGGTCGCGACACCCTGCGGCCCGACGGCGATGTGGCGGGCGTCCGGCACCACCGCGTAGAGTTCGATCTTGAACCCGTTCGGAAGCTTGATCTGTTCGAGATTCTTGCGGAGCTGGTCCGCATAGTCGCCGGTCTGCTCGATGGTCCGGAAGTCCATCGAGGTGCCGGTCGACTGCATGCCCTGCAGCTTCGTCATGTTGTCGTCGCCGGACTGGGCAAACGCATGCGAAGCCGCCACGAGGCCGAGCACGGCCACCGTGCTCATCAGCATCTTGGTCATCGTTCCTCCCTGCCGCGCTTGTGACGCGGTCTTTGTTCAGGGCTTTTGCCCCTGCGGAAGGGATGCTGTCACCGACTGTCGAGGCCGTCAATCATGCCCGAGGGAAGCGCGCGCCTTCATCGGCCCGCAGGCCTGCGCAAGTGATCCGACGCGACTGTGCAAGTCGTTCGCCGCACAACGGTTTGGCCCGTCGAGCGGCACCGCACCGAAACGCAGCAAAATTCCATCGGCTCTCGTTTCACCAAAGACGGCTGCCCGGAACGCCCTTGAACGGTCCCGCAAGCTTCGAGGTGATCCAGCCGCCGTAGAAGTCGCCCGGCTGCGCCACCACGGTCTCGCCGTCGACGCTGCAACGATCGAAGGGCGCTGCGTAGAAGGCGACATGATCACGAAGCGCGGCGAAGGTCGGGCTGGGATCGGGGTAGCTCCAGCCGACACGCGCAATGACGAGGTCGCCGATGACGACGTCGTAATAGACCGCCGCGCCCTTCCACTCGCAGAACGACGTTCCGGGAGCGCGGCGCAGGAGGCCCGGTGCGATGTCGGCCTTGGGGATGTAGTAGCTCGGCGGATGGCTGGTCTCGAGCGTCCGGATGCTGGCGCTCGTGTCCGCGACCACATGCCCGGCATGCTCGATGACGATACGCGCCGCGCAGGCCTCCGCGATCGCCGGCCGGGGATAGTCCCAGACGCTCTCCTGGCCGGGCAAAACCGGATCCGGCCGCGGCCTCACGCGGCACCCGCCCCGGACATGAAGCGTTGCAGTCGCGGTCTCACACGGAGAAATGCGCGGTAGCTGCGTTCGAGCAGCGCCAGCACGGCTGGCGAGCGCGCCGCCAGCCCGAACGGTCGCAGCATGGGGATCTGGCGCCACATTGCCGCGAAGGCCGCGGCGCCGGAGAGCAGCTTGCCGTCCTCGCTGGCATGGAACCGCGCCAGGAGATCGGCCCTGTCGAGCGGACAGGACGCGTCATCCGCGCTGGTGGCGTCGACGAAGGTGATCGCACCGCGCCGGTCGAGCCGGCGCATCAGCGCGATCTCGCGACGGCAGAGGGGGCATGATCCGTCATGCCAAACGATCAGTTCGCTCATCGCGCTCTATTATCTTTTTGCCGCATGATCTTTTTCGAAGACCGGTTCCCACTTTTCGGGATCATGCGCTGACATGGGGTGCCGACGGCCGGGCGTCATCGCCACCGTCTTCGCCGGGGCTGCGACAAGGCGCCGCCCCACAGGAGCCCCACCGTCGCCCCAGCTCCCTCACCGCTCGGTCAGCTTGAACTCGATGCGGCGGTTGCGCGCCCGCGCCTCGGTGCTGTCGCCCTCCTCCAGCGGCTGGAATTCGCCGAAGCCGGTGGCCGCGAGCCGCGTCGGCGGAACACCTTCGTCGATCAGAAAGCGCACGACCGCATCGGCACGGTTGCTCGAAAGCTCCCAGTTGTCCTCGTAGCGGCCGCCGGTGATCGGGATGTTGTCGGTGTGCCCGTCGACACGGATGATCCAGTTGATGTCGGAGGGGATCTCCTTGACCAGCTCGTTGATGGCATCGGCGAGTTTGGCCATCTCCGCCCTGCCTTCTGGCTGCAGCACGTCCGACCCCGAGGCGAAGAGGACCTCGGACTGGAACACGAAGCGGTCGCCGACGACGCGGATGTTGTCACGGTCGGACAGGATCTCGCGAAGCCGGCCGAAGAAGTCCGAGCGGTAGCGCGACAGCTCCTGCACCCTCTGGGCCAAGGCGACGTTCAGACGCCGGCCGAGATCGGCGATCTTGGTCTGGCTCTGCTCGTCGCGGGTCTCTGAAGCTTCCAGCGCATTTTCCAGCGCAGCGATCTGCTGGCGCAGCGCCGAGAGCTGCTGGTTCAGAAGCTCGATCTGCGAGCGCGCCCGCTGGGAGAGCGCCCTCTGGTCGTCGAGGGCCGTCTCCAGCTCGCTCACCTGCGCGTTCGCCGCGGCCGCCGAGCCGCTGCCGGAATCCAGCGCCTGCTGCAGCCTTGTGCGCTCGTCCTCGGCGCTGGCAAGCGAGGCGCGCAGTGTCGCGATCTGGTCCTGGAAGTCCTGGGCCGAGGAGCGCTCGAGCGCCAGAAGCTGGGTCAGCTCGTTGATCTGGCTGTTCAACCGGTCCAGCACCGCGTCCTTGCCGGTGATCTCCCGGCTGAGCAGGAACTGCGCCAGGACGAAGACCGAGAGCAGGAACATGATCGCGAGAAGCAGCGTCGACAGGGCGTCGACGAAGCCCGGCCAGTAGTCGATCGTGCGCTCGCTGCGGCGGTTCCTGGACAGGGCCATGGCGCGTCAGCTCTCCCGCGCGGCCCGCGGCGGCGGCGCTGCCTCGTCGGCCGCATGCCCCGCTGCCGGTCCCGGCCCGTGGCCAGCCGCGGCGACCGCCTTGTCGGAGCCGATCTGGCCCGCCAGCTTGTCGAGGACGAGCCGCATCTCCCGCTGCTCGTCGGCCTGGCTCTCGACGAAGTCCCGCAGGAGCTGCTGCTCGGAGCGCATGTGCTGGACGAGCCCCTGGATGCTCTCGGCCAGATTGGCCATGGCCGCGCTGGTGCGCGGATTGGCGCTCTGGTCGGTGATCATCTTGTTCAGCTTGTCCGACAGGACCCGCAACTCGTCGGTCCCGTCACGCCCGCTCCCCGGCGGGGCAGCGGCCGCCGGCAGCACCATGTCCGACCCGACGTCGGTGACCGAGGACAGCCAGTTCTCCAGCTCGGTGTAGAAGCGGTTCTGCGCCCGGCCGATCTGCAGGTCGAGGAAGCCGAGCACCAGCGAGCCCGACAGGCCGAAGAGTGAAGATGAGAACGCCGTGCCCATGCCGGCGAGCGGCGCCGACAGCCCGGCCTTCAGCGAATTCAGCACCGCATTGGTGTCGCCCGAGGCCGGGTCCAGCCCCTGGATCGTCGCGCCGATCGAGCCGATGGTCCGCAGCAGGCCCCAGAAGGTACCGAGCAGGCCGAGAAACACCAGGAGGCCGATCAGGTAGCGCGCGATGTCGCGCGTCTCGTCGAGCCGCGTCGCGATGGAGTCGAGGATCGAGCGCATCGACATGGTCGACAGCGAGATCGACCGCCGCCGGCCGATCAGCGCCCGCATCGGCGCGAGCAGGACCGGGTCCTTCAGCTTGTCGAACTCGGCCGAGCCGTCGCGATAGGCGTTGACCCAGCGCACTTCCCGCGACAGCCGCCAGACCTGCAGGACGGCGAGGAAGATGCCGACGCAAAGGACGCCGACGATCAGGCCGTTGAGGCCGGGATTGGTGGTGAAGGCGGTGGAGATCTGCCGGCCGAGGATCGCGGCCACGAAACCCGCGAGCGCCAGGAAGACCAGCATGGACCAGAGGAAGACGAGCGGACTCGACAGCCGGTTCGGATCGAAATCGACCGGTCTCCCCGTCTTTTCGGTCGGCGCGTCGAAGACCTGCATGTCTAGCTTTCACTCAACTCTTTGGCCCGTCAGGGAAAGTCCATCGGCCTGCGAGTTCCGCATGGGCCGGCACCGATGCACCGGCGCCCGCAGGCGATTCTGACTGGCGGTCCATATCCAGCGAGGAAAACCATATTCAAGATCGGCCCGAATGGAAACGTCAGCGTCCAAAATGACCCGGCCCGATTGCAGGTGCCGCCGACGCGGCACCCCTCACTTGCCGTCGATGCCCTCGTCCGCCGCCCGCGCCGCCGCGCGCTTCTTCCCGGCCTGGCCCAAGAGGCCGACGAGCGCCTTGTGGATCTGCTCGTTGCCGCAGGCGATGTCGCCGACCATGTGGTCGAACTTGCCGCCGGTCATGCCGGTGACGAAGCCGCCCGCCTCGCGCACCAGGATCGAGCCGGCCGCGACGTCCCAGGGCTTCAGCCCCTTTTCCCAGTATCCGTCGAGGCGACCGGCCGCGACATAGGCAAGATCTAGCGAGGCCGCGCCGAAGCGGCGGATGCCGGCGGATTCGGCGATCACCTGCCGCAGCTCGTAGAGATAGCCGGCGTGGTCGCCATGGCCGAGAAACGGTGTTCCCGTGCCGAACAGGCTCTCGGGCAGCCGGTTGCGCGCCGACACCCGGATGCGCCGGTCGTTGACATAGGCGCCGCCGCCCTTCTCGGCGACGTAGAGCTCGTCCTGCGCCGGATTGAAGATCACCCCGGCGACGATCTGGCCGTCGCGCTCGAGGCCGATCGAGACGGCGAAGTTCGGGATGCCGTGGAGGAAGTTGGTGGTGCCGTCGAGCGGGTCGACGATCCAGCGATGCTGCGGATCCTTGCCCTCGATCTCGCCGCGCTCCTCCATCAGGAAGCCCCAGTCGGGCCTGACGCGCGACAGTTCCCGAAACACGATCTCCTCGGCCCTCGTATCGGCGTTGGAGACGAAGTCGGCCGGGCCCTTCACCGAGACCTGCAGGTTCTGCACCTCGCCGAAGTCGCGGATCAGCGAGCGGCCGGCCTTCATGGCGGCCTGCGTCATGACGTTGAGCAGTGCGGAACGGGCCATCTTGATCTTTCAGGAACAGTCGTCGAACCGACGCGCCCTCCCGCAAAGAACGGCGCGTCGTGTGTGGTCGCCTCAGTCGGCGCGGCGCAGATAGGTGATTTCGTTGGTGTCGACGAGGATCTTCTCGCCGGCCTCGATGAAGGGCGGCACCATCACGCGCACGCCGTTCTCCATCACCGCGGGCTTGTAGGACGAGGTCGCCGTCTGGCCCTTCACCACCGGGTCGGCCTCGACGATGGTCAGAACCACCTGGTCGGGCAGCTTGATGCCGATCGGCCGGTCCTCGTGGCTTTCGACCGTCACGGTCATGCCGTCCTGCAGGAAGGCGGAGCGCTCGCCGACGAAGGCCTGCTGCAGCTCAAGCTGCTCATAGGTCTCGTTGTCCATGAACACCAGCATCTCGCCCTCGGCATAAAGGTACTGATAGTCCTTCTGCTCCAGGCGAATGCGCTCGACGGTCTCGGACGAACGGAAACGCTCGTTCAGCTTGGTGCCGTCGATCAGGTTCTTCAGCTCGACCTGCGCGAAGGCGCCGCCCTTGCCGGGCTTCACATGGGCGGTCTTGACCGCGACCCAGAGCCCGCCATCGTGCTCGATCACGTTGCCGGGGCGGATTTCATTGCCGTTGATCTTCATCGGATCTCTCGGATTCTCTCAAAGCTGGTGCGGCCGCGCGCGACTGCCGGCCAGACATCATGTTCGTCGATCTGTTGCCGCAGCGGCGCGCCCGAATGCGGACCGCGCCAGGCTGCCGGAGTTCCGGCCATCGCGCCCATGGGCAGGTCGGCGCTCAAGACCATAAATCCACGCGCCATTCAAGCCGTTGCGGCCGTTGTGGCCCGTCAGCCCGAGCGAAAACGGTTCGCCGCCTCCAGGGCCGCCTTCTGCGCCGCGGCGTCGAGGCCGCGAAAGAAATCGTCGAGAACGGCGTCGCTGTTCTTCGTGCGCTTGGCGAGAACCGCCCATTTCGCCGCCTCCACGACGTTCGGCTCGGTGCCGATCCCGTCCTTGTAGAGATGGGCCACGCGGTTGATCGCGATCGGATTGCCCAGCGCCGCGGCGTGCCGCAGGAAGCGAAACCCCTCTTCGGCCTTCGCCGGTCCGCCCTTGCCGTTGATCAGCCAGATGCCGTACTCGATCTGCGCGATGGTGAAGCCGTTCAGGGCCGCAGCGTGCAGGAAGGCCCGCGCCTTCTGAAGGTCCTCGGTGACGCCGCGGCCGCTGGCGAAGAGCTGCGACATGGCATATTGCGCCTCGGGCACGCCGGCCTTCGCCGCCTTCTCGAAGTAGCGGGCGGCGTCGGTGAAGCCGCCCGAGGGCGAGCTCTCGATCAGCATCTGGCCGTAATTGTATTCGGCGAGCGGCAGGCCGCGGTCGGCAGCCGCCTGCATCAGGTCCCTCGCCTGCGCCTCGTCACGGCTCACCGCCGAGCCTTCGAGCAGGATCATCGCGTAGCGGAACTGCGCTTCGGGCTTGCCGGCCTTCGCCGCCGCCTCGTACCAGCGCGCCGCCTCCTTCATGTCGCGCTTGACGCCCAGCCCGCGCGAGTAGATTTCGCCAAGCAGCGTCTGCGCCGCCGGATCGCCGAGATTGGCCAGCGGCTCGGCCAGCTCTATGGCCGTGATGTAATAGCCCCGCTGATAGGCGCCATAGGCGAGATCGGCCTTGCTCGGCTGGCTCGCGGCCGGGCCGGCCGATAGCGCGGCCTTGCCCTCGCCCTCACCCTCGGCTGCGGGCGTCGCCGCCGCCGTGTCGGCTGCAGGTTCCGCCGCCAGGACCGGGGACAGCGAAGCCGACAGCCCGGCCGCGACCATGAGCGCTCCGACGGTCAGCAGGACGCAGCGAACGCCGCGCCGAAGCCTCTGCCCGCCGCGCGGATCGGCCGGCCGCCTCATGGGGTGAACCGCTCGAACACTTCGTCGAACGTCCGGTTGGCCGCGGCGACGGCAGCGGCCGGATCGACGCCCTCGCCGAACACCGCTCGCGACAAACCGACGAACTCAGACCCGGTCGCCGCGGCTTCCTCCAGCGTCGCCAGATCGCTGCCGGCGAGGAGGATGCAGGGGATCTCGACGATCGGCGCCCACCACTCGGCCAGCGCCAGGCTCTTCCTGTGGGGCTCGGGATCGGCGTCGCCGCCGATGCGGCCGAACAGGATGTAGTCGGGCATCCGCTCGCCGGCATCGAGTGCGTCGTGGCGGGTCTCGAAGCCCGAGCCGCCGACGATCATCTTCGGCCGGAAGCTCGACACCGCCTCGCCGAGCGCCTCGAGGTCGCCGCCCGTCAGATGCAGGCCGTCGGCCCTGACCCGGCCGGCGGCGCGGCTGTCGTCGACGACGATCGCCGCCGCGCCCGCCTCCTGGACGATCGGCACCAGCATCTCGGCGAAGCGCTGGAAGGCCGCCGCGTCGCGGCCGGCCGGATCGATGAGCACGGAGGCGACGTCGCCGCCGGACAGGGCTGCGCGCATCCGCGCTTCGGCGTCGGCATCGGGGAGCGGCGTCGTGACGAGCACCAGCCGGGAACGGATCGGATCTAGGTTCATGATGGATCGTCGATACCCCAGACGCGCCCAGCTGTGAAGCGGCAAGCCGGCGAGGCGGATGCCGATGGCCCGTCAAGATTGCGGCAGGCGGGCCCTCCCGCGGCGGGAACACCCAGCCGGAAGCCCGTGCTGCGCATCGACCGACCGGCCACGCGAGACGGGAAGAGATGCGATCCCAGGCCCTTGCCCGAACCGCGGCGGCGGCCTACCCCTGGCCCTGCCCCTTGTGCGGCAAGAGGACATCGACGCTGCCGTGATCACCGACCCGCTGTTTTATGCCCTGGCCGTTCCGGCGGTGATCCTCATCGGCCTGTCGAAGGGCGGCTTCGGCGGCACCGCCGCACTCGTCGGGGTGCCGCTGATGGCGATCGCCGTCGATCCCGTCACCGCCGCCGGCGTGCTCCTGCCGATCCTCGTGGTGATGGACGTGATCGGCCTCGCCGCCTGGCGCGGCCGATTCGACCGCGGCGTTGTCCTCACCATGCTCCCCGCCGCCGCAATCGGCGTCCTCACCGGCTACCTGACCGCTGCCTCGGTCTCCGAAGATGCCTTCCGCCTGACGATCGGGCTTCTCGCCTTGTGGTTCTTCGCCAACTGGTTCGCCGGCGAGCGCATGGCCCGGGCGGCGCGGCCGCAACAGCCACTGAAGGGCGCTTTCTGGGGCGCGGTGGCGGGCTTTTCCAGCTTCGTCAGCCATGCCGGCGGCCCACCCTTTCAGGTCTATGTGGTCCCGCTGAAGATCGCTCCGCCGATCTTCGCCGGCACCTCGGTGGTCTTCTTTGCCGCGGTCAATGCGATGAAACTCGTGCCGTATTTCCTGCTCGGGCAGTTCTCCCACGAAAATCTCGCCACCTCGGCGGTGCTCGCCCCGCTCGCGCCGGTGGCGACGCTCGCCGGCATCTGGCTGGTCAAGCGGATCGAGCCGGGGGTTTTCTACCGGATCATCTACTGGCTGCTGCTGCCGATCGGGCTCAAACTCGCCTATGACGGGGGCATGGCGCTTCTCTGACGGGGCAGCCTGTGCGATCGATGCGGCAAAGACCGACACGACGCCGAAACCGGGAGGACAAGATGGGCATCTACGACGAGCATCTGGACCGCAACGCCGCCAATCACCAGCCGCTGACGCCGCTGAGTTACCTGTCCCGCGCGGCCGAGATCCACCCTGACCGCATCGCCATCGTCCACGGCTCGCTGCGCCGGTCCTACCGCGACTTCTACGCCCGCTCGCGCCAGCTCGCCTCGGCGCTGTCGCAGCGTGGCGTCGGGCGCGGCGAGACCGTCGCGGTGATGCTCTCCAACACACCGGCGATGCTCGAAGCCCATCACGGCGTGCCGATGGCGGGGGCGGTCCTGCTCTCGATCAACACCCGGCTCGACGCCGACATCATCGCCTTCCAGCTCGACCATGCCGAGGCGAGAATCGTCATCGTCGATCGGGAATTCTCCGCCGTCATGGCCGAGGCGATCGAAAAGGCCGGCGTCTCGCCGCTCGTCGTCGACTACGACGATCCGAACTTTCCCGCCGAAGCGCCCGCCAAAAAAGGCGACTTCATCGGCAGCCTGGAATACGAGGCGCTTCTCGCCGAGGGCGATCCGGCCTTCGCCTGGCAGATGCCACGCGACGAGTGGGACGCGATCTCGCTCAACTACACGTCGGGCACGACCGGCAATCCCAAGGGCGTCGTCTACCACCACCGCGGCGCGGCGCTGATGGGCTATGCCAACATCGTCGCCGCCGAGATGACCGGCCACCCGGTCTATCTGTGGACCCTGCCGATGTTCCACTGCAACGGCTGGTGCTTTCCCTGGACGCTGGCGCTGCAGGCCGGCACCCATGTGTGCCTGAGGTGGGTGCGGGCGAAGGCGATGTACGACGCAATCGCCGAGCACGGCGTGACGCATCTGTGCGGCGCGCCGATCGTCATGGCAGCGCTGATCAATGCCGAGGACAGCGACAAGCGCGACTTCAGCCACACCGTCACCTTCAACACCGCCGCGGCGCCGCCGCCCCAGGCGGTGCTGGCCGGCATGGCCGATGCCGGCTTCGCCGTCACCCATCTCTACGGCCTGACCGAGACCTACGGCCCCGCCGTCGTCAACGCCTGGAAGGCCGAGTGGAACGAACTCGACGGCCCCGGCCGCGCCGCCAGGAAAGCCCGTCAGGGCGTCCGCTATCCGGCGCTGGAGGAACTCGCGGTCATGGACGCCGAGACGATGGAACGGGTGCCGGCGGACGGCGAGACCATCGGCGAGGTCATGTTCCGCGGCAACATCGTCATGCGCGGCTACCTGAAGAACCCGGCCGCCACCGCCGAGGCGTTCCGTGGCGGCTGGTTCCACTCCGGCGATCTGGGGGTCTGCCACGAGGACGGCTATATCGAACTGAAGGACCGGGCCAAGGACATCATCATCTCCGGCGGCGAGAACATCTCCTCCATCGAAGTGGAGAACGCCCTCTACCAGCATCCGGCCGTGCAGACGGCGGCGGTGGTCGCGAGGCCCGACGACAAATGGGGCGAGGTGCCCCTCGCCTTCGTCGAACTGAAGCCCGGCCGGCAGGCGAGTGCGGAGGAACTCATCGCCCATTGCCGGGAGAAGCTCGCAAGGTTCAAATGTCCCAAGGAGATCCGCTTCGCCGAGGTGCCGAAGACCTCGACGGGCAAGATCCAGAAATACGTCCTGAGGAAGATGGTCGACGGCTGAGGCCCGGACAAAAAAATAGGGCCCTTGCGGACCCTCATCGTCACTCCGGACGTGGCCTGTCGCCACGCCCGGCATTGGACCTCGAAACCGTCAGTCGTCGTCGCGCCTGAGCCGTTCGATCTCCTCTTTCAGCCGAAGCTTCTTGAGCTTCATCTCCCTGATCTCCGCATCGCTCATGGCTGGCTTCGAGGCAAAGGCTGCCGTAATCTCCTGGTCGAGGGCATTATGGCGCTGCTCCAGCGTCGTGATGTGGGTGTTCAAGGACATTGGCATCTCCCTTCGAGAGTTGGGTCCGGCACGCCAGACTTGAGCCGTGACTGAAACCTGACGAGCGTGTCATAAAAGCTTGGTACTGTCGAACGTGGAAACAAGATTCCGGGACGTCATGTGATTGCCCGGTTTACAAATTGTGACGGTATGGCAAGAGCGTTCCCACGGGCGCTCGACGGCGTCGCGACGAAATGTCTCGAAAGGAAATCGATGGGGGACCAGGAGCAGGCGGCACTCAGGCTGGAGGTGGCGAGGCTTCGTCAGGAGCACGCTGACTTCGATGCCGCCGTGGGTGCGATGGAGGCGACGGGCTGCGACCGACTGCGCGTCCAGCGCATGAAGAAGAAGAGGCTCGCCATCAAGGACAGGCTGCAGGACCTCGAGGACCAGATCATTCCGGACATCAGCGCTTGAGCATGGCTTCGACACCCGTCGCGATCATCATGGGCAGCCAGTCCGACTGGCCGGTGATGAAACATGCCGCCGAGACGCTGGACCGCCTCGGCATTGGCTTTGATGCCCGCATCGTCTCGGCCCACCGGACGCCGGAGCGGCTCTACGGCTTCGCCAAAGGGGCGAGGGACGAGGGCTTCAAGGTGATCATTGCCGGCGCCGGCGGCGCCGCCCACCTGCCCGGCATGACGGCGGCGATGACGCCGCTGCCGGTGTTCGGCGTGCCGGTCGAGAGCCGTGCCCTGTCCGGCCAGGACAGCCTGTTGTCGATCGTCCAGATGCCTGCCGGCATCCCGGTCGGAACCCTCGCCATCGGCCGCGCCGGCGCGGTCAACGCCGCGCTTCTGGCCGCCGCCGTCCTCGCCTTGTCGGACGAGGCTCTTGCCGGCCGCCTCGATGCCTGGCGCGAGGCCCAGACCGCCTCGGTGGAAGAAGCGCCGAGGGACGAATCGTGACCGGCTTCCCGCTCGCCCCCGGCGCCACCATCGGCATCGTCGGCGGCGGCCAGCTCGGCCGCATGCTGGCCATGGCCGCGGCGCGCTTCGGCTACAAGGTGGCCGTGCTCGATCCCGATCCCGCCTGCCCGGCCGCCCAGGTCGCGAGCCGCCTGATCGTCGGCCCCTATGGCGACGAGGCGCTGCTCGCCCAGCTCGCCGCCATCTCCGACGTCGTCACCTTCGAGTTCGAGAACGTCGCGGTGGAGCCGCTGCGCAAGGCGATGGGCGGAACCGAGCTGTCGCCCCCCGCCGAAGCCCTCGAGGTCTCCCAGGACCGGGTCGTCGAGAAGGCCTTTCTCAACGGCATCGGCGTCGCCACCGCCGAGTGGCGGGCGATCGATGCGGCGGACGAGCTCGGCCACGCGCTCCTCGATCTCGGCGGCGACTGCATCCTGAAGACCCGGCGATTCGGCTATGACGGCAAGGGCCAGGCCCGA